>NZ_VTQX01000018.1:4713-65425 GCF_008764295.1 Bacillus methanolicus | reverse complement strand
AAAAAACTGTGTGAGTAAGGAATCGTACGCATTCCTCACTTACACAGTTAATATTACACTCCCTTCTTTTTAAGCTATCATTAGTCATTAGCCAAATGAACGGCTCTCCGTTTTCTCTTCTTTTTCTTTTTCCAACCGCTCCATATAAATTTCTCCCTCTTTTTCAATCAATTCTCTTTCCTTTTCTCTTTCTTCTCTGCCTGTTTTAACAGCCATAAAGGCGCTTATGACAATACCACCAACAATCACTAAAACCCAAATAGGCACATCCATGTTTTCTTCCTCCACGCATATAGATTTGTACAAGCCTTATTGATTCCATTGTATGCACAAGTCTTCAAAATATGAGCGTAGCAAGAGAGATTGTTGCTACTTTCGACTGACTATCAAGGGGACTATCCTTCATGCTCACCTAGCATATATTTTCCATGGAAATATATTTTAAAAGGAGACGTCGTGGAGCCCCCACTTATCTCCTAGCGATAATATGATGGCACTTCTTAATGACTCACCGATGTGAAAGAAATTTGAAGTTGTTAAGCTTTTACATTTGGACTAGACGTAGATATATATTTTATGTTCTAAACGATCAGAAAAACGGTAGCCATGCATACGGCTACCGTTTTTTTATTTATGAAAAGTAGGCTTGTAAAAGGAGCGATTATCCAGGGCAAATACTCTGTCCGTAAACTCTCCTGGTTTAACACGCTCAAGCGCCCGGTCGAGCATGTTCATTTTCGCATCGATATTATCAATGTAATGGAGAATTTCCGCCTCTTTAATCAATGGTGGCTTCGGACTCCCCCACTCGGCTTTACCATGGTGTGATAACACTAAATGTTGCAGTATAACTACTTCTTCACCAGAAATCCCGAGTTCATCTGCCGCTTGGACAATTTCAGATACCATAATATTAATATGACCAAGTAAATTCCCTTCAACTGTGTAAGTTGTGGAAATCGGACCTGAAAGCTCCGTTACCTTGCCTAAATCATGAAGCAACACACCTGCATATAGCAAATCTTTATCAAGACTTGGATATAAACCTGCAATTGCCTTGGCTAAGTCCAGCATGCTAACGACATGATAGGCTAAGCCGGAAACAAATTCATGATGATTTTTAGTTGCTGCTGGAAACTCTAAAAAATCATCCTGATATTTTTTTAGCAAGTGCCTCGTAATTCTTTGTATATTTGGATTCTTCATTTCGAAGATATATTGTGTAATTTTGCTTAGCATTTCTTCCTTACTAACTGGTGCGGTTAATAAAAAGTCTGAAAGATTAACACCATCCGTTGGAGTTGCGGGACGAATTTGCCGAAGTCTTAATTGATTTCTCCCTCGATAGTTCTGGATATCCCCCAACACCTTCACAATCTTCTCCGCACCATAGTTCTTTTCATCCGCTTCAGATGCGTCCCATAGCTTTGCTTCTATTTCACCGCTTTGATCCTGCAAAATGAGAGTTAAGAATGGTTTTCCGTTGCTGGCTGTACCTTTTACAGAACTTTTAATAAGTAGAAACTTCTCAACTTGCTCCCCGATATCATGATGGAGAATACCCTTACTCATATGAACAGACGCCCCTTTCTATGAAACTATTATAGCATATGCATGAAGGATGATCGTTTGTAAAAAACGACCTACTTAATTCAAGGCAGGTTTATATTATGTCGTTAATTTTTACTTCATATTCAATTCCTTAGCCTTGATGAAAAGCAAACAAAATGGAGTCTAAAAAATAGAAATGCTACTATTTCTACTAATAAGCTTGTCCATGCTCATAACTTCCTCTTTTTGAAAATAGCTTAGTAAATGTTGGTGACAAGTGAACAAAAGAATTTGATTATCTTTTATTCTCTTTAATAACTCGATTACATTTGACGTTCGCACATGGTCAAAATTAACAAAACTATCGTCAATTATAATGGGAAACGGATATCTTTTATAGATTGTTGTCGCCAATGCTAAACGCAACGAAAAATATATTTGCTCCATCGTTGCCTGACTTAATTCATTCGCTTCAAAAAGAACATGATCCGCCCTTTCTATCAGAAATCCATTTGCTTCCGTCTTGGGAAGGATTCTTAAATAATTGCCATTTGTTAAAAATGCGAGATATTGTTCTGCCTTTTTTAACATTGATGGCAGACGGTCTTCTTTAAAACGATTGACGGTCTTCTGCAACATTTCTTTTGCAACCATGCGCTTCGCCCATTCCTTCGCTGCTTCATTCAATTCAGACTGGAGCTGCCGATACTTATGAAGCAGTTCGCCATATGCCCCTCCCTCCTCTAGCAGGGAAATCTGATGCTTTACTTCTGCCAAGGATTGCTGGAGCTGTTGAATATCATCTTTGACAGCATGCAATGCGCTAACCGTCTTTTCTCTTTCAACTTGTGGTTCTATCCCTTCCATTGTATCAATATTTAAAGAAGATAATTTGAGTTGTCTTGCTAACTCCTCCATCTTGACAGCTACTTGCTCTCTTTTTTCAAATTCCTTGCCTTTTAGGCGGTATGCTTCTTCTGAATCAACTTGTGCCATCGCAAATAAGGCTTTCTTTTCCTGCTCAAGATGCTCAAACTCTCTAGTTAGATGTTCTAGCTGTTCCGTTAATTCTGCCTCCTTCTCCATCAACGATTCATACTTTTGTTTGTTGACAAATTCCT
This sequence comes from Bacillus methanolicus, assembly GCF_008764295.1. Lineage (GTDB taxonomy): Bacteria > Bacillota > Bacilli > Bacillales > Cytobacillaceae > Robertmurraya > Robertmurraya methanolica_A. The sequence continues at coordinate 62,753 of NZ_VTQX01000018.1, read as the reverse complement.
TTTTTAACTGTTCCCTTAATATAAAAATTTTATCGCTGAGCGAGCTTGAAGACGGAGCGAAAAACCTTGCCCATATCCTCTCTATTCTTTCCTCAAAACGTTTCACATCCGCTTCTTTTTTCAGCAATTGCGAATCAAGATTGCGGTTTTCCCTTTTTAATTCCTTTAGCTTTGAAATTAACAGAAACGCTTCATGAATATGCTCTAAAGCCAATTCCTTCGGTAAGCAAAGTTCTCGACCAAGCTGAAGTAAAAGCCCTTCATGTTGTTTCATTTCATGCTCCCAAGTTTCAAAAGCATGAAGTATTTTTTCATATTGATTATTCTGCTGTTCCCATTTAATTTGCATAACGGTTAATTGTTCTCTTACAGCTTGATCTCGCTCTAATTGCTCCGTTATAAAAGAAATATCTGCACCAGAATAATCATTCATTTCTGTTCTTAGAGAAACTTCTTCTTCTTTTAAACGTTGTAGTTCAACTTCATACTCTTTCTGCCGAGCTTTCTTCCTTACAAGCAGCGTGTACCCAGAAAAACTTATCCCGAGTACACCAATAACAATAAGAGCCCATTGTTCCTGAAAGAGTCCCCAAATCGTCAATATGACAAAAAGCCCCGCCAAAAAAAACGTTTGGACTTGATTGGAGCGAAGCTGCTCCTTCTCTTTTTGAATATTCATTTTAAGAAGATGAATTTTATCACCAATACTATGTAGTTCCCTTTCTATTAAGTCCTTCCGCTTGCAACGCTGCAGTCTATTTTCGTTCTCCTCTCGAACAGCGTCAGGCAGTAATTCCTCTTGAAGCAGCTCAATTTGACGTTCCAGTCTTTCTAATTCCTCTTGTTCCTTTACAAATTGTTGATCAAGCTCAAGCTTTTGCTCTTGCAGTCGAATTTGTTTTTTCTCAGCATGGGCCGCTTTATCCTTCATGAAAATACTCGTGTTTACATGATTCAACCTGTCTTCATCCATTGATAAATGGAGCATACTCTCTATATCTTCGATTTTCTCAACCAGTTGCTCACGTTTTATTCGCCACTGCTCAATCTCCTCTTTCATCTGTTGATAAAGGGTGAGCTGTTCAACAATTTGTTGTATCTCAGTTTCTGCCTCAATTAACTGCTCGTTTGGTTCATGAAGTCTTAATTCTTCTTCCATTTTCTTATTGCGCTCATTCAAAGACTTCATTTGTCCTTCTAACGGCTTTAATAGCTGCTGTAGCTGGTCAAGCCGAGTCAGTCCGTCTATCGGAAAAGAAACGTCCTCAAACTGGTGTAATTGGCTCTGGAGCAATCGTTTTTCTTTTACAATTGGCAACAGCTTTTCCCATTCTTCCAATTGCTGCAACTTCTTCTGCAGCCTGTACATTTCTTTCTGTTTCAATTGAATGGTTTCCTCGATTTGACTTTTTTGCTTTAGAAACTCCCCGTATTGTTCATTTTTTTGCTCTACCCGTTTTAGCTCTTTATGAACACCGTTTATCTCCTTTAACTTTTCATTAATGACAGGCTTCTTCCCATTTGGCTTGAAGCGACTATCTATTTCTTTCAGTAATTCAGTCTCAGCTATTAACAATCGCTCTGTGCCAACTGTTCCGGTAGAGAATAAAAACCTTCCTAAATCCTCCCCTTTCAGTTGATGCACATTTTGCAAACCATGTATATTAAATGAAAAGATTGACTGATATAATCCTTTATCGATCCGCCATAAAAGCTCATTAAGCAATTCTTCGCCACCGCTTCTGCCGTCTGACAATAGAACAGTGACATCACCGACTGCTTTTCCCTTCACACGTTCGATTGTAGCCTTGCCTTCTTTCAACTCCAGCACAAGCTGGCCACCATATTTCGCACCTTGCTTCGGTTCATAGCGCAGTTCATTTTGCTGCTTTGTAGGAAAACCGAAGAGAATGCTATGAATAAATGACATAATCGTTGATTTTCCCGCTTCGTTTTCCCCGTAAAAAACATTCAGATCTTGAAAATTTTTAATGCTTACATTTTCCAATTTGCCATAACCGTAAATATGGAGTTCCCTTATTTTCAAACATCTCACCCCCTACTGCTTAAGTAGCTTCTTCATTAATAACGCCTCAGCGTCTGTCGTTATTTCCTGTACATCGCTCTCAGAAAGTGGCGACAAATATTTTCTCGCACTAGGATGCTTATAGAGCGGTGCTATCGCTTCCTCTATTTCTGTAAAACTCTTCAACGTTTGAAAAAGTTCTCCATAAAAATCAGATTCCTTCGCCAACTCTCCTTGATTCCAAGAGAACTTCTCTTCAGCTATAATTCGAACAACCCATACAAATGACTGTTCATCCTTCTCTTCTTCCTGCAAAATTTCTAATAGTTCATCTAAAAGAGCAGAATCAAGCTTTTGCAAATGATTGATTTTTAGAGTTATAAAAATGCCACGTCCTTCTACTCTAACTCCTTCTAGCTCTTCAAGGCATAGACGATATAATTGATCAAAGGTGGAAATGTCGCGAGCGTCAATGGCTATTTCATCCCAAATAATCTCGCTCGTTTCAACAAAATCAAATGTTGCTGCAGCATCATTCAACTCAACTAAATAACATCCTTTCGCACCTTGCTCCTTTACATGTCTCCCTTGCGTATTCCCTGGATAGATAATAGGCGGCTCCTCATGAAGAACAGTTCTCTGGTGGATATGGCCTAATGCCCAATAGTGAAACTCCTTTTCAAGCAAATCTTTTATTTGGAAAGGAGCATAATTTCCATGACCTGAGCTTCCTTCCACATTGCCATGGAGAATTCCAATATGAAAATCCGCCCCAGCTTTTCGCTTATAGCTGTGAATTTTCCTATCAAACACATGCCTTTCTGGATAACTAAAACCATATAAATGAACCTTAGTTCCGTTTTTAGCAGTAAATTTCTTTATCTCCACTTTCTCTTCAAAGACATGGACATTAGCAGGTAGTCTTATATCCGTCCATTTTCCTCCTAAATGATCATGATTACCGTGAACAATAAAAACATCAATCTTATCTTTCTCTAATCGTTCCAGTTGTTTAGCAAGGAACACTTGGGCCCGCACACTTCTGTCTTCTAAATCAAATAAATCTCCAGCTAAGATGACAAAATCAACTTGGTGGTAAATGGCCGCATTCACTAAATTTTCCACCGCTCGAAAGGTACTCTCCAAAATTCTTTTAAAAATGGCGTCCGGCAATGCTTGTAAACCAAGCATCGGACTATCGATATGTAAATCTGCCCCATGGATAAATTTTATTTTCTTCATTTTACTTCCTCACATTAGCTTTTCTAATATCTTACCACAAAATCGAATATATGTTCTAGAACTGCATAAGCTCCTGATGAGCCATAAATGTCCGAATGGATCCTCCCATGTAAAATCTATGTCATTTTCCTTCACGCCTTTACAGCTATCTTTTTACAGTAAAGAATTTACAGAGCAAGTGCCAAGGAGTTAAGGTTTGTGAGGCGATAGGCTTGCTTGGGCAAAGATATGGCGCCATGAAAAATAATGAATATACTCTTTTTTAAACGACAAAAAAGCAGACCCATAAATGAGTCTGCTCTGTAAGTTCGAATTAATTAAGCTTTGTTAACGTTAGCTGCTTGAGGTCCACGAGCACCTTGTTCTACGTCAAAAGTTACTGATTGACCTTCTTCAAGAGTTTTGAAACCTTCGCCTTGGATAGCTGAGAAATGAACGAATACATCTTCTCCACCTTCACGCTCGATAAATCCGAAACCTTTTTCTGCGTTAAACCATTTTACTTTACCATTTTCCATGTATGTTGCCTCCTATGTGCATTAAACGCACAAATGTATTACTATTCTTGCTCTTCCAGGCGAAAATATATTATTCTTCCCTTAAATTCTGAACAAAAATAATTCTTACTAAGCATAACAGAATAAATTGGAAAAGGCAAGTAATCTTATATATTCCCATAAAATAACTTTTCAAGGATTGATTATTTATCTGACTTCGTTAACTGAAGAGCCTTCTTAATATCTTTAAAGGAGCTTGTTTTACCGTACATAAGTACTCCTCCTTTGTAAACCCTAGCTCCAAATATCGCAAGTAGAATAATCGAAACAAGTAAGATGGCAATCCCAAGAATTGGTTCCCAAGTTGGTAAGGATAGCATTCCGACACGCATAAACATTAACATTGGCGTAAAGAACGGAATGTACGAAGTAACTGCAACAAATGGGGCATCAGGATTCCCAAGCCCAAACATGGCGAGCATAAAGCCAGCAACGACCAACAATGTCATGGGCGTAATCATTTGTTGGACATCCTCTATTCTGCTAACAAGCGAGCCTAAAAACGCGGCTAAAGTTGCATAGAGGAAATAGCCTAGAATAAAGAATATGACAGCATACACGATCGTTGCAACAGAAACAGCACCAAATCCAAATACGCTGAAAAATCCGCCTTCCATCGAATCAAGATTTTGCTTTATTGAAAAATACCCAACCCCTAGCAACAGGATTAGCTGCGTTAAACTTAAAAGTCCAATTCCTAATATTTTCGCAAACATTTGCTTAATTGGAGAGACGCTTGAAATTAAAATCTCCATCACACGCGAAGATTTTTCAGTCGCAACTTCCATAGCAATCATATTTGCATACATAATAACAGCAAAGTAAATCACAAATAATAACACATAAACAAGTCCTCTTGCCTGACTAAGCTCTTCTTCAGTTTTTGCATTTTCCGCTAAAGCAACCCTTTCAACCGAAACCGGTTCATAAAGAGCAGCAAGTTGTTCCTGTGTTAAATTAATTTGATTTGCTGCCATTTGTGTTTTGATTTGCTGCAATCCGGATTGAATAGCGGCAAATGAATTTGTATCAGAAATACTCATTGTTTTATAGGTTGCTGTTGGTAAATTCGTTTCATCCACTTCCAAAATTAACAATCCACTATATTCACCGTCTTCCACCGCTTTTTCAGCTTCTACAGCGCCTGCCTCATAATTTTCTAAAATCAGTTCACTGTCCGTTAACTTTAATTGTTCTTGAAGTGGTGACAAAAGCTCTCTCGTTTCATCAATCACAGCAATTTTTTCTGAGCTATCTTTATTAAAAAAGTCAATGATATTCGTCATATTGGAGAGACCGATAACGATTGCCAATGTCAAAATAGTCGTCACCACAAATGACTTTGTTTTTACCTTACTCATATACGTATGTGATAAAATAATCCAGAAATTATTCATAGGAAGCACCTACCTTCTCGATAAAAATATCATTCAAAGAAGGCTCCTCAAGCACAAATCTTCGAACAAACCCTTTTCCAACAATTTCATTTAAGATTCTCTCTGCAACATTTTCCCCTTCAATTTGCAAATGTACCCCTTCTGGTGTTCGTTTCATTTTTGTCACACCAGGGTAGCTCTCAAAAGAAGATAAATCAAAATCAGCATGAATGATTAAATTCTTTTTTCCAAAAGCTCTTTTAATTTCCTTTAATGAGCCATGAACAACTGGACGCCCTCTATGCATGATACATAAATGCTCACACATCTCTTCTACATGTTCCATTCGATGGCTGGAGAAGACGATCGTTGTACCATTCTCCTTAATTTCTAAAACAGCTTCTTTTAACTGCTCCACATTTACTGGGTCAAGTCCACTGAAAGGTTCATCAAGAATAAGCAGCTTTGGTTTATGTAAAACAGCAGCAATAAATTGAATTTTTTGTTGATTTCCTTTTGAAAGCTCTTCGACCCGTTTATCTAAATACTCAGGCACTTTAAAACGATCAAGCCACTTTTTTAACTCTTCCAATGCTTCCTCTTTTTTCATCCCTCTTAGTCGTGCTAAATACACCAATTGATCCTTTACCTTTAATTTCGGATATAGCCCTCTCTCTTCTGGAAGATATCCAATAACAGGACTTGTCTCATATGTAATTGGCTGTCCATTCCAAGTAACTTTTCCCTCAGTAGCATCTAAAAGGCCTAATATCATTCTGAAGGTTGTCGTCTTCCCAGCACCATTCGCACCCAAAAAACCAAACATTTCCTTTTCAGGTATAGCAATTGATAGATTATCGACCGCGGTAAAATTACCAAAGCGTTTTGATACATCTTCTAACTTTAGAACCATATTGCATCCTCCTCTTCTTACTTAGTGTATACGAAATAAATAGAAAAAAGGTTCATTTTCTCTTAATTTTTCTTTTTACAAGGCTTTATTAAACAAAATTATTGATAAAATGGTTTTTGCCCATTTCATGTAAAACCTTTGATTTCTACACGAAGTGCAGTCAAAAATCAATAACGACAAACAATGAATTTTTTTTGCAAAATTTAAATGATTATGTAAAAATTATCATTGAAACATGATGTAAGCGCTCTACGACGCCATTAAATTTACTAAATAAAGGGGAATCTTTTCGATGAAAATCTATAAACTAACTGCATTTGAATCGAATGGAGAGAAAATTCTGGACGAAGCATTTGAAGCGAACAACGATGATGAAGCGAAGCAAATAGGGGAAAAACGCTTAAATGAAATAGGAGCACTTGATAAAACACATCGTTGCACCTCACCAACTGGCCAGCTACTATTATTTCATATGTAGCCTATCGCAACGTAAAGGTAAAAAAGAACCACTGATACTCAACTGGCCCACCTGAGCCTATAAAAAGAATCTGGTGGGCCTCCCGTTCGTAAACAAAAAAATTCACTTTAAGCTACTGGAGATAAACATTGAGGCATCTTGATTCATAAAGATACTTTTCCCATGGTGGAATGTTCTAAACTTAGTACCTTTAAATCCAACTTCAGCCAAAATTTCTTTCAGCTCTTCGTGAACAAATCCATTATGCACTTTCGGATGAAATACATTTTCGTTTTTGTCAAAATCAACAATGATTAACTTACCGCCCTCATTTAAAATATGGAATAACTGCTGAAGGATTTTTTTCGTATCTGGGATATGGAGGAGTACTAATGACATTAAAACAATATCTACCTTATGTTCAGATGCAGCTTTAGTAAAATCAGAATAAAGCACTTGTGCATTGGTGATTGCTTTACGGGAGATTTTCGCTTTCGCAAGCTCCAACATTTGTTTTGCTGAGTCTACTAGTAATATGGATTGTACTACATCACATAATTCCAAGCTAACTAGACCTGTGCCACTGCCATAATCCATTAAAGTTTTTGACTGACTATCTTGCAATTCAGTTCTTACCTCAGTTGCTATTACTTTCGCTAATTCTATTCTATCTTTTGTATCATATTTGGTTGCGATCTGTTCAAATAGGTTATGATCCATCATTTTACTCTCCGTTATAATTTTTAGGCCTTGTTGTACCATATTGTTAATGAAAATCAACATAGGAGCATAATACAACGTAATTTGAATATGATTTCATCCCAATCTGATGAACTAAAACTAATATTGCTACATGGTCATTATACATAAGTCCATACGTCTATGCGACTTTTCATGCTCAAACATCATATCCGTCCACAACTCGTTTTTCACAAATGTTGCACACGCAGCAATGACAGCTTCATTTTTTTGAATATTTCTCCTATTTTACTGAAAAATAGCTCTAAGTCAATGATTTAGAAGAAAGGTTCACCTTCTTCAACATTCATCGAGTTAGAGCCTAGAGCATTATGAATGCTTCATTCCGGTTTGTTTTAAATGAAACATCACTTCTTTTAACACAGCTAAGCCTTCATCAAGTTGAGCATCTGTAATCACTAATGGGCTTAAAATGCGAATAATATTGCCATATAACCCTGCGCTCATTAAAATTAAACCACGGCGATGGGCCTCCTGAAGAATCTGCATTGTTAACTCCTTATCCGGCTCTTTTTCAGTTCTGTTCTTCACAATCTCAATCGCTGTCATTGCACCTAGTGTGCGTACTTCACCAATAAAGGCAATGTCCTCTTGAAGCTGCTTGAAAAAATGAACGAGCGACTCCCCTATTTTGTTTGCACGCTCTGTAAGATTTTCCTTTTCAATCATTTTTATCACCTCTAACGCGGCGACACAACCTAAAGGACTCCCTCCATATGTTCCACCAATTTCACCGCTTGAAGGTGCATCCATTATCTCCGCTCTTCCTGTGACAGCACTAAGTGGGAGTCCAGCGGCAATCGATTTTGACATCGTCATTAAATCAGGAATGACTTCAAAATGCTCCATCGCAAACATTTTCCCTGTTCTTGCAAAACCTGTTTGAACCTCATCTGCAATAAAAAGTATTCCGTTCTCTTCACATATTTTCTTTATTTTTTGGACAAAGGATTTAGAAGGAACAATAAATCCCCCTTCTCCTTGAACCGGCTCCATAATTACAGCAGCAACGTCTTCAGCCGGCACTTCACTCAAGAAAAAGGTGTGAAATTGTTTAATTATCTGTTCATCAACATCTTCCCTCGTCATCCCTTCAGGCGCACGATAATAATAAGGGTACGGCATTTTATACGTATCTGGGACAAAGGGACCGAAGCCATTTTTGTATGGCTTCACTTTACTGGTTAGAGACATTGCCATATATGTTCTACCGTGAAACCCCCGTTCAAAAGAGATAATCGCTCTTCTGCCTGTATATTTCCGCGCAATTTTGATGGCGTTTTCAACCGCTTCCGCACCACTGCTTAGAAAAAAAGTTTTTTTATTATGAGTACCTGGCGTAATTCGATTTAATTTCTCTGCCAACTCTATATATGGTTCATACATCATCACATGAAAACAAGGATGTAAATATTTTTCCAATTGTGCTTTCACCGCCTCAACTACTGCTGGTGGACAATGCCCAGCATTTAAAGATCCGATTGCCCCTGCAAAATCAATAAATGTATTTCCATCGACATCGGTAACTAAAGCACCTTTACCTTTTTCAATAAAGGAATGGACGGTATTAAATGGTCCTCTTGGGACATGTTGCTCTCTTCTTTTTAACAGCTCTGCCGCTTTTGGTCCAGGAATTTCAGTAATGAGGTTAATCGACTCTGTTTTCATTGTCATTACAGCAGCCTCCTTATCTAGTTTTCAATTAAGTTAGCATTGTCTATTTCACACCATTCGAGTAAGGTTAAAGCAATGATCTCCGCTGCGATAAATATTTTCTCTATTTCGATATACTCATCAGAGTGATGAGCCAATTCTGTCACACCAGGACCGAAAACGATCGTCGGTGTGTCGCCAATGGCAGTTAACAGTCCACCATCAGTTCCCCAAGGAGAGGCTTCAATAACCGGCTCTTCGTCTAACGCCTCTTGAAATTTTTCGACTAGAATTTTCATCAGCTTGTGTTCCTGCTCAATTGCACCTGGTAGCCATCTAGCTCCAAACCATTCTAATTGAGGAGGAGATTGTTCAAACCAAGGATCGATCTCTTTTAGTCGCCCGATCCATTTTTCCATTTCCTCTTTTGCTTCATCCATCGTTTCATCGGGAGATACGCCGATCCGTCCTTCAATTTGAACGAAATCAGCCACCGATGATGGCCAATCGCCACCAGAAATTTTACCAATATTAATGGGGAAAGGAATGGGAATCTGATTGTAAAGTGGGTCCTGCACCCGCTCATTACGAATTTTTTCTAATTGTAAAATATGGTTCATAACAGACATGCTCTTTTCAATTGCACTCACGCCTTCATAGCGGGTACCTCCATGAGCGGACTGTCCTTTCACATTAATGCGGAACCACATCGATCCTTGCTGTTTCGGAAATATCTTTAAATTGGTCGGCTCAGGAATAAGTGCTGCATCCGCTCGATACCCTCTTAAAATCGCCGCAAGCGTCCCTGCTCCACCACTTTCTTCCTCAATCACACTTTCAAATAGGATATCTCCTTTTAATCGAATACCTAATGCTTGAATTGCTTGCAAAGCTAAGAGAAGTGAGACATTGCCCCCTTTCATATCCGTCGTACCGCGCCCATATATTTTTCCATCAACTATTTTCCCGCTGTATGGGTCATCTTCCCACTTTTGCAAATCCCCTTCTGGCACTACATCCACATGCCCGTTCAAAATAATAGAACGGCCACCCCCAGTTCCTTTTAGCACACCAACCACATTTGGACTTCCCGAAAATTCCCTTCTTGGTGATGCAAAAAAAGGATGCTCCGCTAATCGTCTGCCATCAGGCTCCCACACATCTACCTCAAGTCCCATCCGTTGAAGCTCTTCTCTCACTAATTGTTGTACACCTTTTTCATTTCCTTGTGTACTTTTTGCTTGCACGAATTGTTGCAATAGCTTAATGCCTCGTTCTTGATTTTCTGTCAACCATTGCTTAAGCTGCTCTTTAATTGCAGTACTCACTTTTTGCCCCCCTCTCTAACCAATAATTTGGCACCGGTCATCTCCCTTACATCCTTCTCAGTAAAAGGTTCCATCACTTCCTTTAACAGTAATCCCTTCTCACTTACTTCAATTACTGCCATATCAGTAATAATTAAATCTACACATCCTCTTGCAGTTAAAGGTAAAGTACATTCCTGTAAAATTTTAGGTTCCCCATGCTTATTAACATGGCTCATTAACACGATGACTTTTTTCGCCTTCTCCGCTAACTCCATCCCTCCGCCGATTCCTGGAATCCTTTTTCCCGGAATGACCCAATTGGCTAAATCACCTTTTTCACTAACTTCCAGTCCTCCTAGTATCGTCATATCCAAATAACCTCCACGGATCATGGCAAAAGCCGTAGCACTGTCAAAATAGGAGGCACCAGGAATAACGGTGACCGGAAATCCCCCAGCATTGCATAGCATCGCATCCTCCTCTCCATTTGACGGAGAAGGACCCATACCAAGGACGCCGTTCTCTGCATGAAATAACACTTCCGTCTCAGGAGCAAGAAAATTCGGGACAAGAGAAGGAATTCCAATTCCTAAATTCACGACCATCCCGGCTTTTATTTCCTTTGCTGCCCGACTAGCCATTCGATTGCGCACCTCTATTCCCATGCCCACTTCCAATCAACCCCCTCGCTTTCGACAATCATATCGACATAGATTCCTGGCGTAATAATCGATTCTGGGTCAAGCATACCAGGAGCTACAATTTCCTCAGCTTCAACAATCGTTATCTTTCCTGCTGTTGCAACTAATGGATTTGTATTTCTTGCACTCTTGTCATAAATGAGATTCCCAAAATAATCTGCCTTTTTAGCATGAACGATCGCCACATCTGCATATAAAGCTGGCTCAATCAAGTATGTTTTCCCACCCATTTCCACCTTTTGCTTTCCAACCTCAATCATGCTCCCGATTCCAATATCAGAAAGAACACCTCCAAGTCCCGCTCCACCTGCTCGGATTCTTTCAGCTAAAATTCCTTGTGGGCAAAACTCAACCTCCATCTTACCCTCAACCATTAATTTCCCTGCTATCGGATTTGAACCAATATGCGTAGTAATTAGTTTGCTTACTCTCTCAGCACTCACAATTTTCCCGATACCAATCTCCGGAAAACCCGCATCATTTCCAATCAAGGTCAAGCTCTTTGTTCCTTTTTGCAAAATCCCCTTAATTAAGGTGGGGGGATTGCCAACACCGCCAAAGCCGCCAAACATTAATACGCAACCGTCATTAATGAAAGATAATGCATTTTCTAACGTGGTCACCTTAGACTGCATCTCCATTTTCGCTTCCATACCGCACCTCCATTCTCTTAACTTATCGAATCATAACTGTCATCGACCATGACTCCATTTTGAATATCGAGAAGTGTCTCTTTAAAAATCTTTAATAATTGATCAATCTCTTGTTTATTTATAGTCAAGGGCGGAGAAATAATGACTGCGTCTCCATCGCCTCCTTCTACTCCTGCCGAAGCTGGATAGATTAATAGTCCCTTATCCCTCGCCAATGCAACAACTGAATTAGTTACATCAAGATCTTTGCGAAACGGGAACTTGCTAAAGTAATTCGCCACAAATTCCACTCCAACAAGAAGCCCTTTCCCCCTTACATCCCCGATGATGGGAATTTGCTGAGCCAATTTTTGCAATTCACTTAAGAGATATTGTCCATTCTCTTCTGCCTTTGCTACTAGTTGATGCTGTTCAATATACTCCAGAACCGCTAACGATACAGCAGCAGATTGAGGGTTTGCACTGTATGTGTGTCCACTCATAATCACCTTTGACCCTTGGCGAATTGGAGCAAGCACTTTTTCACTTACAAGGGTAGCAGCGATTGGTGTATAGCCAGCACTGATCCCTTTTCCAAGTGTAATGATATCCGGTCTTACTCCCCAATGTTCCATCGCCAGCATTTTTCCAGTACGACCTATTCCAGTCATCACTTCATCGGCTATAAATAAAATGCTATGCTGTTCGCAAATTTCTTTAATGCGCTCATAATATCCCTCTGGTGGTACAATCACTGCTCCGGCTGCACCGATAATTGGTTCAGCTATAAACGCGGCAATATGCTCTGCACCGATTCGTTGAATTGCGCTCTCAAGCTCTGATGCACATTGTAATTGACAGCTTGGATAAGTTGCATGAAATGGACAACGATAGCAATAAGGCGCTGAAATCGTTGGCAAATCATCCAATAATGAAACAAACCTTCTACGCCGTTCTGAATGTCCTGATAAGGATAATGAACCAATCGTAATTCCGTGATAACTAGTCCATCTTGAAATCACTTTATTTTTTGTTGTCTTTCCCTGTTCCTGCCAATATTGAATTGCAATTTTCATTGCCGTTTCTGTTGCTTCAGAGCCACTATTTACAAAGAAGGAACTGTAGTCGCCAGCTTTAATAAAATCAATCCTGCTTAATTTAGCCGCCAATCTTTCCGCTTCTTCAGTTGTGAATTGTGAGCGGTACACAAATGAGATTTTTTGAGCTTGCTTGATCATTGCTTCGATAATTTCAGGGACAGCATGACCTATGCTTGCTGTTACTGCTCCAGAAGAACCGTCAATATATTGCTTATTCGTGTCATCATAAATATAAATCCCCTTTCCATACTTGGCAGTAGGATAGTGACCACCGAATAAAGGCTTGATTAGAAATGATTGTTCGCTCATTGAATTCGCCTCCTCTGAAGATATTTAAAATTATTGTTTTTTTCTGATAATTACATCTTATTTCAAGAAATACACAATTGATATACGTCAAACCAATGAAAAATAGTGGCTTTTTATTATACAATGTGTATAAGGATATCAATGAAAAGTTGGATTGGTGGGATTTATATTGAGTATAAGTGTTCAGGAAGCCCTTACTCTTCCAGTAATGAAAGAAGCGAAAATACGCGGCGGAGCAGGGGGAATCGATAACCAAATAAAATGGGTCACCATTGTTGAAATCATTGAGGATATTAACCGCTTCCAAGAGGGCGAATTTCTCATTACAACCGGCTATGGTTTAAACGATGACAGTGCAAATTTTCAAAGATTGCTAGCGATGAAACAGCTTTCAGGGGTCGCCATCTACAGCGGCTTTTATTTACGAGACATTCCTCAAACTTTTATTGACATCGCTAATCAATACCAATTGCCACTAATCGAACTTCCAACCCATATTAATTTTTCTTCCATCACGAAAAGTATTTTGCAGCAAATTTTAAATAAGCAAATGGAGGTCACATCCTTTTCGTTAGAAACCCATAAACAATTAACAAATCTTGTCTTAAAAAATGAACAAGAAAATAAGATTTCAACAACATTAGCCGATTTAATCAATTCTTCCATTTTCGTTTTAAACGAATTCGATGAATTTGCGTATTATGCCTACAAGCATCATTCTTTACTTTATAGCGATAATGCGCTCTTCATCAACAATCGCTCCATTCCTTTCGCTCCCTTAGTAAAGAAGTGCCGCAGTCAAAGACAGCCGTCGGAACTAGAGTGGGAAATTTTGAAAATATATGTACATCCGATTATTGCCAATGAGCACTATCATGGCACATTAATTGCTATTACTGAAATCGAAAAATGGCAAGACGTTTATATTACAACAATTGAACATGCAGCGACTGTTTATGCAATTGAATTTTTAAAAGAAGAAGCTGTGAAACAAACGCAAATTCGATTACAGGGAGAATTTCTGGAAGAGATCATTAATGGCAGCTTCCAATCGACGTCACTAATTATCGAGAGGGGGAAAAAGCTTGGATACGATCTCTCTCTCTATCATGCAGTCCTGCAAATTAAACTGGAGAAATATGAAGAAAACGAAATTTTTAAGCAACATGCTGAACAGCTGTATAATCATGTCCTTACCTACATGGACAGGTCAAATAGACAATTTATGTTGAGAACGAGGTTAGATGGGCTGATTATCCTTACAGAGGTCAAGGTTGATAAGAAGGAAGGAAATGCTACTGAAGACAGTATTAGCCTCGCCAAAAATCTATTGCATCATTGGCAGCAGCGAAACCAGGGGATCCCCATTACCATTGGAGTAGGAAGCGCATATAAAAATGTTAATCAATTAAGTGACAGTGCCAACGAGGCAAAATATGCAGTGGATTTATCCAATCTTTTATTAGTAAAAAAAGAAATTATTCATTACAACGACTTAGCAACCTTCCATTTATTAGTACAGATGAAGGAATTAGGGATAAGCTTGGCGGAATTTTACGAGGAACAAATAGGCAAATTACTAGAAGGGAGTAAGCATGGGATTGATTACATCCATACTCTTGAGCTTTATTTCAAACACAATCTTAATATACAAGCAACTGCAGCAGAGCTTTTCATCCATCGTCATACATTAAAATATCGCCTCAGGCAAATTGAAAGTCGCAGCGGTTCCGATTTAAATTCCGCTGATGCGAGATTGACCCTCCAATTGGCAATAGCCGCCTACAAATTGGAACAGTATTTCAACAGTTAACCAGCGTATGATTGATTTTATCTCGGTTTGCCGCCTAAAAAGCATAGACCATCTTTTCGTATAATGATCATGCGCCGCCTAATGAAAGGCTTCTACTTACCTATTCGTTGCTAGCCAAACGATAAAGAACTTTTCAACCTATCGTGTCAGTCCCCCTCTTAATTTACAAAAGGTAAGAAAAGCTGAAATTGATGGACTCATAGAGACGCTTCTGAAAAAAGCTAAAATTAACATCGACATAACCAAGCCGAAAGAAAAAAATCTGGAATGAAATGAACGTTTTACGCTTCATTTCATTCCAGATTTTTATTTACCAGTGAACTTCGGTTTTCTTTTTTCAAGAAAGGCAGCGATCCCTTCTTGATGGTCCTTTGTTTGTCGCATCGCGTACTGCCCATTTTTCTCTAACTCCAAGATCTTCAGAAGTTGTGGACGATTTTTTTCAGCAAGAATTTTTTTTGTCTTGATCATTGCTTTTATCGGTTTATTTAACCAATCCTCTATTTTGGCCTCAAGCGCTTCTTTATAATCCGCTGCAACTTCATGTACAAGATTCAATTTATGCGCCTCTTCGGCGGATAATGTTTTACCTTCCCAAATTAACTGTTTCGCCTTATTTTCCCCCATTCTTTTTTCTAAGAAAAAATGCGCTCCTCCATCGGGGATAAGGCCGATCCCAATGAAATTCATGGCAAGCTTACTGTTTTCATCAGCAATTATGTAATCTGTTGCCAGCGCAAGACTAAGCCCCAGCCCAGCAGCAGCCCCCGAAATTGCACTAATTGTTAGCATTGGCAGACTATTAATTGTAACCACCAATTCACTAATATTATCCATCACGGAAGAGAAATCGTTTTCATTCACTTCCTGATTGAGCATCGTTTTAATGTCTCCTCCAGAGGAAAATGCCCGTTCATTTCCAGTGAAAACAACAATATCAATTACATCAGAGTTACTAATCTCCTTTAAATTACTTGCTAATTCCTTAATCATTTCAATGTTTATTGAATTCAAGCTTTCAGGACGATTAAATTGAATCGTGGCTACTCTCCCAGTCACTTCGACATTCAACGTATTCGTTAGAAACTCAGTTGTCATAACCATTCCCCCTCCTATAATTCCTTCACCTTTATTATAAAGGGAATAGATGGAAAGGATAAGTATTTTTTATAATATTTTAAAATTACTATTTATTTCGATTAGAGCAAAAACGAAAATGCCTTCCGATTCATTTTGGCAATCGTAAAAGGAGGTCAGCAGCGGATTAAATAGCCTATTTTATGACCCGAATTACGATTTTCATGTACTTAGGCAGTTTACACATATTTCTCAGATTAATCGTTTAGGCGAAACACTGCTGATTCTTTTTCAAGTTTCTAATCTGACCCGATGATCACTAAGAGAAAACTTACTTTCCCACATATCACCGAGTCAGAACGAAGAACTGAGTAAAAAACTTCTGACCATCTCATAAATCGTAGAATGCAAATTTGCTTTCACAAGTTGCACATTTTAATTCTTTTGCAATTCCTCTTGAACTTTATCTCGTAAAGCTCGCTTAAGGAACTTACCGACCGATGTTTTAGGAATTTCCTGCAAAAATAAAACATCGTCGGGCAACCACCATTTTGCAAACTGTGGTTTAAGAAAATCTATTAATTCTTCTTTAGTTATTTCTGCCTTTTCTTTTAACACAACACATGCTACTGGTCTTTCTTGCCATTGCTCATGTGGAACTGCAACAACTGCAGCTTCGAATACAGCATCATGAGCCATCAGAGCGTTTTCTAAATCGACAGAAGAAATCCATTCACCGCCACTTTTGATTAAATCCTTTGTTCGATCCACTATTTTAATAAAGCCTTCTTCATCTACGGTAACCACATCCCCCGTATATAACCAACCATCTAAAAATGCTTCACCTGTTCTTTCATCAAGATAATATTCCGATGCAATCCACGGACCGCGAAGGGCAAGTTCTCCCATTTCCTTACCATTCCATGCAATTTCTCCAGACTGTCCGACTACTTTCATCTCTAGTCCAGGCACAAGTATTCCCTGTTTCGCACGTATATTTAATCTCTCTTCATAAGGGAGTTCCTCTTGATAGCTCTTTAACGTTGAAATAACGGCAAGTGGACTTGTTTCTGTCATTCCGTATCCGTGCATAAAAGGAATATTATATTTCTGCTCAAATGCTCTAATCACCGATTTAGGGGCAGCAGAACCACCACATAGAACGGCTCTTAAGCTGCTAACATCATATTTCTTCTCTTCCAGTTCTTTTAGTAAACCGAGCCAAACGGTCGGAACTCCTGCTGAAAAAGTTACCTTTTCCTGTTCAATCAACTCAGCCAATATTTTTGGTGTAAAATATGGACCGGGCATGACTAAAGTAGTCCCAAACCAAACACCTGCAAACGGTAGTCCCCATGCATTAGCATGAAACATTGGCACAATGGCCATCGCCACATCACGCTCACTAATGGCTGCACTATCGGCCATCCCTAGTGCCATACTGTGTAAAACTGTACTTCTGTGTGTATAAACAACTCCTTTCGGATTTCCTGTCGTTGCCGATGTGTAACACATCCCAGCAGGATCATTTTCTTCAATATCTTCTGGATATTCAAAATCAGTGCTGCCATTTTCGATCAATTCTTCATAATGGTAGACAGGCGAAAGGCTTGTTTCAGGTAATTGTTCTTCATCTGTCATGATAACAAAAGCTTTTACCGTTGGAATTTCATGTTGGCATTTTTCAATTAATGGGACGATATCTTCATCAATGAGTAGGATTTTATCTTCTGCATGATTAATAATGTAGGAAATATGATGAGGTGCTAACCTTATGTTAATCGTGTGGAGAACGGCTCCGCAACATGGTATCGCGAAATAAGCTTCTAAATGACGATGCGTGTTCCAAGCAAGCGTCCCTATTTTATCGCCCTTTTGCATGCCGAGTTTTTGAAGACTATCAGCTAACCTTCTCGTTCGTTCAGCCATCTCTTTGTACGTTAACCTTGTAATTCCCTTTGCAGTCCGTGAAATAACTTGTTTCTTAGGAAAAAACGTTTCTGCTCGCTTAATCATTTGCGTCATTGTTAAAGGTGTTTGCATCATCAATTTTACCTTCCTCCTTTTAAAAATTAGCTTTGTTAGATGTCGATTTTATGTTTTGGCTCATTTCGTGTGACACCAAGGTTTGACAGAAATGAGCCAAAAATCCTTTGAACAACAATATCGTTAAACAAAGTTCCAAAAAATAAAACGCTTACATTTTTTTCTGCTTATAGATAAGTATGAAGCCTATTGTAAAAGATTCTCTCTTTAAGAAAGAAATCCTTTTTTTGTTTAAAGATTTTATAGTTTTTAGTCAAACCGTTTTCAGGAAAATCAGGGCGGGAGAACTAACACAGATTTCATCTTCCTTGCTTGACTCTTCAATTAGCGAAGAGTTAGAGTCCTCAGATTCTTGGCTTGGCGGACCGCCCCGAAGAAAGCAGGCATCCACTCCCACAACAGAGACTAAACTTAGCTTTTTCTTTTATGAATGGCTTCTTTTTTAACTTTGAAACAGAAAAATGTAAAAAATGTTTTACATTTTTCTGTTTCATGATAAGATTGAAATGTAAAAAGTTTTTGACATTATTACTTCAGAGGAGTTGAATTTATGGATTTCTTAACAATCTTCTATATTTCAATTTTACTTGGTTCTGTGTTACTTATTATTACTACATTCGTGACATTACCGAATGTTGGCGATGAGAGAAAAAAAATGATAAAGACACAAGCCCAATCTTTTAGTTTCACTGTTATTATAATGATGTTGCTTATAGAAGCAGGAAGGGATATCTATTCCATTTTTTGGGGCACTGTACCTTATGAACCTAAACCTGCATTTGCATTGTTAACAGGTGCAGCACTCATTTACTTAGTATCTCTACTATTTTATCGAAGAAAGTATGGAAATTAAATGGACAATCGAATTAGGATATTGAGGACATCTCTCAAACTGTCCCAAGAAGAAGTGGCTAAATTATGTGATGTATCGAGGCAAACCATTAATGCAATTGAAAATAATAAGTACGATCCCACCTTACACCTTGCTTTTCGATTAGCAGATATTCTAGGCGTTAAAGTTGATGAACTCTTTATCTATAATAAGAGCACTTAAGTTTCTTTAAAAACAAACTGCCGACATTCCCCTTCGAGCTTGTCGGCAGTTTAGCAATTTAATTCGTTAACACATTTTTGTTAAAAATCTCGTTTAAGATAGCGATTTTTTTGTTCGTGTATTCTTCAAAGCTTTCGTTATAGGTTTTTGGATCTTTGGGGTTGGCAAAATGATTGATCTTTCCATCTTGGTCAATAAATTTACTAGCCGCTCCACAGCCGAGGCCGATGATGGTTTGCTGTTCTTCCATAATCATGATGTTATAAATGCTTTCTTGATTGGGAAGAGAGTAACCGACATTTTCCAGATTCCCTAAAATATTCTTCTGTCTGTATAGATAGTATGGAGCATATCCATGTTCCTTCGTCCACTTCTCTCCTAAATCCATCATCTCGACAATCTCTTCTCTGCTTGCCACTTTGTATCGAGATTTATTTCTTGTCATTTCCGAAGCACGTTTGAAGGATAACGTATGAATGGTTAACGACTCAGGCATAAGCTTTGCTGTTTCATCAAGGGAATGTTGAAATTCCGCCACTCCCTCACCAGGCAAACCAATGATTAAATCCATATTAATATTGTTCATTCCCATTTGCCGTGCGAGGTGAAATTTATTGATCGTTTCATCTACTGTATGGTGGCGACCGATCGCTTTTAACGTCTCTTGTGTGTACGATTGAGGATTAACACTAATCCGATCAATTTTCCATTTTTTTAATACAGCTAACTTTTCCGGGGTGATTGTGTCTGGTCTTCCTGCCTCTACAGTGATTTCACGAATATTTTCCACGTCGGGAAAGGATGTGTGCATTTCCTCATAGAGCATATCCATTTCTTCTGCAGTAATACTCGTTGGAGTCCCTCCACCATAATAAACGGTCGTAATGTTCACGTTATTTTCCTTGAGCCATTCGCCGATCTTTCTCATTTCAAAATGGAGACCACCTAGAAAAGAATTGACTGAACCTTGTCTTCCGTTTATCGCATAAGCCGGGAAAGTGCAGTAGGCACATTTCGTTGGACAAAAAGGAATACCGATATAAATACTTACTTCCTTCTCCAATTCATAAAGATCTGGTACAACGGATAATTGACGATCGACAATGGCCTGCATCAAGGCAATTTTTTCATCGGTGATTAAGTACTCAGACTTTAACTTTTGATGAGCTACTTCTTTCGTCAATCCTTGTTGAAGCGATTTATGCAATAGCTTAGTCGGTCTTATTCCCGTTAAGATTCCCCACTTTTGCACCATTTTTGTACAGTCCTGTAGGACGGATAAATACACGTGGGCCACGGCATTTTTGATCACTTTAAATTGCTCTTTTTCTGAAAGATCATCAGAAAGATCTTTTTCATAAAAAGCTTGGTAGCTTTGATCATTTTGTTGTAATACAGCTTGAACCTCTACTCTTTCTCCAATCTGTAGCTCAAAATCAATCTTTATATTAGCCTTACCTATTTCTTCTTCGAGAGAAATCGAGGTCTCTTCAAAAAACAGGTTTGCAATTAATTGGAGCGGTCTGATAAATCGTTCATCTTTTAAGCCATTTATATGAATATACAACAGTATCTCTCCTTGCTCTTTCAATAAAGACAAAATTACTTCTAGTGTACAGAATAGAACAATCGAGGTCAATTGGCAGTAGCTCTCTATTCCCCAAAAAA
This sequence comes from Bacillus methanolicus, assembly GCF_008764295.1. Taxonomy (GTDB): domain Bacteria; phylum Bacillota; class Bacilli; order Bacillales; family Cytobacillaceae; genus Robertmurraya; species Robertmurraya methanolica_A. The sequence goes on along the minus strand of NZ_VTQX01000018.1, from coordinate 42,060 downwards.
GGATTGCACAAATGGCAATCCTTTTTACTATCTTAACGAATAATATTCATTTTTCTCAAAAACTCGATCGGCTGTTGTTTACGAAAATGCTCCTTCACCATATAACCTACTCCCTGTTGATTATTCGAGCGGGTAATCCAATCTGCTGCTTTTTTTACTTCGATTGGTGCATTCCCCATCGCAACACCAAGTCCAACTGCTTCGATCATTTCTAAATCATCAATGGCATCGCCAATCGCAACGATCTCGCTTCGTTTAATGCCCAACTGTTGAGCTAAAAAGAGAAGACCAGTGAGCTTGGAAACACCTCGTGGGACAATTTCCATTCTATAATCTGTTAACCGCAACAGATCAACCTCAGAAAACATTCCTTCAATTGCTTTCTTTGCATCTTCAAGGTCATTTTTTTGTTCGAAATATACTTCTATTTTTGGCGGCGAGATCGGTTCATCCATAATTGTATCACTGATGGAATCAACAAACTGATGTGGATAATAAAGCGGGTCCCCAGAATTTACAACCGTCTTTGCTAGGAGATTGTTATTTATTTTCAGTTTATTGGCAAGGGAATATTTTTCATGAACAAGTCTAATTTGACACTGGAAGCCTTCCAAAAGCCTAACAATTTCAAACGCAATGTCCTCTGAAATTCTTCTTTCTAAAACAGGCTTTTCAAGTTCCTTCGCCACATATCCTCCGCGATGGGTGATGAGAACAGAATCTATTTTTAATGCTTTAGCCACTTTTTTTGCGGATGGAAAGCTTCTTGAAGTCACCAATGTAACGTAAATACCCTTTTCTCTCACGTAATCAACAGCTTCTTTAGTGGACTTATGTAACCTTCCGTTTGACTGCAAAAGTGTGCCATCAATATTTAAAGCTAATAGCCTATAAATCACTTATAATGCCCCCTTGTTCTTAGATGTCATTGCCACCACTTTCGTATGTTAATACGAAAATTTGTCTTACTACACTTTTATGAAAAATGAATTGAAAATAGAACAAGCAAGGGGGATATATTTCCCTAACTCTTTATAACTTTTCGCAAAAAGGAACATGCCGAAGTGATAAGAAAAAATTACCACATTTCTTCTATGAATAATTAAAAGAAATTGATACATAACTAGAAATGTAGCACAAAAAATCAAACACCAAGGAGATGATTAACATGGCAAGAAACAACAATTCAAACCAGCTTCTAGTATCAGGAGTACAACAAGCAATTGAACAAATGAAATTTGAAATTGCATCAGAATTTGGTGTAAATCTTGGTCCAGAAACATCTTCACGAGCAAATGGTTCAGTTGGTGGCGAAATCACGAAGCGTCTAGTGCAAATGGCAGAACAGCAACTAGGCGGCAAATTTTAAGAAATGATTTTAGGGGCATGAAACAAATTAGTCATGCCCCAAATCAATTTCTTTTGACAATCTATTTTCTCCAATCCCTCTTTTTCTCCATACTAGGGCATCGCTTTTCTTATTGATTTTGCTATATGTCAGTGTTGATTTTCACCCCATTTTCTCATCTTTTTCAGCATAAATGTAAGATGTATGAAACTAGGGCTCTACACGTAATGAACCAAAAAGCGTTTGAACAACAATACGGTTTAACAAAGCCAATTCATAAGAGTTGTTTTGTTTCTTAGACTTCTTTAAAGAGGCGGACATAAAAAAATCCCCGCTAATTTTAGTAGCAGGGATGAATAATCTTTATTGACCAGCCCCATATAATTCTTCCAGAGGCTTCATAATAATTTGATTTAACTCATTGATAATAACACTCATGCGTTGTTCAGCTTCCATTAGCTTTCCAATTACTTCATGTTGCTGTACAAGAGCAACTGTTTTTTGGGCTTGTTCAACTTCATCTTGAGTGATCTCTTCGCCCATCATTTGCTTCTGCTGTAATGTTAATTGAATGTTACGGAAATTCTCAAACATATTTCGCGCAGATTCATCTGCATTTACGGTATCATACATTTTCTTTAAATCGCTAAATTCATCACTATTGCGAATCGCTCTTTCTAAATCATACGCTGCATCATGTAAATTTACTGCCATTTTAAACACCCACTCCTTTTTTTAACTCTGATCCTTCCATGAACTAGCCACTATGAAAGTTAATCCATACCACTATAACAAACTATGAAGGAAATTGCACATATGTGTTGCTATTCTTGTGTTAACCGATAATAAGAACTATAATTCCTTGCAGAAGCCCAATCGCTCCACCGAGCAAGGCACCTAAGTATGTGATCATTTTCAATTCACGTCTAGTAATTAATAAAACCATCTCTTCTAACCGTTCAACCGAAAAGGATTCCACTTGCTCGCGAACGACATCTGCAAGATGCAATCGTTCCATCATCTCCTCCATTTTGTTTGCTAGCCAGCCTCCAAGCATGAGCACTGCTTGAGGGGCCAGTTTCTCAATCACTTTATCCTTGTAAGGCTCGGTTAATTCAGAAATCGGTGTAGCAAAAATTCGCTCGACACGAACAATCTTTTTGACCGTGTTCTTAATTGTATTTAGCAGCTGCTCTCTCCCAAACTGCTCTTCGATTTCGGCAGCCTGCCATTCTAATACTTTATCCCATTCTTTCCTTAACAAGGTCGTAATGAGTTCCTCTGTTCCATCATTATTTAAAAATTTCAGTAATTCTCTTTGAATGAGGCCGGTTAAATTAACATTGCCCAAAAACATTTGCATCATGTTTCCGAGCATTCCGCTACGTTCCTTCACAAAATCATCGACCATTCTTTCAATGCGAAGCTCACCTTCCACACTGGAGAAATACTCAACCCCTTTTTTCAAAATGTATTGACTAATTTGTGGAATTTTTGCGTCTATTTTCTCTAAAAGTTCCTCTGACATTAACGACTTAATTGGAATTTCTCGATACTTTTCCATCAAATGATCATATTTATTTTCTAGATAATGCTCAAAGTTACTCTCAATCCACTCTTGACCATTTTCATATCCAAGTTTTGCAAAAAATTGCTCAAGACTTTCCTCTCTGCTTAAAAGCTGTTCCAGCTCCTTTTGAGCCAATTTTGTCATTTCCTGCTGAAAGCTCTCATTCAAAAATTTCTTTTGAATACTCTCCGGTGTAAGAAGATGCTCTACGACCATGACCCCTAACTGAGTAGCTAACTCATCACGTCGCTTCGGGATCAGCCCTGGTGTGAACGGCACTCTCCAACTGCCGATATAAATAGGTTTATACGGGCGAAATAACATTTTTATTGCTAAAGAGTTGGTAAATCCCCCAATAACCGCACCAATGATAACCATAAGTAAAATGATAAAAACAGTATTCATATTCATCTACCTTCCATCCTCATTTAAAAACTCCACTTTGCCTTTTTGCAGGCACAAATCAACGTTTTTCTTCATACGATACTCATAATCAGCTTTCGCCTATATGAAGTACGTGAACATATATCCAACATTGCTATTATATATGGTGCTACAAACACGAGCAAATGAGGAATGCTTATGTCATTAACTTCTTATCTACCTATTACGATTGTACCAACCAAAACGTTTCACGATCAGAACAAGATAATTTTTTTAAGCAGTTCTTTACTTAGTCATTGGGGAATGGAACCTGGTGATGAAATAAAGCTTTGCATCGGCACGAAATCATTACAGGTCTCTGTTGATGCCAAAGCGTTAGAAAAAGAGCAAATTCTTATGAATGAATGGCTGTTCTCTCAATTTCCATTACCGCTTAAAAGCCTTTCATTTCTAAGTCAATACGATAAAAAGCAGAAGTATTTGTTCATTGGTCCAATATTCGCACTTGTTACGGAAGTACATGAAGGCGAAGAGTCCGAGCCAAGCTTTCGCTCTATTCATTCATTCGCGGAGGAGCTCCATTATACAGCTCATACGGCAGGAGGTTTAGTGTATATTTTTCATATTAAAGACTTCTCGCTTGAAGGGGTTAATGGCTTTTATCACGATGGGGATCATTGGAGAAAAAGCAAACTTGTTTTGCCCAATGTAATATATAATCGCATACATTCACGTAAATTAGAAGCGAGTTCTTTTTTTCAAGATAAAACCGCGCAAATGAGTCTGAAAGAAATACCCATTTTTAACGAGCGATTTTTGTCCAAATGGGAGGTCCATAATCTATTATATCAAGAACCCCATTTACATCCTTTCTTACCTGAGACAGCTTTATATCGTAATGACAAACTTGCAGATCTGCTTAAAAAATACAGAACCATTTTTATAAAACCTTTGAATGGTAGTCAAGGTCGCAATATTATTAAGGTTTTGCTTGAAAACGACGCTATTATTGTTAAAACCACTTCCACGAGAGAAGATGGGAAAATAAACCTATTTGCCACTTTAGAAGAATTTCTTGAATGGTTTCAAAAACGGCGCAAGCAAATTCCTTTTATCATCCAACAGGGCATTCCTTTGGCAACTTATCATCATCGCCCGCTTGATTTCCGAGTTCTCTGCCATAAAGATTACAGCAATTCCTGGAGAGTCACTTCGATTGTAGCAAGAGTTTCCGCAAAATCCGAATTTGTCTCTAACTTAGCCCGTGGGGGGGAAATGATGAAAGCGAGCAAACCTTTAACACAACTTTTTGACTTACAAACTGCCCGCTCTCAAATTTCATTCATGAAAGAGCTATCCCTCGAGATTTCAAAAATTATCAGTCAGTCCGTTCAAGGGATAGTTGGTGAACTTGGAATTGATATGGGGATTGATTCGAGTGGGAGAATTTGGATTATTGAAGTCAATTCGAAGCCGTCTAAAAATATGGAAGAACAGCAAACAGAAATTCGACCATCAACGAAAGCAATCTATGAGTATGGAACAGCACTTTCTTTTCAACATTTAAAAGGAATTGTTAAATGAAGATTGATTTTTATGGTTCAGTAAACATTCATAGCATTTTGAAAGGACTGAGCAGCCTTTTAATTCATATGATGCTTACAAATGAACCAGCAACTATTAGCAAGCATTGACTGGGGGATAAACATGCTTACTCTTGGATTCATGACGTTACACTTACAAAATGAACAAGGTTATTTTACAGAGATGGCAAAACGCGCCAAAAAATATAATATTACTTGTTTTCGATTTATACCATCGGACATCAATCCCCAATCTGAAATGATTCAAGGGGAAGAATTTGACTGCAACCAAGAAACATGGAAACAGAAGCTATTTCCGCTACCAAACATTTTATATGACCGTTGTTTTTACGGAGAGGATTTTCATTCGAAGCAATGTAAAGCAATCGTGGATTGGCTAAAAACCAAAAAAAACATTCAGTTTCTCGGTTACGGTTTACCAAATAAACATAAGCTCTATGAGACATTAAACCGCACATCCCTTGCCCCCTATTTACCAAAAACCGTAAAAATCACTTCACCTGAAATGGTTCAGCAGCTGTGCAAAAAAATGAAGCGCATTATTTTAAAACCAATCAACGGCTCACAAGGAAATGGGATATATTTTATCGAGAAATCAGATGAATTTTGGAAAGTAAAAACGGATAAATCAGAATATCAAGCCACTCGTTCCTTTGCTAACGAAGTGCAACTTGTCAATTGGCTCGATAGACTCCTTCATAAGAAAGAATTTATTCTACAGCCATATTCGCACCGGCAAAATAAATGGAATCATTTCCAATTTAAGTGCCGGTGCGGTGGCAAGCGATTTCGACTCATGGTTAAAAACGCTGCCCATTCAAAAAAGAGCTTTTATTAACGATGAAGTCAACGATATTCTTGAAAATCTCCCTTTGATTCTTGAACAATTTTTCCCTCCACTTTTTGAACTTGGAGTCGACATTGGCATGGCGGAAGACTATTCTCTTTGGATTCTTGATATAAATTCCAAGCCAGGACGTAAAGTAGTATTGCATAGCTTACCTGAATTAAGTGATTACCTTTACGAAAGTCCCTTACTTTACGCAAACACTTTACTGAAAAGGAGCCAGCGAACACATGAGAACACATTATCAGATTGAAATAGCTAAGAATGCAAAAAACTTACTTTATATTCCTGCAGAAGTTCAAGGAGACGCTATTCAAAGAGTCGCATATGGCACTTTAGCAGTTGAGCTACATGGTATAGCCCATCCTAAAGGAAAGAATATCCTTGTCATTAGTGAAGATATCGCTGTTAAATTAAGATTACCTAACCTTAAAACGCCACTCCATCTATTTATGCACGAGCATACCCTATATTTAGGTCCGCTCGTCGGAATCTTCACATCAGGATTCACTCCATTTCCGTTAAGGCCAATTGGAGAAAGATCATTATTCTTCTCAAAGCTTTTGTCCGTTGAAAAGCTTGTTGGAGCCCACGCCTTTGTCTTTGGGGAGGAGCATATCAATTGGGAAAATGGCACCATTGAAGGGTTATTTTACCTTGAGAGTGGTTGGCAAAAAATCACCGTACCTTTTCCAAATGTGATCTATGACCGACTACCAAACCGACGCAGTGAAAAAAAAGAAAGTAACTTAAGCGTAAAGGAAAGGTTGCAAAAGGAATATTTGATCCCATGGTATAATCCCGGATTCTTTAACAAAATGGATGTTTACGAACGACTTCAGCAGGATCCGGCAAGTGCAGTTTATTTACCAGAGACCCATCCCTTTACCTCCTTCTCAATGATTGAAAGCATGCTTGCTGATTATGGTCATGTTTTTATCAAACCGATTAATGGAAGCCTTGGGTTTGGCATCCATCAAATTATTTTTGATCGTGAATCCCAAGCTTATTTTTGTCGCTATCGGGAACGGAATGGAGAAAACAAACTAAGGAAATACCAAACTCTTGAAGCACTATTTAAACATATATTTAAAAATCGAAGTTTATCTCATATGCTTGTGCAGCAAGGAATTCATTCATTGCGCGTCAACAAGCAAACAGTGGACTTTAGAATTCACACGAACAAGGATAATGAAGGAAATTGGCAAATAACGGCTATTGCTGCTAAAGTCGCCAGTCCTGGCAGTGTGACAACCCATATTAATAACGGTGGGATGATAAAAACGATGCAGGAGATTTTCCATTCCCCTGAGCAGGAAAAAGAAGCTGTAAAAAAATTAAAAAAAGCATGTCTCACGCTTAGTCATGCTTTGGAAACCTACATGGAAGGGATAATCGGTGAAATTGGTTTTGATATGGGAATAGATCGGGACGGAAATGTCTGGCTGTTCGAAGCAAACTCAAAACCGGGGCGCTCAATCTTTAAACATCCCCATTTAAAAGCTTTTGACCTGTTGACACGCCGACTCTCCTTAGATTTCTCAATCTTTTTGACAGAGCAAACCATTGTTAATCCTGAGGAAGTTTTCAAATGATTGTATATTATGATGCAAGAACTGAGTCATGGTTCCACACAGTTCAACATCAAACATTCACATTGGGAGTTGAAGAAATTCCATTATTTTTTAGACACGCTCCCTCTTCCAGTTCCATTCCTTTCTCAGTTCAAACCCATCAACTCAATCTCGGTCCTCTTGTCGGCATTTTAGCAGGTCGGAAAGGAAAGGAATCCGTCGTAGGGAATGGCCCCCTTTTTAAAAAATTGCAAGAAGGCATCGAAGAACATCATGGAATTGCTCTTGTTTTTACATTAGAGGATATTAAAAAAAACGGAATAAAAGGGCACATATATATTCCAGAAAAGAAGAGCTGGCTTAAAATCTATAGTCCTTTCCCTCATATTGTTTACAATCGCCTTCCTTATAGAGCACTAGAGCATTCGGAACAATATCAATCAGCACTCAGGCTCTTTCGCGAAAAAAAAATCTGTTTTTTTAACCCCTCTTTTATTGACAAATATCAACTTTATAACATCCTGAAAAGAGAGCCACTGCTAACTAACTTTTTGCCCGAAACGATTCTTGTAAAAGAAACTGAACATTTAAAGGCTTTTCTAGAGAAGCATGAACAAATCTATGTCAAACCTGCAAACTCAGCAAAAGGGAAAGGCATTTTTAAAGTAGGCAAAGACAACAAAGGCTCAATCATAGTGACAAAGTATTCTCATCAGCAAACCTATCCCGATTACAACACTTTTTGGTCAGAATATAAAAGTTTTTTTTGTAGTAAACCATATATTGCTCAAGCAGAGGTTACACCACTTTTATATAAGGGAAATCGGTTTGATTTTCGTATTCTTGCCCATTTTAATGGGCAATCCTATCAAGTTACTGGCGTCGGTGTACGTCAATCAGGGCAACAGAATCTAACAACTCATGTGTTGAACGGAGGAAAAATACTTGAATTTGATGAGGTTAAGAGAGCTGAGGATGAGGGGGTTATAGAGGAAATTGTCAATCGCTGCGGACAAATCCTTTCTGACGAATTAGGCTTTTTTGGTGAATTTTCAATCGATGCCGGATTGACCGAGCAAGGTGAATACGTGATTTATGAGGTCAATTCCAAACCGATGAGCTTTGATGAAAAACAGATTGAGAAAAACAGAATCGACTCGTTGATTGCCTTATTCCAGCAACTTTTTAAAAAACAGCTATTTTCGCTTTAGAAAATAGCTATTTTTAGTCGAGCAATCCTCTCCATGATAAAATAAAGTAACAAGATGCTAAAACGGAGGGTTTATATGATTACACATTTTCAGTACAAGCCTTTATATGACAATCAAGATATGCCCGGTTGGAGGTTTTCCTTCTATTTCAATAAAGAAAAACATACTGGAATCTATCACGCTAATGGTACAATCGAATGGACATCCCCTATAAAAACAGCAGACAAAGAAGCACTCATAAAGCAGGTCCATGAAATCATGGCCTTTCATGTATATGATCAATAATAGAAAAGGTCTGACGGCTGGCTGTAGCTTATTTACTCGCACTAACCGTTTTTGATGGATTGGTCGAATAAATTGCTTATTCCGACTTGCTTACTGATTTTCTTATCCGTTTAAGCTCGACTAAGCTCCTTATTTGACCTCTTTCATGCCCACCACTTCTGGTTGAATAGCACCTTATTTTGCCCATACTTTTAAATGACTGTCCCGGCATGGCTTTCAGCGGAATATACTTCTTTTTCACATACTCTCTCAGCGGCTTTAGCTCTTAAAATAGAACGAATAATCTGTTACCAACCGTTAGTCGCATAAAATAATGCTATTGCATGAATTTCGTATATTCCTACTTTTATTTACTCCTGTATAAACACAACTTTTGCAATGCCACATTGTAGGCATTGCAAAAGATGGGGACATTGCTCATTTTTATAATCGTGAGGATAGCCATCCTCAAGCTTCAGTAAATCAATTGGCATGTAAGGACTGTAGTCGTCATAGAAGTCCATGACTCTGCCAGCATCTACAAGTACCGTACCACAGCTATTACATTTTTGTTCCACACTTTGAAAACCATTGCATAATGGACACACTCCCATTTCTAACCCTCAACTTTCTTTTACAACATAATCCTCTTTATTTTATGTTGTTTTCGTTCTTGTATAAGTAATTGAGTTGTTTTCCAGGAGGAAAAAATTCCCGCAATATTTGGTGGAATAAAACGATTTAAAAATTCCATACTAAAAGTAAACACCGCAGCAGCGGTAAACATATTGGGTTAAACCAAGTATAGGTGGCAGGTAAACTCGCAAATTGGCTAGTGACTTGCTTGCTGGTGCAATTCCAGCTAACCCAACCATTAGACAAAAATTCTGAAGGAGAGTGTACATCAATGGCAAACAACAATTCTTCAAACCAACTTTTAGTACCTGGAGTATCTCAAGCATTAGACCAAATGAAGTATGAAATCGCTAACGAGTTTGGTGTTAACTTAGGTGCTGACACTACATCTCGCGCTAACGGTTCTGTTGGTGGAGAAATTACTAAGCGCTTAGTTCAAATGGCTGAGCAACAATTAGGCGGAAGCTTCTAATTATTAGGATAGGCATAAATATAACAATTTAATAAATATGGCTAAGCCCCCTTTGCAAAAAGGGGGCTTTCAATTTCAAATATGTTATTTTTCCGCACTAGTTATTGCGTTACCGATAAAGTAAACGAGCACCATTAAACTTGCAATCGCTAAAGTAACACTTAATTCTTCCATTTTTCCTCCCCCTCCGCTATATGTACATATTCGTTTATAAAGTACCATAGAAAAGGGAAAGGTCTTCTTAGAATTTCGCACTATTTTGTGTCTATAATTTGTATTTTTGTTGAACATTTTTTAGACGTGATGTGATTTATATTACCCAATTTTAGCTGCTTGCCCTTGCTGCAATTGATACATTTGATAATACTTTCCTTGTAATTCCATTAAATGCTCATGGGTTCCCCGCTCCACAATTCGTCCTTTGTCTAAAACGATGATTTGATCTGCATTTCGGATGGTCGATAGACGATGGGCAATGATAAAAGTTGTTCTTCCTTGTTTTAACACATCCATTGCTTCCTGAATGATTACCTCAGTTTCTGTATCAATGCTGGAGGTCGCTTCATCCAAAATTAAGATTGCCGGATCAAAAGCAAGAGCCCGAGCAAAAGAAATCAACTGTCTTTGCCCGCTTGAAAGGGTACTCCCTTTTTCCAGAACAGGCTCATTAAAGCCTTGTTCTAAATTTCGAAATACTTTATCGGCCCCTACATCCTTCAATGCTTTCTCAACTTTTTCCCTAGAAATTGCCGGATCATCTAAACTTACATTCGATGCAATTGTTCCCGAGAATAAATACGGATCTTGCAGAACAATGCCCATATGCTTGCGAAGTGTTTGATGAGGAATATCTTGAATATTAATTCCATCAATAGAGATTGTACCTTTTTGACAATCATAAAACCGAAACAAAAGGTTGATGATGGAGCTTTTTCCAGACCCTGTGTGTCCAACAAGCGCAATCGTTTCTCCTTGCCTTGCTTCGAAATGAATATCCTTTAATACATACTCATTTTCCTTATAACCAAAAAATACATGCTGGAAGGACACATTCCCTTTATATCTTGGGATCATTTGGTCGCTCACATCGATTCCATCTTCGTCTAAAAGTTTAAACACACGCTCACCTGCCACAAGAGCTTGTTCTAAATTAGCAAGCTGGTTAACAATTCCTTGGACTGGTTGGAAAAGCCGTGTTACGTAATCAACAAACGCATACAGCATCCCGAGGGAAATGACGGACGAGGCACTGAGCGACTCGCCCCCGAAATACCAAATAAATGCGACAAACACGATATTACGTAGTACACCAGCTAAGTTGTGAGACGTTAATGAGTTTAAATTAAGAAGCTTATTTTGAAATGTGAAATGTTCATGATTCAACTTTTCAAATTCTGCCTGAATTTCCTGCTCACGATTAAACGCTTGAATCACATTCATCCCTTGAATGGATTCATTGACCATTCCATTAATATCACTATTCCGCGAACGTATTACTCGATTATACTGTGAAGCATACTTGCGATAAAGAATGATCCATGCGTATAAAATCGGAATGAGGAGCAAGCATATAAGTGCCAATTTCACATTTAAAATGAAGAGAGCCACATAAATTCCGCTTATATAAATCATGCTTGTAAAAAAGGTTGAAAGCACCGTGACATACAACTCTCGAATAGCTTCTGTATCATTGGTTATCCTCGCCACTACTTTTCCTGCCGGGAGATTGTCAAAATATTGAATTCTCAGCCTTTGAATTTGTGCAAAGACATCCTCCCTCATTTTTTGAATAATACGATTAGCCGTTTTCTGCAATACATACCGCTGACCGTATTGAAAGAAAGCTGCTACGATAAGCAAGCCAAAAAAGAAAGCTAATAATTTCAACATCCTTGGTACTTCAGGCATGTAGAATTGCAGTAGTTCATTTCCGTTGAGCATCAGCGCATCATATGTTGCAGTGTCCTCACCGTTACGAATGGTTAGCAGCCCATCTTGAAAAGAACGTTCCCCATCGAATTCAATATCTCCTTCAATAAAAACAAAGCTTCGATTAACCTGAAGAATACGAGCACTTTCCAGCTTCGTTTCATTTTCCTCAAAATATTCTTCTCTTTTATAGAAATGCCCCCTATACTCGACTGCATCTCTCCCACTTTCCGTCTGCATCCATCTCGATTCAATTCCTAGTACGTGATTATCGATTAAGTGTTTGGCAATGAAGGGACCAGATAAATCGGCCGCAACTGCGACAGTGAGCATCAATAAAGCAGCAACAATCATTTTTTTATATAAAAGGGCATAGTCGACTAATCGTCTTCCTGTTGTTTTCATGATGAAACCACCTTCCCTTCTATCGCCGATTGAACAAGCTGCCTATCATGTTGTTCTTTATACCAACCATTTTGCTTTAGTAATTGTTCGTGTGTCCCTTCTTCCATAATTTTGCCGTTGTCCAGAACAATAATGCGATCCGCGTGTTGTACCGCTGACATTCGATGTGTACTTATAATCGTTGTTTTTCCAGAACGTTCTTGACGGATATTATCGATAATCTTTTGTTCTGTTTTCGCATCAACCGCAGATAATGAATCATCAAGAATCAAAATTTCAGGATCTTTTATTAGTGCGCGCGCAATAGAAATTCTTTGCTTTTGCCCTCCAGATAAAGCGACTCCCTTTTCACCTACTAAAGTATTTAGCCCTTCTGGCAAGATTTCTACATCTTTCTGAAAATCAGCTAACTCAATAGCTTTCTTCAGTTCTTCCTCCGTTGCACCTTTTTTTCCAAAAAGAATATTCTCTTTAACAGACTTAGAAAATAAGAAATTATCTTGAGGAACGTAGCCAATCCATTCCCTTGTATTTTCTAATCTCTGCTGATCCAAAGAAATTCCTGCTACTGATAACTCACCTGAACCGCTTGGATATTCACGTAAAAGCTGCTTAATAAAAGTTGTTTTTCCACTTCCAGTTTTCCCAACGATTCCTAAAGTTTCCCCTCGCTTCATACTCACCTGAATTTGCGTCAAATTTGCAAATTTAGAAGATGGATATTGGAATGTTACCTCATTAAATGTTATCGTTTCTGGATCGTTCACTTCCTCCGGATTAATTGGATTTTTCACATCTTGCTCATAAGCCAATGTTTCCTCCACTCGATCCAGTGAGGCATTCCCTCTTTGCATGACATTTATCAATTCTCCTATAGCAAACATTGGCCAAATAAGCATTCCTAAGTAAACGTTAAATGAAACAAGGTCTCCTAACGTGATCGTTTGATGAAAAACGAGATAGGCACCATAACCAAGACCAATAATATAACTCAATCCCACTAAAATATGAATAGTCGGATCAATCAAGGAATCAATCTTTGCTACCTTAATATTTTTCTGATAAACATCTTCTGTTAAAGAGTGAAATCTTTTTTCATCTGCCCTTTCCTGAACATATGCCCTAATCACTCTTACACCTGCTACAGATTCTAAAACGCGATCATTAAGTTCACCAAAAGCATCTTGAGCTTCCGTAAACCTTTTATGAATTCGATCTCCATATACTTTCATTAACCAAGCCATAATTGGCAAGGGAAGTATCGCTGCCAATGTTAACTTCCAGCTCACCAAAATAGCCATCGTACATAAAATTGTCAGCATGAAAATACTGGAATCAATCAAAGTTAAAATTCCAAACCCAGCAGTGATTGAAATGGCCTTTAGGTCATTAGTTGCCCGCGCCATTAAATCGCCTGTTCGATTCTTTTCAAAAAAAGTAGGGGTCATTTTTAATAAATGGCTCATAAATCGTGAACGCAGCTTCCTCTCAACAAGATAGGCTCCGCCAAAAAGCTGATACATCCAAATATACGTAACACCATAGGATACTGCTGTAATTAAAATAAAGATGCCGATGTACTGAAAAATCTTTTCTCCGGTCATACTTCCAACATGCATATCATCAATCGCCATACCTACTAATCGTGGGGGCATAACATCCAATATTCCGACGAAAATAAGCAATACAATCGCCACTGTATACCTTTTCCAATTTTCTTTAAAAAACCAGCTTAACTTCTTGAGTATAGAGAACAAAAAAACACTCTCCTTTCATCTGTCCGTTTTTTCACTAACCGCCTTCAAGCTCCACCGTAGATACCATTCTGATAATTTGTAACATGTTCATTCCTCCTTATTCTTTAGCCTTGCTATCATGACGCTGATGATTTTTGCTTTTCTTCTGATTCGTAGATACCATCATCAACATTGTTTAACAAAGCCCTTTTAAATTTATAGAAAAGAATTTCCTCGTTCACTATCGAAAATTCTCTTGAACATCATTGTTCCGTGTTTTGAGAATGAAAAAAATGATGCCCTGATAACTCCGACCATTTTTATTAGGTTAATGGATCAAAAAAAAGGCATATCGATCTAGTGAGACATGCCTTTTCTCATATAAGTGCACACGCTACAGGAAAACGTAGACCAGTGCCTTTTAATTTTAAAAATAATAGTTAAAGGTTCAAATGTTAAGGGTGGTTACGTTATAGTTGTATTTAGTTAATATTTGTCGTTCACTCATTGTCATCATTTTCGTAACCTCCTGCCTTTTCATATTTTTTCCACTTTGTTAGCTTAACATCTCAAATATTAAAAGTCAATTCTCATTTTTCTAAAAAATCACTAGCCTATTCAACGTAAACAGCTGTTCCATATGCAATAATCTCAGAGGCATTTTGCATCACAGTTGAGCTCTCTAACCTCATAGCAATGATGGCATTTGCACCCTTTTCCTTTGCATCTTCAACCATACGCCCAATTGCTTTTTGACGGGCCTCATCCATCATTTGTGTATACTCACCAATTTCTCCACCAACGATTGTTTTTAATCCAGCCAAAATATCTTTTCCAATATGCTTCGATTGAATCGTATTGCCACGTACAAACCCTTTAAGTTCCTTTACTTCTTTTCCTGGTACAAAATCAGTAGTTACGATAATCATTTTCATCGTCCTCCTCTTTCTCTTTTATTCTTTCGACAATTAATACGATAAAGATGGCCAAGATCGCTACTCCTTGCAAAATAAAAATAAGGACAGCGGCTGCTACATTAAAAAAAAGCATAACGATTCCAAGAAACTGCCCGACGACCGTAATCAATAATAATAATTGCTTAAGCCTACCCATTTTCATCATTCCCTTAGCTTTCCTTGAGAAAGGCTCTTTTCACACTCCAATCATGACTGGATTGGAGTGTGAAAAATGCCGTAAATACGCTGCACCCCTACGCGATGCTTTGTATCGTTAAAAAGTTTTTTTCATCTCCAACATTACATACGATCGTGATGAAAGAATGGGTTCAAATTTCAAAAAAAAAATCCTATACTAGGATTTTTTTAAGAACCAGTTTCCTTTGCCTCAGAAATCATACTGCTTTGCTCATGCTCACTTGAATATTTCGGAAGAGTGCATAAATAAAAAATACCCACGATGATAAGACAACTTCCAACTAGCCAATATAAAGCTTCAATCGATAACAGCTTTGGAAAGGTGATGGTGATAAAACCTAAAGTTAACGACTGGGATAACATCATCAGCGGCGTAATCAACCCTTGCACCCTTCCCATCATTTTCGGATCAACAATGCTTGGCATCCAACCTCCAATACCAATATTGATAAGAGGTAAGCCTATAGATGAAATAAAAATAATGACCATAAACCAGATAAGATTATTGGGAACAGAGGAACAGATAACGAAGCCACCTGTAACAATTAATCCATAAATAATTAGCTGATAGAGCTTTATTCTTTGACTCAGAACCGAAGCAATAAAACTCCCAATTATGATGCCTGTACCGAAGACAACCCCAATGATGATCGAAAATTGTTCATATAACTCAGGCGCAAGTTTATATTTAAGCATGAAGACAGGCATAACGGAAAAACCACCATTTACAACACCAAAGACAAAGAAACCGATTAATAGTGTTCTTAAAAGCTTATTCTTCAAAATATAAAAGAAACCCGATTTGAAATCATCCAGCATCATCTTTCTACTTAAATCCTTGATTCGATGCTTTCCGTTAGGCATTTTGACAATATCGTCTATTTTACAAGCCCGGATTAACAATGCGCTGATTAAAAATGATAACACATCAATAACTAGAGCCCCATAAACCCCAACAGTCCAGTAGGCAAAAATTCCGAAACCATTGCCAAATAACATAAAAAGACTCATCACAAGCTGATTTAACCCGGCAGCTGTTGTATAATCATCTTTTTTAAGAATCCCTTGCACCATTCCATGTTCTGCTGGATAGAAGAACTTCTGGACAGCACTTCGCAGAAATAGCACAGCAAAAATAAGCGGCATCCAACCTAGATAAATGGTAACCATCAATGTTAGCGATAAAAGAGCGCTGATCCAATCACAATAATAAGCAATTTTTTGTCGATCCATGCGATCAGCTAAAACCCCGACAATAAAGAAGACAGCTAATGTAGGCAACGAATACATAAGTTCCGTTATGGACGCATAAGCAGGCTGATCGGAAAATCGATCCAATAAATAAAACATAAATGCCGTTAATCCAATTGTGCTTCCAAGCTGTGAAGTGAAATGTGCCAAAAACAATCGTAAGTAGTTTCGATTTTGAAAGATCTCTTTAAATTTTTTCATTTTTTTCTCCCATTCGTAATATTTATATCTCTATACTACGGGAGAGTTTTCACGCTCTTAAGAGCCTGTTGATGGTTTCATTCTCAGCCTTGAGACTGAAAGATTATTCCTTCGCCAATTCATTAAATCTTTCTAAAGATGCCTCTTCATCCATGCTGCTGAAAATGCGAAAATACTCGTCATCGAGAATTCGATAATGTTGGCTAAGAATATTTTGCTGGAGGATGAAACCATTTTTTTTGGCAACCTCTCTCCACCAAATTTTACCTCCTAATGTTTTTTCCTTGCGATAATCGATTCCATCGCGCGCAACCGTCTCTAATACTTCAAGGGGTTCGTTGCCAAACAAGTATTGAACAGTTTCAGTTTCTCTGAAAAGGGCGGAAATCGTCACAACCGTTGGCCAATTGGCATACACTCTTCCCTTTTCAATTTGCACTAATGTTTTTTTCGAGACACCGATAATTTCTGCCATTTTATCTTGGGTATATCCTGCCTCTGTGCGAATAAGCCTTAATTTCTCAGATACTTTTAAAATGATTTCTTCACGTGTCACCTATTGTCATTCCCTCATGTATAATTGGTGTAAATTTACACTTTATACATATATTATAAAGATGAAAGACGAACTATTCAAGGAAAACTACTGATAATTTACTATTTATTAGTACCTTCGCAGCATGATTCACTTGAACAAGTCTCTTTGAGCTCACAGCTTGCACATTTCCCTCGCTTCGCTCTATTAATAAATTTCCAAAGCGCCCAGAACGCATATCCAAAAATAAATCCGCCAATAATGAAGTTTACCATTATTGTTCCGCCTTCCCATATCGATTGAATAAATCTCATGAAAACTTCCATTTAAGTGATTTGCTTTTTAAAATATGTCAGTGTTGATTTTTAACTCTTTTTCTCTCTGATTTTTCAGGATACTGAAAGATGTGCGAAGCTCCCAGGTTTTACTCAAAAATACCAAAAATTGTTTTTCAACAATTCCGGTTAACTAAGCCTAGTGAATAAATGAGCAATCCTTCTTGTCTAAAAACCTAATAGAGTGCCTATTTGGTAAATAAGAAATGAAAGTAAATAGGCGATTAGCAACGCATACCCCATTGAAAAACCTGTCCATTTATAAGAGCCGGTTTCTTTTTTTATTGTCGCAACAGTTGCTAAGCAAGGAATATAAAGAAGAATAAATACCATAAAGCTGTATGCTGCAACAGGTGAAAAACTATTGATTAGGAGCCCTTGTAAGCTTGCCTCATCTGGTACAAAATATATAATATTCATCGTTGATATAATTGCTTCCTTTGCTAAAAAGCCTGTTAATAGTGAAGCTCCTGCTTGCCATGTTCCAAACCCTAATGGTGCCAACAGCGGAGCAAATAAGCCGCCAATCATAGCCAAAAAGCTATCGTCCATCTCCACGTTCAAACCTTGTGGCCCTGCATAAGACAGTAGCCAAATGAGAACCGATCCAGCAAATATAAAGGTACCTGCTTTCTTAACAAATCCCTTCCCTTTTTCCCATGTGCTCTTCCAGAGTGCCTTTCCTTGGGGAATTCGATATGGCGGAAGTTCAATCACAAAAAATGAAGTTTCACCTTTTAAAATAGTCGTTGAAAATACTTTAGCTAAAATGAGTGCTACAACAATCCCAAGAATATAAAGTGATAGTACGATCAATGCTTTGTGGGAGACAAAAAAAGCACCGACAAATAAAGCGTAAACTGGTAAACGAGCTGAACAGGACATCAATGGTGTGAGCAATACTGTAAGCATTCGCTCTCTAGGAGTTTCGATCGTTCTTGCGGCCATAACACCTGGAACATTGCACCCAAAACCAATCATCATTGGAATAAAAGCTTTTCCATTCATTCCAACATGTTCCATTAACCGATCCATTACTAAAGCAACACGAGCCATATAGCCAGAATCCTCTAATAACGAAATAAAAAAGAAGAGGATGAATATTTGTGGCACGAAAACAAGAACTCCCCCTACTCCAGCAACAACGCCATCAAGCACCAGAGCATGAATAAACGAAGATGCACCTATCAAGGATAAAAAGCTCTCTAGTCCATTCGTAATCGGTCCTGATATAATCCCATCTAACATGTCGGAAAGCGGAAATCCAAGCCAATCAAAAGTTAGCATGAATAAAAAATACATTACAACAAAGAAAATAGGGAGTCCTAACCATTTGTTTGTTATAACTGCATCGATTTTTTCTGATAACGGCTGTTTATTTTCTTGCTCCGTATACGTCGAGTTTCTTAACAGCGCTCCGATCGCTGCTTGTCTTTTGCGATAAATAAAGTGGTCAATTGTTTTTTCTTCAACATTAGAAAGGACTGCTTTTGAAGTATCATGTATAAAGACTTCTAATTCTTCCTTGCCGATAAAGCTTTGTAAATATGCTTTCACATAATGATTTCCTTCTAATAATTGAAGAGTCAACCATCTCACAGAATGGTTCACCTTTCCTTCAAGCATTCGTGCTAATCTCTCGATTGCTCGTTCCATTTCTTCCCCATACGATACTGTAAAGCTAGTAATCGATGGTGATTCAATCGTCGTAACAAATTCAGTAAGCTCGTCACAGCCTCTGCCAGTTCTGGCAATAACAGGTACGACACTCGTTCCTAATTGTGAAGCTAACTTTTCGACATCAATTTCAATTCCTCGTTTAGACGCAACATCCACCATATTAAGGGCAATAATTAAAGGTCGACCAAACTCAAGAAGTTGAATTGTTAAATGTAAATTTCGTTCTAATTGGGAAGCGTCTACAATATTGAGCATTCGATCAAAAGAATCGTGGAGCAAAAAATGGGTTACAACCCCCTCATCTTTCGAAAGCGGATTCAATGAATACACACCGGGCAAATCGATAAGAGAGGCTGTCCCTTTTTTTAAAAGGCCAACTTTTTTCTCAACAGTTACCCCGCTCCAATTTCCCACGTACTCATAGGAACCAGTCAGATTATTAAACATTGAGGTTTTTCCTGTGTTCGGGTTACCTAATAATGCAATATCCATTATAATTCTTCCACCTTTATTGTTTGTGCTTCGCGTCGCCGAATACCAACGCATTGTCCACAAGATTCAAGCATAAATGGTCCACCAAAAGGCATTTTACATTTAATACAAACTTCCGATCCTTCTGTAATTCCTAGGTCGAGTAAACGTCTTCGAACTAAACGATCTGTTCCCGACGTATCAATAATTTTTACACGTTTGCCTATTTTCAGGCTTGCTAGCATTTTCATCACCTAACTTCGATTAATTGAGAATGATTCTCTTTCGTTATAGCATGATTTATCTGTTTCAACAGTGTGAAAAATCACAGCGCTAGCACGTAAAAAAATAACCTTAAAAAACCATATTGTTGAGCTAACGAATTTCGTTGGCTCATTTCGTGTGAAATCTTGACTTCTCACGCCTTTTAGTTCGCCAAAAAAGGGTTCTGATTCCCTGAGCTCACAGCGCTCCATAGAATCAGAGAGAAAGTGAGTCAAAAAACAACATCTTTATGACGAAACAAAAGTATTTAAACCTTCACCACATACCTATAAAACTTATTGATTAAGTTAATATGTAAATTTCTTGAACTTTTTTCCGTTCAAAGATTTTTCTTTTTCAAAACGCCGCATATGATAGTCATACAAAAGGAGGGAAAGTATGTTTACAATGAAAGTGGACAATGAAATTGAACTGCAATTGCTTCAACTCCAACATGCAGAGGAGTTTTTTCACCTAATTGATCAAAATAGAACATTCTTAAAAAGGTGGCTCCCATGGGTTAATGAAATTTTATCTCCTATACAAACCCAAGGGCTTATCTCCTTCTGGCTCATGCAATTAAGTGACCATAATGGATTTAGCCTTGGGATTCGATACAAAGGTCGGTTAGTAGGAAATATCGGCTCACAATATATTGACTGGTATAATCGTCAAACATCTATCGGCTACTTTTTGGCAGAAGATGCAGGAGGAAAAGGGATTATGACACGCTCTGTTCACGCTGTTCTAAATTATAGTTTCTTTGAATTAGGGCTAAATCGAATAGAAATCCGCTGTGGTGAAAAGAATTTAAAAAGCCGCGCGATTCCAGAAAGACTTGGTTTTACGTATGAAGGTTTCGTTCGAGACGGTGAAAACTTAAATGGCCACTTTCACCATTTACGAATGTACAGCATGCTTGCAAGAGAGTGGATTAGTAAATAATGCTTTTTCAAATTGTTACTTGTTCTCTTACTCTGTTATTTTTTAACAGATTTTTTTGTATTTTCAAACAAATCATAAAAGAATTATTCATATTCCTTCCAATTTATAATAAACTAAAGGTAACTTATTTTTGGGCAACCACAACGTTTGACTGTATGGTTTTGCATCATTTATAATCATATATTATAGAAATAGATTGAGGTGATATGATGGGGCATTGTATCGCATTGGCGAACTAGCAAGTTTAGCAAATGTATCAAAAAGAACGATCGATTATTATACAAGTATTGGACTCTTGAAAGCTCAACGCTCAAAATCCAATTATCGAATTTACACAGAACAAGCTTTAGAGGATTTAAGATTTATTGAAGAATGCAAAGGTCTTCATATTCCACTTGAAGAGATTAAGAGAAAACTAGAGATTAAAAAAATAAAAGAAGTGCAAGAAGGGGAACTAAAAAAACATATTCTTTCTGTCACCCAACAAATGAAACAGCTTCAGATCGATTTAAACGTTCTCATACCATTGATCGAAAATCTTGAAGCTGGCCAAGCAGAGAATTACTCCAAGTTACTCAATACAGAAGGAGAAGTGTTATTAAAGTCCCTTTCCGAATTAACAGGCTAGACTATATTTTTGAATTTATTGGGAGGTGACTCCTTACTCGTTTGTGACGAGATAAGGAAATTTATTTGGACATATTTAACTTGGTTTTATTAGCCATTTTGATTGCTTTAACGGCATTTTTTGTCGCTTCAGAATTTGCGATCATTAGGATAAGGAGCTCAAGAGTAGAACAGTTAATTGACGAAGGGAGCAAAAGTGCAGTCGCTGCCAAAAAAGTCATCACTCATCTTGATGAATACTTATCGGCTTGTCAGCTTGGGATTACCGTTACAGCTTTAGGAATTGGTTGGTTAGGAGAACCTACCATTGCTAAAATGCTCACTCCACTATTTTTGGAGTTCAATATTCCTTCAACTCTATCCCACGCTGTTTCTATCGCGATAGCTTTCTTGTTTATTACGTTTCTCCATGTAGTGGTTGGTGAGCTTGCTCCAAAAACCGTAGCGATCCGTAAAGCCGAAAAAGTCACGTTAGTTGTGGCGAGACCACTTATTTGGTTTTACCGCTTGTTCTATCCATTTATTTGGACTTTAAACGGTGCAGCTCGAATCATTGTCGGTTGGTTTGGATTAAAACCTGCTAAGGAGAGCGAAGAGGCGCATTCTGAGGAAGAACTAAGACTAATTCTGTCTCAAAGTTATAAAAGTGGTGAGATTAACCAATCTGAGTTTAAGTATGTAAATAAAATTTTTGAATTTGACGATCGTATTGCCAAAGAAATTATGGTTCCCCGAACCGAAATTGTATCATTATCAAAAGATGATACGATAAAAACGTTCTTGGAAGTCATGTATATAGAAAAGTTTACGCGCTACCCTATCATTGATGGCGATAAAGACCATATTATTGGATTAGTGAACTTAAAAGAAATCATGACTGATTTATTAAATCACCCTGAAATAGCTTCACAAACATTGGAATCTTATATTCGCCCGATCATCCGCGTGATTGATACGGTTCCTATCGGAGATTTATTAATTAAAATGCAAAAAGAGCGGATCCACATGGCCATTCTAATGGACGAATATGGGGGAACATCAGGTCTTGTTACGGTAGAAGATATCATCGAAGAAATTGTCGGAGAAATTCGCGACGAATTCGATATGGATGAAGTATCTGAAGTGCGTAAGATTACTGATGACCATTACATCCTTGATTCCAAAGTTCTCGTAAGTGAAGTGAATGAATTGTTTAACCTTAATATTAATGATGAAGATGTCGATACCATTGGGGGCTGGATCTTAACAGAAAATTATGAAGCCCAAGAAGGTGACACGATTGAGATTGAGTCCTATTCCTTTAAAATCATAGAAATGGAAGACCATCACATCAAATATATTGAAGTCACACGAAAAATAGAAGAACAGGGGAATATCGAACAATTTCCCTTAACCAATTCCTCCATCGTCTCATAGATTCATAGAGTTAAGGCTGAGGATTTGTTGATGGGGAAAAGCCATTTTTAGCATAGCTAGAAATGGCTTTTTCTTTTCTTATAAAAAAGCCCTGTCAAAAAGCCGTAGTAACCGACTTTTTGACAGGGCCATCTAACTCTTATTTAAAAACCATTGCTGCTTTTACTGCCTTTTTCCATCCATCATATAGCTCTGCGCGATTTTCCTCTTCCATCGTTGGTTCAAACTTTCGATCTACTGCCCATTGCTTGGCAATTTCTTCTTGACTTTCCCAATAACCAACAGCTAGCCCTGCCAAATAAGCTGCTCCAAGAGCAGTAGTTTCATTGACAATAGGTCTCTCAACTGAAACATTCAACAAGTCACTTTGGAAATCCATTAAGAAATTATTTTTTACCGCTCCGCCATCAACACGAAACTTTTTCAAGACAATTCCTGAGTCTGCTTCCATTGCTGACAATACATCCTTCGTTTGATAAGCGAGCGATTCTAATGTCGCTCTTACAAAATGCTCTTTCGACGTTCCACGAGTTAAACCGAATACCGCTCCTCGAACATCGCTGTCCCAGTAAGGAGTTCCTAAGCCCACAAATGCCGGTACCACGTATACACCGTCCGTTGAGGCAACCTTTGTTGCGTACTCCTCACTATCCTTAGCATTCTTTAACATTCTCAAACCATCACGCAGCCATTGAATCGCTGAACCAGCAACAAAAATACTTCCTTCCAAAGCGTATTCAACTTTTCCATTTAGTCCCCAAGCAATCGTTGTTAAAAGGCCATGTTCAGATTTAACCGCCTTTTCTCCTGTATTCATTAGCATGAAGCAGCCTGTTCCATAAGTATTCTTTGCCATTCCTGTTTCAAAACATGCCTGACCAAATAAAGCAGCTTGCTGATCTCCTGCCGCTCCGGCGATCGGCACCTCTTTTCCAAAGAAATGATAATCAATGGTATAACCGTAAACTTCAGAGGATGGGCGCACTTCCGGAAGCATTGCTTTCGGAACATCAAGGATTTCTAATAACTCCTCATCCCACTTTAACTCATGAATATTATACATGAGCGTTCTCGATGCATTCGAATAATCAGTAACATGTGCTCTGCCACCTGATAACTTCCAAATTAACCATGTATCAATCGTACCAAATAAAAGTTCTCCGCGCTCTGCCCGCTCACGTGCACCTTCTACATGATCTAGAATCCATTTTACCTTCGTTCCGGAAAAATAAGCGTCAATTAGCAACCCAGTTTTATTACGGAATAAATCAACATACCCTTTTTCTTTTAAGTCTTCACAAATGTCGCTCGTTTGTCTTGATTGCCAAACAATTGCATTATAAATTGGTATTCCTGTTTCTTTATCCCATACAACCGTTGTTTCACGTTGATTCGTGATTCCGATCCCTGCGATCTGTTCCGGCTTAACATTGGACTCGGAAAGAGCTCCAGCAATTACCGATAAAATAGAACTCCAAATTTCCTTCGCATCATGCTCTACCCAACCTGGACTCGGAAAATGCTGTGTAAACTCCTTTTGTGCAGTATAATGGATTTCTCCCTTTTTATTAAACAATATTGCCCGAGAGCTTGTAGTTCCTTGATCTAAAGATAAGATAAATTTTTCCATTGTCAATTCCCCCATTTGATTTAAGCTACTTGATTCGTTTCATTAACAACATTAGATTGTTTTTTGCTTGCAAAATAAGCAATGATTAGAATAACTGCGGTAATCGCTAGTACAATCCATAAAGCAGAAGTGATTTTTCCTAAGAAAACCGCTTGATAAAACACGGCTCCTATGCTACCACCTAAAAGTGGACCAACTACTGGAATCCATGAGTATTTCCAGTTTGAATCACCTTTCCCAGGTATCGGGAGGATTGCGTGAGCAATTCTTGGACCAAGATCACGGGCAGGATTAATTGCATAACCTGTTGATCCGCCTAAAGACATTCCGATTACAACGATGAGTAAGCCGACAACTAGTGGATTTAATCCTTCAGTAAAATTATTTGCTCCTATAAATAATAACCCAAGCACAAGCATAAAAGTACCAATAATCTCACTTAACAAATTTGAAAAAGTATGCGGAATTGCTGGTGAAGTTGCAAATACCCCTAATTTTGTACCTTGGTCCTTTGTTTCTTTCCAATGCGGCAAGTAGTGTAAAAATACTAGAGTTGCCCCTAATATTGCTCCAATAAATTGAGCAATGATATAACTAGGGACATCCGCCCATGGAAAATCTCCGGTTATAGCTAAACTAACCGTCACAGCAGGGTTTAAATGGGCCCCACTAACAGAACCAACAGCAAACACACCCATTGTTACAGCAAGTCCCCATGCTAGTGTTGTTACTATCCATCCTGCATTTTTTGAATAGGACTTTTCTAAAGAAGAACCAGCCCCAATTCCGGCACCAAATGCAATTAAAATCATGGTACCAACAATCTCTCCAACAAATTGTGTCATCTTTTCCTCTCCTCATCTATCAAATTGTAATCGGTTTACTTCGACGAAGAAAAAAAGGAGCCACACCAGTACATCCTATCATAAAATAGGGGCTGTGTGAGTCTCCTTATCTCCGTCACAATTGCATTAACTTGTAACTAAAGTATAAAGAATGTCTGAAAGCGTTGTCAACAATTCCTATTAGTAATTTAACGCTATAATGTGACAATTTTTCAACAAGGAAGATAAACAACTTGTTTATCTGTTTTATTTAAATCATTGCTTTTTTCATTCTTTTTGAGATTTAAAAAAAGAGGCAAACCCTCGAATAAATAAGAGGATTTGACCCTTTTCCAAACTCTTTACACTGTTATTTTGAAGAAGCAATTGCGCTTTCTTCGAGATTCTTTGCATAGGATTGCGCGAGAACTTGCATTGGATGTTTGACATTTTTTGTCGTAAGTTGTTCTAATTGATTTCTGCACATGCCGCATTCTGTTACTGTATAATCAGCATCTGCATCAGCAATTGCTTCAGACATTGACTTTCCTATTTTCATAGAAATATCGTATTTCTCTTCTTTAAATCCAAAAGTGCCGCATTGGCCACAGCAGCCGGCTGCTACATCTTGAATTTCATAGCCAGGAATAAGTCCAAGAATATCCATAGCTGGATTGCCAATCCCCTGACCCTTCATATGACAAGGAGCATAATAACCCGCCCTGTCACTCATTGGTGCAAGGTTTGAATTAAATTCACCGGCTTCTTTAAGCATGCGCAAATACTCGTCAGCATCATAGACATGCTTTGCTAGCTCTTGTGCATCTGCCGATTGTAAATAATTCACATACTCCTTTTTAAAAGCAAAGGTGCAGCTCGTGCAAGTTAAAACAATATCATAACCTTGCCTTGTGTACTCTAATAAACTTTCAATATTATAATTGGCATTCTTAAGTCCTTGCTCCATCTTACCGTTTGCAAACATTGGTACACCGCAACATTTCTGTTTTGGTACCGCCACTTCAATTCCGTTATGTTTCATGACTTCAACAAATGAATCTGCCACTTCAGGAGCATTATAGGTTGCATAGCAACCAACAAAGTAAGCTACCTTTCTCTTTGTCTCTGAAGTTGTTTTTTTATATTTACGTTTAAAATTGTTAAAACGATACTGTGGAAACTTTCGTTCAGCAGGAATGCCCAGCACCATTTGCATCACTTGACGAACAGGCTTCATTGTCATCGCCACATTGGTAATGGGGGCAAAAGCTGATGCAGCCACACCAACTAATTCAGCATTGCTTAAAACATGATCGCGAAGCTTTGTTCCTTCAATATCTGCATGAATCGCCTTCGCATATGCCGTTAGAGTAGAAACATGGACATTCTCCGGACAGGATATATCGCAATTCCCACAAAGGGTGCATAATTCAATTCGCTTGTCATCAATGACTTGTTGATTATCAGTTAGTCTTTTTAATTCTGGTCCCAAATGCTTTGGTCCCCCAAACTCAAGGGAAACACTTGAAACAGGACAAGTTGCCGTACAAGCATGGCACTTGAGGCAGGCATCAAATGAACGGTCTAGCAAATTATAATTATGCATGTTGGAGCCCTCCTAACTTCATACGCTGTTTACGTGCTGTATACGTTTCATAGCATGATAAAATGGAATAGACACCGCCAGTTATTCCATATTGTGTCACGTTCATTCCGTTACTGGCCCCAACTAACCATACATTTTCTGGACAGTTCGTGTAGCGGCCATGTTGATCAAGGTCAATTCCCAATACTTTGTCTTTATAGCCCGTAGCTGTTTTCTCTATTCCACCACCTAATATCCCACCGGTTGCAATCACATAACTCTCTGATTTTATTTCTAAATTCGCTTTTGTGATCACTGATTGAACTTTACTATCCTTGACTTTTGCACCGATGATGGTCGTGTTTTCATAAAATCTTACCCCAAGCTTTATGGCTTCTTTTTTTAATTTATCATGCAAGCGAATTGCTGTCGCATTGGGCGGCATTCCCGGTGCTTCCGTTATCGCAGCCTGCAATTGGATCGTTGCTTGTTCCAATACTTTCCGCCAATTATTAAACCCTAATGCGGCCGGAAAAATAAATAGCTCCGCCTTTGCTATTTTTTTATCCGCCATTTTTATCTTGATTTGATCAAGAACATGCTGGCACACTTTTTCCTGATCCAATAAATATGCTGCATCAAGTTGTGACATTGTTCTTGAAGAACCTTTTCCAAGTGATACTGTCATCGTATCTACATGTAAACTTGGCCGGCTTTTTTGTAAATTCCCTTTCACATACTTTGGAAGAAAATCCACTACCTCTTCAAAACCAACGATAACCACATGACCCTGCTCAGGAATCGGTTTAATCGTATCTGGATAGAATGCCGTTTCCTTAAGATGACCCGATCCGGTAATTATTGTTATAGGTGTCTCTATACCTCCTTGATAGGGGTAACCAATTCGTTCTGTTAACTGAAAGTACTTTTTCGCAGCCTCACTTATCGTTAAACGTGAGTGTGTATCCAACTTATATTTCGTCATTAAATCTGCAAATTTACCATCTTCCCCTGGAAGTATATCGAATACGCCTGCTGACTGAAAAATCTTGCCCAAACCGGTAGACACTAAAGCAACTTTTTTTCCTTCTTCTCGACTCCAAATGGCCGTTAATAGGCCAGTTAACCCCTGTCCTACAATAATTTCATCATACATGTTGATCTGCCCCCTCCTTTAGACGTAATGAAACGTTGTAAATCGTCTCCATTAACAGTGCTTGTTTGGCCGTCTCACCTGTCGCGACAACGGTCATTCCCTTTTTACGTTCATTGAGTGCATCGTTTAATGCCCAGGCTGCTTGTTCCGAAGTGGCTGCATTTTTTTCCACCGCTACCGCTGCCGCCCGGTAACTGCAAAATGTTCCTTGACAAGGTCCCATTCCTAAACGTGTTCTTCTGCGAATATCTCCTAAATTAAAGGGACTATCAGCGGTCAACGTCGATTCAATTTCAGCCCATGTCACTTGTTCACATTCACAAATAACAGTCCGATCAATTGGACGTTGTTTTAATGATCGCTCAATCTTTGCTGCTTTTGTTCCTGCCCAATGAAATAATTTATGCTTCGCAGCGGGAGCCATATCAACCTCTTTAAAAAAACTTTGTGCATCTCGGTGAGGAACGATCTCCTCATCTGTCGTACAACGAGCAGCAATATTCATTTTTTCACAAACAATATCGACTGTTTTTTCCGCCATATAGCGGAAGGTTGTCAGCTTTCCACCAGTAATGGTAATAAAACCATCGACACCATCCCTTTGTTTATGATCTATCAAAGCGATTCCTCTCGTAACTGAGCGGCCACTTGTATCAGCAACTGTTGTTTCTTGATAAAGGGGTCTGCTACCACTAAACGCTCGAATAAGACGCATGTTCAACAAATCTGGAACCAACGCTACCCCTTCCTCTAGCATCATTTCCAATTCTTGACGCTCTAAGCTAAAATCGTTCGGATCATTGACATTAACACCTGTTGTTCCAAAGATCGTTACATTATGGGCCGGAACAAAAATATCTGCATCACCAGGCATCCTTAAACGATTGATTACTTGCCTGTTAAAGCGATGATTAAGAACAGCAAGCATCCCTTTATTGTTGATTAAATGCAAGGATATTCCTGCCATTTCGGCCATGTTAGCCCCCCATGGTCCCGCAGCATTAATCACAATCTCCCCACGAACTTCGATTTCTTCACCAGTATAACGATTGCGGACGACTACTCCAGTCACTCCGTTTGTTTCACGCATTATTTCAATCACTTCATGATAAGTTAATGCCCTAGCTCCTCTTGCCACTGCATCTGCTACAACATCAACAACTAGCGTAAAACAATCCACTGAACCATCTGGAACTGAATAAACAGCTTGTATCTTTTTACTTAAATACGGTTCATCCTGAAACGCTTGTTCAAGAGGGATATTCTTGACGGGAATGCCAACCTTTTCACAGGCAGATACCCATTTTTGCACATATTCATCATCATCTTCTGGTACTTTCACAAATAAGCCGCCCGTTTGCTCGATCGAACCAGGAACTGTCTTTTTTAGGATGATATTCTCCCGATAACTTTCAATCGCCGCTTCTTCATCTCTAACTGCATATCTGCCACCTGAATGGAGGAGCCCGTGATTTCTTGAGGAAGTTCCATGACCAAGATCACGCTGTTCGACCAGGATTGCTTTAATTCCACGGACTGCCAGGTCCCGAAGTACGCCCGCTCCTGTTACACCGCCGCCAATTACAATCACTTGTGTTTCTATCTTTTTTCTCATGCCATTTCCTCCCTATTGATTTAATAAGGCCAGCGTAATATGTTCCCGATTAAAAAAGAAACCGCAAAAAACCTGATGGGTAGACAGACTTCACCCAGACAGTTTTTTGCGGCTTCTCCAATTCTCCAGCCAACTATTATATTTTCACTATAAGAATACTATAAGATTTAGCAATGATACGATTGATTTCATGGCAATATTGTGAAAGGGAACACTAACGAGAATTAGATTTTCCCTTTTTGACAAAAACAAAATAGTTCTCATATTTTTTACATATTTTGGTTACCATATACTTCGTGGTTCATTTATCTTTAAATAAAGGAGAGAATGTTTAATGAAAAAAATAACAATAATAACAGCACTTCTTATTGTTGCTTTAACATGTAGCCTATCATCTACTCTTGTTCATGCATCCCCTGATAAGTTCGACCATAAACATGGACATCATCATAAGTTAATTGAGCATGAAAAGGCGGAACAATTAAAGAAACAGGGATATTCAAAACAAGATATCTTCATGGCAGCCATATTAAGTAAAAAAACGGACAAGAACATCGATGAAGTTCTTGACTCATACAATAAAACGAAATCTTGGGAAAAAACAGCTCAACAGCTCGGAATTGATATGGAAGAATTTAAACGTATTGACGCTATGCGGAAGTGGGAAACCTTCGTTAAAAATAATGAAAAAGAGGTGCAGAAATACTTAGCGGAATACGCCAATAAAACAGACGAGGAAATCGATAAATATATCAAAGATGGATTTCATTTGCGTTTTTTAATTGGAGCAGCAGCCCTCGCTAAGCTTAGTGAAAAACCACTAGAAGAAATCATTGCTTACAAGAAAGAAAAAAAATCATTTCATGATGTGATGGAAACACTTGATATAAGCAAAGAAGAACTTCAGCAAGAACTCCAGCAATTTAAAAAAGATGTAAAAAAAACGCTTAAACAAGAGAGTCGTGATTCATAGTACCTTATTTATTGCCAACAGTATGTTTAATAGTCTCCCTATTGCTTCTGCATCAAAGCAATCTTTTTGCAAAAGCTGTACAGAACAGGGGACAGCTAAAAGCGTTCCTTATTAATAAAAAAGAGGCAAGTCGAAAGGTGGTAACCAGCTGCTCTTTCAACTTAGCCTCTCCATTTTATATGAAAGATCTTTCATTTTTTCCGAAAGATCTATTATTGGTACATCAACTTGCTTGAATATTGTTCGACAAGGTTATTTTTTCCTTGATTAGCTTCCCTTCTCTGTAAATCTCCAGTTTTACCTCATCGCCAATTTTCGCCTCTGTATACAAATATTTTCTTAATTCACTGGCAGTTTCCACTTTCTGTTCATTAATTGAAACTATGATATCCTGTGCCTTAATACCAGCTTCAGCAGCTGCCGAATTGGGGTCCACGTATGTCACCATTACACCCCCGGTCACATCATCAGGGAGATTTTGGTAATAAGCTGGAGGAATTTCATTTAAGCTGGCAAGACTAACTCCCATATACGGGCGGCTAATTTTTCCTGATTCAATGATTTCATTTACAATTGGAACGACATCATTGCTTGGAATCGCAAATCCCAATCCCTCAACTCCACTTTCAGATATTTTTAAACTATTTATGCCAATTACTTGTCCTTGTGAATTAATAAGAGCTCCCCCGCTATTGCCTGGGTTAATAGCTGCATCTGTTTGGATAACATTTAACTCCCATTCTCCAGCAGAAGTTGAAACGGCGATATTTCGATCTACAGCACTAACAATTCCCTGTGTGACTGTTCTTGAAAATTCCAATCCAAGAGGATTACCGATCGCTAGCACTTGGTCGCCTGCTCTTAAAGTAGAAGAATCTCCAAATGAAAGTACATTATCTGCGTACTTTGCATCAATTTTCAAGACAGCTAAATCGGTGAGTGCATCCGCACCAATTAATTGAGCTGTCACTTTCTCACCATTATGAAGCGAAACTTCGATTTCTGATGCCCCTTCAATTACATGGTTGTTCGTCACAATGTAGGCAACATCATCTGTTTTCTTAAAAATCACACCCGAACCAGAACCGCTTTCCACCACCTCTGATGTTCTCGAAAAAGGATTGTTCTGCTGTTGTCTGTTTATAATTCCTACAATCGCAGATGCCGTTTGGTCAACAATATCTGCAACTGAAGCCGATGAATTGTTTGTAGATGTCGGCATGATATTTACTTCATTTCCTTGTGTCGCAGCACCTGCAACATTTTCACTTCCTTCTGCAACTGGCTGATAGTAATCATGAAAAAAGTCAGTTTGCGGTATAACTGTCATCGTTAAAACTGAACCAACTGCTCCCGCAGCTACCATACTGAGAAAACCTTTTAGTTTTGACTTCGGTTTTTTATCTTTAGGAGCAGCCGATTGCTCCACTACTTGGATCTCATTCTTGTTCAAATCATCCATCTTCAATTCCTCCTACCTCTCAAGCTCTTTAAGCAAATTTTATCCCGTAATTATGAACAAATAGTGACGAAACTTTTAAGAAGAACTGAATAAATCGAGAAAAATCTAGTCCTTTTTCTCTTTTGATACATAATCCTTCTAAATGTGTCGGATAAACTTCTGATTTGCTTTGAGTCCACTAATGCCAATAGAGGAATGCAAAAAGCACTCGTCGCGATATCGCACCGAATGCTCAAAACGATTTACTCCATATTAATAATTTTATATTGCTTATTTGAATCGATTGCATAATGTACCATCGC
Organism: Bacillus methanolicus; assembly: GCF_008764295.1. Taxonomy (GTDB): domain Bacteria; phylum Bacillota; class Bacilli; order Bacillales; family Cytobacillaceae; genus Robertmurraya; species Robertmurraya methanolica_A. The sequence continues at coordinate 9,654 of NZ_VTQX01000018.1, read as the reverse complement.
TAATTAAAAAACGAACAATATAACGTTTTATAATCATTTATGTCCGCATTTACTCCTTAAAATAATGTAAAAGTCAAAAGGACATTCGTTTTTTAACTTGAAGTAGGCAATTATGAAGTGGACTCATCTGTAAGGAATTTTTATAACAAATTTTGTACCTTTTCCTTTTTCACTAAATACTTCAACGGAGCCATGATGAAGATGGATTAGCTGCTTTACAATTGAGAGCCCTAAACCAAATTCTCCGTATGGATTATTGGTTCGAGAAATTTCTGCTTTATAAAATCGATGCCAGATTTTTTCAATTTCCATCGTATCGATACCGATTCCCGTATCTTCTATTTCGATCACAGTATGATTATTTTCCATTCTTCCTTTTAAGCAAATATGGCCATTTTCGGTAAATTGTATGCTATTTTTCGTAATGTTAATTAGAATTTGAATGAGCCGATCATAATCAGCAAGAATTCGAACATCTTCCTCTACTTTAATCTCAATCTGATTATTTTTCTCGGCAGCTTGTAACGTAAGCTGCTCCTGAATAATTTCAAAAACCTCTCGTAACTGTACGTCTTCTTTTTTTAACTTAATTTGATTGGACCTAATTTTATCGTAGTCAAGATTTTCGTTAACTAAACGAATCAATCTCTTTGTTTCCTGACTAACTAAATTGATCCCTTTTTCTTTTTCTTCTTCCGCAATCATGCCATTTTTCAAACCTTCAATTACACCGCTTATCGTTGTTAATGGCGTCCTTAATTCATGGGAAACATCTGACATAAAGTTCCTTCTGCGGTTTTCTAAGCTTTCAATTTCCTCAGCGGCGGTGTTCAGCTTCTTCACCATATGGTTAAAATCCTGCGCAAGCTCTCCAATTTCATCAAAATTTGATGGGGGGAGATTGACAGAGTAATCCCCTTTAGATACCATCGAAGTTGCTTCCTGAATCCGTTTTATCCGATTTACGTGAACCTTCGAAAGGAGCCAACTTGGTAAAATCGCAAGCGCAAATGCCAAGAGAGCGGTGAAGAATAGGTATTGATTAATTTGACTAATCATCTCTCTTGAGCCACTTATAGGAGCCGTTAACAGGATTACCCCAATTAAAGTGTCATTCATGATATATGGTAGTGCCACTAAGGTAACTTCTTGATTGGAATGTTTAATTCTATTTCTTACAACATGAGGTTTCCCTTCAGCGATCTGATCGAGAACTTCATCTACAAGTCGTAAATTCCCACTAGGATATAGAAGGCTTCCTTCTTGATCAAAAATACTGAAGCTTATATTTCTCCCTTTCAAAACCAAACTATACTCATTCACAATATTTGAGACAGAGCGTGATCCTCTCGTAATATCATTAAGAATATTTTCTCCATAAGAAACGAGCTCATCAACCGTATTTTGGTACACTAATCGTTCAACATAGTGGGCAAAAACAATACTCATGATGAGGAAGGCAACTAAAAGAACGCCCATATGACTAATGAGCTGTTGATATAAATACTTAATTTTCACTGGTTTGGATCGTTTCATCAAATTTATACCCTACTCCCCAAACAGTATGGAAAAATGGTTGGTGATCTGTACCTAGTTTTTTCCTTAGTCTCTTAATATGGACATCAACAGTTCGCTCGTCCCCATAAAATTGATAACCCCAAACACGATCAAGGAGCTGTTCTCTTGTGAAAACTTGCTTTGGATGTTGAACAAAGTAGTATAGGAGGTCAAATTCTTTCGGTGTTAAATTTGTAATTGCCTCACCATCCAAATAAACTTCTCTTTTTTCCTTACTGATTTGAAAATGTTTCGTCACTAATAAGCCTTTCTCTATCTTCTCCATTGGACCCGAATGAACTCTGCGCGTAATTGCACGAATTCTAGCCATTAATGCCAAAGGACTAAATGGCTTTGTTACATAATCATCCGCTCCCATCTCTAATCCAAGAACTTGGTCAGATTCACTATCTTTTGCAGTCAACATAATAATAGGGATCGAATCTCCCTCTCCTCTTATTTTTCTACAGATTGAAACACCGTCCATTCCCGGAAGCATCCAATCAATAATTAAAAGATCCCACTCCCCTTCCTTATATCGTTCAAACCCTTTTAGTCCGTCATGGACATATTCGCCTTTTATACCCTCTTTCGAAAAAAACATATCAATCATGGAACAAACACTTTCATTATCCTCTATTACTAAAACATTCATCTTTTCCACTCCCGTAAAAACTGAATCTACTGCAAATTCCTTTCAAACTTAACATAAGACTATTTAATTATTTTAGCAACTTTTTGCAAATATTTTCTGCTATTTTATCTTTATTTCTATACAAACACCCATAGTTTTCACTAACAATACGAAGCATATAGTACATATTTTTTTAAACGAGTTAAAGGTATCGAACATATTTTTTAAGAAATAAAATTTATTATAAATGCACGAACATACTCTGCATTATATAACATAAACAAGTTTTAAAAGAGTAAAAAACGTGAATATAACAATATCGATTTGATAAATAGAAAGGAGAACTGTTTATGGTAAAAACAGACATCGATCAACTGCTTGAGGAAACCGAGGATCTCGCTATGGATGTTAGCCACCTTATTTTAGAGAATATTGAAATTGACCGATTATTGGATAGCACCCAAGATTGATCCAAAAAAGAAGGCTACTCATGGAGTAACCTCTAGTTTTTGACTATCATGAACAATGGATATTACCTTGAATCATCTGATAAGATTAATTGGAAAGATTCCTTTATAGTATGAACTGTAATCGTAAATAGATCTCCTTTTACTCTGCCATTTTAAAGATTGTATTAAAGACGCATATTCAACCCAATCTCCTCATTGGACATAATGATTAAATAATTCCAGTATGTAAATTTAAAAACTCACAAACAGATGCTTGAGCGAGCTCATCCATTTTTTAAAATTTTTCCTCAGAGTTAGCTGACAGTATTATGAAGAAAAACATTCTCATCTGCAAAAATTCCAGTAAACAATGGCGCTTCCCTAAAAATTTCCTGAAGGACAAGCATTCTATAAATATTCACTCTTTATTTTACTTTTTTTACAAAAGTTTAGCCTTATGCATAAAAAACCGCTCGAATTCAAACTGCTCTTGTTTCATAATAAGAGCAGCCTTTCGAACGGATTTCTTTTGAAAATGGAAGTTCACCCCTACATCATTGGTCAGCTCATTGATTTTCGATATTGATACTGTTGCCATTGAAAACGAATATAACATCCAATACAAAAACCAAGAATTGCAATAAACGCTGCTAATGCAACCATAGTTGTAAAGGTCCAGGCAATAATTGTCCATCCAAATATATACCCTGTATAACCAAGCCCCAAGCAGAAGACAGAAATTACTTGATTAAACTGCTGTTGGTCAAAATCTTCAGGTATATATGCAGAAGGCGCTTTTCTTAAAAATTTCCTTCCTGCGGCGATAATCGGATTAACTTTAAAAATAAGCCCAATAAGACCACAAATAAACGGGAACAACAAAATAATTTCTTGCTGAGTAATCCAGGTTAAGAGAACACTGAAAACGATAACCCATTGATTTAACCTCACCAACGGTCTTGGAATTGATTTAGGTTTTTTATTCATATAAAACCCACCTATCACATAAGAATTGTGTGTTATTGTGAGTATACTTGATCTAGATTTATTTGTGAAGTAAAAGAAGGTGCCAAATAAGAAAAAGGATATTCTAGCACTAACCTAGAACATCCTTTTTAGGAAGCGGGTGATGGGAATCGAACCCACGACAACAGCTTGGAAGGCTGTGGTTTTACCATTAAACTACACCCGCATTTTTATTGTAATCTTTATTAATTAGTTTTTGTCTTACCTTTGAAATATAAATGGGGCGATCGATGGGAATCGAACCCACGAGTGTCGGAGCCACAATCCGATGCGTTAACCACTTCGCCACGACCGCCATGATTCTATTATTAAAGTATGCCTTTGCCCGTTTTGCTCTATACTAGCGCTATTACGAAAACTATTAATGAATGCTATTTTACTTCACTGCGTTTCGTACAAAGTAGAATCTCTAATTTTCACTACAGTGAAAATGTCTGGTGGAGGGGGACGGATTCGAACCGCCGAACCCGAAGGAGCGGATTTACAGTCCGCCGCGTTTAGCCACTTCGCTACCCCTCCAACTAAAAAATGGCTCAGGACGGAATCGAACCGCCGACACAAGGATTTTCAGTCCTTTGCTCTACCGACTGAGCTACTGAGCCATAATAATATTCTGTTCCTACAGCAAATCTTTCCGTTGTCCTTCGTCCTCATCTCAGAAAGCTTATTCAAGTCGTTGCTCGATGAGTACGCTGCTGCCTTTTCTTGTAGCTTATTCACCGTGCTCTACCGACTGAGCTACTGAGCCATAATAATATTCTGTTCCTACAGCAAATCTTTCCGTTGTCCTTCGTCCTCATCTCAGAAAGCTTATTCAAGTCGTTGCTCGATGAGTACGCTGCTGCCTTTTCTTGTAGCTTATTCATCGTGCTCTACCGACTGAGCTACTGAGCCATAATAATATTCTGTTCCTACAGCAAATCTTTCCGTTGTCCTTCGTCCTCATCTCAGAAAGCTTATTCAAGTCTTTGCTCGATGAGTACGCTGCTGCCTTTTCTTGTAGCTTATTCACCGTGCTCTACCGACTGAGCTACTGAGCCATAATAATATTCTATTCCTACAACGAGCTTCAATTCGGTGAATATATGTAAATGGCGGTCCGGACGGGACTCGAACCCGCGACCTCCTGCGTGACAGGCAGGCATTCTAACCAACTGAACTACCGGACCAAAGCTTTTTCGACGTTAGGAGAAAATAGCTTTCCTCTGTCTTTTTCGACGTTAGGAGAAAATAGCTTTCCTCTGTCTTTTTCGACGTTAGGAGAAAATAGCTTTC
>NZ_VTQX01000018.1:0-4616 GCF_008764295.1 Bacillus methanolicus | reverse complement strand
TTCCTTGATCTTTTCAACAAAAGAAATAATCTTTTTTTACTTCTTCAAGTCTTATTTAATTGAAAAAGTCGATTGTGGAAGCAGTATTTAACCTACGACATTCGAGTTATGAAGCCAACGATCTACCAGACTTTGCCACCCCACGATATAAGCGACAATAATAAAAGTGATATGGCGGAGGAAGAGGGATTCGAACCCCCGCGCGGTTTAACCCGCCTGTCGGTTTTCAAGACCGATCCCTTCAGCCAGACTTGGGTATTCCTCCATGTTAATATAAATTGGTAGCGGCGGAGGGGATCGAACCCCCGACCTTACGGGTATGAACCGTACGCTCTAGCCAGCTGAGCTACACCGCCATAATATAATGCTTTACTTTTTATAAAGCAAATTATTTTCACCTTCATCATCTAAATATACATTTTTTTCAATACCCTAAAAAAATGTATATGACCCGTACGGGATTCGAACCCGTGTTACCGCCGTGAAAGGGCGGTGTCTTAACCGCTTGACCAACGGGCCAACTCTTTCAAACATTTTTTGAAAACAGCTATATCAATATAACACCCCGAAAAGGATTCCGTCAATGCTTTTTTTCAAAAACTTTTCCCGGACCAAAAGTAAAGCAATTTAAAGTTTTACCAACTATTTGAATAATCAAAAATATCGTCGTATAATGACATAGATAAATCCATTCTTCTATATTTATACCATTTCAATATAGCTAGGAGGAAGAAAAAATGAAATACGTCAAAGCAATGTACGCCACTATGGCCATAATTATTTTTGTTATTTTAGTCAGTGAATATGTTCTGAACAGTGCCTATTCTGCTATTGCTGCTTGGATATGCACAATGTTATTTCTACTCGGTACAATTTTCTTCGTAAACGCACGGTACTATTTAAGAAAAGAAGATCGCTCATAATTTAGTGTGGAAACGAAATTATAAGGAAACAGAACGCAAAAACAATATTTTCACTTTGTTTATACAATTATCAATCTAAAAATCGTCATCAACCACAAAAAAAGAACTACCCATGGAATAGTAGCTCTTTAGTAAGACGAATCAATAATTTTAACGTCTTTAATATTTACCAACTGGACATCGTAAGTAAGATTTGAATTTCGAATTTCGATCATGCCATTATGATAATTAAAGATGATAGTGTATCGCTCTTCATTATATAAAACGTCTTTACCTAACACTTTTCACAGCTCCATCTCTATCAAAAAATAGCACTCACATCGGCTCACTCTCAGTGCATAACTCCTGGCTCAGGCTCATTAATGGTAATTGGTGCATCAGGGGCATGGTATGTTCCAAAGAACGCAATCAAAACAATTAGCAAACTACTTAAAAATCTTTTCATTTCTCCAACCTCCTTTTTACAAAAATTTTATCATGTAAAAAGAAAGGGTGAATTTGGCGAATTTCCTGATATAATGAGGTTAAAGGGTTGTTTTCTTAAAATTTCAGATGTTTTTGGCCTTCATAATAAATATAGTTATATTCGGAGTGATTAATATGGCAAGATATTTAGGTCAACGAATTAAAGAAGCAAGGGAACGCCTTGGATTGTCCCAATATGAAACAAGCAAAGACATATGCACACAAGCATATATTAGCAAAATTGAGAGCGGGAATGTTTTTCCAACTGCTGATATTTTGCTAAAACTAGCGGATCGATTCAGCGTTGATATTTCATACCTCCTTGATATCTCTAGCATACCTAGACATGATTATGTTATCGATACTTTCTCTGAAATCCGCGAAGCCATCAACAATCGTGATTATGAATTGGTACGAACAATCATTAATTCCGAATCCAATAACGAGTTATTTAAAGAGAAGAAATTATATCAATTCTTAAAATGGCATGAAGGAATTTGCTATTTTCAATTAGACCATGATCTTCATAATTCCATCCAATGTTTTGACGAGGCTCTTAGCCTCACAGCTTCTAATAAAAAACTCTACTCTGAACGTGAAATTGAAATCCTCATTAGCAAAGCAAATATTTATAGCCAATGTCAAATGTATGATGAGGCCGTCGAAATATACAGTGAAGCCATAAATCATCTAAATAAACTAACAGACATTATTAATAAACATGTCCCGGTAAGATTAAATTACAATTATGCCAGAGTACTACGACTGCTCTCTAGACATGCGGAGTCTATCCAAATTTGTGAAAAAGGGTTAAAACTTACTGAAAAATATCAACTTATGTATTTAAAAGGCGATTTATATTTTCAAAAGGCCCTAAGTCATAAAGCATTAAATGAAAATGAAAAAGCGATCGAATCCTTTAATTTAGCAGAGATGGTTTACATATTAGAGCACAATGATACATCACTGCGCATGGTAAAATATCACGTCGCTGAAGTAAACAAAGCACTCACTATCCATGAACGTCATGAGCCGCTTTTTTTATAATACACCCTACCCGGAGTAAATTATACCCCGGGTAACTTTATTGAATTAAACAATAATGTTGATAAAATGACTTTTTATTCATTACCTTCGTTCCATACACCTTTCGGTAAAAACTAAAAGGTTAAGGAAATGAAGCAAAAATCAATACCGACATCTCATTAACAAAGTTAATTTAAAGATACTTTCGATGAACAGCTTTTCCATCATACGTAAAAAGCATACTTCGGTCTTCGATAATGGTTTCGATATGAACGCTTCTGCCCCAAAGCTGATAAATATACGGAAGTACTTTTTCTAAGTATTTCAAGTCAAGTTCAATTCCTTCATACCAATGTTTAATGTAGAGTTCACCATTTTTCAAATAATCTCCATCAGTAACAGTTAAATAAGGGAAACCTCCATTCACTCGCATATTAACGAGTTGATCTCTTACCTCCTGCCAGTCTTTATCAACAATTTTGTAATCGCGACCTTGTTTTTGAAATAAATACATGTCTTCACGCATTACAAGATCCTTCGTTAAGTAATTTCTTAAAAATGAAATATCTGATTCAATTTCGCGTACTTCGAACATTTTTTCTCTTCCGGAACTTTCTTTTACTCCACGCTCTTTCATTTCCTCTGTCGGATGATTATAGCGTTCCTCTATATCTTCAAAAATTTTCAGCCCCAAATAATACGGATTGATTCCTGTCCTTGACGGTTGAACAACCCCTGCATTAAGTTTGGCAAATTCTAGAGCTTCATCAGAAGTAAGATCCATCTCCCGCAAAATTCTTTGATGCCAGAACGAAGCCCAGCCTTCATTCATAATTTTTGTCTCTAATTGAGGCCAAAAATAAAGCATTTCCTCTCTCATCATCGTCAAAATATCCCGTTGCCAATCCGTTAATTCACGGCTGTAGTTTTCGATAAATAACAGAATGTCTTTTTCAGGTTGTGGTGGAAATTTCCGTTTTTTCTTTTTCTTTACACTTTTTCCTTCATCTTTCTTATCTAAATTCCACAGATCATCATAAGGACTTGCTTTTATCTCTTCTTCTTCAAATTCCACATCATCCAATGTCCAAGAGAGCTTCGGCCGCATTAAAGAAGGATCAATATGCTCTTCAATCGCCAATACCGCATTAAGAAATTCTTCCACTTCCTCTTTCCCATGTTCAATCTCATATTGACGAATTCTTTCAGCTGTTGCTGACATGCTTTCAACCATATCTCGTTTCGTATTTTGAAAACGAACATTATTTTTGAAGAAATCACAATGTGCCAATACGTGCGCAACGATCAGTTTATTTTGGATTAGTGAATTTGAATCCAGTAAAAAAGCGTAGCAAGGATTGGAATTAATGACGAGCTCATATATTTTAGAAAGTCCTAAATCGTAATGAAGTTTCATTTTATGAAATTGTTTACCAAAGCTCCAATGTGAAAAACGGGTCGGCATACCGTATGCGCCAAAAGTATATATAATATCAGCCGGACAAATTTCATACCTCATCGGGTAAAAATCCAGACCGAATCCTGAAGCAATTTCCGTAATTTCATCAATCGCATATTCCAGCTCTTTACGCTCTTCCTCTCTCATATGTTTTCCTCCTTCATCATCTTATCAACAATGTATGAGACAAAAACAAAAATGATGAGATTGATTTTTCACCCTAACGCATTTATCGTGATCTTGGTTCTCATAAAAGGAAGAGCCTATTCTTCATCCATAGCTGTCTGCATTTTCGACGTTTTTTACACAGGTAAATGCTGCTCTTCCTAATTTACAAGATGACCAACATTTACAGAGAAAGTTTATAAGCTCTCCGCACAGACTATAATCAACTCCTTAAAAAAGGAGATGAGGGAAATGGATTTAGTTGATTACGACCGTGCATTGTATTATACCCATCGTTCCGAGTGGGATAATTTACTAATTTTAATGGTGCGCACAAAGGATCATTTTTTAGCTAAGAAAATTGAACACTTCTTACATGCCTATAATTTTGAAAAAGACTATATGGTGATTGAGCAACATCTATATTCTTTATTAAGATACATCGACCATGCAAACAGTCACCTTGAAGAAGAACAAGAGTTGAACACGAATTGGATGTAATTAGAATTCCACCATAAGAAAAACCGGGCAAAAACCGCCCGGTCCCTTTTTGTCTAGCGAATATCCGAAATTTTATA
>NZ_VTQX01000001.1 GCF_008764295.1 Bacillus methanolicus | reverse complement strand
GGGTTACAGGTTTACCCGGTTATATTAGGGCTTACCTGCCTGATTTGGTCTGCGAAAGTTGAGTATTAACTAAAGAAAGGTTCGAGTATAATATAGCTATGTCTTACGATGGACAAAGGGATTAGATGAGGTGGACATACTTGAAATATAAACAAATAAAGCCAAAAAAAATTTATGAAGAAGTAGCGGAAGCACTTCATGAAATGATTCGAACAGGTGAGCTTAGCCCTGGGGATAGACTTGATTCCGTCCAACAACTTGCAGAAAATTTTCAAGTAGGACGTTCAGCAATACGTGAAGCGCTTTCTGCATTAAAAGCAATAGGTCTTGTAGAGATGAGGCAGGGAGAAGGAACGTTTATAAAAAGCTTTGAAGCTAAACAAATTACATTTCCTTTATCAACAGCGATTCTCATGAATAAGGAAGATATCGCCAATCTTCTAGAGGTTAGAAAAGTTATTGAAGCAGGTACGTCTGCTGCGGCAGCACGAAAGCGCACGAAGGAAGATTTAAAAGCAATGGAACAAGTTTTAGAGGAAATGAAAAATGTCAAAGGGGATGGAGAATTAGGGGAACAGGCAGATTTTAAATTTCATTTAGCTTTATCAGAGGCTGCACATAATCCAATTTTATCAGGATTGATGGCGCAAGTTTCTGAGCTTATGTTTGAGACGCAGAAGGAAACACGCAGATTATGGTTATTTTCAAAGCAAACAACAAGTGAAAAACTTTACGAGCAGCATGTTGCTATTTATAAAGCGATTTTGGAAAAAAATGAAGACGGTGCAAGAAAAGCGATGCTTTCACATCTTGATAATGTGGAGGACATTCTCCAAAAATATTTTGAGGAAAAGAAAATTCACTAATAAAACAGGGCTTATTCTCGTATTGGAATAGGCCCTATTTTTAATAGGTAAGATTAAGTGAGGATATATTTTCCATAATTATTTTTTTGATGAAAACTCTTTCATTATTGCAATTATTTGTAGTAGTATAAAAATAACAGAAATTGAATCTTCCAGTTTTTAGTCATCAGATGACCGGTTGACTGAAGGTAGAATTTCAAAAAAAGTTTTTTAAGGAGCGGGGATAATGAAAGTAACCCTTTTTGCTACTTGTTTAGTAGATATGTTTCAAGGAGATGTTGGAAAGGCAACTGTAGAGTTACTAGAACGTTTAGGCTGTGAAATCGATTTTCCTGAATCGCAAATTTGTTGTGGGCAGCCAGCTTATAATAGCGGCTATGTTGAGGATACGAAACCAGCAATGAAAAAAATGATTGAAGCATTTGAGCATGCTGAATATGTCGTTTCCCCATCTGGTTCATGCGCTTATTTTTTTAAAGAGTATCCGCATATTTTTAAAGGTGACCCAATTTGGGAGGCAAAAGCACAAGCGCTAGCAGACAAAACATATGAGTTAACTCAATTTATTGTTGAAGTGTTGGGAGTAAAAAATGTTGGGGCAAGTCTTAAAGGCAAAGCTACTTATCATACATCTTGTCATATGACTAGATTGCTAGGTGTAAAAGAAGCTCCGATGGAATTGTTGAAAAATGTCGAGGGTCTTGAATTTACTGAATTGCCTTCGAAAGACAAATGCTGTGGTTTTGGAGGAACATTTTCTGTTAAAATGACGCACATTTCAGAACAGATGGTAGATGAAAAAGTTCAATGTGTTGAAGAAACAGAGGCAGATATTCTAATTGGTGCTGATGCAGGTTGTTTAATGAATATTGGTGGAAGAATTGACCGAAAAGGAAAGCCGGTCCGGGTAATGCATATAGCGGAGGTTCTTAATAGTCGATGAGCATGTAAAAGTAGTGAAAAACGAACATCGACAAAAGGGGGAATAGCATATGGCAATGAAAACGAGCAATGAAAAGTTTGGGGAAAGAGTTGATAAAGGTATTCAAGATGCTTTTATGCGTGGAGCTGTTTCAAGTGCGCAGGAACGTTTCCAATCTCGAAGATTAAGCGCTGCTGAAGAGTTAGGAAATTGGGAAGAATGGCGTTCACATGGTGAAGAAATTCGTCAGCATGTGTTAGATAATATTGATTATTATTTATATGAGCTAAGCGAAAGTGTTTCGAAGCGTGGAGGTCATGTTTTTTTTGCAGAGACGGCAGAAGAAGCAACTGAATATATTGAAAAAGTAATAGAGAAAAAGAATGCGAAAAAAATAGTCAAATCGAAATCTATGGTTACAGAGGAAATCAACTTGAACGCTTGTCTTGAGAAGATAGGCTGTGATGTCATTGAGACTGACCTTGGGGAATATATTCTTCAAGTTGATGATCACGAACCACCTTCACATATTGTTGTGCCGGCACTCCATAAAAATAGACAACAAATACGGGATGTATTTAAAGAAAAGCATGGGTATCAAAATTCTGATCAGCCAGAAGAATTGGCACTGCATGCACGTGAAAAATTACGTCAAGAGTATTTATCAGCAGATGTGGGAATTACAGGCTGTAACTTTGCGGTTGCAGAGACAGGATCTGTTACATTAGTAACGAATGAGGGAAATGCTGATTTAGTTGCAGCATTGCCAAAAACACAAATTACAGTGATGGGGATGGAGCGGTTAGTACCTACATTTGAAGAAATGGAAGTTCTTGTTAGCCTGTTAACTCGGAGTGCGGTGGGGCAAAAACTTACTAGCTACATTACGACTTTAACAGGAACGAAGGATGAAGGAGATGTTGATGGACCTGAGGAGTTTCATCTTGTCATAGTTGACAATGGACGTTCTGAAATATTAGGAGGAGAATTTCAATCGATTCTTCAATGTATCCGTTGTGCAGCTTGCGTCAACGTCTGTCCAGTTTATCGCCATGTTGGCGGGCATTCATACGGATCCATTTATTCAGGACCAGTTGGTGCTGTTTTGTCACCTTTATTAGGTGGATATGATGATTATAAGGAATTACCATATGCATCTACTCTTTGTGGTGCTTGTACCGAAGCTTGTCCGGTTAAGATTCCGTTACATGATCTTCTTCATAAGCATCGCCAAGTGATCGTTGAAAAAGAGGGGAGAGCCCCTATTTCAGAAAAACTCTTAATGAAAGCATTTGGGATTGGTGCCTCAACACCGGCACTATATAAAATTGGCTCAAAAATGGCACCAGCCGCGATGAATCCTTTTTCTGACGGGGAGAAAATCTCGAAGGGACCTGGCCCATTAAAGGCTTGGACTGAAATTCGCGATTTCCCAACGCCAAACAAAGAACGATTCCGTGATTGGTTCAAGAATCGCTCAAAAGGAGGGGGACACTCATGATTGGAACAATCCAAAATCGCGATGCTTTTTTAAATAAATTAGCGAGTCGTCTTGGACGTGAAAGACGGACTGAAGTTGCGAAACCTGAATGGAACTACAATCCTCAAGAGGAGGTTCTGAAAGATGCTTCTCAGGATCAGCTTGTAGAAGTTTTAAGGGAGCAATGCAAAAACATTCATACGAATTTTGTCCTCGCAGATACGAATACTCTCCCTTCCGCGCTAAATAAAGTTGTAGAAGGTTATGGTGGAGGCCCAATCGTATCTTGGAGGGACGAGCGATTTGCCCAATTTGGACTTTCGGCTTTAATGAAGGAAGTGTGGGCGGCAAAAGGAATTTCTCTCCATGAATGGGACTATACAAAAGGCGCGGAAAATATTGAAAAGGCCAACCATGCTAATGTGGGAATTACGATCAGTGATATTACATTAGCTGAATCTGGAACTGCTGTTCTTTTCAGCAACAAGGATCGGGGCAGAACAGTTAGCTTTTTACCGGCAACTTCAATTATTCTTGTTCCGAAGAGCAGCATCGTACCGCGAATGACACAAGCTGCGAAAATTATACGTGAAAAAGTTAAGAACGGTGAGCAAGTAGCATCATGTGTGAACTTCATTACCGGACCGAGTAATTCAGCGGATATTGAAATGATTTTAGTAGTTGGTGTTCATGGCCCAATTAAAGCAACTTACATTATCATTGAGGATTTATAAAATGTTGTTCGTTAAACTCATGAAAAAAGCTGAAATAGTTCAAGAAATCAATTGAAATAGAAATGTACTTTAATAGTTTGAGTCGCATCTAATTTAGATGCGACTTTTTTCGTTTTAGGCAATAGTCGACTTCATTGTGGTGGATATTTCTTTTGATTTGTCTATTTGCGACGGGCCCTAGTGCGACACAAGCTTTAGATGCTCTCCCTTGATCGTTTACATAAGGATGGGCATGAAACACAACGCTTTTGTTAGACATCGAACAATTCTGTTATAATACAAAACTAAATCTGTTATATAACGTTTATCCTTTGTGTATATAGATTTTTTTAACTGTTTCAAATTTTTTATGCATATGTTTGATTTTTATCACAGCTTGCAAAAATGAATTACTCTAAACTAATAATTGGGGATAAAAAAAATTAAACACTATTCATACAGTACGTATAGGGAGGGAGATTATGTCTATTTTACCGAAAAAAAATTTGTTAGGTTTTTTTGAAATACGTCTAGAATCAATCGGTGGATTAGGAGCAAATCTGGCAGGAAAAATGTTAGCCGAAGCTGGTGTACTTGGTCTAGGATTAAATGGTTCAAACTTTTCATCCTATGGTTCCGAAAAGAAAGGTTCCCCGGTAAAAAGCTTCATCCGTTTTTGCGATGAAGAGGTTGAAATTCGAGATCACAGTCCGATTGAACAGCCTCATGTGATTGGCGTGTTTCATGAAGCGCTCTACAAAACAGTAGATGTTGTCAGCGGCCTTGCCTCGGATGGAATCGTGCTCGTAAATTCAACAAGAGATTTTTCAGCTATAAAGGAAGATTTACAAATTGAGTATGGTACGTTAGCGATTGTTGATGCCCTCGGTATTGCTGTTGAAGAACGGACAAAAGTCAATACAGCAATGTTAGGTGCACTTTTTCGCATTTGTGATTTTTTAGATCCAGATGCAATGAAATCAGTTATTCGCAAAACATTTGAAAAAAAATATCCCCATTTAGTTGAGCCCAATATTCGCACTTTTGATCGAGGCTATCAAGAGGTGCAGTTCCGTACATTTGAAACTCCGGCAAATGCGATCGGCAAAACATTTAGCAGACCTGAGCCATTATTAGGCTATGAGACTCAAGCTATTGGTGGAGTCATTGCTGCTCAAGGAAATAGTGTATTAAAAGATTTAAGTGGCTCAAGGCAAGGATTTTTGCCGGAATTAAACCGTGAAGAATGCATTCACTGTGCGGCGTGTGACAATGTTTGTCCCGATTATTGCTTTGTCTGGGAAGAGGGAGAAGACAAACGAGGGAGAAAGCAAATGTTTCTGAAGGGAATTGATTATCAATTTTGTAAAGGTTGTTTAAAGTGTGTGGAAGCATGTCCAACGTCAGCTTTAAAAGAAATCAGGGAGAAAATCGGTTTTGCAGAAGAGCATCAAGTGAAGCATAACTTCCCATTTGTAGCAGGAGGTGTTTCCTAATGTCGATATTAGAAACTGAGTTAAGTGAGACGAAGGCAGAACAACTTATGACCTTTGAATCAGGAAATGAAATGGCAGCGATGGCAGCTGCTCAAATTAATTATCATATTATGGGGTATTTTCCGATTACACCATCCACCGAAGTAGCACAATATTTAGATCAAATGAAGGCTCGAGGAGAACATGATATTAAGCTAATTGCAGCTGATGGAGAGCACGGTTCAGCAGGAATTTGCTATGGTGCAGCGGTAACTGGAGCAAGGGTCTTTAATGCTACAAGTGCAAATGGATTTATGTATATGCTCGAGCAGCTACCCGTTCAGTCAGGGACGCGCTTTCCTATGGTAATGAATCTAGTAACGCGCTCGATTAGCGGCCCGTTAGATATTCGTGGTGATCATTCAGACCTTTATTATGCATTAAATACAGGGTGGGTCATTTTAACAGCAAGAACTCCTCAAGCTGTTTATGATATGAACATTATGGCATTAAAAATTGCGGAACATTCTAAAGTACGCCTTCCTGTTATAGTGGCATATGATGGCTTCTTTACCTCTCACCAGAAGCGGAAAGTAAGCTATTTCAAAGATCGCAATGTTGTGCAAAGCTTTGTGGGGCAATGTCCAACGGATTATCACTTTGCTAGAGATCCGCGAAAGCCAGTAACAATTGGAGCTCATATGAACGGGGAAGATTTAACAAACAATCATTATCAACAATCAGAAGCAATGTATGCAGCTGCTGAAGTGTTTGAAGAAGTAGCAGCGGAATATGCAAAAATTTCCGGCCGTGATTACCCTGTTCTTGATTTATATAAAATGGAAGATGCTGAGGTTGCTTTATTCCTCTTAAATTCTGCGGCAGAATCTGCCAAGGATGTCGTTGATAAATTGCGCATGCAAGGAATAAAAGCTGGTGTCATTAGTCCGAATATGATTAGACCATTTCCTTCTGCAGCAATTAGAAATGCATTGAAAAATGTCAAAGCCTTACTTGTTGGAGAAAGAGCAGACTCTTACGGTGCGAACGGTCCAAATTTAACCCATGAGGTTAAATCTGCACTACAAGATGATAAAGAAAATAAAACAATTGTTTTAAGCAGGGTTTTTGGTCTAGGAGGAAAAGACTTTTATGCTGATGACGCAGAAAATTTCTTCGGAATGGCGTTGGAAGCTATGGAAAGAGGCTACGCCGAAGAACCATTCGATTATTATGGACAAGTATCAGGTAAAGCTGAAAATGCCTTGAAATCAGTGATCGAGCCGCAGCATGGAGATGTGTACAAATCGGGGCTTATTGAAGTAACACAAGATGAGGAAACAAAGAAATTAAAGGTTAAAATTCCACCGTTAAGGGCCTTGACTTCAAAACCAAAGCGAATTGCGTCAGGGCATGGAGCTTGTCCAGGTTGTGGTATTTTTGGTGGGCTGGAATTGTTTTTTAAAGGGATAGAGGGTGATGTTGTTGTTTTATTCCAAACTGGCTGTGCCTATGTGACGACAACTGCATACCCGTATTCTTCCCATAAGCAAACGACGATTCACAATTTATTTCAAAATGGTGCAGCGACTCTTTCTGGTACATTGGAAGCTTTTTTAGAATTAAAGGAGCGAGGAGAGGTTCAAGTATCTGATGATGTCACATTTGTTATGGTTACTGGTGATGGTGGTATGGATATTGGAATGGGTTCAGCGATTGGAACGGCACTTCGTAATCATAAACTGATCATTCTTGAATATGATAACGAAGGTTATATGAACACCGGTTCTCAAATGTCCTATTCAACTCCAATTGGCAATATGACAAGTACAACCAATGTCGGCAAAGGACAACAAGGCAAGGCGTTCCACCATAAGGATACAGCACAAATTATGGCATCGACAAATATTCCATATGTTTTTACTGGGACTGAAGCATTTCCTCAGGATCTTGTGAAGAAAGCAGCAAAAGCTCAGTGGTACGCACAAAATGTTGGGACCGTATACGGAAAAATTTTAATTACTTGTCCTTTAAACTGGAAATCCGAAGATCGCTATGGAAATACGATTATGGAAGCAGCGGTAAATTGTAATTTCTTCCCACTATACGAAGTGGAACAAGGGGAAACAACGATTACGTATAATCCTGAAACAAGGAAAAAGACGATCCCTTTAACTGAATGGTTGAAATATATGGGAAAAACTAAGCATTTATTAAAAGAAGAGAACAAAGAACTTCTTGCAAATTTTGAGAAAGAAATTGAAAGAAGATGGAATCGCTTAAAGGCACAGGATGAAAATCCATTTTTGTAGGTTTTTTATGTCAAAGTGATGTATTAACCATTTATTTGTTTGTTTAAAGCTGCATAAAAATTTATTATAACTATATAGTAGGTCTTTTTTGACGGGGCTAAATCGTGGACGTTTGTCTAAAATAGTAATGATTATGTGTAGGCTCTTTTCTCTATTTAGGAAAAGAGCTTACTGCGTGTTCACTATGGTTAATGTTCAGAATTATGTAAACGGCTTAAATAGGAACGGATTTTATTCGATATGATTCAACATTCTCAACAAATCTTCTTCATTTTCTAATTAAGAAGGAAGGGTTTTTTTCCCTTTTGTAGAATAGAAACTATATTCATCTTTCCTTAGGAAAATTATAGCAGTTTTAAAACCGCAGGAAATAGCAAAATAGTGCCTATTAAGGTTGCGAAACGCCGTCTTTTTTCAAAAACTTACAGTGTTGTAGGATAAAGTTTTGAAAAGCCTAGAGGATTTCATTTACTTTGCACAAAGGGGGGAAAACGGTGAAAGAGTGTCAGCAAGAACATATGGAATTACAATCAGTAGCCGTAAAAAAGGACGCAAGATGGCCAATGCGTGAAGATAAGGTGCAAAAACAGGGAGAACTGTACCGGGACTTATTTGTAGAGGCGTTAGATGGAATCATATTTTGGAGCAGTGAAAAGGGAATTGTTGAGGCGAACCAATCTGCGTGTAAAATCTTTGAAAGCAGTGAAGAAGAATTAAAAAATAAAAAAATCGAGGACTTTATTTATAGCAAGTCTAGCAAATCGATTAGAGTGCTTAATGAAATGTACAATAAAGATTCAATACGTGATGAACTAGTTTTTCTTATGCCTAATGGTCAAAAGAAAATACTCGAATTTACGACAAAGCTTCATTCAGTAAATGATCATCATATGACTATTTTTCAGAATGTTACAGAGCGATACGAGATGGAACAAGAATTGCGGGAAAGAGAGAGGAAATTTCGGAGTATTTTTGAGGAAACTTTAGAGGGCTTATTGCTTTGGAACAATGAATTTAAAATTGTAGATGTTAATCCGGCAGGAGAAAAGCTTTTTAGGGGTCATAAAGAAGATTTAGTTGGTTTTTCTTTGCTCGATATACTTGCAAATAAAAAAGTTGATTCAAAGGAAATTGAGGAGCATTTAAGACAGCTGCAGTTACACGGACATGCAACAGGCGTTTTAACATTGACGCTCGAGAACGGTGTTCGTCTGAATATGGAATATTCAACGAAGCAAAATGTGTTCTCCAATTTAAATTTAAGCACGTTTCGAGATATTACCGATAAACTCCAAATCGAAGAACATCTGCGCAAATCAGATACTTTAAGTGTAGTTGGACAGCTTGCCGCTGGAATTGCCCATGAAATTCGCAATCCGATGACAGCGCTGAAAGGGTTTATTCAATTATTGGAAGATACGATGACCGAAGATCACTCTATGTATTTTGGAGTAATAAAAACTGAATTGAATCGGATCGATTCGATCATTAATGAGTTCTTAGTGTTAGCCAAACCACAAGCTACGAAATTTTTAGAAAAAGACATAGTTCAGATTATGCGGGAGACAATCGAGCTGCTAAGGCCACAAGCAGTTCTACATAATGTTCAATTTAAGCTGGAGTTAAAGAATGATATTCCATCGATTTATTGTGAGCCCAATCAATTGAAAAAAGTGTTTATAAACATCCTAAAAAATGCGATTGAGGTAATGAGCAATGGTGGATACATCTATATTTCAATGAAGGAAGAGAATGATTATATATACATCTCTATACAAGACGAGGGAGAAGGAATTGATCCAGAACTGCTACAAAAACTAGGAGAGCCATTTTATACGACGAAGGAAAAGGGAACTGGGTTAGGGTTGATGGTTTCCTATCGGATTATTGATGAACATAAAGGGAAGATTGAAGTTGAAAGTGAGGAGGGGAAAGGTACGACCTTTCATATTAAATTGCCGATTAAATCGATATCATAATGTACAATGGTAAATAGAGAAGGACAATATTTCGTTCCATACTCTTCGCTTTTTAAATATTTTTCGAAAAGGTAGATTTTTAGTTGATGTAAACGATGAGTCTTTCACAAATCGGTACACAATTTACGATAAGGCAAATAAAGATGCTTGTAACGTATGTATCTTTTAGTGAAAAAAGTTCTGTATCGTTTATCCAACTTGAGCACGATTCAACGAGAGCATGAATAATTTGAACTTCAATTATGCCGTAGGTGCCACCCTGCCCTTTTACTTTTTCCAATTAAATAGTATTTTTAAAAACAAGGATGGTTGAGAATAATGAAATATTATGCAACCTATGATTCTATCATCGGTCAGCTCTATATCGTTACAGAAAATAATAGCATTACTGCACTCTATCTTCATAAGGAAGATTTCATTGAAGCAGAAGATCAAAAATCCATTGTTTTTGATCAGGAACAGCCGTTGTTAATGAAAGCAGTAACCCAATTGCATCAATATTTTACCGGAGAAAGGCAGACATTTGACCTCCCGCTACGGGGAGAGGGAACATTATTCCAAATGAAGGTTTGGGAGGCATTAAAGGAAATTCCATATGGAAAAACAAAGAGCTATCAAGATATTGCGTTGGCAATTGGAAATGAAAAGGCAGTGAGGGCGATCGGACAGGCGAATAAGGCAAATCAATTACCTATTTTTATTCCTTGTCACCGAGTAATAGGCAAGGATAAAACGTTGACAGGCTATGCCGGGAAGCAAACAAATATAAAAGAACAGCTTCTCCTACTAGAAGGTGCTTCATTTAAAAAGTGAAGAATGGGAAGAATAATGTCGAATTAAACTGGTAAATTCTTTAGAAGATTGAGATTTATTGTTAAGTTTGGAGATTTTTTTGTCTAATATTGCGATTCTATTTACTTTTGAATTAATTCTTGTAATAATTCATCAAGGATACTATAAAAGATATGTTTCCTATGATTTTGGCATTAACTATGATAAACGTATGTTCCAGATTGGAAATACAATAAATAGAGCCTAATGAAATGGATTATGGGATGATGATTAGGGGGATATGAGGTGCAATATGATAGTAGGTTAATGCTGGATGAAATACAAAAAAAGAGAGAGAAAATGATTGAAACAGCAAATAGAAAAGGTTTTACAAGTGATGATACAATTCGATACAGCCAAGAGCTAGATCAACTTATTTATGAATATCAATGTTTCTTTAATGGAAAAAGAGAAGACGAAATGAAGCTAAATTTTAGACAAATGATGTTTATTATCCCACAATTGCAGGTACTGGTCTAAAAAACTTAATAGTTGTACAAGCTTGGAGGCTTCAAAGGAGGTCTTCTTTTTCTTTGTCTATCGCCTTGTTTTACGAGGAGGGTTTTAAATAATCGCGATTCTCATCATTTTGATCTAGAAATATTTAAGCTTCGCTGCTAATTATTTGGAGCAATTCGTGTTAAATCAGGGTTTCACACGCATGCTGAAAGGTTATCTGAAACAATGAGGCAAAAATGCTTTTAACAACAATATTTTTACAAAAGCAATGCTAAAAACAGGATTGAAAAATGGGAAATTTTGAATTATGTGATAAAAATCATAGTTGCCTAGTGAGTAATTAATATATGATGAGTGTAAACGATTTCAATGGTTTTTATTAGGGTCCGTTAAACAATATAATTAGTTCTGAGCCAATAATACTTGGCACAAAAGTGAGCTAGGAGACGGCTTATCATTGAAAGATCGTTTTTACAGCAAAATACAAGGCAACTGAATAGGAAAAAAGTTTATAGTCTTGCATCAACCCGCTATCAAGACCGGCTTACTTGTAAAAATAACCTAACTCCAATAGATTCCTTCAACAAGCTTCAAGAACTTCAAATATCGTAAAAGTCCAACAACATGAATTATAAACTTCATTTATTTAAAACCGAATCGTAGTTGTTTGTAATATGTCTTCGTATCGAAGTCATTACAAAATATATGGTGAAATTCATCGAACTAAGAAGGGGGTTTTTATCGCATGCATATTGTCGTCTGTGTTAAACAGGTGCCAGACACAAAAATTATTAAAATTAATCCAAAGACAAATACGCTTGACAGGCGGAGCGCACCAGCCATTTTAAATCCTTATGATGCACATGCCGTACAAGAAGCTGTTAAACTCAAGCAGTCTTTAGGTCAAGGAAAAATTTCTGTTTTATCAATGGGACCACCACAAGCAACTGAAATAATTAAGAAAAGCATTGAGATTGGAGCAGATGAAGGCTATTTAATCTCAGACCGTGCGTTTGCTGGAGCAGATACTTTAGCAACCAGTTACGCATTGTCAAAAGCATTGGAGAAAATAGCTGAAAAGCAACCAATTGACATCGTGATATGTGGAAAGCATGCCATTGATGGGGATACCGGTCAAGTAGGACCTGGAATTGCTAGAAGAATGGATATTCCACCGGTTACAAATGTCATCGAAGTGACTAAATTTGACAAGGAGAATAAAATCATTTTAGTCAAAAGAAAGCTTACGAATGGCTATGAGGAGCTTGAAGTTCAGCTACCATGCCTATTGACTGTAGAAAAGGAAATTAATCAAATTGCTTATTCTCCATTACCAAATATGATTAGAGCTGCCCGATATAAGCCAAATGTTTGGTCTGTTGGAGACTTAGAAGCAGTTGATAAAACCCAGCTCGGGTTAAAAGGTTCACCGACTGTCGTCGGAAAAATGTTTACACCTCCGAAATTAGATGGCGGAAAGAGACTTGAAGGAGCAGTCGATGTACAAGTAAAACAGTTGATCGAAGTATTATCAGAGAAAAAAGAACTTCTTAATGTGAAGTAGTGAACAATATTTCAAGTTAAGATGATGGGGGAGACCTACATGATAGAAGAGTATCGTGGCGTATGGGTATTTATAGAACAAAGTGATGGGGAAATTGCCGGAGTTTCTAAGGAATTATTAGGAGCAGGTAGAAAACTCGCTGAAAAATTAGCTGTTCCGCTCGCAGGCGTTTTATTAGGTGAAGGAATAAGAGAGCTTTCATCTCAAGTTATTGGCTACGGAGCGGATGTTGTGTATTTAATCGATCATCCTGTTTTAAAACATTACCGAACAGAATCCTATATGAAGGGTGTCAATTTTTTGGCGGAAAAATATAAGCCAGAAATATTCTTATACGGAGCAACTCCGAATGGCAAGGATTTAGCAAGTGCCGTTGCAACAGACTTAAGTACTGGGTTAACAGCCGACACAACGATGTTGGATGTTGATATCGATAAGAGGTTGTTAGAAGCGAGTCGGCCGGCATTTGGTGGTAATATAATGGCAACCATTTTATGTAAGAAAAATCGCCCACAAATGGCGACCGTTCGTCCGAAAGTAATGAAAGCGCTACCCTTTGATGAAAGTAGGCAGGGAAAAATCATCGAAGAGGAGATTGCATTAAATGAAGAGGAAATGAGGACAAAGGTTATCAATATTGTGAAGGATGTAACGAAAAAAGCAAATTTGGCTGATGCTCATGTCATCGTTTGTGGAGGCAAAGGGCTTGGGGATGCCGAGGGGTTTAAATTAATTCATGAACTTGCCAATACAATCGGAGCAAGCGTAGGTGGTACAAGAGATGTAATAGAGGCTGGATGGCTCCCACATGAGTTGCAAATTGGCCAAACAGGCGAAACAGTTACTCCAAAAATCTATTTTGCGATCGGGGTATCAGGGGCGATTCAGCATGTAGTCGGAATGAAAAATTCTGAGCTTATTATTGCGATTAACAATGATCCAAATGCACCAATTTTCGAGGTCGCTACGTATGGAATTGTTGGGGATGCCCATGAAGTTGTTCCGAAATTGATCGAACAGTTAAAACAATTGCGAGTGGAACAAGGTGGTGAAGTAAGCTATGTCTGAGAAATTCGATGTGATAGTAGTTGGAGCTGGGCCTGCTGGCACCGCTTGTGCTTATCTTTGTGCAAAAAGCGGTTTAAAAGTATTGCAAATTGAAAGAGGTGAATACCCTGGTAGCAAAAATGTAATGGGAGGGGTATTATATCGTAAGCAAACCGAAGAGATTATTCCAGAATTTTGGAAAGATGCACCGTTAGAAAGGCCGATAGTCGAACAGCGCTTTTGGATGATGGATAAAGAGTCGACCGTTACATTTGGCTACAAAGGGTTAGAGTGGGCACAGGAGCCTTATAATAACTTTACTGTTTTACGTGCTCCTTTTGATAGATGGTTTGCCCAAAAGGGGGTAGAGCAAGGGGTTCTTTTAATAAACGAGACGGTTGTAACAGAATGTATCGTTGAAAATAATAAAGTGGTTGGGGTTAAAACAGACCGTCCGGATGGAGAGATTTTAGCAGATGTTGTTGTTTTAGCAGATGGGGTTAATTCACTTTTAGCCCAACAGTTAGGCTTTCGAAAAGAGCTAAAACCAGATGAAGTCGCTCTTTCGGTCATGGAGGTTATCAATTTACCGAAGGAAAAAATTAACGATCGATTCAATCTTGAAGACAATCAAGGCTGTACGATTGAAATATTCGGTGATTCAACAAAAGGAAACTTAGGAACAGCTTTTCTGTATACAAATAAAGATAGTTTGAACATCGGTGTTGGCACGACATTATCGAGTATGATGAAGGCTAAACTAAAACCTTATGATTTATTAGATTACTTAAAAAATCATCCGATGGTCGCACCACTCCTTGCCGGAGGAGACTCTGCCGAGTATCTTGCTCATTTAATACCTGAAGGTGGCTTTCATTCCGTTCCAAAAGTAGCTGGAAATGGAGTGGTTGTCGTTGGTGATGCTGCTCAGCTTGTCAATGCCATCCATCGCGAAGGATCTAACATGGCGATGGCGTCAGGAAAAATGGCAGCAGAGGCAATTATTAAAGCTAAAGAGCGCGAAGACTTTAGTGAAGCAAGCTTGAATAAGTATCGGGAAGCGTTGTATGAAAGCTTTATCATGAAAGATTTGGAGAAATATAAGGATGCAGCTCACACCTTTGAGCATCACCCACAATATTTCAACGAGTATGTTCCAATGATGAATCAAGCAATGAATAAATTTTTCACTGTCGATGGCACATCGAAGAGAGAAAAGCAAAAACAAATTGTTAAAGGATTTACAGGGGAAAAGGGAACGCTTACAGTAATTAAGGATCTTTACCGTGCATGGAAGGCGGTGAAATAATGTCAACAAGTACTATTGAAGAAAAGCAATATTTAACCCGATTTAAGGCGGATACAAAGTCACATTTAACAATTCTTGATCATGAAATTTGCCAGAAGAGTTGTCCGGAAAAACTTTGTACCATTTTTTGTCCAGCGGAAGTGTATAAATGGGAAGGAACGAGAATGCAGGTGGGATATGAAGGCTGCCATGAGTGTGGTAGTTGTCGTATCGGCTGCCCTCAACAAAACATAAAGTGGGAATATCCAAAAGGTGGGCATGGCATCGTTTTTAGGCTTGCTTAGAAAAAAAGTGGAAGCAATCAGCTTCCACTTATTTCTTTGCAGGAAATTTAGGTTTTGCAGTTGTGTACAGCTTTTCCATGGGGATACCAATTTCAGGTCCTCTCCCTGCGAAAAGTCCAGTTATTTTCGTCGATGAGTAAGGCGCTTTCGCTTTTGTTTTCATCTTCGATTTTCGTAATCTTTGTTAACCTCTGGTGTAAATTCTTCCGACGCTTCAGTTTGATATTGCAGATTTCTTCTTTTTGTTTGATCATCCCGATCTTGAGGATTTTTCAAGATATTTGCCATATAGCTGTGGAAGAAAAATTCGAAGACCGTTACTCCGATAGCAGAAAATAATGCCATCGTAAATGCATTCGTTGAAGCAGTTAACAATGAAATCATGACCCAAATGACAGCAAGTGCAAGTCCAAAATCTGCTAATGTTGCAATGGCATTGTTTGTTCTTGGGAGAATTCCTAAATCACCTACAATATAAGAAATAATTCCTACGATTAGTGTGATTAGAAATACCGTTCCAAACGTCATTCCATAGTATAAGCCTAAAATAATATACAAAAGTGCCAGCGTTGCAATAAATTTAAGTGCTAATGCCTTAAAATGTTCCATACAAACCACCTTTCTTATGAGAAAAAGTTTCACAAGGATGAAGCAGTTGCACATTTTACACATTAGTTATCCTTCTTCATCACCTGTTATCGATAGTTTGTCTTAAATTTAAAATTTTATTAATGATTTCGTGGTAATGTGGAAAATTTTCACGATATTTTATAATCGTCTTCTTCTTACTATCTGTATAGTATTTCACATGAAATTTTAAAAAGAAGGGAGATACTAATAGAAGAGTAAGTGAGGTTAGCCAATATTTTCAGTGGCAACAAAATTAAAATGGGGGTTTTTCATTTTCTCTGTTAATTTTGATGCTGCTTCACATGCTTTATGGAAGCAGTTAAAACTTGAAGAAATATAATAAGGTTTTTTCTTATGGAAATACCCATCGGAGTTTGCTTGATAAACAACGACATTCCAAAGATAAAATTCAGAATCATCGGAAGGAGCATGCCCCTCTAATGCGATAAGCCAATGTGTAACATCGCTTGATGGCATGTGGTCATTTAAGTTGATTGGAATGAGTTTCAACTGATAAAAATCGCGATAATTTTGGAAATGCATGAAGACTCCTCCTTTCCATCATTTTTTATTTTGTATTATTATTATATATGGTAATGCAAGCAATTGTAGCTCTATTTTGTTACTAATTTTCGAAAAATTAAAACGATTACAACGAAAAGAAACAGGAAAATAAGGACAGCTATTGCTTGGTCGATTTTCCTGTTTGAAGAAATGTTATTTTTTATCTTGAGGTAGGAATAATGTCAATATCCCTAAAATAGGGAGAAAACCTGTCAAAATAATCGTTAACGTGATCCCAATTTGATCGGCCATATATCCTAATACTACTGAACCGATGGCTCCCATTCCAAATGCCAGACCAACTGTTAAACCAGACATTAATCCAATCTTTCCAGGAACAAGTTCCTGAGCATAAACAACAGTAACAGAAAAGCTTGACATTAGGACAAATCCTGTTAATGCCAATAGGATAAAAGCAAAAGCTGGTGAAGCGAATGGAAGCAAAATGGATAATGGTAATGTTCCGATTAGTGATAGCAAAATAATGTTTCTTTTTCCAAAGCGGTCAGCTAAAGGACCGCCAAAAAATGTCCCGATGGCTCCAGCCACTAAAAAGGCAAATAAATAAATTTGAGCTTTTTGAATGGAAAACTGGTAATTTTCAATCGCAAAGAACGCATAGTAATTGGTCATTCCAGATACGTACCATGAGCGGGCAAAAATTAAAAATAATAGCAGCGTTAAATAGAGCCCGATATTGTTTGAGTAAGGGGAGGTTGTTGCAGTCGCTCCCTTACCTTTTCGTTTTAATATTTCTAAATCGAAGCGTAGCTTCTTTGTATACCATGTTGCGATGTATATTAAAAGCAAAACGGCGATCGCCGCAACAAAAGTAAACCAGACTGCACCTTTTTGTCCCAAAGGCACTAATATTAGAGCAGTAATGAGCGGAGCAAGTGCTTGCCCAGAATTTCCTCCTACTTGATAAATAGATTGAGCGAGGCCTCTCCTTTTACCAGCAGCCATATAAGCCACTCGCGAACCCTCTGGATGAAAAACGGCTGAGCCTATACCGATTAAGAGGACAGACAAGACTATTGAAGCAAATGAGGGGGCAAAAGCCAGCCCCAATACTCCAATCAATGTTGATGTTAAACCAATAGGTAATGCATAGGGCATAGGTTTTTTATCAGTCATGATTCCAACGACAGGCTGCATAATGGAGGCGACCATATTTAATGCAAAAGCGATAATTCCTAATTGTGTAAAGGTCAATCCCATCGATTTTTCAAGGATGGGAAACATAGCAGGAACAACCGCCTGAATGGAATCGTTTAATAAGTGGCAAATACCCATGATGATCAAAATTTTGTAATTCGTCTTCTCCATTTCTTTTTTGTATAGTTGAGAAGTTATGGCAGCTTGACTCAATTTTATACCCTTCTTTCGAATTGTGATAATGCTATCTTACAAGAAATTGGGAGGAAATTGGTCAGTTTTGCAAAAAAATTTAAAAGAATGAAACTCGGAGGCTGATGTGCTTGGAAAAAAATGTTGCTAATTTATTTACCGATGAAATTATGGAGGTAGCTTTACGACAGTTTGCCATTCAAAGAGAAGTGAAAAAGCTTGGTGATTTTGAGAATTATGTTTACGAAGTAATAAAGGATAAAAAAACATATATATTAAGGCTCACTCATAGTTCACATAGAAGTGCGGAATCCATTTGTTCAGAATTGGATTGGATCAACTATCTTTACAAATACGGGATAAATGTGCCAAAGGTCTACGAAACTGTTAATGGCAAGCTTGTCACAGCTATACGGGCAAGGGATGGCTCTACTTTTTTTGCGTGCTTATTCTCAAAGGCTCCAGGTCGTCCAGTTAAGGTTAATGATGAGAGTTTTTCGAAGAAATTATTTTATCAATGGGGGAGAACGGTTGGGAAAATTCATACTGCAACGAAAGAGTATTGCCGAGGGGAGGAAATCAAAGAAAGGTTACATTGGAATGAAGATGAGCTTCTTGCAATTGAGAGATTCATTCCTAAGGATGAGGAGCTAGTCATAGCCAATGCGAAGAAGCTGATCTCAGATGTTGAACGGTTAGAAAGAACGGATGACCAATACGGCTTGATTCATTCTGATCTTCATCATGGTAATTTCTTTTATGATGGAAAGGATATTCATGTTTTTGATTTTGATGATTGTTGCTTTCACTGGTTATATTACGCTACTTTATTTCGTTACCCTGAAAATAAGAAAGGAGAAAGGAAGGCATTTGCTAGTATCTTTTTAGAGTCTTTCTTAGCAGGCTATACGACAGAAAATATTTTGCCCGATGAATGGAAAAAACAAGTTTCCCTTTTTTTGCGATTAAGGGATGTAACGCTGTATACTGTATTTCATAAGAAAATTGCCCCAGCTGATCGCAGTGAACGGGTCAAAAGTCTATTAAAGGAAATAAGAGCGCGCATTGAAAGGAAGATGCCGCTCGTTGAGTTATAAGGTTTATGATGTGAATACTTCCCTGAAATGAGTGAATTTACGTCTAGTTTCTATCAAACATCAGCTTGATTAAGGTAATTAGAGGTGCTTGCACTGAAGGCAATCTTCCCTATTATTCATCGATATTTGACAACAATGCTTTCGTCATCAGAATATAAAAAGACAGGCCTGTTTTTGGCTGAAAACAGACCTGCCTTTAGAGGTTGGTTATTTGTTAGGAAGAACTAATTAGAGGTAGTTTAAGTATGACTGTAGTTCCTTTATGTTCTTCGCTAGTAATCAAAATTTCTCCGTTAAATGATTGTAAAATACGTTTGCACACGACTAAACCGAGTCCAGTACCTGTTTCTTTTGAAGTATAAAAAGGAGTAAATATTTGTTCAATCACTTTTTCGTTGATTCCAACTCCGGTATCTGTAATGATAATTTCGCAAAGATGGTTTTCTTTACGCAATTCTACTGTCAGGATTCCCTCGGATTTTATTTCGCCCTTCATTGCTTCAAAAGCATTTCTTGTAATGTTTAAAATAACTTGCTTCATTTGGTCTTTAGTACATTTGACAAGAATGGGGTCTGTTGCAACTTCGTAATGAAGATGAACTCTATTAAAAGTTGCTTCCGATAAGATTAATGGATAAAGTTCTCTAAGAACACCAGAAATATCAACAATTTCCATTTTTTGCGCTGTCGGCTTCCCTAAAATTAGAAATTCACTCACAATTTCATTGATCCGTTCTATTTCTTTATCAATGACGGAAAAATACATGCGATCAGTCGGTTCATCGTATTTTTCACTAAGAAGTTGTACAAGCCCTTTAATTCCCGTTAATGGATTGCGGATTTCATGGGCGGTGCTAGCTGCTAGTGTGCCGACTAGTTCTAGCTTTTGCGCTTCATTTTCTTTTCTTTCGATTGCTGCCTGACGCTTAAGCAATAAATAATTGATTAGTAAAAATAGAATATGGGTAAGAATCAGATGAATTCCAATAATCATCAATGAATCTATCACAGTTTTTTCTTTCTCATCCACTTTTACTTTTAACTTCCATGGCAGACGCTCGATCGGATAAGTGACCCATTTCTCCTCATTTGTAAGATCTTCAATTTTTTCGGTTTCTTTCATATTAAACGTCATTAATATATTTTCATTTGCGCTTAATAGCAAGATTTTTGAGTCAGGTGTGAGAACTTTCATTAAGTTTTCGACGTAATCAATTCGTAACAGTGCCAATGATACGGCCATCAATTCATTGTTTTCGGCTAATATAGGGTAGGCAAGTCCGATGACCGTCTGTCCGTTTTCTAAAGAAAACGAATCATTTGAAATGATAACATCCTTTGTTTTCGTGACTTCATTAACTAACTCTTTTTCAATATAAGTACTTTCGGGTAAGTGCTGGTTTGAACCGGCAATAATCCCCCCATTTTTTCCTACTAAATAAATCCCCCCATAGCGAGGATCTGATTGGTGAGCCTTTTCGAGCAAAGGCTTCATTTGCTCTAGATCGTCGAATAAAGTTTTTGCGGTCATAGCGATCATTTCAAGGGAGGTTACCGTCCCGCTAATAAACTTATCCCAATGTGATTCATGAATCGAGGCAATCCAGTTGGCTTCATTTATTCGTTCATTTAAATTAATTATCGATCGTAAATGGATGAAATAAGAACTTCCAATGATGGTTGGAACAAATACGACAATAAGATAGATAATCAATAATTTCAGATGTTTTTTCATTAAGTGGCTCCAAAGCTTTATTCATTTTTTAGTTAAGTAAAATTGTTAATATACACACCTTATCAAATTTGAGCGAGAAATTGCAAAAAAATAACACATGCTGTTGATAGGTCAAAGTTTAAGCAATTCCGCCATAAACAATTTTCCAGCATAAAAGAAAAGTTGTAATGCTGAATTATACGTTTAACCGTGCTTGAAATTTTGTAAAAACTGGATAGTTCATTAATATTATAGCATTAAATAACATCGAATTATTTATAGAGACGAACTTTTTTGTTATTGTTTAACAATATTGTAGATAAGACAGTTATTGTTTTATTTCGGGTGCAGTCTTGGTTTTGAACGACTATCAGGTTATGCTGAAAGGTTGAGAAAGTGTGGCAAAAATCAGCACGAACATATAACAGAGTCTTTGATTTAGTAATTCTTTTACAAAAGCTTCATGAAATTGACATAGAACAGGAGTTTTCTCTATAATAGTTTTAAATCAAGATATTAGAGGTTTTTGCCATATTATTGAGCTAAGCAGGCATAGGAGGCCTTGAAAAACTATATTTCGTTTAAAGGATTTGAGATATATGAATAACGATGAAATTAAACAATCTCTTAAGCTATTTATCGTATTGTCCCGTGCCTATCGCGCGGTCAATGAAAATGTCAATAAATTAATTCATACTTATGGATTAAATCCGACAGAGTTTGCTGTTTTAGAATTGCTTTATCATAAAGGGGAGCAACCACTCCAACAAATAGGCGGAAAAATCCTTTTAGCAAGCGGAAGTATTACTTACGTCGTTGACAAGTTGGAGGAAAAGGGGTATTTAGTTCGGGTAGCTTGTCCAAATGATAGAAGGGTTACGTTTGCACAAATTACCGATAGCGGAAAAAAATTCATCGAAGATGTTTTCCCTCAGCATGAACAAAAAATTCATCAACTAATGTCCGAGCTTTCTAATGATGAAAAGAATGAAGCGATTGCGCTTTTGAAAAAACTTGGTCTGTCTGTTTCGTAAGTAAAGCAAATGCCATATTGCTGTGAGAAGCTGTGTCAAAAATCGTTAGAAACGACTTTTTGATATCAGCTTTTTCTTGTGTGTAGGTCTTTAGGGATTTTGCTTATTAAATAATCGATAAAAGGAGGATTCCTTTTTTGTTTTTGCCTCATGCTCTTTACTTATGGAAATTATAAAATGTAAACGATTGTTTAAATCTAAATCAATTTGTCTTTCTCTAGCTCATGCTGTATAGATCTTTGTTTCGCACGGAATCAACCAAAAAATCATCACGGCAACAAAAGCCTATTTTTCTATTAAATAGACTGGTTCGTCTTTTTCCTGTATAATTACTTTGTAATTTCTAAATTTTTCGAATAGGGGGCTATTTAGTGGGATTTGAGCAGTTTACATATACGAGACCGAATTTAGAAACAATTGAAAGAAATTTTGAGAGGTTGATCAAAAGTTTCAATGAAGCAAAAACCGCTGACGAGCAAAATAAAGTAATGCAAGAGATTAATGATATTCGCAATGATGTAGGAACAATGTTTAATTTAGTCTATATTCGACATTCGATTGATACAAACGATGAATTTTATAAGCAAGAACAGGATGCCACCGATGAATTAGAACCGCAAATTGACGGGCTTGTGACCAAATATTATGAAGCATTAGTTCATTCAAAATTTCGCCCTGAGCTTGAAAAGAAGTGGGGCAAACAGTTATTTGCTCTTGCAGAAGCACAACTAAAGGTATTTTCGCCAGAAGTAGTGCCACTGCTGCAAATGGAAAATAAACTTTCAAGTGAATATACTAAGCTTATCGCTTCTGCGAAGATAATGTTTGAAGGTGAAGAAAGAACGCTTGCTCAATTAGAGCCCTTTACAGAATCAAAGGACCGCAGCATGAGAAAGAAAGCAAGTGCTGCACGTTTTGGATTTTTCGCAGAACATGAGGATGAATTGGATCGTATTTATGATGAGTTAGTAAAGGTTCGTACTGAGATTGCTCAGAAACTTGGTTATAATAATTTTGTTGAACTAGCTTATTATAGAATGTATAGAACGGATTACAATGCGGAAATGGTCGCTAAATTTCGCAATCAAGTAAAAGAATTTATTGTTCCGATCGCTAGTAAATTAAGAAAACGTCAACAGGAAAGAATAGGTGTCGATTCATTAAAGTTCTTTGATGAAGGTTTCAATTTTACTTCTGGCAATGCGATTCCTAAAGGCAACCCTGACTGGATTATTGAAAACGGTCAACAAATGTATAATGAGCTCTCCAAAGAGACAGGTGAATTCTTTCAATATATGAGAGAAGAAAACTTAATGGATCTTGTAGCAAAAAAGGGGAAAGCGGGTGGCGGCTACTGTACCTTTATCGAAAATTACAAAGCTCCGTTTATATTTTCTAATTTTAATGGTACTTCCGGGGATATTGATGTATTAACGCATGAAGCTGGTCATGCATTTCAAATCTATTCAAGCCGTCATTTTGACATTCCAGAGTATTATTGGCCAACATATGAAGCGGCAGAAATTCACTCTATGAGTATGGAGTTTTTTACTTGGCCATGGATGGAATTATTTTTTGCGGAAGATACAGAAAAATACAAATTCTCTCATTTGAGTTCTAGCTTATTATTTCTTCCATATGGAGTTTCTGTAGATGAATTTCAGCATTGGGTTTATGAAAATCCGACAGCTTCACCTAAGGAACGGAAGGCTGCCTGGAGAGAAATTGAAAAAACATACTTGCCGCATCGAGATTATGATGGAATTGCATATTTAGAGAATGGCGGATTTTGGCAGCGTCAAGGCCATATTTATAATTCACCTTTCTACTATATTGATTATACTTTAGCTCAAATCTGTGCTTTTCAATTTTGGAAGCGATCCAGAGAAAATCATGAAGAAGCATGGGGTGACTATTTGAAGCTGTGCAAATTAGGAGGTAGTTTGCCGTTTACAGAACTCGTAAAGGAAGCAAACCTAATTTCTCCATTTAAAGAAGGCTGTGTACAGTCCGTTGTTGGAGAAATCGAAAAATGGTTAAACTCCGTTGATGATAAAAGTTTATAATGGCTTTGAAACCGGCTGAATTTTAGTCGGTTTTTCTTTACATTTATGGGTAATATGGTAATCTAATTATAGATAAATGAGCATCTGTTCATGTATCGTTTGTTATACGTAAATAATTCGATTAAAAAAACCACCAATTTTTGAAACATTAGCAGGAACTGAAAATGGTGAAAATATTTGAATTCATTATCCTATTTCAAGAAGAATCTTTAGTTTGTCAGATTGCAAAAAGTATTGCAAATCACTATTGCTACTAAATGTCACTGTCAATCATCAAATCAAAATTCGCAATGTGTAAGCTGTTATGTGCTGCTAGTTATATGTAAATCGGGGGGAGTACACTTTCATATTTTGAAGGTGGAAAAATCAAAAATATTTAA
Organism: Bacillus methanolicus; assembly: GCF_008764295.1. Taxonomy (GTDB): domain Bacteria; phylum Bacillota; class Bacilli; order Bacillales; family Cytobacillaceae; genus Robertmurraya; species Robertmurraya methanolica_A. The sequence goes on along the minus strand of NZ_VTQX01000001.1, from coordinate 266,248 downwards.
ACTGTAGAAGGTGAAAGAAGTTCGAAGGAATAGATCGCGTAATAAATGTTTATGATCTTCATATATGGACGATTGCTTCTGCTTTGTTGCCGCAAGCTGTCCTGATTGAGGACGATAAATTTATTTGTTTCAGCGTTAACATTCTCCATCGCATTTTTTTAATGAACAATCAGATTAAGAAGATGTTGCAAAATAAAGTTTTAACGAAATAAATAGTTCAATTTCGTTTGTGCCAAAGGTAAGAACTAGAGATGAGAGTTTTTAATAATACATGATCTCCTTTGGAGGAATCAGTATTATAGAAAATAAAGCGCTGTGTTAGGCATATTTTCCGATATAATCTGCCGATACAATTCTTCATAATTGTCATCTAGCAAAGTGAGAGGCACTTGTGTGCTTTTAATTGGAGGGAAAAAAATTGTTTTTGGCAATTCTGTTCTTTATGTTAATGTCTTTTTTTCTATCAGGGAGTGAAACGGCTTTAACCGCTGTTAATAAAATGAAAATAAAGACAAGAGCTGATCAGCAAGACGTGAAATCACAAAAATTATTGAAACTTGTTTCAAAGCCAGATGAGTTGATTACGGCCATTCTGATCGGAAATAATATCTCGAATATTATGCTCCCGACACTTGTTACCATTATGGCAATTGAGTATGGCATAAACGTTGGAATCGCTACAGGAATATTGACTGTTGTCTTGATTATCTTTGCCGAGGTGCTTCCGAAATCTATTGCAGCTACTTTTTCTGAGAAAATATCGTATCTGGTTTTCCCTGTGATTTCTGGTCTCTTGATTTTACTGAAGCCGTTGACGTTTTTGCTATCGAAATTCACAAGAATTATTATTAAATTTTTGGCAAAGGAAAATGCTGAGGGGGTTTCCATTTCCAAGGAAGAGCTTATGACAATGGTAGATATTGCAACGACAGAAGGAACCTTTAAAAACGAGGAAACAAAGAGAATTAAAGGGGTTATCGATTTTTATGATATGGACGTGCGCGATGCCCTAAAAACACCGAGAATGGATATTGTTGGGATCCCACTGAATTCTAAGTATGAAGAAGTAAGAGATATTGTTATAAGTAACAATTATACGAGATATCCAGTTTATAAAGAGGATATGGATAATATTGTTGGTGTCTTTCACTCAAAGCAGTTATTAGAGTGGTCATTGCAGGAAGAGAAAGATTTACAAGAGTTTATTGATACAAAGCCACTTTTTGTTATAGAAGCACTCTCTATAGAGAAGCTCTTTAAGATGATGCTTAAGGAAAAAAAGCATATTGCAATCGTATTAGATGAGTACGGCGGTACGAAAGGAATCATTAGTCATGAGGACATTATCGAGGCTATGCTTGGTCAGGAAATTGAAGATGAAACCGATTTAAATGAAGAAGTTCTAATTGAAGAACTGACCGATTCTCATATCGTTTGTCATGGAAAATTAGGCATTCGTCGTCTAAACGAAGTATTTAAAACAAAGATTCCAGAAGATGAAGATATTCTAGCTGGTTTTTTATTTAAGGAGTTCGGTTATTTCCCTAAAGTAGGGGAGACATTAGAATATCATCATTTGCATTTCCTAATTAAAGCAATTGAGGATAATAAATTAACTCAAATTGAAATAACGAAAAAGACGATTTAATACATACTTTTGTAAAAGAAAGCATTGCTCTCTCGAACCATTGGGTGAGCGATGCTTTCTTTGTTTATAATGCTTTGTTGTAAATAAGGGGCTCTCTATTTGTTCACAATTTGGTAATAGGATGATCATATTTTGTGCGATATATCACAGAAGAGGAATTGATATAAATGATTGAATGATGGAGAGGAATTCGTTATTAATTAGCATTAATGTGAATAAGTTCACAAAAATGTCACTATTGTGTTCATAAAGGGAGAAAGGGTGTACACACATTGAGAAGATTATCGTTCTTATGGACGTTTGTTTTTTGTTTAAGTTTGATGGTAACGGGAAGTGCAAGTGCTGAAGAAACAAAAGATTCACTGAAAATGGAAGAACTTACTGTCCAGATATTGCCTGAGTATTCCTATCATCCAAAAGATAAGGAAGGAAAGCGACCGCCTTTGCTTGTTGGCTATCATGGTTCGTTATTAAATAATACAGACAAGGCACAGAAAGGGAAAATTCAGATTCCTCTTCCAACAAAGGAGAAGAATTTTAAAATAGGTTTTGTTGCAGATTACTCAGCAGATATGCGAGATATGTATGAAATTGAGTATGAATTGGATGAAAAAGAGGGCTTTATCTCATGGGAGACAAGTGAAGAAATTCAACCGCAGGAATTGTATCGCTTTGTGATTGAGTATTATACAGACTCTATCGTTGATGGAGATAAAAAGACATTGGACTTTCATTTCGAAAGCTTTGCCGATATTGGTTTAATGAACTTGATTTTCGTGGAGCCGCTAAAGACCGAAAGCTTTAAGCTTGAACCGGAAGCTGAAACGCATCAAAAGAATAGTTATAACATGAATATGTTTCTGTACCAAGTTCAAGGGATGAAAAAAGGAGAAGAAAAATCAATAAAATTGGAATATGAACGAGCAGATGATCGAACAACCACAAAAATCATGGAAGAAATGGCAGGAAGTGCTGGAATGCAACAAGCGTCTGTGCGAAATAACGAGGAGAAGATTCCGACATGGCTAATTATTACTGTCATTAGTGTCATTACAGTTATGTCTACGATTTTGCTTGTGTATTTTCTAAAAAAATACAGTGCAGCACCAAAGAAAAACTTACAGCAATCTAAAAATAAAGATGAAAATCATGCAAAGAAAGCGAAGCTTCGTGAAATGCTGCTTGAAGGTACCATTACAGAGGAAGAATACAACGAATTAATGAAAAAGCTAGGGGGCTGAAAAAATGACTAAAAACAAAAAAATCATTACGGGATTAATACTTGCGGCAGCCGCCATTACAATCATGATGTTCTCATCGATGCCAAGTGCGGGAAGTAAGGAAATCTCGATTTCTGAATTAGAACAAAATAAAGCTGAATATGTTGGAGAATATTTAATGACACAAGGTCTATTAAAAAAGGATTCTATTGAATGGGATGCTGATAAAATTGAGCTTCAGTTCGAAATTTACGATGAAAATAATGTGGCACTACCTGTTTTTCATAAAGGAATTAAACCGGACAATTTTTCAGACGATATCATCGTAATCGTTGAGGGAATGCTCGATAAAAATGGCGTCTTTGAAGCTGAGAAGGTGCAAACGAAATGTCCTTCTAAATATGAGGGAGAAGATATGGAAAATTATGATGTCGAGACACATAAAGAGATTTTAGGGGAGCAAAAAGACTAAGTCAGACAGGCGGTGAGCAGCATGTATATTATTGGTAATTTAAGTCTTTATTTAGGGATTGGGATCGCGTTTTATTCAATTATTCTGTATGTTTGGGGATTGAAAAATAAAAACAATAAAATGATTAACAGCGCACGTGGAGGAGTTTTATCCCTTGTTCTTCTTTCAAGCATAGCGACGTTTCTTTTGTTATACAACTTAGGAACAAGTCAATTTCAATACAAGTATGTAGCTGCATATACAAGTGAAAATCTACCGTTAGTTTATAAATTAACTGCCTTTTGGGCTGGCAACGCCGGTTCACTACTACTGTGGTTATTTTTACTTTGTCTATATACAGGATTTCTTGTTTTTTCTAAGGAAAAAAGGAATCCGATGATGCCGTATGCTGCCATTATTATGCTTCTAAATATTCTCTTTTTCTTTATTGTCATCGTTATTAGTAGCAATCCGTTTGAAATGACAGACACGATACCGGCAGATGGAAAGGGCTTGAATCCGATGCTCCAGCATCCTGGTATGATTCTGCATCCAGTGACATTATATCTTGGCTATGTTGGACTCGCTGTCCCATTTGCATTTGCCATTGCTGCCCTTATTTTAAAACGAATGGATGCGGAATGGATTAAACTGACAAGACGATGGACATTGGTCGCTTGGATCTTTTTAACACTAGGGAACATAATTGGCGGCTGGTGGGCTTATTTAGAGTTAGGTTGGGGAGGTTACTGGGCCTGGGACCCGGTTGAAAATGCCAGTTTTCTACCATGGCTAACTGTTTCAGCATTTTTGCATTCGGTTATGATTCAAGAAAGAAAAGGAATGCTGAAAACATGGAATATAAGCTTGGTTATTGTATCTTACTTATTAACATTATTCGGAACCTTCTTAGTTCGAAGCGGTGTTTTGACAAGCGTCCACGCTTTTGGTGATGGAGATTTAGGTGCATATTTTCTTATTTTTATGGTCTTTATGATTGTATTATCACTATATGTCGTGTTAACGAGATACCAGTTGATTAAAAAGGATACAAATCCAATTGAATCGTATTTTTCAAAAGAAAGCTCATTTTTATTAAATAATCTGATTCTAGTTGGAGGAGCATTCGCAGTTTTGTGGGGTTCAATGTATCCTTTAATATCTGAGGCTCTGACGGGAACAAAAGTAAATGTTGGTCCCCCATACTTTGAAAAAGTTATGGCGCCGATACTGCTTGGATTAATTTTATTAATGGGAATTTGTCCGCTTATTGCATGGCAAAAAGCCACATTTGAAAGGTTTATTAGGAGTGCGCTATGGCCCCTTATTGCTGGACTGATATCAGCTATCATTTTAGTTGCGCTCGGTATAAAAGGGAGCTTTGCAATTATTGGTCTCGCCTCAACCGTTTTTATGTTTGCTTCCCACCTAAAGGAGTTTTATGACGGTATTAGGGCAAGAAGAAAAGCAACAAAAGAGAGTGTAGTTATGGCTTCCTTTAAGCTATTAATTAAAAATCAAAGGAGATATGGTGGTTATATCGTTCATATTGGCATCGCTGTTATTGCCATTGGAGTTATCTCGTCGCACGCCTATGTAAAAGACACGCTGCAAACGGTAAGTGTTGGTGAAAAAGTGGAGATTGGCGACTATCAATTAACATTTAACGGTTTAACGGAACATTCGAAGAACGGAAATGGTATTGTTGTTGCAGCTTTGGAGACTACGTATAAAGGAAAAAGCGTCGGGACCATAAATGCGGAAAAGATCTTCTATGAAACCTGGCCAGAACCAGCAACAGAAGTAGCGATTAAAACAAATTGGAAAGAAGATCTCTATGTAGTATTAAGCTCTTGGGAAAGCAAGGATAAAGCGACATTCCAAGTTAAGGTCAACCCATTTGTAAGCTGGATTTGGTTTGGCGGTATCCTAATGGTATTTGGTACGGCTATAGCCTTAATTGGAGGTAAAACGACCACTTCTCGTGCGTACAAAACGGGAATAAAACACAAAAAGGCAGGTGTTTAAAGTGAAAAGAACATACTTGCTGTTTGTTTTGCTTTTTCTAACATTTCCTACTGTTGCTTGGGGAGATAATGATTATGATTACAATTCAAAGGAATTTCAAGAAGTAGTGAACCAGCTTGATATGCAAGGACATTCCAATGATGATTTAGCAACCTGTAAGGTCAAGCAAATGTATTACAAAGAAGTGCAGGAAATGCTGGATGAAGGTATGACCCCTGAAGAGATCATCCAGTTTTATGTAGATGAATATGGCCAATCAGCATTAAAGGAGCCTGCAAAAGATAGAAGTGGGTTAATTGCTTGGAGCATGCCGATAGTAGGTGTTTTAACTGGAATCACTGTTCTCTTCTATTGGTTAAAGAGAGGAAAGAAAAAAGTAAGTATTGATTCTCCTGTGTCAGAAATAGCCTGGGAGTCTGAAGAAGATAAAGAGATCACAGAGAAAATTTTTGAAGAAGAGCGCCGCAAGCATTTTTAGGAGCTGATAATCATGATTTACATTTTTTTAATTATAAGTTCGTTTATTATTCTAGCATGTATTTATTTTATACTTTCTCCCTTTTTTCTCACTAAGAAAAACGATGGAGAAAAAGTAGACGGGATCGAAGATGAAGTAACGCTTGAAGCTATTTATCGAGCCGTTAATGAACTTGAGATGGATTATTTGATGAAAAAAGTAAACGAAGAGCACTACTTACAATTAAAGGAAGAATACCAACTGCTTGCCGCTAACATGATGAAGCAAATGGGAGTTAAAAAGAAAAAGCGATCACAACCGAAACATACTGACCATCTTGAACTTGAATTATTAGCAGAGCTTCACAAGCTTAGAAAACAGGAAGGGTGATAAAAAATGGATGCACCTCCATTACATCCGAGCTGGCTCATACATTTTTGGCTTAGCACTCCTGGATTAAATAAGGTAGATCCTCATCTTATGCTTGTAATTGTCATCACGATTATCGTTGTTATCTTTCTAATAAGGCGAAAGAAAAGGAGCGGTGCGGCAATCGATCAGGAGGAGGTTCAATTTCAACATTTGCTCAAGAAAAAGCAAATGCTCGAACAAGAACTATTGATGCTTCAACATGATGGATCGGGTGAAACATCAAGGAAGCAGAAGGAATTGGAAAGGCAATTACGTTTGACAAAAGGGCAATTACGAGAGTTCACATAGACGGTTAAAGTGAAATTGAGCTCCTATGAATTGGAAAAGAAAATTACTTGATGAAAGAGTTGGCTGATATGCTTGAAATAAAAAATTTGACCAAGGTCCTTAATGATAAATTAGTTTTAAAAAATATCACTCTTACATTAAATAAGGGAGAGATTCTAGCTGTTATTGGACCAAATGGGGCGGGGAAAAGTACATTTTTCAAATGCGCAGTCGGCCTTCTACAGCCAAGTAGTGGAGAGGTCTCTTTTGCAGGACAACAATTGACGAAAAAATCGCTAATAGCAAAACGTAAAATTGGCTTTCTTGGTCACGAATCTTATTTATATAATTCTTTATCATCTGTTGAGAATTTATTATTTTATGGAAAATTATATAAGGTGAATCATTTAGAAGAGAAGATTCCTTTACTTCTTAAGGAGGTAGGTCTTCATTTATTTAAGGACGTACCGATTCGCTCTTTTTCCAGAGGAATGATTCAACGGTTATCTATTGCTAGAGTACTCCTTTCTGAACCGGAAATATTAATGCTTGATGAACCTCATACTGGACTAGATCAAGAGGCAGTAGCTCTTCTCAATCACATTATCTTAAGCAAAAAGGCAGCAGGAATATCGATTATTCTAATTTCACACGATTTTGAGCAAGTTCATAAGTTGGCCGATCGTGTCGCCGTTTTAAAAAGCGGAAGGATTATCGACACTCTTACGATGAGAGGAGACTCGAACCTTTATGAGATGAAGGAATGGTATGAAAAGGTGGTATCGAAAGGATGAAAACAATTTTGCAAGATGCCCTAACAATAGCAGGAAAGGATTTAAAGGGGGAATTAAAGTCAAAGCAAACGATAGGAATGATGCTCGTTTTTTCGGCACTTGTCATCATTATATTTAGCTTTGCCTTTGATCCTACCAATAATACGGTTAAGGCCGTTATTCCGGGACTTGTCTGGGTTATTACAATTTTTGCAGGCATTCTCGGTTTAAATCGTTCCTTTGTTTCAGAGTTAGAGAATCATTGTTTAACAGGCTTGCGAACAGCACCGATTGATCCATCAAGCATTTATTTAGGAAAAGTGATGGCAAATTTTTCGCTCGTAACTTCCGTACAACTGATCAGCATCCCGGTTTTATTTCTTTTATTTGGTTATCGCTTTACCGGGTCATATCTTTGGTTTAGCTGTATCGTAATTTGTGGCACTTTTGGCTTCATTATTGTCGGTACCTTTTTAGCAGCACTTGCTGCTAATGCAAAAAATAGTGAGATGCTGCTACCTGTTTTGCTCCTTCCGTTAATTAGTCCATTATTGATCGCGGGAGTTCAAGCTACAAGAATTGTTCTCGAGAATCTCGAAATAACGGACGCCATTTCATGGCTAAAGTTAATGTTAGCATATGATTTTCTGTTTTTAGCTGTTTGCTTTTTGCTATTTGAATACATTATGGAGGAATCTTAATGAGACAGGAAAATCTATTTGATCGAATATTGCTATATATTCTTATCCCGTCAGTTTTTATATTATTGTACTTGATTTTTATTTGGTCCCCTGTTGAGAAAATTATGGGCGAAACACAAAAAATATTTTACATCCATGTAGGAACAGCATGGGTAGCCTTTCTTGCCTTCTTTGTTGTCGGCTTCTATAGCGTTTGGACACTGATAAAGCCAAATATGAATCGCTATATTTACGCAGGTATTTCTGCTGAAATCGGCGTTGTTTTTACAACAATTACATTATTATCGGGAATGACATGGGGAAGAGCAAGCTGGAATACATGGTGGAGCTGGGAACCGAGACTTGTGACAACCCTGATTTTATTGTTTATTTATGTCGCTTATTTATTTATTAGAAAAATGGATGGTTCATGGGAAAAAATCGCCAAGCTTTCATCCGTGTTTGGAATCATTGGCTGTTTGAATGTCCCAATTGTTTTTATGGCAATCCGCTGGTGGAATTCTAAGCTTCATCCAGTTGTTTTTGGTGAAGGAAAAAATCAATCTGGAGGGGGAATTGAACCGGAAATGCTGGCAACTCTACTATTTTCCGTTTTTACGATTACCGTTCTTTATGTGTTTCTTATGCGTAAGGGCGCAGAGATTGATAAAATGCGGAATATCGTTAAAAAGTCTAAAAATAAATTAATTAACAAATTAGCAGGCTAGAATTATTTAAAATAAGGAGGTAGTAAAGATGAATTATTTATTTATCGCTTATACAGTTACTTGGGCGCTTATTGCAGGCTATATTATGGTGCTGGGGAAAAGACAAATGTCTTTAAAAAAGGAATTGAAGCAATTAGAGGAATGGAACAGTGAACAATAATGCTTAAAGCAAAAAGTGGGTGGTAGTGATGGCAAAAAAAATTGTCCCAATATTGATCATCTGTGCATTACTTGGGATCGTTGCTTCACTGATAAGTGGTCTTGAAGGCAAAGCAACGACCAATCCAGGTGAGGATGCGATTGATTTCGAACTTAAAGACGTGAACGGAAATATGTATAAACTTTCTGATTTTAAAGGGCAGACCGTTGTGTTAAACTTTTTTGCTACTTGGTGTCAACCATGTATTGACGAAGCTCCTGAACTGGAAGCTTTTGCCCAAGAATATAAAGGTGCACAGCTCTTAATTATTGCAAAGGGTGAGTCAAAGAAACGAATGGAAAAATATATTTCAGAAACGAATTCAAAACTGCTCTACTTGCTCGATACGAAAGAGGAGATTTCAAAGAAATATGGGGTAATCGGTCAGCCTGACACCATCATCATTAATAAAGAAGGGGTCATTGTAGAGCGCTTTACGGGGCCGACAAAAAAAACTGAGCTCATTAAATTAATTGAAGAGAAAGCCTCACTCTAAAACAGTTTAGCTAAATAGCTTTTACTTGGAGGGAGGTGAGAAAATGTTAAAAAAGTTCCTGTCAATCGATAAAAAAATACTCTTGTTTATCGGGGTTTTCGTAGGAATCATTTTGTCTGTCGTTACAGTAAAAGGGTTAGCTTACACAGATTCACCTGAATTTTGTAGTAGCTGCCATATTATGACTCAAGTACATGATTCTTTTGCTGATTCTACTCATGCCGAATTAGCTTGTAGTGATTGCCATTTGCCCCATGACTCAGTTGTCAATAAATTAGCAAATAAGGCAAAATCAGGTGTAGGGCATGTTTATTACAACACATTAGGAGCGGATAAAATTCCTAAAGTGCTACACACAACAGAAAATTCGCAGGAGATCATAAACGAAAACTGTATAGGCTGTCATCAGCAGACGTTAAACAATGTTTCCCATGATGCAAAGGATAGCTGTACTAGTTGTCATGATGGCCTTCCGCATGGAAATGATTTCAAGACAGAAGATTATTTTAAACCAGCGAAACCAGGAGAACTTTTGGAGAACAAAGGAGGTACAATGAATAATGGCTAGGAAAATTCACTGGGCATATTTGCTCCTAGTCGCTATCATTTTGCTTGTTTCAGGCTGTTCAAGTTCAGATAAGACAGAGGCATCCGCTGATGCCAAAACCGGTTTGAGCAAAGATGAAATAAGCAATGAAGCGTTTAAAGATCTATTTCCGCTTCAGTATGATAGCTACATGAAAAATGAAGAAATGGAAGATACAAAATATAGTGGTTCTGTAAAGAGAAGTAAGTATGATCAAGATAAGGAACCGCTGCTTCCAATATTATTTAATGGTTATGGATTTGCAACAGAGTATAATGAAGACCGCGGCCACATTTATGCTAATGAAGATGTAAGAGAAATTGCACGTATTACTGATGCTTCAGTCGGTTCTTGCTTAACTTGTAAATCTACTGCTGTACCACATTTAATCGAAGAAATGGGTGATGATTATTGGGGTGGAAATTTCAATAATGACATTTGGCCAGCAGCAGAAGCAATGGGTCACTCACCAATCGGCTGTTCTGACTGTCATGATCCAGAAACAATGGATTTACGCATTACCCGTCCTAGCTTTATTAAGGCAATGGAATCACAAGGAGTAGACATGTCTAATCCAACAAAAAATGAAATGCGCAATTATGTTTGCGGTCAATGTCATGTTGAATACTATTTTGCTCCAGAAAATAGCGAGGTTACTTTCCCTTGGTCTGAAGGATTTAAAGCAGAGGATATGTATGAATACTATGAGACTGTTGCAAAAGATCGTGGGTTTAACCAGGATTGGATTCATAACATATCAGGGACACCGATTTTAAAGGCTCAGCATCCTGAGTTTGAAACCCATATGACTGGTCCTCATGGACAGGCCGATGTTACTTGTTCGGACTGTCATATGCCATATGAACGTGCTGACGGTAAAAAGAAAATTACTTCCCATTGGTGGACATCTCCTTTGAAGACGATGGAACAGTCTTGTGCAACCTGTCATAGTAATCGCGATTTAGATGAATTGGCAGATCGTGTAGAAGAAATTCAGGATAATCATATGAAAGCATTGCATGAAGCAGAGGATATATCTGTTAATGCCCATTATTACGTCAACAAAATGATTACTTCAGGAGTAAGTGAAGAGAAGATAAAAGAGGCACAGAACCATATCCGTAAAGGACAGTGGTACTGGGATTATGTTGCAGCCGAAAATGCTGCTGGGTTCCATAATCCACAAGGTGCAATGGATACACTGAAAATCTCCTCAGAAGAATCATTCAGAGCGATTAAAATAGCGACAGAGGAATTAGTGAAAAAAGGTGTAAGTATTGAAGAGCTAGATAAAGAGATAGAAAAAGTAAAAGAGGCTGTTAAGAATGAGCCAGATAACTTTAAGAAGAAGGATCATGCGACAAATGATTACTTCCCGGCTCAACAGCCTAAAAAATAAAAAAGCTTAAAAAAGAAAAACACTGTGCAATTAGTAATATGTACAGTGTTTTTCTTTATTTTGACAGGGATAACTTGTGCTGTCAACTGAATTCAATTATAAACGGTTGATGACAGGCTCCCCATCAATTAGTTCAGCGATGAAGTTTTGCGTTGAGGAATCATCGATGATTAGATCGGTGATTTTGTCCTCGAGTATTTCTTGGATGATTCTTCGTAAAGGTCGTGCACCAAATGTTGGATTGTATCCTTTTTCTACAAGATATTCCTTGGCTTCGTTTGTGACCTTAAGCGTCATATTTTGTTCTTTTAACATCGCATTTAGATCTTGCAGCATTAAATCAACTATTTTTAATAAATCATCCTTCTCTAGCGGTTTAAATTCAATAATGCTATCAAAGCGATTCAAAAACTCTGGCTTAAAAAAGCTTCCAAGAGAATCCAAGATGTTGAGCTCTTTCGCTGTATGATCCTGACCAAACCCAACTTTCACTTGTTTATGCCCGATACCAGCATTGCTTGTCATAATGATCACTGTATCTTTGAAACTGACGACTCTACCTTGACTGTCAGTAAGACGACCATCGTCAAGAATTTGTAGAAACATATGCTGAACGTCAGGGTGAGCTTTCTCGATTTCATCTAGTAGAATAATGCTATAAGGGTTTCTGCGGACTTTTTCAGTTAATTGACCCGCTTCTTCATGCCCTACATAGCCAGGAGGTGAGCCGATTAACTTCGATACACTATGCTTTTCCATATATTCACTCATATCCAAGCGGATCATCGCATCTTTAGAACCAAATAGCTCAAGTGCGAGCGTTTTGGACAGCTCTGTTTTCCCTACACCTGTTGGGCCAACGAAAAGGAAGGAGCCAATTGGTTTGTTCTTCGCTTTTAATCCTGCACGACTTCTTCTTATGGCCTTTGTAACTCTTTCAACAGCTTCTCCTTGACCAATCACTTTTTCTGCAAGCACTTTATGAAGATTTTTCATTTTGGTTTGCTCATCTACTTGAAGTTTTCCTACAGGAATTCCAGTTTTTTGCTCAATTAATGCTTGAATTTGTGCTAGATCGACAATCGGTCGCTTCTGATTGGGATTGGCACTAAGCATTTTTTCGAGCTTCATTTCCTCTTGGCGAAGTTTAGCTGCTGCTTCGTAATTTTCAGTTTCTAGCATCTTTTCTTTCTCTTTTGCAATTTCTGCAAGTCTTTTTTCTATTTTTTCTACAGAACTGTAGTCAGAGCTTAAGTTTAGCTTTGAGCCTGCTTCGTCCATCAAATCAATTGCTTTATCTGGAAGAAAGCGATCTTGAATGTAGCGTTGTGATAGTGTGACACATGCCTCAAGAGCTTCATCAGAGAAAGTAACTTCATGGAAGTTCTCATACTTTTCTCTTAATCCTTTCAAAATCTCAATTGCATGTTGTGCGCTAGGTTCATGCACTTGAACAGGTTGGAATCTACGCTCAAGTGCCGCGTCTTTTTCGATTTGACGATATTCCTTAAGGGTAGTTGCACCAACTAATTGTAATTCTCCCCGTGCTAAAGCTGGTTTCAATATATTTCCAGCATCTATCGAACCTTCAGCAGAGCCTGCACCAACAATTAGATGAATTTCATCAATAAAGAGAATAATATTTTTTCTCTGCTGTAGCTCTGCAATAACTTGCTTAATTCTCTCCTCAAATTGACCACGAATTCCTGTATTCGCAACTAAAGAAGCAACATCTAATAGGAATACTTCTTTATTTTTTAATTTATTGGGTACCTTTTCATCGGCAATTCGAACAGCTAAATCTTCAGCGATCGCGGTTTTTCCAACTCCAGGTTCCCCAATTAGGACAGGGTTATTTTTATTTCTTCTGTTTAAGATTTCTATTACACGATTAACTTCTTCATCACGGCCGATAACAGGGTCAATGAGCCCAGCTCGAGCCATTTGGGTGAGATTACGACCAAATTGATCAATAAAGCCCCCGGATCCTCGATGGCCGTGTGAAGATTGTATGTTCATCTGCTGCTGATTATTTACCTCTGAAAATTTCTTAAATAGATCTTCCATTGGTGTTTGATTGAAGGGAGAGAAACCTGACATGCTTGGACCAAAGGATGAAGTCAATTTTGCTTTCTCTACCTTGTAGCAATTTTGACAGAGGTGGAGCTGCTTCTCTACCCCATTTAAATTCATCGTTACATGTACTTGAGCATCAGTTTGCTGACAAATTTGACAAAGCATTTCACATTCCTCCTAATTATTTGACTTTGACTAACTTTGACCTTATGTCTTTATTATAATTTGACCTTTTTTGACTTTCAAGTATTTTGCATGAGAATCTAACCCATATGTATTGGAAATTTAACGTAAAAGGGGAAAAAATGTTCAATTTAGCATGCAATTTGTGCTCATTTTAAAATGCTCGTCATTGTTTGTCCTTCTTTTCATATATTGAAATGGAGGGAGGATATATTATGAAAACAAATTGGAAAGCTGCCTTCCAAATTGCAGCTGTTTACGTGGGAACTGTCGTTGGAGCTGGATTCGCAACAGGACGAGAAATCGTTGAGTTTTTTACGAGATTCGGCTTTATAGGGTTAATAGGAATATTAATTAGTGGTTATATTTTTATCTCTCAAGGCTCAAAACTGATGAGAATTTCTGCCAAGATCGGCGCTACCTCTTATCAGGAGTTTAACATTTTTTTATTCGGGAGAGTATTCGGTTCAATCATAAATGTCATTATGCTCATTATGCTCTTAGGAGTGTGTGCTGTTATGCTATCCGGAGCTGGAGCGGTATTTAGTGAGCAGCTTGGTTTATCGAGAAGCTTTGGGCTAATTTTAACATTATCTCTTTCCATCATCGTTATGATCGTCGGCATAAAAGGACTATTTGCAGCTAACACAATTGTAGTTCCGTTAATGATTAGTTTTAGCTTTATTTTAATGGTTATTTCGATGCAACTGCCAAATTTTTTTGACCAATTGTTATTCATTCCCTATGTAGATGACGGCTGGAAGTCAGTTGTTGCCCCATTTTCATATACTGCGTTGAACTTAGGGCTTGCTCAAGCAGTATTGGTTCCGGTTGCGGCAGAAATAAGGGATGAACAAACGGTAAAATGGGGAGGTATTATTGGTGGGGTTGCACTAACTCTCATTCTCTTATCAAGCCATTTCACATTGGTAATGCTACCTAACGTGGAAGCATTTGAAATTCCAATGGCAGTAGTCATGAAAAATTTAGCAGCAGGTTTGTACAGTTTGTATATATTAATTATTTATGGTGAAATATTTACTTCTGTAATCGGCAATGTTTTTGGTTTAGAAAGACAAATCAAAACTTTTATGCCTTTGCCAAGTTTAGCGATTGTAGGAGGTATACTTGCGATTGCCTTTCTAATTAGTCAAATTGAGTATGGTACGTTATTATCCTATTTGTATCCAGTTTTTGGCTATATTAGCATTATTTTCATCATTTTGCTCTGGCTGCAGCCACTTGATAAGATTGAAAAAAAATTTAACTAACTGTGGTTGAAAAGTCATCTGGTATAAAGAGAAGTGAGTAGGGATGGCTTCATTTGTTATTGTTAAATCGGGAATTCGGCTTAGGTGGTGTTCTCGCTTTAGAATTTCAAAATCCACTGGTAGAACTAGTTGGTAGTATCAGGATTATTCATGTACATAAGGTAATCTCCCTTTAGGTGTGTTGGTCGTGGTGAGCTAATGATACCAAAATGAAAGATTTTCATTTTTATTGAATGAAGTGGAAGGTGGCGACTTGTGTAGGAAAAGTGGGAAAATCGAGACTCTGGACCGAGAGGAGCAAGGGAAGAGGAGCGGCCCCAAAGTGGAGTGGAAATCATCTATTTTATAGTGCACATCAGAAAAGAGGGGTCCTAGAAGCTAAGCTTTTGGGACACCCTCATTTTTTTAAAACAGCTTTGTGAAATGGATTGTTCCATAAACTTTAATTTAATGGGTAGATGACAAACAAAAATAAATCAAAAATAAGATGAGAGACGATTACTAATGGTAGACTTTTTTTCCATGCGTATAAATATCCCCAAAAAATACCGCTAATAAGAGCAGCAAGGGGAAGAATAAATGAGCCTGAGTAAACATGTACGGATGCATACAGGATAGACGACATGAGTACAGCTGTTGTCACATTGGCATTCTTTTGAAGTCTTTTTTGAATGAAGCCTCTCCAAAATATCTCTTCACCTGGGATGATCACAAGCAGCAAAACGATATAATGCCAAAGAACAGTAGGAGAGAGACGACTGTATAACCTTGCAATTTCGTTCGTAAAGGGGAGCTGAAATAAATCGATTAGAAGACTCCCTAGTAAAAATATGACAAAAAGTATGACCCCTGATATACCTCCAAGAGATAAATATGTGAAGAGTGGAACTTTATCTTCAATTTCTTCATGTATAATTGAATAGCTAATAAGAAATAGCATTGTCGCAGTGAAAATATACCAAAATATATTCTTATCTTGGAAGGTGAAAAAGATCAACAGATGAGCAAGAAGAAAACCAATGATAAATCGATGATCTTTCGCCCAATTAGGTATGGCCATATGAAAACGCCCCTTTCTACTATCGGTCAAATGGCAGGAGTTGACTTGGCTGCAACCACTTAAGAACTATCTCTTTTCCATCGAAAATGGAAGAGAAGTAAATCTATTAGTTCATTATATAGGTTAGATAAAAGGAGGACAATTATTTGACTAAAACAAAAAAGAAAAAGAGAATAAGAACAAAGAACAGCAACCTTATATATAGATAAAATGTATTCCTTTAATAGAAGAGGTAAAGGTAAGAATCAGTCTAAACGGATTTCCCTTTTGTAGCATACAAAAACCCTATTGGAGAACCATTAGGGTTTTGTGCTGCACATATTACAAAATTGATTCCTTAATTACTTTATAGTTCTTATGGTTGACAACGGTTCTTTGTTCAAGTTCGAGGTCGCGGTAATTATCCATATAGGTTAAATCCACGATAACAGAGTTTTCGTTTACTTTTTCAACAACACCCTGAAGGCCATCGCGAAATTCTATAATATTCCCAACTTCTGCTTTTTTCATCTGTCCTCTCTCCTTTTTCTCCCAAAGTCGAATGATTATAAGTAACAGTTTGCACTAAATTCCATCATTCGTAAAGAAAAAGGTGTAAATATTTAGCGAATATCCACATTTTTAGTGAAATCGTAGAAAATCCGCAATTATTTTTATTTATGAAGATTTATCATTGAAAAATGTTTTTTGACCTAGTGCATGTGTAGACTTGCTTACATGGAGGCAAAGAGAAAATAAACCAAAATTGACTAACAATTTTAAGGCATTAACAGACCGTTTAGATATGATGAGTGCTGTTTTTCTTTGTAAACTCTTTTAATTCAGTTATAATCATGTCCTTTGTTTCCTCGTCATTCACACCTACAAGCCCATAGGAAAAGGAAGTAGCAGAAGTACGTTTTTTCCAAATTGGCTCGGCCATGATCGTAAGTGGTTGAGTGTTTAATACAAACGAAATCATCAATACGTTATTTTTTTCATTTATCGCTAGGTCTAAAGGAGAAGAGAGTCTCAAACCGTTAGGACTCAAATCTATAATCAAGGCAGAGCCTTCTTTTAAAGGGGCATTGAGCTGATTTGAGCGAATAATTTTGAATGTAGCCTCAACCGGACTCTCGAACATAAAACGAAAGGACTCATCTCTTTTAAAAAGCATGCAGAAGCGCTCCTTTTTCTATGGGCTTTAAGAAACAATATGGTTGAAAAAGATTTTTACTCAGCTTGTCGTTTCACAAGTCTTTATTGGTTTAATTAAAATGAGTAAAAATCATAACCTTTATATAACAAAGCCTTCCTATTAAATAAAGTTAAAAAGCATGGGAAATGAATAGTTGACTGCGCAGGAAAGTGATATTTTCGTACTTACAAACAACTATTTCATAAGTTCAAGATGGTAGCAAACAGATGCTCAACAATTTTACTGAGTAATTTGAAAAGATCTGAAATTTTCTGTCAGTATATGAGAATTTGCTATGGAAATGAATTATTGATTATGATACAGTTAATTGCTAAACAAAGCAATATGAAAAATGTCGAAAAATTTTGTGTAATTGTTCACAAATTTTTCACATAAGTTGATGCGATTTTTTTGTATAATACTCAAGTTTTTGTTATTCTTTCACTGAGTGCTTTTTTTGTCGAATTAGATAGAAAAGCTCCCTCGAGGTTACATGAAACATGTTTATTTGTAAAACAATAATGGAGGTAGGTATTCCTTTTATAAAAATGGTATTATATATTATAAAGTAAACATGTAACATTATTAAATTTGATAAGGGGTTTGATGAATTATGGTAGAAAAACAATTTAAAGTAATCGCTGAAACAGGAATCCATGCACGTCCAGCTACAGTATTAGTGCAAACTGCAAGTAAATTTGAAGCTGACATTCAACTTGAATATAAAGGTAAAAAAGTAAACTTGAAATCAATTATGGGTGT
Organism: Bacillus methanolicus; assembly: GCF_008764295.1. GTDB lineage: Bacteria > Bacillota > Bacilli > Bacillales > Cytobacillaceae > Robertmurraya > Robertmurraya methanolica_A. Next base: position 248,355 of record NZ_VTQX01000001.1, on the reverse strand, counting down.
CATGTCTTTAGGAATTGGTCAAGGAGCTGAAATTACAATTTCTGCTGAAGGTGGAGATGAAGCCAATGCTCTTCAAAGCCTTGAAGAACTAATGAAAAAAGAAGGGTTAACTGCATAATGAGCTTTTTACAAGGTATTGCTGCATCAAGTGGAATTGCAATTGCGAAGGCTTATCGTTTAGTTGAGCCTGATTTATCTTTTGAAAAAAAGACGATTGAGAAGGTAGATTCAGAGGTTGAACGCTTTGAGGCAGCTATTTCTCAATCTAAAAGTGAATTAGAAACAATTCGCGATAACGCGAGAGAAAATCTAGGTGCTGATAAAGCGGCTATTTTTGAAGCTCACCTCCTTGTATTAAGCGATCCAGAATTATTAAATCCAATTAAGGATAAGGTGAAGTCTGATAAAGTAAATGCCGAATTTGCTCTAAAGGAAACAGCAGATATGTTCGTTTCCATGTTTGAATCCATGGATAATGAATATATGAGAGAAAGAGCTGCTGATATTCGTGACGTCACGAAACGAGTTCTTTCCCATTTACTTGGCGTGAAAATTGTCAATCCTAGTATGATTTCAGAAGAGGTTGTCGTTGTTGCCGAGGATTTAACTCCTTCAGATACAGCTCAGTTAAACCGTCAGTTTGTCAAAGGTTTTACAACTGATATTGGCGGGAGAACATCGCATTCAGCAATTATGGCCCGTTCTTTAGAAATTCCAGCAGTTGTTGGTACAAAAACAGCAACAAAGGATATTGAGAATGGTGATTTAGTTATTGTTGATGGTCTAAAGGGAGAGGTTCATATTAATCCTACCCCTGAGCTTGTTGAAAACAATATAAAAAAGCAACTGAAGACTTTGAAGCACAAAAGGCCGAGTGGGCAAAGCTAAAGAATGAACATACTTATTCAGCAGATGGGCATCAAGTGGAATTAGTTGCTAACATTGGAACGCCAAACGATCTCGAAGGTGTGAAGAATAACGGGGGAGAAGGCGTCGGCCTATATAGAACTGAATTTCTTTACATGGGAAGAGATGAGCTGCCAACAGAAGAAGAACAGTTTGAATCTTACAAGGCTGTTCTCGAAGGCTTAGAAGGGAAGCCAGTTGTTGTTCGTACGTTAGACATTGGTGGAGATAAAGAGCTTCCATATTTGAAATTGCCGAAAGAAATGAATCCTTTCCTTGGCTTCCGGGCGATTCGCTTATGCTTAGAAGAAAAAGAAATCTTTAGAACACAATTAAGAGCATTACTTCGAGCTAGTACATATGGAAATCTCAAAATAATGTTCCCGATGATTGCGACTTTAGATGAGTTCAGACAAGCGAAAGCAATGCTTGAGGAAGAAAAAGCAAACCTCCAAAGTGAAGGTATCGCGGTTTCAGACAAAATAGAAGTTGGAATTATGGTGGAAATTCCTTCAACAGCGGTTCTTGCAGATCAATTTGCAAAAGAAGTTGATTTCTTTAGCATTGGTACAAATGATCTAATTCAGTACACGATGGCTGCAGATCGTATGAATGAAAGAGTTTCATATCTTTACCAACCATATAATCCTTCTATTTTACGGTTAGTAAAAATGGTTATTGATGCTGCTCATAAAGAAGGAAAATGGACAGGCATGTGTGGGGAAATGGCCGGAGATGAAACAGCCATTCCACTACTATTAGGTCTTGGTTTAGATGAATTTTCCATGAGTGCAACTTCGATTTTAAAAGCACGCTCTCAGATCCGTTATTTAAACAAGACTGAGATGGAAAAATTAGCGGCAGAGGCATTACAGAAATCAACAACTGAAGAGGTTATTGAAATGGTGACGGCTGCTACAAGTAAGAAGCAGGTTTAATTGGATAAAAATAAGGGTATAGGTACCAAGGCACTTGGTAAACCTATTTTCTCCCTTTTTAAGGTCGACTGGTTTTTCCGGTCGGCTTTTTTTCATCTAAAGTCTCCTCTGTCTTGATAATAAATGATAGAATAATGACATAAATTTCGAAAATGCTGAAAAATGAGAGGGGAATATGCATGTTAAAGAAGGAGCAAACAGTCATCGGCTTTATAGGCTTAGGAGTGATGGGGAAAAGTATGGCCGCGAATCTCTTAAAAGCAGGTTATCCTGTTGTCGTTTTTACAAGGACAAAAGCAAAGGCACAAAGCGTTCTTGAAGAAGGAGCAATGTGGGGGAATTCAAGTAAAGAGGTTGCTGAAAAAGCTAATGTGATTATCACGATTGTCGGTTATCCTTCAGATGTCAGAGAAGTATATTTAGGTGAGCATGGTTTAATTCCAAATGGGAATCACGATACTTATGTAATTGACATGACAACTTCCACACCTAGTCTTGCTGTTGAAATATATGAGGAAGCTAAACGGAAGGGAATACATGCACTTGATGCCCCTGTATCAGGCGGCGATATCGGTGCAAGGGAAGGTAAACTCTCAATCATGGTTGGAGGGGAAAAGGAAGATTTTGAAGCAGTGTTGCCGATTTTGAATGTATTAGGAACAAATATTGTTTATCAAGGAAAGGCAGGTGCTGGACAGCATACAAAAATGTGTAATCAAATTGCCATTGCGTCAGGAATGATAGGGGTTAGTGAAGCGATGGCTTATGCAGTCAAATCCGGACTTGAGCCAGAAAACGTTTTAAAAAGCATTTCCTCTGGAGCTGCTGGAAGCTGGTCACTCTCTAATTTAGCACCGAAAATGATTGAAGGGAACTTTGAACCTGGTTTCTTTATTAAACATATTATAAAGGATATGTCTATTGCTCTTAAAGAAGCAGAAAGTATGGGAATGGAAGCACCAGGTTTAGCATTAGCGTTGTCATTATATAAAGAGCTGGCTGAGCAAGGGGAGGAAAATAGCGGCACACAAGCGTTATATAAATATTGGCAATGATTGTTTAATAATTAGTTTTGTAAACGACGGTTGTTGCTCAAATATTTTTGACTCATTTCGTGTGAAGCCTTGGTATCATATGTCATTCGTCATGCTAAAATGCCAATAATTAAGCCGTTATTAAAAAAGCACATAGAATTCCTCATTTGCCACAAAATATTAGTGCGCAAAACATCAAATGAGGAGGTGCAATATATGGCAAAAAAGAGCAGCAAAAAGGGTGCTAAGCAAAAAAATAAACAAGGCTTTGATTCTGCCGTATTAAATGAAGAATTTTCTCATGAAATGGGAAGTGCAGATAGTAATCAAAAAGCTAAAGATAAAGCGAAGAAGAAAAAAGCTGGGAAGAATAATGGAGCTTATTAAGGCTAATCCATGCCAGGTTTATATACATTGTTAAGGCTGCTGTCTCGACTTGGCGTAATGTTGCTTGCATAAAAAAAGCATGAAGCTGTGTCAAAAAGTCGTTAGAAACGACTTTTTGATATCAGTTTTTTATTTTGTGTAAGTTATTACGTATTTTTAGTTATTATGATGGATAAAAGGGGGATTTACTTTTTCCTTTATACCCTACGTCTTTTTCTGATTGTTTATCTTTTCAATTTCTTTAAAAAAGAGGTGCCCCTAAAAGCTCAGCTTTTGGGACACCAAGATGCTTTTCGGCTTGGAACGTTTCAGCCAAGTATTGCTCATATTTTAGATGGAGGTCAGGAAAAATTGTTCCATGCGATCCATCGCTTTTTTTATGGTTTCCATTGAATAGGCGAAAGATAACCGCACATACCCTTCTCCTAGAGGAGAAAATGCACTGCCCGGAACAACAGCTACTCGAGCTTGCTCAACGAGTGTGAGGGCAAATTCGAAGGAATTTTTGTATTGGGAGGGCAGTTTAACAAAGAAATAAAAAGCGCCGTCAGGCTTTACGACATTAAGGTTCATCTTCTTAAGACGCATATACATATAATCTCTTCTTTTTAAGTATTCCTCTTTCATTTCGTGTGCATCGTTCTTTCCATTTGTTAGCGCTTCAAGGGCAGCATGTTGCGAGATTGAAGTTGCGCAGGAGACGTTGTATTGATGAACCTTCAAAATATGTTTTGCAATGACATCGGGGGCAAAGATAAAGCCCACTCTCCAACCTGTCATCGAATGGGATTTCGATAAGCCATTGATGATGATTGCTTTTTCCTTAAGTATAGTTCCAATTGAAAAGTGATCCCGTTCATAGACGAGTTCACTGTAAATTTCATCAGCGACAATAAAAATATCTTTTTCTTTTACTAGCGCAGCGATTTCGGTTAGCTCTTCCTTTGTTAAGCTTGCTCCAGTTGGATTCGAAGGGTAAGGAAGAACAATACAGCGAGTTTTATCCGTTATGTAGTTTGCGATTATCTCTGCAGTTAATCGAAATTGATTTGTCGTTGTATCTGCGTATACTGGCTTTGCACCGCATAATCGTATGATTGGCTCGTATCCAGGATAAACTGGACCAGGTAAGATTACTTCGGACTCCTCAGTTAGTATAGTTCTGAAGGTAATATCGATGGCCTCACTTGCACCAACAGTAGTAATAATTTCTGTTTCTGGATTATAGTGAAGCTGATATTTTTCTTTGACAAATTGTGCTGCTGCATGTCTAAGTTCTAACGTTCCTGCATTATGTGTGTAGGAAGTAAAGTTTTCCTCAATTGCTTTAATTCCCGCTGCTTTGACGTGAAAGGGTGTCGGAAAATCCGGTTGCCCGATCGTGAGGGAAATCATATCCTCCGTGCCAGCAACTAAATTAAAAAATTTCCGAATTCCTGAGATTTCTATATTTTTAACTTTGTCATTAATTAAATGCTCCAATAACCTCAACCTCCATTTATGGATCTATTTTAGCAAAGTGAAGTTGATTATGAAATATCATTCATTGCTAGAAACAATAAAAAATCCCTCTGCGATAAGCAGAGGGAGCACTAATAATTAATATCCATAATCCCAATCAATTTCGTCTTCGTGCCAAAATACTGGTGACACAGCTCCGAAATTAACAACCTTGTTATCATATTTACAGGTACATTGATCGCATCCACATTGTTTTTGGATTTCATTAAATACAGAGTGATCGATATTCTCAATAATTGTAAGAGTCTGGTCTTTCTTATACAGAATGGCTGTTCCCTTCATTAGCAATTGCACCTCTTTTAATCCTAACGTATTTGTTCAACTGAATTGTATTCCTCTAGGGCTAAAAAGTCTAGATGATTGTTATAAAGTTCACATAATGCTCAATAATGATGAAGAGGAGGTAAATTTTTTATCATGAAAATGAAAAATGGAATTAGTTCTGTCACCTATTCATGGTATATTAGTAAGTATATATGTTACTTAAGAAATAGGAAGGAAGAACTGGGATGGAAATGAACAAAGGAATATTATTAGAGAGCGGTACAAATGAGTTAGAAATGGTTGAATTTAGCATCGGTCAAAATAAATTCGGAATTAATGTAATAAAAGTAAAAGAAATTATTAATCCTGTTGCGATAACGCAAATTCCCCATGCTCACCAAAATGTCGAAGGGATTATTGAATTAAGGGGAGAAGTTTTACCAGTTGTTAATGTAGCGGCAGCTCTAGGCTTCCCACCATCAGCTACCCCTGAGCTCGATAAATTTATTGTTGCAGAGTTTAATAAACAAAAGGTAGTGTTCCATGTACATAGTGTGACTCAAATTCATCGTATTTCATGGGATCAAATTGAAAAACCGTCTGACATGTATCAGGGGGCAGATAGCCAAGTAATCGGTGTTGTAAAAATTAATAATGAAATGGTGTTATTGCTAGATTTTGAAAAGATTGTTGTGGAAATTAACCCTGATTCAGGTATTAATGTTGGACAAATTAAGAAGTTAGGAAAAAGAGAGCGGTCATCGAAAAAATTGGTTGTCGCGGAGGATTCCCCATTATTGCGTAAACTTCTTAGCGACACTCTCGGTGAAGCAGGTTATGAACAAGTTGATTTTTTTGAAAATGGCCGTGATGCGTTAAATTATTTAGAATCTGTCTTAGAGTCTGGCAAAGATGTCGCAGATGTTGTGCAATTAGTTATTACAGATATTGAAATGCCACAGATGGATGGTCACCATTTGACCAAAAGAATTAAGGAAGATTCACAACTTGCAAAGCTTCCAGTAATCATCTTTTCTTCCCTAATTACCGATGATTTACGCCACAAAGGTCAAATGGTAGGAGCTGATGGGCAAGTTAGTAAACCAGAGATAGCTGAATTAGTCTTATTGATTGATGAATTTATCTTATAAGTGAGCGGATTTTGCGCTCTTTCATCCATGTATAAATGAGGTCATTGGCTGCCTCAGAACTTAGTAGAGAAGATTCGCCGATAAAAGAGCATGCTTAAAAACGGGATGCGAACTTGATAAACGAAAGCTATACCTACCCCCTAATTTGTTAAAAGTAAAAATTTAACGAGTTAGGGGTGTTTTTATCATATGTAAATGTTGTGCTAAAAATTGTTTGATCAGCATCATTATTTAACAAAGTCTTGTTGCTGAAGGTGAACTCTGAAATTAAGTTTAAGCGGGAAACTTAAACAACTTTTATGTATCCTTTGGAAAATAGAAAAGACATTGTGAGAAGTGATTCTCCCAATGTCTTTGTCAATGCTTTTAATCGAACGTAAAATGGGCTTAGTTAAATTCTACGCTTACCATTTTTGTGAAATTGCTTTGGCTCTCGAATTAAAAATAATTTTCTCCGAGTCTTTTAAATACAGGTTTCTCATAGCGTTTTTTATTGTTATTAGACTGTGTTTTTTCTTCTTTTAGTCCAGTATATAGTGAAAGTAATTTTTTCGCTTCATACAATGAAAGATGCGCTTTAGGGTTGCGAACATTTTTATCTAGTTTTCCTAAATGAGGTAAATACGTAAAATCGCTCTTTGAAGGGGGCAAGTGGAAAGAATATTTGCCACAGACAACTAATACATCTGATTGTTGTTGACTATATTTAGGATTATTTGAAAAATGAAGACCAACTTTTTTGGCTTTCCCTTCTTTTAGTAATTTTTTTAAGGCATCATGCTTTAACTTATAAAGAAATTTGGGGTTTGGAGCCGTTTTTGCATGACGATTAACCGTGAAGATTGCTTGTGAGAGGTTTTCTATCGTTGGGTCCAATTGAGGAGAGTGATTCCTATCCCGATTCAAAATGCTTGCTCCTTTCAAAATGAAATTTCCTTCTTCTCATAGTATACCCTTTTTTTGATAAAAAAGGAAATGGTGATTGATAATATCTTGAATAAATGGTAACGATAAGGAAAGGTGTTACTAAACATATCTTGCAAAAAAAGTTGAAAATAATAATCTAATTAAAAAATTTGAAGATTTGTGAAATAAAATCATTCAGCTAAAAACGAATATTAACATTAAAAAGATAATTATATTTCGTCAATATATCGAAAAAAAATAGAAAATGATTGGAAATGTTCGTTTTCTAGGAGAACATCCACATTATGAAATTGATTGAACTATTTAAGCAATGCTATAATATATTATACTAATGCATTAATTCATTTAAACGAATAGATAGATACGATAAGGTTTTTTACTTGATGAGGAGTATTCTGCAAACATTGTTTTTTGGAATTTATTTGTCTACAAAACTAATTTCTTCCTGCTTAAAGGAAGATGAAACGTTGTTGTACTCAGTCTGAGTGGTGGCAGCCCAGAAGAACTTCAAAAAGCGGTGTCTGGCAAAGTGATAATCAAGGAAAAAGCCTTCTCAATGGAATGAGGTTGGTATGGTGGGGCCACTGAGAAGCAATGCAAAGGGAAATGAGAAGCTAATATCAGATGATAGTACAGTTGAATCGATCATTTACAATTTAATTTTCAATTATGTAAAGCATATGGTTTTTGTCATGAAGGTAGAAGAAGGTCCTCGATTTCAATACTTATTTGTTAATGAGATGGGGCTGATTTATGCGGGGATATCAGAAGAAGCGATTGGGAAATCGATGGAGGATGTTCTGCCGTATGAACGTTACTTAGAAATCAAAAAGGCTTACGATCGTGTTGTCTTATTAAATGATTCGGTTACTTATTCGGACCAAATCATGTTTCCAAATGGAAGCATGGGCTATACAGAATCCTTATTAACCCCTGTTAGAGATGAACATAATAAAATAAAATATATTGTTGCTGTGACAAGGGATATTACAGAATTGGTCGAAGAACGAAATCGACTAATTCATGCAGAGCAAAAATACCGATCGATCGTTGATCATACATTAGATGGTGTTTTTACCATATCATTAGAAGGCAAGATTTTAGAAGTAAATCCTTCTGGGCAACTATTGTTAGGGTATGCTGAAAAACAGATGACACAACGTTCTTTTTTTGATTTAATTCCTGATGCAGAGGTGCAAAAATTCATCGGGTTATTTCAACAAACAGTCGAAACAGGCGTTGCCTTGGAGTCACTTGATTGTCGCTTAATTCATTCAAAAGGATACAGCATAACCACTCACATTAAGACAATTCCGATTGTCATCAATTCGAAAATTGAAGGGGTTTATGTCATCACAAGAGATATTTCTGAACAAGCGAAAAATGCTGAAACAATTAAGTATATGGCTTTCCATGACCACCTCACAGGTCTTTATAATCGTCGAGCTTTGTTAAATGATCTGGAGCAATTGATTAAGGCAAATAAAAACAGAGGCACGTTTGCGCTCCTTTCAATCGATTTGGATCGCTTTAAATATTTGAATGATACACTAGGACATCTAGCCGGTGATCAAGTTTTGATCCAGGTTGCCGAGCGATTAAGTGTATTTAACAAAGACAATATTAAGGTTTATCGACAGGGTGGAGATGAGTTCAGCATCCTTTTTGAGGGTTCAAGGAAAGAAATTACATTGTTAGCTCAAAAAATTCTTTCACTTTTTACTAAATCCTTTTATCTCCATTATCAAGAATATTTTATCTCACCAAGTATTGGTATTAGCATATATCCGCATGATGGAAAGAATGCCGAGACAATCATAAAAAATGCCGACGAGGCGCTGTTTCGTGTCAAAGAGAGGGGCAAAGCGCATTTCCAATTTTATCGAACAGAAATGAATTCTGTAGGTGCCCATATTGTTTCATTAGAAACTCATTTAAGAAAAGCTCTTGCCAAAGATGAATTTATGTTGTTTTATCAGCCCCAGGTGAATTTAGCTACTGGGAAGGTCAAGAGCTTTGAAGCATTAATACGCTGGAATAGCAAGGAGTTAGGGCTGATTTCACCAGCAGATTTTATTCCTTTGGCTGAAGATACAGGTTTAATTATTCCGATCGGTAACTGGGTGATCGACACTGCATGCAAGCAAATTAAGAAATGGTCTGAATTGGGCAAAAAAGGAATAAAAATTGCCATCAATATATCGCCAAAACAGTTTTTACAACCAAAGCTTGTCGAGACGATTAAAGAATCGATCCGGAAATATAAGATCGAACCGTCACTGTTAGAAATTGAAATAACGGAAGGTGCGATGCAAGATACAGCTGAAACTTCACCTATTCTTAATAGTTTAAAAGAACTGGGGGTAACCATCTCCATTGACGACTTCGGAACCGGTTACTCATCATTAAATTACATTAAGCAATTCCCTATTGATGTTTTAAAAATTGATCAGTCATTTGTTCGAGATGTTATTAATAATGAGAAGGATGCAGCAATTACCACAACGATCATCCATCTAGCCAATAGTCTTGGTATAGAAGTAGTGGCTGAAGGTATTGAAGATAAGGAACAAGCTGAGTTTCTGATGAGAGCGAATTGCCATAAAGGTCAAGGATACTTGTTCTCCAGACCGATCAGTGCAAAAGATGTTGAATTCAAAATCTTTAACAACGGTAATGAGGAAATGGTTATTTTTTAAGAAGGCTCTGTTATATTTTGGTGTTGATTTTGGGCCCATTTCACATGAAATGGGCCTAAAATCATTTTAACACTTTCCGGAAATGAAGGGTGAATCAATGCAATTTTTCCGGAAATACGTCTGCTTTTTCCGGAATTAAACAGAAAAATTCCGGATTAATTACTATTTTCCCGGAATTCACCTTTGTTTCGTGGAATCAGAGGACCTGAAAGGCGTGTGAAACCTTGGTTTCACACGAGATGAGCCAAAAATCAACAACGGCATAAAACAAAGTATTCATTAAGCATATACCTGAGAGCTACATAACGGTTCTGGAAAATTGAAAACGAGAAAGCTTGGCGAACTCCCCGTGGAAAGTACGTACTGGAGTGGAAATTAATGAATTCACCCGCAATTTCGTGTGAAAATAATAGACATTAATACTCTCGATCCCATTTGTAGAAAAGCTGAATTTTTTCAAAAAAAGCGCTGTGACTGAATCTTTAGCACATGTTGTTCATACTTTTGGCTCGATGTTAACATGAGCATAATGCAGCAGGTAGAGACTAAAAACCTCCTATTCTTTGAATAGGGAGAAAGTCATCGCTACTTGTAAAAACGACAGCATTACTTGCGGGAAAGAGTGAAAATCGTTAATTCGGGTACGGATAGGAATCGAAAGGGTAGTCTTGTTGTACCTAATCCTCTGTTTACATATAATGTTAAAGGTTTTTCTTCTCCTACTGTGTAAAATCCCTCATAGTATTTTTCACCATATGGCGGTTTGACTAATGCTCCCAGCAACGGAATTTGAATTTGTCCCCCATGACTATGACCGCTTAGTTGCAATTGAATATTAAAGTTTGCAGCGTTATCCGCAAGATCTGGAGCGTGGGATAATAAAATCTTGTACGCTTCATCAGGTACGTTGGCAAGTGCTGCACTAATATCAGGTCGGCCAAGCATGGCATCATCAATGCCAAGAAGATAGATGGAGCTTTGAGCATTTTTCTCAATTTTAATGGAATCATTTAGAAGTAAAGTAAAACCAGACTCTTCCATAATTCTTTTAAAAATGTCTGTCCCGTATCCACCGTGGTCATGATTTCCATATACAGCGTACTTCCCGAATGGAGCCTCAAGTTTTTTTAAAATCGAGATCACACGTTCAAATTCTCCATATTTATTCGGTTCGTCTAATAAATCCCCTGTAAAAAAGAGAATATCTGGCTTATGATTATTAATTTCTTCAACTAATTCTTGTAACTGCTCTAATGTATATTGAAACCCTAAATGGGTATCGCTGAATTGGATAATTTTTATATTTTCAAAATCAACAGGAATATCAAGATGCGAAATCTGGTATTTATTGATCTTTAGCAGTTTCGGCTCTATCCTTCCAGCATAAGTATATCCACCAACTGACAATCCAACTGTCGTTAATAATGTACCGAAAAATCTTTTTAAAAAAGACCTTCTTGAAACTTTTTTGGGCATTTTCTGTACCAACCTAACTTTAAAAATTCCGCTCTCTCTATCATGAAATAAAAACCATTTATTGTATATTTTTTGAATGATAGGACTGTCCTAGATCATATGATTGAATCGTCATAGGTAATACTCAAGAACGCAATAAGCATGAGCTTGTATAGTTAATACTATCAAAAAATAAGAAGAAAAAGAAGGATGTTTATCTTTGGAAGGAATTGTTCATTTTGAAATTAAATGAATCGCATAAATAATGTGGAAGTTTAAGACGACGGGGAAAGTTAAATGGGGAGATGAATATTTTTAAATTTGTACTAAAGCAGTGAGAACGGTGCTGTTTTTTTACATTGCTTTTGTCCATTGTGAAATCAACTTTATTACATGATATAATTTTTTTAAGGCTAGTTTATTTTGATAGGAGGGATGTAAATGGATGCATTGGATATTTTAACGAATCTAGAAAATGTCATTCCATTCTTCCAACCGATATTCAGTGCCGATGAACATCGTGTAATTGGGTATGAGGTATTAGGCAGATTTAAAACTGACGATGATCATCTTAGCCTTGGTCCATATTTCCTTGATGATAGCATTCCTGAGGAATATCGCTTAGAGCTTGACAATACAGTTTTAAGAAAAGCATTACAACAGGCAATGGCACTTGATGACGATGTTCTTCTTTTTATTAATCGGGATGCAGATTTATTATTATATGATGAAAATGAAGAGTTACTTAATCTCCTTCTTGAATTTAGTGAAAAAGGAATCAAAGTCGAAAGGATTGTCATTGAAATTTCTTTCAATAATCAATTAGAGGATGCTGAAAGAATGGGCCATTTAATTAACTATTACAAAACGTATGGGATTAAAATCGCCTTTGATAAACTCGGAGATAATAGTCATCAAATTGACCTCATTGGTCTGATTTCACCTACTATTCTAAAAGTTGATTTGCAGGCTTTAAGATCAACAAGACTGGCCTCAAGCTTTCAAGATATTATTTATTCTTACTCGCTATTAGCAAGAAAGATTGGGGCAACCCTTTTATTCGAGAATATTGAGATGGTCTATCAGCTTCAATATGCGTGGAAAAATGGAGGAAGATATTATCAGGGGTATTATTTGCAAAAACCGCATCCTCATTTCGTTGATCGGGATATATTGAAGGAACAATTAAAAAATGAATGTCAGCAATTTATTGATAGTGAAAAGAAAAAACTTGCTGCCCTTTTTGAACAAACGGAGAAGTTCCAGAACGTTGTTTCTGAGTTATTGCAAAAGTATCGTAAAATAGAAAAATATGAGGAATTATTGTTGGTCTTAGGAAAGGAAATGGAAAATTTCGCCTTTAGGATGTATATTTGCGATGAAAACGGCTTTCAGCTCTCTCCTAATCTTTTCAAAACTCAAAATGAATGGCTTGTACAACATGAATATGCCTACAAAAATTGGAGTTGGCGGCCGTACTTTCTTGAGAATATTTTGAAAATGAGAAAAGAAAAGAAGGGAATTCTTTCGGATTTATACAGTGACATTGAAACAGGGGAAAATGTGCGAACATTTTCTTATCCATTGAAAGATAAGCAGTTTTTATTTATAGATATATCGTATGATTTCATTTTAGAGCATCTTGAATTGCTGTAATTTGGAAAAGAGAAATCGAATAATCCCGTGCCTTTAGAGGGAATGTAAGAGTAATACATTCTTTAAGGGTGAGAATATTGACAACTTATATGCTTGTTTTGACGATTATTGCAGTTGCAATTGTTCTTTTTGCTTTAGGGTACACATTGGCCGTTACAAAAACTCAAAAAAGACTAAAGGGGGAGTTGGATACATCCATCCCTGGCAAAGTTCAAGAAGGAATCTATCAACGTAATCCGGTCTTTATTACTTATTTTGCTTTTGCAGTTTTAGTTCTATTGTTAATCATTTTTACAGCAGTTTATTGGTAAATACGTGCTAACGATAGACAAACTCGCTAACAACCGAGTTTGTCTATCGTTTTTTTATTGTGATGATTGAAAATCGCTTTGTTCTTGGCGGTTTTGTTTTTAAGTAGAGGTTATGCTTGATGAAATATTATTTATGATTCGATCGCCAATGCTTCTTTAAGCTTGTCAATTTCAAAACCTGTAATGACAGTGTCATTATTGATGATAAAGGTAGGGGTTGAGTATGACTGATACTTGTTGATTAAGTCATTGCGAGCCTTACTGTCCTTTTTTATATCTTTAAGTTCGAACGTAAAGCCGTATTCTTGTAAAAAAAGTTTCGCTATTTCACATGGTGGACAATCTGGCTGTGTATAAATTGTAATCTTTGTCAATATATCTTCCTCCGCTTATTTGTTGATGAATTAATTATAACGTGCCACCTCCTGTTCTGGTAGTAAATAGTATCGAGTGTGTGAAAAGGTGAGTAATGGGAAGGAATATATGCTATTCATATAACTTTTTTATTTTAAATTCAAATACAAAAATATACTATATGTTTAAAAAACTAATAAGAAATAATATTTAAAATATATTGACTTTTTGGATAACTGAAAATATATTATTAAGCAAAGGGAAAAGAAAGAGGGGGATAAATTGATCTTAAGAAATAAATCCATTCTTTTACAAGCAAGCTGTGATGAAAAATATATGAATCAATTAATGGAGCATGAAGAGGTGGATAGATTTATCAAATATGTCATAAAGGCATATACGAAAAATCCTGCTCGCTTTATGCAACAACACAAAGTGGAGTGGGAAGACCTATATCAAGCTTGCCTGATTGGCCTGTATAAAGGCATAAAAAAATTGGATTTTGAGAAATCAGAGAATGAATATGTTCGCTTTTTATTTTTAAGTATCCAAGGGGAAATTAGGGAGTTTTCACGATCGAATAACTCTAATTCGATGATCATTAGCCAAAGAATTAGAGCGCTATATCCTAAATATTTGAGGTTTTACGATAAATACCGAGAGCGGTATTCAAAAGAACCAAGCATTGAAGACACGATGAAGGAATTTCGAATTTCTCGTGATGATGCGTTTGATTTAGTGTACGGAATGCAGCAAATGGTAAGTATATTTCTTGAAAGTGGTTCTTATGAAATGAAATTTATGAATATTCAATGTGTTTCTGATTCATATTCAAATATTGAAGAGCGTGTTATTAATAAGTTATTAGTCGAAAGCTATATGGCACTATTGAATCAGAAGCAAAAGGATGCGATAGTGATGTATTTTTTTCTAGGGTTTAGTAAAACAGAAATAGCAAGGAAATTAGAGTGTGCGAACTCAATGGTTCATAAACATATTGTAAGCGCATTCAAAAAAATTCAGAGGTTTGAAAAAAATGCATACGAGCAAATTTTACTTGAGATCGCTAAATAAAGATCATATTGTCTGACAAACAAACTTTCTCTCGCTAATCGAAATGATCGAAAGCTACACTTTTTCAATTTTAGATCAATATTTTTGAACTTATTACAGGTGGAAAAAAGTCTTCAAAAATGACTATGGCGAATTTTTCACCATTTTTAATCACAAATTTAGTTTATTTGTCTGACTAATAGACTTTCTTGTGAAAACAGTGCTATTAATAATTTATCCTATGTAAAACATTGGTATCTATGGAAAAGAAGACTCTAAACAATTTGTTTGCAAAGGCATGCTCGAAGACAGAACCAGTGAGTTTTTAATGAATTCGATTAAGTGAGGCATTTGAACAAACATTCACATTTTCAAAGGAGTTGAGAAATATGGAAAGCCGGTTATTTCAACAAAGGATACAAAAACTCCAGAAAATGCTAAGTGAGAGAGAAATCGAAGCAGCGCTCATAATGTATTCTCGTGATCTTTATTATTATGCGGGAACTGCTCAACCAGCAAATTTATGGATCCCTGCAGACGGAAAACCCGTTTTATTTACAAGAAGAGCTCATGAGTTGGCACAGGAAGCAAGTTGGATAAAGGATTCGATTCCTGCAGGAAGCTTTAAAGATATGCTTAAAGCTCTAACGGAGTTAGGGAGCTTACCGAAAAGAGGAAGTGTCGTCGGGATTCAAGAGGATGTATTGCCAACAAATATTGGCTTTAGCATCAGGAACAACCTTAGTCAATTTGAATTTGTTAATATTTCGAAGGAGATTAAAAAGCAACGGCTAGTAAAAGACGATATTGAGTTAGAAGCAATCAAGCAATCAATTGAATTATGGGAAAAGGGGCACCTTGCTATCTTACACGCATTGAGAGAAGGAATCCATGAATATGAGTTATCTGCAAGTATGGAGTTTGCAGCAAGAAATAACGGAGGAGATGGACTAGTTTGGTTTCGTAGATGGGATGCGGTTTTACCGGGGGGAGGAATTGTTACTTCAGGGCCCAATGGCTGGATAGTATCCGGTCATGCGATGACGGTTACTGGCGTAGGTCTTGATGAAACATTACCATGGGGAGCCTCTTCTCGAAAAATTCAAAAGGGAGAGCTCATAGTTGTTGATTATGGCATTTGTAAAAAAGGATACCATGCCGATATGGCACGAACATATTGTATTGGAAAGCCGACAGTGAACCAGCAGGATCTATGGAATCATTTAGTTGAATTACATTTATTGGTGATTGAAAAAGTTAAACCTGGAGTTACGGGGGAAGAGTTGTTTCTTTATGCGGAAAAAATCGCAGAAAAGAAAGGGTATTTAAACAATTTTATGGGGGTTGGCAATAGTCGGGGGAGCTATATTGGTCATGCAATTGGTTTAGAACTTGATGAAGATCCTGTCTTAGGTCTAGGATTTCAGGAGCCACTCCCCCAAGGAGCTGTAATTACACTTGAACCAAAGTTTATGGTTCCTGGTTTAGGTGCTGTCATGGTAGAAGATGATATTGTATTAACAAAATCGGGTCATCAATTGTTAGGCTCACTTAAACATGAACTTTTTTATAGAGATTGATTAAAGATTTATTGAAAACGCTTTAAATGTTGTTTTAAAGGAGATTCAGCCGTTTATAGCAAAACAAGCCTGCTGTCATGAGGATAAAGTAAATGCTTATTATTCTTTGCTCTAATGAAAAAAGTATCGCATGAAGAGAAAGCATTTTTTACAGAAAATCTGCCCGATTTTATCGTTCCAAGATTCATTAAGCTTGCTCTTTCTCAAAAAGTAAAAGCGAATGATAGAGGGAGGAAGGTTATTTTGGCTATTTTATAAAAGGAATTTTAATTTAGAAGGTGTTTCTTTGGTCATAAATGTAATTGTGCCGGTTTTAATAATTTTGGGAGCAGGTTATTTATTTGGAAAGTATGTGAAAGTAGATTATTCCCCTATTTCAAAGTTTTCCATGATCGTTTTAAGTCCGGCATTAATCTTTAGCTTTCTTATTAGAAGTAATCTTTCACCTTCGAGTATTTTTCAAGTGGTCGTAGTAATTCTCGTTTTTACTATTATGATTGCGGCTGTAACAGTATTCGTTATGAAGATTACCGATAATAAAGAAATAATAAATCCCGCCCTACTTTCAACCGTGTTTCCTAATACCGGAAATTTTGGTTTACCCATTTTGTTGTTTGCTTATGGGGAAGAGGCTTTTTCAATTGGGGTTATTATTGTTGTGGTTAATTTTGTCTTAATGTACTCATTGGGAGTGTATTTTGCCTCATTAGAAGGGGAGAGTTGGGCGAAGGGGATCAGAAATATTCTCAAGCTTCCCACCACTTATGCGACATTATTAGCAGTTCTTGTTCTTACATTACAAATTCCAGTGCCGGATTTTATTTATGATCCTATTAAACTGATGGGAGACGCAATGGTTCCGGTTGTATTGCTAATACTTGGGATCCAACTTTCAAGAACAAATATACAAAGTGAATCAATGAGTATGAAAGGACGTTACTCGATAAATATTGCTTTCATAACAGGGATTCGTTTAATCGGGGGCCCAGTCATTACACTTGGAATTTTAGCTTTGTTCACAGTTGAACCGTTAACAGCAAAAGTACTCATTTTGCAGAATGCAATGCCGACTGCTGTTTTGATGACAATGATTGCTGAAGAATATAAAGCCCAGTCATCGTTAGTTGCTAATGCAACGTTTATCAACACGATTGCAAGTGTTATTTCGATTACAGCATTGCTGTACTTGTTAGAGACATATTTGTAAGTCATGATTATATGTCGGTACTTGATTTTTGACCATTTAATTCTTTGATTCCATGGAATGATGGAGAGAAATTGTGTTTTCTTACATCACTTCATAGAATTAGAGGACGAGATGAACTAAAAGTCATTTGAACATCAATATTGTTTAACAAAGCTATCTGTAATGCCGCAAACAGTAGCCAGTAATAGATAGAAAAAAATAATCAAAAAGAGGAGATTGATTATGAACAAAACATTATGGCTGTTAATTCTAGTTCTCGGTATTTTTCTAACCGCTTGTAGCTCTTCTAGTGGAAGTACAGCAGGAGAAAATGATGAACAATTCACGTTTAAACTTGGTCATGTTGGTCCGGCCGATGCTGAGCATCCGTGGGAAAAATATGCACGAACCTTTGCTGAGGAAGTAGAGAGAGAATCAGATGGAAGAATTAAGATTGAGACTTATCCGGCTAGCCAGCTAGGGGCCGATCGAGAAATGACAGAAGCACTACAACAAGGAACGCTTGAAATGGGCTTAATCAGTACCATTGCAATGGGGAACTTTGTGCCCGAATTGCAAATATGGGATTTACCTTATATTTTTCCTACTGACAATGCAAAAGTTGATGAGATTCTCGATGGTTCAATTGGAGATAAGATGAAGGATGCTGTATCACAGAAGCAAATGATTGCCTTATCATTTTGGGAAAATGATTGGCGTGCAATGTCAAATTCTAAAGGTCCGATTGAAAGTGTTGAAGACTTAAAGGGAGTCAAAATAAGAGTAGTGGAGAACAAACCATCTTTACATTGGTTTGAAAGGGTAGGGGCGATTCCGACTCCGATGGCATTCAGTGAAGTGTATACCGCATTGCAACAAAGAACCATCGATGCACAGGACAATGGAACTCTTTTAACTTTTGGCTCAAAATTTTATGAAGTCCAACCGTACTTTACCTTCACCAATCATATTTATGCACCATTAGCCGTCATGATCAGTGAAAGTATATGGAATAAAATTCCTGATGATTTAAAAACGATCTTAGAAGAGACAGCCGAAAGATTAGCATCTGAACAAAGGCAGTATAGCCGTGATACAGCAAAACAACTTGGTGAAGAAATGAAGGCGGCGGGAGTTGAAGTAACTGAATTAAGTGATGAAGCAATTAAGAGTTTTCAGGAGAGCGCTGAAGAAACGTACGATGCACTTGCTCCAGAATTAGGTCAAGATTTAATTAATGAAATGCTCCAGTATAGAGATTAGGTGCATTGCGATGAAAAAACTAAATTCATTTTTAGAGGGACTCTGTGGCGCATTTTTATTAGTGATGACGGTAATTGCTTTATCGCAAGTAGTTACACGGTATGTATTGGAAATGTCCTTTCCTTGGCTTGAAGAGGTTATCCGTTATTTAATGGTGTTTACGGTATATGTGGGTTCCGCCGTTGCTGTCAAGCAGAAAGCCCATTTGAATGTAGAAATTTTCGATCAACTTCTAAAGAAATCTTCGTTCCGCTATGTAGATTTATTGCGTCAGTTTGTCATCGTTGTTTTTGGGGTTGTGTTTGGATATGTCTCATTTCAAGTGGTCATTCAATTAATTGCATCGGGGCAAATAACCCCAGCCTTGCAAATTTCAATGGCGTGGCCAATGTCAGCTCTATTTCTTGGCAGCCTATTAATGATTATAAATGGGATCTACCTTTTTTATATGATTTTCAAATCAAAAGAAGCTGTTAAGGAGGGGGGAACATTGTGAGCGCACTTCTCATACTTCTATTCTTTTTTACTCTCGTTATAATAGGAGTTCCTGTTGCATATAGTTTCGGATTCTCCTCGTTAATTTATATATTTGTTGTGTTAGCGGAAAATAGCAGCGTGCTTATTACAAGAAGTTTTGGGGCAATTGATTCCTTTGCTTTAATGGCGATTCCATTCTTCATATTTGCCGGTGACATCATGAAGGAAGCGAAGATTTCAAATCATTTAATAAACTTTTTGTCTATTTTTACAAGAAAAATTAAAGGAGCACTCAGCCATCTTACGGTGATTGCGAGTACATTTTTTGGCGCCATATCAGGTTCTTCTGCTGCAACAGTTGCCGCAATCGGTGGGGTGATGATTCCTGAAATGGTGAAAAAAGGTTACGATCGTAACTTTGCCGTTGCGATTGCAGCTGCTTCTGGATTTTTAGGAATATTAATTCCACCAAGTGTCCCGTTAATTGTCTATGGGTTAAATGCCGAAGTTTCAGTCTCCCGATTATTTTTAGGAGGAATTGTCCCAGGCTTGTTAATGGCATTAGGTTTTATGTTAGTTAATCACTTTTCTATAAAAAAATATAAGCTTACTGATAATATTGATGAGCTAGCTAACGATGAAATAGAGAATGAACAATCAAAGCAGAAAAAAAGGAAAAACACTTCATTGATTTTTCCAGCGATCCCAGCCATTTTAATGCCGTTGGTTATATTAGGCGGGATATACTCAGGTATCTTTACACCGACAGAATCTGGTGCAATTGCCGTAGTATATGGGATTTTAGCAGCATTCTTTTACTATAAAAGTATTACTGGGAAAAAATTATTACAAATAGCAGGACGTTCTGCAGTTACGAGTGCTGTGATCTTAATCATGGTTAGCTTAGCGGGAGTGTTCGGGTACATTATTACAGTGGAACGACTCCCATCATTTTTAGCGGAAACGATTCTAGCTTGGACAAATAACATGATGGTGATATTACTGCTTCTAAATATTATTTATCTCATATTAGGCACGTTTATGGAAACGATTACAGCGATTATTATTACAACACCGATTTTTTTACCATTGGTGCAAATGATAGGAATCGATTTAGTCCACTTTGGCATCATTCAAACAACAAATTTATGCATTGGATTGATCACTCCACCGATGGCATTAAATCTCTTAATGGCGTCAAAGATTGCGAACGTCTCTGTTATGAAGGCAACGAAGCCTTTGTTACCCTATTTATTTGTTTCCATTGTTGTTTTAGTATTGGTTACTTATGTTCCAGAAATCACTTTATTTCTGCCTAATTTGTTGCTTAATTGAAGGCTTTTCTGATTTTTGCTGAGATAGATAAAAAGTATTGGAGCCAATTTTTTAACGGGAAAATGTTTTCCCGAGATTTTTATAAGTCAGACAATCTGACCTTAAAACAATATGAAGAACGAAGGTGGTTTAATGTTCAAAACAATTAAGAAAAAGAAAAAGTTTGAGGAAGTACTTGAGCAAATTAAAACCTTGCTCATTACAAAAAAATTAAAGGTTGGTCAAAAGCTTCCGAACGAAATTGAGCTGTCCGATTCTATGGGAATAAGTCGCTCCTCCTTAAGAGAGGCTTTAAAGGTTTTAAGTATGATTGGGATTGTCGAAAGTAAGTCAGGAGAAGGAACCGTTGTGAAAAAGGCAGATCCGGAAAATCTGAAAAATATTATGTCTCTCGTAGCTATCTCAAGAGGATTGGATACATTTGAACTTTTTGAAGCAAGGGTGATTCTTGAAATGGCCGCTGTTAGACTCGCTGCTATAAGAAGAAGTGATGAGGATTTAAATAACATTCAGGCCATTTTGGAAGAGTTAGATAAAAACTATATTTCAGATCATGAAGAAGAGAATTCGCAGCTTGATTATTTATTCCACCGTTCCATTGTCCTCGCCTCGAACAATAAAATGTTACTTTTGTTAACTGAAGTTATTTCAGACTTACTAGGAGAGCAGATTAGAACAACGAGAAGACGATATTCGACCTCGCCAGAAATATTAAAAAGATTTCAAAAGGAGCATTGGGGAATCTTCTATGCAATAAAATCAAAAAATTCAGAAGAGGCAGAGCAACTGATTTCTTCTCATTTAGAGAAATCCCGTCAAGAGTTTCACGGATTAGAATCTGACTTATGAGGTAAGGGGGGCTATTCAGTTGAATGAGGCATCGTCATATTTTGAAAAGAAAAGTGATGTCATTTTAGGGAAATTACTGAAAGAAGTTGAAAATCAGACTGCTAACAGTATTGAAATTTTAAGGGAAAGCTCTGCAAGAAAAGGAACTGCTCATATTGTTGGAATTACGGGACCACCGGGATCAGGGAAGAGTACTTTAGTCAATAAACTTTGTAAAACATTAGCAAAGTCAGGTATTGAGATAGGGATTGTAGCTGTGGATCCAACAAGTCCTTTTACGAAAGGTGCTCTTTTAGGTGATCGTACAAGGATGCAAGAATTATCAGGCTTATCTAATGTTTTTATTAAAAGTTTGGCAACTAGAGGGAATTTGGGAGGATTAGCTCCGACAACAGCAGATATTGTTCAAGTATTAGATGCTTATGGGAAAGAGCTTATTATCATTGAAACTGTTGGGGTTGGCCAGATAGAATTTGATGTTCTTGAAATTGCAGACACGGTCGTTTTAGTAAATGTTCCAGGATTAGGAGATTCATTACAAACCCTGAAAGCGGGAATTATGGAAATTGCAGATATATATGTAGTCAATCAAGCAGATCGGCCTGGTGCTGATGAAAGTGTAAGAGATTTAAAGATGATGGTGAGAGAAAAATTACAGGAAAATTGGGAACAGCCAGTATTGAAAACAATTGCTACAAACAATGAAGGAATGATTGAATTAATCGACCAAATTCAGAGACATAAGGAGTTCTTGCTTCATTCAAATCGTTGGGATGAAAAGCGAAAAACTCGAAATCTCACTAGGCTAAATCATTTAATGATTCAATCACTTAACAATGAAGTAGACAGCTATATTCGTAGAAAACAAGGTATACAAATAAAAATACAACAAGTTAAAGAAGGAAAGCTAGATCCTTACACTCTATCTGACCATATTGTTGAGCAATTAATCAAAAAACACGGAGGTATGTAACGATGACCAAAACAAATGTAAATCAGGGAGCAAAACTTTTTAATCAAGAGGTTGTAAGAGAAATTGAGGCTCAAAAGGAGAGATGGAAGAAGGAAACGGTAAAAGGAAAGACAGGTGATGGGGAATATTTTTCTGACTCAGGCATTCCCGTAAATTTGCTCTATACTCCAGATGATATAAAAGAGCTTAATTATATGAAGGATATCGGGTTATCTGGGGAAGCACCATATGTCCGCGGTGTATATCCTAATATGTATCGTGGACGATTATTTACTGTTCGCCAAATTGCAGGTTATGGAACTCCAGAAGATACGAATGATCGCTTTAAGTTTCTATTAAAAAATGGTGCAACGGGAACAAGTGTTGTTTTAGATTTACCAACAATTCGTGGTTATGATTCAGATGATCCAGAAGCAGAAGGTCACGTAGGAGCGGCAGGGGTTGCGATTGATTCATTAGAAGATATCGAAGCACTATACGATGGGATTCCCATTGATGAGATTTCGAGTAATATTGTTACGCATTTGCCAAGTACAACGGTTGTTATTATGGCTATGTTTGCAGCAATGGCAGAGAAGAAAGGAATTCCTTTCGAAAAATTGTCAGGTACGAACCAAAATGACTTTTTAATGGAAACAGCGATAGGAAGCTCATTAGAAGTATTACCTCCTAAAGCATCTTTCCGTTTGCAATGCGATGCGATTGAATTTGCTAGTAAGAATTTACCAAGATGGAATCCAGTTAGTTATAACGGCTATAACCTCCGTGAAGCAGGGACGGATGCTGTTGCAGAAGTAGCGTGTGCTTTAGCAAACGCGATTGCTACATCGGAGGAATTGATCAGAAGGGGAAATAAAATTGATGATTTTGCTAAGCGGCTTTCATTCTTCTGGAATCTATATAATGACTTCTTTGAAGAAATTGCAAAATGTCGCGCATCGAGGGTTGTTTACCAAGAAATTATGAAGGAGCGTTTTAAAGCTGAAGAAATGAAATCTCAGTTAATGAGATTTCATGTGCAAACTGCTGGTATCACTTTAACTAAAGTTGAGCCCCTTAATAATATTGCCCGTTCTGCGATTCAAGGTTTAGCGGCAGTACTTGGTGGAGCGCAATCCTTACATGTTGATTCGTACGATGAGGCTTACTCTGCACCAACGGAAGAATCTGCTTTAATCTCGATAAGAACACAGCAAATCATTCAAACTGAAACGAATGTAGTAAACACAGTTGACCCGTTAGCTGGTTCATATTTTGTTGAATATTTAACGAAGGAAATGGCTCAAAGGATTCGTGATTACATTTCTGAAATAGAGTCGAGAGGTGGCTTAGTTGCTTGTGTTGATTCTGGTTGGCTCCATCGTGAAATTGCAGATTTTGCCTATCAAACACAGAAGGATATTGAAAATGGGACAAGAAAAATTGTTGGTTTAAATTATTTCCCGAGTGAAGAGCACGCTGGACAAAAGGTAGAGGTCTTTAGATATCCAGAAACTGCTGAAGCAAAGCAAAAAGAAAAGTTGAAGCGCCTTCGTCAGAAAAGAGATGCGAAAAAAGTAGAAGAGAAACTAAATGTGATTAGAGAAATGTGTCATAAAGACGTTAATTTAATGCCTTATATAAAGGATGCTGTGTTGGAGTATGCAACATTAGGTGAAATTGAAGAGGTGTTTAGAGAAGAATTTGGATTATGGCAATTTCCATTAGCATAAAAACTTTTAAAAATGGAGGAATTAAGGATGCAAATTAAAGTGGTGATGGCAAAGTTAGGCTTGGATATTCATTGGCGCGGTGCATTGGTCGTATCAAGGATGTTAAGGGATGAAGGGATGGAAGTTGTTTATTTAGGTAATCAGTTTCCAGAACAAATTGTAGAGGCGGCTATTCAAGAGGGGGCTGATGTCATTGGCTTAAGCACCCTTGGAGGCAATCATCTTACATTAGGTCCTAAAGTGGTCAAGTTAGCGAGAGAAAAAGGAGTGGATGCACTAGTGATTATGGGTGGTGTAATTCCTGAGGATGATATTCCGTTATTAAAAGAGGCGGGCATTGCCGAAGTATTTGGGCCGGAGACGAAAGTGGAATCAATCGCTACCTTTATTCGTGAGCATGTAGGAAAAACAATAGGATAATGGTGATAAGGAATAGGCAAATGATGGTATGCCTATTCCGCAGTTTTATACTAAAGGAGCATATATGCTAAATGAGTTAGAAAGAAAGGAGACAGACATGTTAAAGACAGAGCTTTTAAAGCAATGGCCGCCAAAATACGATTTGAATTATATTCCTGATGCTAATGAGAAATATTGGTATAAAGAAATTGAGACAGCTTCTCGTGAGGAATTGGAGGATCTTATTTTTTTCAAGCTTAAAAATGTGATGGAATATGCTTATGTAAATTCAGGGTTTTATCAAAGAAAATGGAAAAAAGCTGATCTCCATCCTAATGATATAAAGACGTTAAAGGATTTCGCCCAAGTTCCTTTTACAACAAAACAAGAATTAAGGGAAGATCTAATGCAATATCCACCATTTGGTTCGAATGTATGTATCCCCTATTCAGATGTCCATCGCATCCAAGGAACTTCAGGAACCACTGGGAAACCAACCGTTTTTTCCTTTGGAAAGGATGACTGGGAGCGCATTGCTCATCAACATGCCCGCATTATGTGGAGCTTTGGGATGCGACCAAATGATTTAGTATTTATTGCTTCCCCCTTGAGTTTATATATAGGAAGCTGGGGGGCTTTAATTGGAGCTGAAAGACTGGGCGCGAAGACGTTCCCATTCGGAGCTGGTCAGGCTGGGCAAACTGAGAAAGCTGTGTCATGGCTGAAGGAGCTTCAACCAACCGTTTTTTACGGAACACCTTCATATGCGCTTTATTTAGCAGAAAAGGCGAAAGAATTAGGAGTAGATCCGAAAGCGTTTGGATTTAGAATTTTATTTTTCTCAGGAGAGCCGGGTGCAGGAGTTCCTGCTACAAAGAAAAAAATTGAGGAGACTTTTGGTGGAATCTGTATTGATTCAGGAACGATGGCGGAGGTAACTCCGTGGATGAGCAATACAGAATGTGAACATAGAACCGGGGTTCATTTGTGGCAGGATGTGGTTTACACAGAGGTGATCGATCAGTATTCAAAACAATTGGTTCCTTATGGTGGAGAAGGAGTACCGGTTTATACACCGCTTGAAAGAACTTCACAGCCGGTGATTCGCTATTGGTCTGGGGATTTAACGACCTGGACCGATGAACCTTGTCCATGTGGACGTAGCTACCCTCGGTTACCAAAGGGAATTTACGGTCGTATTGATGATATGGTTACGGTTCGAGGTGTAAATGTGTATGCTAGTTTGATTGAAAATGTGGTCAGAAGAGTAGACGGGTTAAGTGAAGAGTTTGTAATGATTGTAACCCGTGACAATATTATGGACGAAGTTACAATTCAATGTGAAACAATGGGTACTCGAGATGATCAAGAATTGAGTGCCTTTTTAGGAAAGGAATTAAAAAGAGAGACGGGAGTTTCTTTTAAAATTATCCTTTTACCAGTAGGTAGTTTAGAAAGAACACAGTTTAAAGCTAAAAGGGTTATCGATAAAAGAGATTTTAAAAGTTAATTGGGCAAGGTGTACATTTATGTGTAATTACCTAATGAATCAAAAGCTTTAGTTTATTAATGTTTCTGTTTTATTTGGTATTGTATGTGTCGGTGTTGATTTTCGGCTCATTATCTCCTAAATCTCTCAGTTGTCGTAATAAGAGTGAGAAACAAAGTTTTCATGCATAATCAATCCCAAAATTGTATTTCCCACATTTCCGTATAACAAAGCTTTTGCATTTAAACAGGGAGAACGAAATGAATGATCGTTTGGAGGAAAAACAATGAAACTGAAAGATAAAGTAGCAGTGATTACAGGTGGTGCAAATGGAATCGGAAAGGAAACAGCAAATCTTTTTTTAAGAGAAGGGGCAAAGGTTGTCATTACGGATGTTAATAAGGAGGCAGGAGCAAAAGCGGTTACTGAGCTTTCTGCAATTAGTGACGATGTCCTTTTTTTTCAAGCCAATGTTTCAGAACGTGATCAGGTTGCAAACATGGTCAATGCAGCAGTTACGAGATTTGGAAAAGTCGATATATTAATTAATAATGCTGGCATTACAATTGACGGCTTGCTTGCGAAAATGGACGATTCTTCTTGGGATAAGGTATTGGAGGTTAATTTGACTGGCGTATATAAATGTTCGAAAGCGGTTTTGCCTATTATGTTAGAACAAGGCTCAGGGGTTATTCTCAATGCTTCATCTGTAGTTGGTCTATATGGAAATGTTGGGCAAACGAATTATGCAGCAACAAAAGCTGGAGTTATTGGCTTGACGAAAAGTTGGGCAAAAGAATTAGGACCGAAAGGAATTCGAGTTAATGCAGTTGCTCCAGGGTTTATCATCACAGACATGACTGCAAAGGTGCCTGAGAAAATATTAAAAATGATGGAGGACAAAACACCGTTAAAAAAGCTTGGCAAGCCAGAAGATATTGCTAATGCCTATTTGTTTTTAGCCTCAGATCAAGCGAATTATGTTAACGGTACAATTTTAAGTGTGGATGGCGGATTAGTTGTATAATAGATTTAAATGAACTGCTGTCATTGCTAAACATTTTGACTTATTTCAGCTTTGCTGGAATAAGTCAAAAAATAACAACGTAAAAAGAGTCTATGAATTGGAAAGGGGGGTTATGATGCTAAGAAGTGTGGAAGATCATCTTCAAAGGAAGCTTGAATTTGAGTATCCTCCTAAAAGAATTGTGTCGCTTTGTCCTGCAATCACGGAAACTCTCTATGCTCTAGGATTAGATAGTGAGATAGTAGGGCGAACCCGCTATTGTATTTTTCCAAAAAGCAAAGTAGAGCAAGCAATGATTGTCGGAGGTACAAAAGATATTAAGATGGAGAGTATAAAAAGTTTAAATCCCGATCTAATCATTGCAGAAAAAGAAGAGAACACGAAGGAGATTGTTGAGCTATTGGAGCACAACTTTCCCGTATTTGTTGCAGAGGTGCGCTCGATTACTGAATCATACAAGATGATAAAAGATATGGGGGTATTAACAAATCACGAAAATGCTGCGCAATGCCTTATAGACTCCATTAAAAAAGAGTTTATGACACTGCCGAAGATTACTGGGAAAAAAGCGGCATATGTTATTTGGAGAAATCCATATATGGTTGTCGGAAGCAACACATATATAAACTCTATATTGGAAGAGATGGGATTTCAAAATCCATTTGCAATTTCTTCTCAAAGATATCCTTCCATTACAAAAGAAGAGTTCCAAGAAAGTCAGTTAGATTACATTTTTCTAGCCACAGAGCCGTTTCATTTTAAGGAGAAACATAAACAAGAATTTTTAGAGTTTTTACCAGATGTAGTGCCAATAATTGTTGATGGAGAAATGTTCTGGTATGGTGCCAAAATGAAAGAAGCAGCGAATTATTTTCAGGAAAAAATGACAAGTGAGTGTTGTTAAATAAGCAAAAGGTTACGATCAATTGAGAAAAGCATGGAACATAGGAGCCATGCTTTCATCTGTTCTTTTTGTGGAGATAATCAATTAATCCCATTGCACATACCTCAAGATCAAGTGCGAGAATATCGTATATTTCATGTTCTCTAGATATTTTTAAAGCATCTAAATGAGAGGAAACTAATTGAAAGAGTCCTGCTTTTGTTACATTTATCATCTCCTCAGTAGTGTCCTCATTTTTAAAGGCCGCAGCGGCCACATCAACGAACGGTTTAATCCAACTAAGCACTTGTTTATAAACTTCCTTTGGGTTATCTGACATTCCATAATGGCCAAAAAAGATATAGTCTAAGTTCATTGATTTGTATAATCCAATCGAATGTTCCATTTTATCAGGGTCAAAATTTGAAGGAGTCGTAGTTGGAAGATAGAATTCCACTTCATCTTTAAGTTGATAATAAATTCCCGCTGTATCTCCAGTGAACATTCCGTTTAATTTTGGATGATAAATGCTAAAGTGGTGATTTGCGTGTCCTGGAGTATGGTAGAACGTTAAGGTACAATCCTCGCCAATTTGTAATTTGTCTCCATCGTCCATCGAAAGTAATTGTTCTTCAGGAATTGGGATAATCGGATGAAATAAGGTATCGAACTTTTCACGGTAGACTGCTTTTGCGCCAGCGATTAAACGGGAAGGATCAGCTAAATGTCTTTTACCTTTAGGGTGGACAATTACTTTCGCATCTGGACACTGCTGTAAAAGGAGACCCGCACCACCTGCGTGATCAAGATGAATATGAGTTACAATGATGTATTTAAGATCTTTTGGAGAAAGCCCTAGACTTTTCAAACCGTTGATAATATGTGGAACAGAAGGACTGGCACTTGTTTCAATAATTGTTAATTCTTGTTCATGCAAAACATAGGAGCCTGTCCTCTCTTTTATATTTAGATCAAGCCCGTCAATTAAGTATAGGTTCTCAAAAAGCTTTTTAACAGTGCTCAAAAAAATTCCTCCATTTCATACCTTTTTCTTGTACAAACCTATGTCTTATTTTATGCTGTTAATATTGGCATGTAAAGATAATAACTTGAATTTTCTGAAATTATTACTTATGGATAGAAACATGCCAAAAGAGAAACCTAAGGATAAAGCGTAATGCACATCATACATGGTTTTTGTGAAAGGAGAGGAAACATGTCACAGCTACAAGGTATCATCACACGTTTAAAAAGTCTTCAAGAACAAGGTGGCGCTGGAGAGTCGGCGCAACGTTTCTTTGAAGTAAATGGCGAAAGAAAGTGTCAGGTTACATATCACCCAAAGACAGAAACGTTTGAGCTCGAGGTATATAATGAGAAAGAAAAACCTAAGCGATATCAGTTTGATAATATTGATATGATTACAATTGAAATTTTTGACCTGATACAGTAATTGAAATTGACTCATTGAAAATGATGAAAATGATCAACTTGAAGAGGAGCGATCACGTTTGTTGCCAACAGTTAAATGCCCAAAATGTTCTTACATTGCAGAAATGGATCATGTTTTAACAGCGCAATCGAATCAAAACGTCATCTATAAGTGTCCGCAGTGTCATTATGAAGTGCGAAATATTCATACGAGTAAAGGTTGATTGAATTTTTTGCATTTTATTGTGTTCCAAGATGTTCTATGAAGCATCACTGCTGAAACTGTGATAGAATAAAATAGAATGAAAACATTTACGGGGAGTTTTCGACTATGATAGATCTTCACAGTGGAGAGTTTTTGGAGATTAATATTAAAGATTTGATGATTCCTTCTGAACGGGTTGCCCATGTACAGGTGAAAAATAGCTTGGAACACGCTTTATTAGTGCTTACTAAAAGTGGGTATTCGGCTATACCTGTATTAGATCCGCAATACAAACTGCAGGGTCTTATTAGTACCCCCTTAATTATGGAGTCAATACTTGGGCTTGAAAGAATTGAATTCGAACTATTGGAGAAGCAACGTGTAGAAGGTGTTATGAATCGGGAAATCCCAAGAATTTCAATTGATTCAGATATCAAATCCTGTTTGACGTTGTTGATTGATCATCCTTTTCTGTGTGTGGAAAGTGAAGAAGGATTTTTTGAGGGGATTTTAACAAGAAGATCGGTGTTAATTCAATTAAATCAACATACTTCTCCCAGAACAGTGTAAAGGGTAAGCGAGGTAAATGAGTCTTTTCGCTTTAATACCATAACTTTTAACATGTTAAAGCTCTTTTCCTTGTTTTTTCAATGAAGGAGCATAATGATGAGTGGATAAGTGAAGCAATGAATACGTATAGTCTACAGCCTCCTAACATTAGGAGGCTCAATTTTTGTATATGAGGTGTCGTTATGGGGGACGCAGTACATAGTCCAATTAATCACAAACAACAAACAAAAAAACCATTTGTATTAGCTGCAGTTATGTTGGCGATGTTTATGGCAGCTATTGAAGCGACGATTGTCGCCACTGCTATGCCTGCAATCGTTGGTGATCTAGGTGGTTTTACGCGATATAGCTGGGTCTTTTCATCATACCTATTAATGAATGCAGTGACAGTTTTAATTTATGGAAAGCTATCAGATCTATACGGAAGAAAACCGATCTTAACGATTGGCATCATTATTTTTTTAATCGGTTCTATCCTTTGTGGTTTTGCTGAATCAATGACAATGCTCATCGTTTTTCGTTTTATACAAGGATTTGGTGCAGGAGCTGTTATGCCGATTGCCAGTACTATTGTTGGTGACATTTACACAATGGAAGAAAGAGCAAAAATTCAAGGATATTTATCAAGCGTATGGGGGATCTCGGCAATTTTAGGTCCGGCGATCGGGGGAATTCTAGTTCAATATGTCAGTTGGCAATATGTTTTTTGGATTAATGTTCCATTAGGAATTTTAGCCATTATCGGAATCAGTTTATTCTTACATGAAAAAGTAGAAAAGAAAAAACATCAAATTGATTTTCAAGGGGCTTTTTTATTAACGGTTGCCATCTCAGCATTAATGATTCTTTTAGTTGAAGGTGGTACAAATTGGGCTTGGAATTCACCTCAAGTGTTAAGTTTGCTCGCTGTCACGCTTATTGCTTTTCCACTCTTTGTCTTTCAAGAGCGACGTGCGTCTGAACCGATGATGCCCTTTTCCATTTGGAAAGAACGTTCGATTTTCATTGCCAATATGACCTCGCTAACAACAGGGGTTATGCTGATTGGCATTTCTAGCTTTTTGCCTGCTTTTGTTCAAGGTGTGATGGAACAACCGCCGATCGTGGCTGGCTTCACGCTAACAACAATGTCGATCGGATGGCCAATCGCGGCCACGGTGGCGGGGAATCTCCTTTTGAAAATTGGATTTCGTATTACTGCGATTATAGGTGGAGCTTCCCTTGTCATTGGTGGTCTCATGTTTGTTTTCTTATCTCCGGAGATGGGTCCTGTCTGGGCAGCTTTGGCATCATTCTTTGTTGGTGTTGGCATGGGAATGACGACAACTTCCTTTATTGTTTCAATCCAAAGTACGGTCGGCTGGGAGCAACGCGGTGTTGCCACAGCAGCAAATATGTTTATGCGTAATTTAGGAAATACCATTGGAGCTGCTCTCTTAGGAGGAATTCTTAATAGTCAGTTGCTTTCGTATATTAAAAAACAAGGTGATACAGTTTCAGAGGAGCTTTCTCTCGATGCCGCGAATATATTATTAAATGAAGAACAAAGAAGCGCCCTCTCTCCAGGGGTTAAATCCGTTTTACAGGAAGGCTTGACCTTTTCCATCCATACGGTTTATATCACAGTACTTATCTTTGCGTTGCTTAGTTTTGCGCTCATTCTTTTTTTACCAAAGAAGGAGAGAGAAACATCCAATTAAAGATCAAGTAATGAAAGAGGTGAGTTCATGTCAACATTATCAGCATTTCATCTTCTCTCCGTCTTAGCAGCAGAAATGAATATGCGAAAAGCATCGGAGCGCCTATTTGTCTCTCAACCTGCTCTTAGTCAAAGGCTGCAAACGATTGAGGCGGAATGGGGAACGAAGCTTTTCATTCGCTCACAAAAAGGACTAACGTTAACACCAGCGGGGGAAATGGTGATTAAATTTGTTAATGAAGTTTTGGAAAAAGAGGAGAAAGTAAAAGAATCGATTAGTGCCATGAATTCAGAGGTTTATGGGACTTTAAAAATAGCCGTTGCCAATATAGTCAGTCAAAACTGGCTTCCTAAAGTATTGAAGAAGTTCGTTGAACGCTATCCCCACGCAAAAGTCTCATTAGTAACAGGCTGGAGTAGTGAAATCCTTCGCTCGATGTACGAAGATCATGTACATATTGGAATTGTCCGTGGGACTCCTGATTGGAAAGGGATAAAAATTCCCCTATTTGAAGATCATCTTTATTTAGTTGATAAAGAAATCACTTCTCCAGAACAAGTGTTGAAAACAGATCGGCCGTTTATTCAATTTAAAAGTGATTCCAATTATTATCAAGAAATACAAGATTGGTGGCATCGACAATTTCAAACGATGCCTAAACGGACCATTGTTGTTGATCAAATTGAAACATGCAAGCAAATGGCTTTCAATGGGATTGGCTATGCGATATTGCCTGCAATCACTCTTAATGGTGGGGAACAAGATATTTTTAAGATTCCCCTACTTGATGAGAATGATGAGCCATTAAAAAGGGATACTTCATTAATTGGCTATGATTCCGCTTTTAAATTAAAGCAAGTCCAAGCATTTGTTGATTTAATTAAGGAACATGTTAAGGAGGATGAAGAAAGAGTGAAAAAGAGAGAATAGTTAATGCTTGTCTTGCTCTTTTTAATTTGCTAAAGTAAAATTCATAATGTACATAATAGAATTGAGTGGAGGTATTAGTAAATGAGCAAAATGATGGATGCAAACGAAATTATTTCGTTTATCGCGAATAGTAAAAAGTCAACACCTGTAAAGGTTTACATAAAAGGTGATTTATCTGGAATTGATTTTGGACCTACCTCAAAAACGTTCATTTCAGGCAATACGGGAACGATATTTGGGGAATGGAGCGAAATTGGTCCAGCAATTGAAGCAAATCAGGCAAAAATTGAAGATTATTTGGTCGAGAATGACCGTAGAAATTCGGCGATTCCGTTACTAGATATGAAGGGGATCAAAGCAAGAATTGAGCCAGGAGCTATTATTCGTGATCAAGTTGAAATTGGTGAAAATGCTGTGATCATGATGGGCGCATCCATTAATATTGGTGCAGTGATTGGTGAAGGTACGATGATTGATATGAACGTAGTTCTAGGTGGGAGAGCCACGGTCGGAAAGAATTGCCATATTGGTGCTGGTTCGGTGTTAGCTGGGGTGATTGAGCCACCTTCTGCGAAGCCAGTTGTCATTGAAGATGATGTTCTAATTGGTGCCAATGTTGTAGTCCTTGAAGGTGTGACAGTTGGAAAAGGTGCTCGTGTTGCAGCGGGAGCAATTGTTATTGAGGATGTTCCGGCAAACACGTTGGTTGCAGGTGTTCCAGCACGAGTAATTAAAGAGATTGACGAAAAAACTCTTTCAAAAACAGAAATTATGCAAGCATTACGCAATCTTTAATAGTGAAAAAAAGTGTGGATTTTTTATCCGCACTTTTTTTAAAGAAAAATGAAATTGCTTGTACATGAGTCTGCAAGACAACAAGTCAAATGCAGGTGTATGCTTGCCGATTTCAATAGATTTTTTGCTGGCGAGAGCACGAGGAAGGCACTCAAAGAAGATGCGAAGAAACGATTTTTTGAGGCTGCTTTTTGCTTTTTTTAGTAAAAGGAGAGAGGTCATAATGTCTTTTGTTCAAATTAGAAGAGATTTACATAAAATCCCTGAATTAGGCTTTCAAGAATACAAAACACAATCGTATTTGCTGAACTATTTAAAATCGCTTCCGCAGGAACGAATGCGAATAGAAACATGGAAAACTGGTATATTTGTGAGGATCGAAGGTCGCAACCCGAGGAAAACGATTGGCTATAGAGCAGATATGGATGGTTTACCAATCGTTGAAGAAACAGGACTTCCTTTTCTTTCTGAACATCCAGAAAAAATGCACGCTTGTGGACATGATTTTCATATGAGCATTGCTTTGGGGCTTGTCACTCATTTCCTCAATGAACCAATTGATGACAATCTTTTATTTATTTTTCAGCCGGCTGAAGAAGGGCCTGGTGGAGCAGAACCGATGCTCCAATCAGAAATTATGAATGACTGGAAGCCGGATATGATTTTAGCTCTACATATAGCTCCTGAATATCCAGTTGGCTCAATTGCGGTTAAGGAAGGACTTCTATTTGCCAATACATCTGAGCTTTTTATTGATCTAACAGGTACGGGAGGGCATGCGGCATACCCACACCAAACGAATGATATGGTAGTTGCTGCGTGTTCTTTAGTTACTCAGTTACAAACTATTGTAGCAAGGAATGTTAATCCTTTAGATAGTGCAGTTGTAACAATTGGAAAAATAAGCGGTGGTACTGTACAAAATATTATCGCCGAAAAAGCGCGTATTGAGGGGACAATTCGTACCCTTTCCGTAGAATCGATGGAAAAAGTAAAAAAAAGAATACTATCGATGGTGAGAGGTGTCGAAGTTGGTTATGAATGTGAAGCCCAAATTGATTTTGGCAGCAGCTACTATCAAGTTTATAATGAAGAGAAATTAACAAGAGAGTTCATGGAATATGTCCGTAATGATAGAAGTGTTCAAGTTATTGAATGTGATAAAGCAATGACTGGAGAAGATTTCGGCTATATGCTGAAAGAAATCCCAGGATTCATGTTTTGGCTTGGGGTCGATTCACAGTACGGTTTGCACCATTCAAAATTGAATCCGAATGAAGAGGCAATTGACGTAGCGATTTCGATGCTATCAAAATACATTTATTATAAAGGGACTCAAAGTGAATAGTGAACTTAAGAAGGAACTAGGTAAAGAGACCTAGTTCCTTTTTTGTTTAGGAAGAGGCTTAAATTCATCATTGCTCTGGTGAACTTTTTACACAGTGACATTGCGCGGCAAGCGCTTGTTTGTTTTCCTTAATGTTCTGACATGAAAGGAAGAGATCCTCGATCATCCTTGAAAGCTTAAACTCATAAGAAGGTGGCAACCCGCTCTTGTTTTAATCTTAATAAATTGAATCATTTGCATGAAATTTTAAAAAAGATACATAATTCAAAAAAAACAGTGGTAAAATATTTCGATTTCCGTTATATTTGTAAATACGTTCATATTTTTCTTGTGAATAAAATCCATTTTCTTACATTCTAAATAAATTAGAGAGAAAATAGTTTGTATAAGTGGGAAGCAGATGGGGGGAATGAGCAGTGGAAACTTTTAAGAAATTAAAGGATTTTTATTGGCCGTATAAAAGCTATTTTATATGGTCGGTTGTATTTATGTTATTAATAACTGGAATCACGGTAGTTTATCCAATCATCCTTCAAATTACCATCGATGAAGTGGTCATTGGTGGAAAAAGCAATTGGATTCCTTATTTAGCATTAGGTTTCATTGCCATAATGATTGTAAAAGGTATAGGTACTTACATACATCAATATACAGGGGATTTGTTTGGAATTACTTCTGTCTATAAATTAAGAAATTCTTTATATGAGAAGCTACAATACTTACCTTTTCGCTATTATGATAATGCGAAAACAGGGGATTTGATGTCTAGATTGACAGCGGATGTGGAAGGGTTTCGATTTTTTCTTTCATTTGGGTTCTCTGAATTGCTACGATTAATCATCCTTGTAATGTCGACGTTCACGGTGATGTTCTATTATTCACCTGCATTGACAATTGTCACATTAATAACATTGCCTTTTTTAGTAGTTGTCGTCTATAAATTTGAGAGGTCAGTTCATCCGGCATTTCGGGCAATTCGCAAGTCGTTTGGGAAGCTAAATACAAATGTTCAGGAAAATATAAGCGGAATTAATACTGTAAAATCTTTATCGCGTGAAGACTATGTCATTGACAAATTTAACTCTTCAAATGGCGATTACAAAGATAAATATCTCTTTACTTCAGCAATATGGGCAAAATATTTTCCGTTAATGGAGTATTTGGGGAATTTGAGTGTGGTTCTCCTTCTTTCATTTGGAGGCTATTTAGTTATCGATGGAAGCCTTCGCCCGGGAGAGCTTGTTGCATTTTACAGTTTGGTTGGTTATATTATGTGGCCAATTATGAATTTAGGTTTTGTCATTAATCTTTTTTCACAATCAAAAGCCTCTGGCGAAAGATTATTGGAAATTTTAGAAGCAGAAAATGAAATTACTGAAAAAGAGAAGCCATATTATTCTGAAAAGCTTACCGGTGATGTTCGATTTAAGGATGTAACTCTTCGCTATGGAGTGGAGGATAAAGACGCTTTATATGATATCTCCTTCCATGCCCATCCGGGAAAAGTAGTAGGCTTAATTGGTTCAACCGGCTCTGGGAAAACAAGTTTAACCCAGTTGATGACAAGGTTTTATGAACCGCAAAAGGGTCAAGTTTTTATTGATGGCGTTGATGTACAAGAATACTCGTTGCAATCCATTAGAAGCCATATTGGTTTTGTCTTGCAGGAATCGTTCTTATTTTCTTCGTCGATCAAGGCGAATATTTCGTATGGGAGACCTAGTGCCACGATGGATGACATTATCGATGCGGCGAAAAGGGCACAGGCACATGATTTTATTATGGAACTGCCAGATGGCTATGATACGATGCTTGGAGAAAGAGGAATGGGGCTTTCTGGAGGGCAGAAACAAAGAATTGCGATAGCCCGCTCCATCTGTGTAGATCCAAGTATACTCATACTTGATGATGCAACAAGCGCAGTCGATATGGAAACAGAGTTTAAGATACAAAAGGCATTGAAAGAGGTTATGAGAGGACGAACAACCTTTATTATTGCTCATCGTATTTCCTCGCTCAAACATGCAGATGAAATTCTCGTTCTTGAAAAAGGAAGAATAGTGGAAAGCGGAACGCATGAACAATTACTGAAGAATAAAGGTCCTTATCAACGGATATATGATATTCAATATCAAGATAAAGACAAGATTTTGAAAAAACAAATTGGGTAGGGGGGAGAGAAATGAAGAATGAAAAACGCCCGATTAGTGAAAATACGCTAAAGAGGTTTCATTATTCTACTGAACAAGTCATTGAAAAACCGTTTAACTGGAAGCAAATGCTCAGGCTCTTTAGCTATATGAAACCTTATCGAAAGACTTTGCTTCCCTTAGCAATTTTAATGGTCTTAATCACGACAGCTGTTCGCCTGATTATTCCAATCCTTATCGGCGTTTACGTGCTCGATAAGGCGATTGTTGATAAGGATACGGGCTTACTTACGATATTAATTGCTGCAATTGCTGGATTGTATACTTTATCCTATGTGGCAAACTTTTTGAGAATTAGATGGATGAATCAGCTGGGTCAAAGTGTGATCTTTGATTTAAGAAAGCATCTTTTTACACATGTTCAAAATCTCTCCCATCGTTTTTTTGATCAGAGATCTGCAGGTTCGATTCTCGTTAGAATTATGAATGATATTAATTCACTGCAAGAATTATTTACTAACGGTGTTATTAACTTATTAATGGATATTATCCTGCTTATAGGAATATTTGCTATATTGTTTAGCTTAAGTCCAGAATTAACATTAGCGGTCATGGTTATTTTGCCGATAATGTTCTTTATCTCGACTAGTCTTAGAAGAAATATCCGTCGTTCTTGGCAAACAGTTCGACTCTTTCAATCCAAGTTAAATTCGCATCTAAATGAAAGCATTCAGGGAATTCGAGTTACACAGGCTTTTACCCAAGAGAAGGAGAATATGAGTTTCTTTGATGGAGTCAATACAGAGACCTTTGAAAGCTGGCGTGTCGCATCGCAAAAAAACGCAATGTTTAGACCATTGGTTGAGCTTACAAATGCGGTAGGAACAGCGGTGTTAATATGGTTTGGGGCTTCCTTAATTCAAAATGAAACGCTGACTATTGGGATCTTTGTCTCCTTCGCTTTCTATTTAGGTATGTTCTGGGAACCAATCTCAAGACTTGGCCAAGTATACAATCAATTGCTTATGGGAATGGCTTCGTCTGAACGTATTTTTGAATTTTTAGATGAAAAACCGATTGTTTCTGAAAAGAAAGAAGCGCTCCACTTGGATGAAGTAAAAGGGCATATTCAGTTCAAAGATGTGGTTTTTTCGTATGATGAAAAAAGAACAGCCTTAAAAGGCGTTAATCTGGAAATGAAAGCAGGTCAAACGGTGGCCTTAGTGGGTCATACGGGCTCTGGAAAAACGACGATTGCCAATTTAATCAGCCGTTTTTATGATCCCACAAGTGGCGAAATTTTATTAGATGGACACGATTTAAAAGATATTTCATTAAAGGATTTACGTCAAAGAATAAGTGTTGTTCTTCAAGAGACATTTATCTTTTCTGGGACCATTGCTGATAACATCCGCTTTGGTAATCCTTTTGCTACAGATGAAGAAGTTCAAAGAGCAGCCGAGGCGATTGGAGCACACTCATTTATTGAAAACTTGCCGAACGGTTATCAAACTGAGGTGGAGGAAAGAGGGAATGTTCTTTCGGTTGGTCAACGACAGCTCATATCGTTTGCCCGAGCTTTATTGGCAGATCCGCGCATTATCATTTTGGATGAAGCGACGGCAAGTATTGATACGGAAACAGAAATTAAAATCCAAACAGCATTGAAAACGTTGTTGGAAGGGAGAACCGCAGTCATTATCGCACATCGACTTTCTACAATTCGTGAAGCAGATAACATCATTGTTCTTGATCATGGGGAAATTATTGAGCAGGGTAATCATGAAGAGCTCATGACTTTACAGGGCGTATATTATCAACTGATAAAAGCACAATTTAATATGCTTAATGCTGTATAAATGAGAGCACCACTTCAATGTGGTGCTCATTCTAAATAATGAGCTAAGATCGCAAGAGAATGAACCCAACTATCATTTCGTACATGTT
Source organism: Bacillus methanolicus (assembly GCF_008764295.1). Classification (GTDB taxonomy): domain Bacteria; phylum Bacillota; class Bacilli; order Bacillales; family Cytobacillaceae; genus Robertmurraya; species Robertmurraya methanolica_A. The sequence goes on along the minus strand of NZ_VTQX01000001.1, from coordinate 209,450 downwards.
CTTTTTCAAATAATATGCTAAAATGAGGACATACTTTTTTGGCTGTTTAGAAATTTGACAAGCATCTGCTTCGGGGGAATGAATGTGAAAAAAGAATTTGCAGTTATAGGGTTAGGTCGTTTTGGTGGCAGCATTGTTCGCGAATTAGCAGAGCAAGGCATGGAAGTAATGGCGATTGACACGAAAGAGGAGCGAGTGAATGAATTTTCTATGATTGCTTCACATGCAGTAATGGGAGATACTACAGATGAGTCCGTTTTAAAGGGGTTAGGGATTCGAAATTTTGATCATGTTATTGTAGCAATCGGTGATAATATTCAAGCAAGTATATTGACGACTTTAATGTTAAAGGAACTTGGGGTCAAACATATAACAGTGAAAGCGCAAAATGATTATCATGAAAAGGTGCTATTAAAAATAGGAGCCGACACTGTAGTCCATCCTGAAAGGGATATGGGCAAAAGAATTGCACATAAAATGGTTTCAAACAGTGTGTTAGACTATTTAGAGCTTTCAGATGAACATAGTATTGTTGAGATTGTTGCTGGTGGGGCGATGATTGGACACACGATATTAGAACTCGACATACGCGCAAAATATGGAATAAACATAGTGGCTATTAAAAGAGGAAATGATATTAATGTTTCTCCTCAAGCCAACGAAGTGATTCTTCAAAACGACATATTAATTGTTATCGGTGCTGATTCAGATATCAGTCGATTTGAGAAAAAAGTGATGAACGATTAAGGAAAAAAACCAAGCAGTTGACATTAAGTCGCATGCTTGGTTTTTTAATGGTCTTGGAAATTATAGTTTTCAATTGCTGTAAAGAACACTTTTGTGAGTGTCTCCACGTCTAGCTCCAGCGCCAATTGCCTACAAAACTTCAGATTACCTCCCTACGATAAGTCAACCGGAGGTGTAGCACCGTAGGATGACTTTATTGAAAGATCAGAACCTTCCAGTGTACAGGAGGAAAGGCTTCGAAAATAAATATCGTCGGAACAATCTGCTTTTTGATTGTTCCGACGGCGTCTTGCGCTTTTGTTCTTAAACTTCCATAATGATCGGTAAAATCATTGGTCGACGCTTAGTTTTTTCATATAAAAATGGTGCGAGTGTATCCGTAATCTCATTTTTAATTTCTGACCATTGAGTCGTTTTTCTTTCCATTACTTTATTTAAGTGTTTAGAAATAAGACTTTGGGCATCGCTAATTAAATCACCTGACTCTCTCATATAGACAAAACCACGGGAGATAATGTCCGGACCAGCTGCGATTTTGAAATCTTTCATATTAATGCTTATAACAACGACTACTAATCCTTCCTCTGAAAGAATACGGCGGTCACGAAGAACGATATTGCCAATGTCGCCTACGCCACTACCATCAATATAGACGTTGCCGGAAGGTATTTTACCAGCTATCTGGGCAGAATCCTCACTAAGAGCGAGAACTTCTCCATTGTCCATAATAAAGCAGTTGTCTTCCTCTACTCCGCAGTCAACAGCAAGTTTCATATGCATTCTTTGCATGCGATATTCTCCATGAATCGGCATAAAAAACTTTGGTTTAATAAGGCGAAGCATTAGTTTTTGTTCTTCTTGACCACCATGTCCTGATGTATGAATATCACTTAGTTTTCCGTGAATAACGTCCGCCCCTGCACGGAAGAGCATATTAATTGTTCTACTAACACTTATTGTATTTCCTGGGATTGGAGAGGAAGAGAACACGACTGTATCTCCAGGAATGATCTGAATTTGCCGATGTGTACCATTGGCAATACGAGATAATGCAGCCATTGGTTCTCCTTGACTACCGGTACATAAAATCGTTACTTGATTTGCTGGTAGACGATTAATCGATTGCGCATCAATAAATGTATCTTTAGGCGCCCGAATATAGCCTAATTCTTGTCCGATATTGATCGCTGCTTCCATACTCCTACCAAACACAGCAATTTTTCTTCCGTTTGCGACTGCGGCTTCTGTTACTTGTTGCAGACGATGAATATTTGAGGCGAAAGTTGCAAAAATAATGCGGCCATCGACCTTTCTGAAAATATCGTGGATATTATCGCCAACTCTTCGTTCAGACATGGTGAAATCAGGGACCTCACTGTTCGTACTGTCTGAGAGGAGGCATAAGACTCCTTCCTTGCCGATTTCAGCCATTTTTGTTAAATTAGCAGGTTCACCAACAGGGGTGAAATCAAATTTGAAGTCTCCTGTATGAACAATTTGTCCGGGAGGCGTCTTTACAACAATACCGTACGAATCAGGGATGCTGTGAGTTGTTCGGAAAAACGTGACAGATGTCTTTCTAAATTTAATGATATCGTCTTCTTGAATTTCATGAAGCTTTGCTTGTCTTAATAAACCGTGCTCTTCTAATTTATTGCGAATAAGACCTAAAGCAAGCTTTCCTCCGTAAATCGGAATATTGATTTCCCTCAATAAATAAGGGATGCCCCCAATGTGATCCTCATGTCCGTGTGTGACAAATAGTCCTTTTATTTTATCGACATTTTTGACTAAGTAAGTGTAATCCGGGATGACATAGTCAATGCCAAGTAATTCATCTTCAGGAAATTTGATTCCAGCATCAATTAAAATAATTTCGTCTTGAAACTGAACACCGTACGTATTTTTACCTATTTCACCCAAGCCGCCTAAAGCAAAAACAGCGGTTTGATCATTTTTAACAAATTTCATAAATTATCCAATCTCCAATACTTTGTAATTTTCATTTTTCTGTTCATACTCTAAGAATGCTCCATCTACTGGAGTAATAAACTCAATGTTGTACGGATGCTCTGCCAATTTTGCACGTACCTCGCGTACAGAGTCCGCTTTTACAAAAATGGTCTTTGTTTTTTCACGCACTGGCGCTTCTGTTTTTAATTCTTGAAAATAAACTTTAAAAATCATCCTGTTTCTCTCCTTTGTTATAAAAAATTTAAAATATGTGATTCAATTTCATGATCAATAGTTGTCAATAAAAACGAAATTTTACTAATGCTGTAGTACGTATCTAATATGTATAGATTTTCTAAAAAACCCGTTTTTAACCATCGTCATTATGAAATTGATTCATGTAATAGGGAATTTGAGTCAAATCAAGAGCAAGGGGAAAATATTAATTATCTCCCAAGTATTTCCGATAGTAACTTTTTCTATTATATATAAAATAGGAAGTAATTTCATTCATTTTCTTTTGAAGTGATGTTTGTCCTTTTATTTGAATTGTTTTTTTGAAGTATCGTTTTCAAATTTACTATAAAGAAGGAGCCCTTCGCAAGCATGAAGGGCTCATCATTAATTTACGCGATGGATTTTTTTCGAAGCAAATCTTTCCAATGTTCAACAAGCTTTTTTTTCAGCTTCTTTAACATTGCGGATCATCTCCTTACTTCCTATATTATACGATCCTTGTCCAAAGTAAAGATAAATATCTCCTGTTATATATTTCTTATCTTTATTATATGAAGTAATAGGTATTTTTCTCATGGTTAAACATGGTAGTAACATATTTGTTAGAATTTGAGCTCCTTCGCGTCCACAAAAAAACGCAAAGGTGCTTTGCGGAACCCCTTTGCGTTTTAACTGAATTATTCTTATCTTTCGATTGGTGTTGCATTTTCAATTGGTGCGAATGGATCGTCTTTGTTAATATGATCATAAAACATTATTCCATTAAGATGATCGATCTCATGCTGGATACAAATGGCCGGTAAACCTTTCAGTCTAAGCTTAATCTCTTCACCTTCTAATGTCGTCGCTTTCACCGTTACTCTTGCATATCTTGGGACATAACCTGGAATTGATTCATCCACGGAAAGGCAGCCTTCGCCACTCGTTAAGTATGCTTTCTCCACAGAATGGCTGATAATCTTTGGATTAAAAAGGGCATAACTGTACAGGTTTTCTTTATCGTCGGTTACATGGATGGCGATCATTCTTTTTGAAATATTGATTTGAGGTGCTGCTAGACCAATTCCGGGTCTTAAGCCTTTTTCTTTGGCGATTTCAGGATTTTGACTTGCGATTACATATTCTAGCAGAGCTCTTAATGTATCTTTATCTTCCTCTGATGCTGGAAGCGGGACCTCTTTTGCAACGGAACGCAAAGTAGGATGACCGTCTTTAATAATGTCTTCCATCGTAAGCATGTATTTCACTCCCACGTAATTCTCTCGTGCATTATTTTAACAGAATTTATATTGACCGTATAGTTGCAACATTTTACTAGTAAGAGACATAATTAATAATAGATTTGAATAGGATCTATTAATCGTATCAATTTTCCCATTATGCATGTTTAGCAGGTAATATATCTAGATATATCATTGTAATGAAGCTCATTTTTAATACACTTAAACGACTTATGGAATCGTCATTGCTGATTTTTTCTCGGTTTTTCTTATGTGCTATTGTAAATATTTGCAACAAACTATATAGTAATAATTGTCATATGAAGGGGGTTACAAAGTGTCAATTTTAAATTGGAAGAAGCCGTTATTATTTTTTATTCTCATAAGTATGTTCGTTATAACAGGCTGTTTTAATCGAACCACCACTACGGATGAAATGTATACCGTGCTAGAAAATGTCGTTGATCTAGAGCAAGACTTTGAAAAACAGCAACAGCCTTTAGTAGAACTAGAGAAAGAAGAAAAGGAAATATACAGTGAGATCATCGGATTAGGGATGAAGGAATTTGAGCAAATTGTATCTCTTTCTGAAAAAGCCTTAACAATTGTTGATAAAAGGCAAGAGCATATGCAAAAGGAAGAAGAAAGTATCCAAGCGTCGAAACAGGAATTTGAAAAATTTGCTCCGTTGATTGAAAAACTAGATGAAGGGGAATTAAAAACAAAAGCGAATGAGCTATACGATACAATGCAAAAACGATTTGCTACTCATGATACCCTTTTTGACAATTATATGAAAGGGATTGAACATGATAAAGAGCTGTACCAAATGTTTCAGAAAGAGGGATTATCGATTGACGAGCTCGAAGAACAAATTACAAAAATAAACGATACGTATAAGCTCGTTCTTGATTCCAATGAAGAGTTTAACGAATATACGAAACAATATAATGAGATTAAACTTGGTTTTTATAAAGCCGCTGGAATTGAAATAAGTGAAGAGCAAGAGAGATAAAGGAATCGAAAAAAAGTCGGTTCCTTTTATTTTGGTTTCAATTACTGTTATGATTTGATTATAATTATTATTATATAATTTTCTTTATTATAACAGCGCTATCATTGTGTTATTTTTTATAGTACAGAAATTGTTTATTTGTGATACAGTTTGAAAAATATTTAACACATTAAAAACGTGAATAGATTAAAAAACTTGAAGCTTAGTAATTGACGTGGTTGATTTGATTAGTGTACACTAAAAACGAAGTTTGTAGTTGTATCAATTTATCTCTCTAAAATTATAGTACAGCTTTTGCCGCCAACTGGTTTTAAAGGGAGCGTTTTAATTCAAACAGATTGAGGAAAACTATTCGTAATCATGTGTGTTTAAAGCGCTTTATCAGTCTCAGATAAGTGTATTATTTCTAAGATGAGATAGATTTGGGTACTATAATATTGTTTTCTTTCCCATACATAGCTTGAAATGGAAGCAAAAATGGGAACCAAAAATATTTGTACTTTAATATATTTTGTATGAAAGGGTGACTTTTAATGGCTTCTAAAACAAATAAAGCTAGTTTTGATGCAAAGAAGCAGCTTGAAAAGGTAGAAGAGCAGTTTGAAACATTTCAAATACTTAACGAAGAGGGAGAAGTCGTAAATGAAGCGGCTGTACCGAACTTAAGTGACGAACAACTACAGGAACTAATGAAACGCATGGTGTATACAAGAATACTTGACCAACGCTCTATTTCATTAAATCGTCAAGGACGTCTTGGTTTCTATGCACCAACAGCTGGTCAAGAGGCTTCACAACTAGCATCGCAATTTGCCTTAGAAAAGGAAGACTTTATCCTTCCTGGTTACCGTGATGTTCCACAGCTTATCTGGCATGGGTTACCGTTATCACAAGCCTTCCTATGGTCAAGAGGACATTTCAAAGGTGGAGATATTCCTGAAGGTGTTAATGTAATCTCTCCACAAATCATCATTGGTGCTCAATATGTGCAGGCTGCTGGAGTTGCTCTCGGAATGCAAAAGCGTGGTCAAAAAGCGGTTGCTATTACGTATACAGGTGATGGTGGGACTTCACAAGGTGATTTCTATGAAGGAATCAACTTTGCAGGTGCTTACAAATCTCCTGCGATTTTTATCATTCAGAACAACCAGTTTGCGATTTCTACTCCTCGTGAAAAGCAAACAGCTGCTAAGACACTAGCGCAAAAAGCAGTTGCTGCTGGTATTCCAGGAATTGTTGTTGATGGAATGGATCCATTAGCTGTTTACAGTGCAGTTAGAGAAGCTCGCGAGCGTGCGATTAATGGAGAAGGGCCAACATTAATTGAAACAATGACATATCGCTACGGTCCTCATACAATGGCTGGGGATGACCCAACACGTTACCGTACGTCTGATTTAGATAACGAATGGGAAAAGAAAGACCCACTTGTTCGTTTCCGTAAATATTTAGAGAAAAAAGGAATTTGGAACGAAGAGTTGGAAAATGAAACAATTGAACAAGCAAAAGAAGATATTAAAGTAGCGATTAAAGAAGCAGATAATACTCCGAAGCAAAAGGTAACGGATTTGATCTCAATTATGTATGAAGAGCTTCCGCATAACCTAGAGGAGCAATATGAAATATATAAAGAGAAGGAGTCGAAGTAAGCCATGGCGCAAATGACAATGATTCAAGCAATCACGGATGCGTTACGCACTGAATTAAAAAATGATCCGAATGTATTAGTGTTCGGAGAAGACGTAGGTGTAAACGGTGGGGTTTTCCGTGCAACTGAAGGACTCCAAGCAGAATTTGGGGAAGATCGTGTGTTTGATACACCATTAGCTGAGTCTGGTATTGGTGGTTTAGCAGTTGGTCTAAGTTTACAAGGCTTCCGTCCTGTTCCAGAAATCCAATTCTTTGGATTCGTATATGAAGTAATGGATTCTATTTCTGGTCAATTAGCTCGTATGCGTTACCGCTCTGGTGGTCGATATAATGCACCAGTTACGATCCGTTCACCATTTGGTGGTGGAGTGCACACACCTGAAATGCATGCTGACAGCCTTGAAGGCTTAATGGCACAACAACCAGGATTGAAAGTGGTTATTCCTTCTACACCTTATGATGCAAAGGGATTATTAATTTCAGCTATTCGTGATAACGATCCAGTAATTTATTTAGAGCATATGAAATTATATCGCTCATTCAGACAAGAAGTACCTGAAGGAGAATATACAATTCCGCTTGGCAAGGCTGAAGTGAAGCGTGAAGGTACTGATCTTTCAATCATCACTTATGGTGCAATGGTTCATGAGTCAATTAAAGCAGCAGAAGAACTTGAAAAAGAAGGACATTCTGTTGAGGTTGTAGACTTACGTACAGTAGCTCCACTTGATATTGAAACCATTATCGCTTCAGTTGAAAAAACAGGTCGTGCAATTGTTGTTCAAGAAGCGCAAAAACAAGCTGGTATTGCAGCGCAAGTTGTTGCTGAAATTAACGATCGTGCAATCCTTAGCCTTGAAGCACCTGTTTTACGTGTTGCTGCACCGGATACAGTATTTGCGTTTCCACAAGCTGAATCTGTATGGCTTCCTAACGTTAAAGATATTATGGAGACAAGCAAAAAAGTACTTAATTTCTAAAAAAATTGAACAAATAGACCGTGTTTAAGGGAGATGGGTTGTCCATTACCCTTAAATTCGATCAAGTGGCATACAAACAAGAATATTTAGGAGGATGAACCCATGTCATTCCAATTTAAACTGCCTGATATTGGTGAAGGTATCCATGAAGGTGAAATTGTAAAATGGTTCGTGAAACCAGGCGATAAAGTGCAAGAAGATGATGTGCTTTGTGAAGTACAAAACGATAAAGCTGTTGTTGAAATTCCCTCTCCAGTAGAAGGTACAGTTGAGGAAGTTCTAGTTGATGAAGGAACAGTGGCAACAGTAGGACAGGTATTAATCACATTTGATGCACCTGGATATGAAGATCTTAAATTTAAAGGCGATGAAAGTGAAGAAGCTCCTAAAGAAGCACCTGCTGCTCAGCCAGAAGCAACACCAGAGGCAGGAGCGAGTGCAGAGCCTGCTGATCCAAACCGTCGCATTATTGCAATGCCTTCTGTTCGTAAGTATGCTCGTGATAAAGGTGTTGATATTCGTCAAGTAGCAGGTTCGGGTGATAACGGCCGTGTACTAAAAGATGATATTGATGCGTTCTTAAATGGTGGGGCACCAGTGCCAGCTTCAACAGCAACTGAAGAAGCACCAGCAGCACAAGCTGAATCGGCTAAACCAACACCAGCACCAATTCCAGCTGGTCAATATCCAGAAACTCGTGAGAAAATGAGTGGAATTCGTAAGGCAATTGCAAAAGCAATGGTGAATTCTAAACACACTGCTCCACATGTAACTCTTATGGATGAAGTCGATGTAACGAACCTTGTAGCAAATCGTAAGAAGTACAAAGAAGTTGCTGCAAGCAAGGGAATTAAGCTTACATTCCTTCCATATGTAGTAAAAGCATTAACAAGTGCATTGCGTGAATACCCTGCTTTAAATACTTCTTTAGATGATGCTACAAATGAGATTATTCATAAGCACTATTACAATATTGGAATTGCGGCAGATACAGAAAAAGGTTTATTAGTACCAGTTGTGAAGGATGCAGACCGCAAGTCTATATTCAATATTTCTCAAGAAATCAATGAACTAGCAGGAAAAGCTCGTGATGGTAAATTAGCTCCAGACGAAATGAAAGGTGCTTCTTGTACAATTTCGAATATCGGTTCTGCTGGTGGACAATGGTTTACTCCTGTCATTAATCATCCAGAAGTTGCCATTCTAGGTATTGGACGTATTGCTGAAAAACCTGTGATTAAAGATGGTGAAATTGTTGCAGCACCTGTGCTCGCACTTTCATTAAGCTTTGACCACCGTATGATTGATGGTGCTACTGCGCAAAATGCCCTAAATCATATTAAACGCTTATTAAATGATCCAGAATTAATGTTAATGGAGGCGTAATAAAATGGTAGTTGGAGATTTTCCTATCGAAACAGATACTCTTGTCCTTGGTGCAGGTCCTGGTGGTTATGTAGCAGCAATTCGTGCGGCACAACTTGGACAAAAAGTTACAATTGTTGAAAAAGCAAATCTTGGTGGCGTATGTCTGAATGTTGGTTGTATTCCTTCTAAGGCATTAATCGCTGCAGGTCACCGTTATGAAACGGCCCTACATTCTGAATCAATTGGGATTACTGCTGAAAATGTAAAAGTTGATTTTTCAAAGGTTCAAGAATGGAAAGGTAGCGTTGTAAATAAGCTTACTTCCGGTGTTGAGGGCTTATTAAAAGGGAATAAAGTAGAAATCGTTCGCGGCGAAGGTTATTTCGTTGACGCTAACACAATTCGTGTGATGGATGATAACTCAGCTCAAACATATACTTTTAAAAATGCAATAATCGCTACAGGATCTCGTCCGATTGAGCTTCCAACATTTAAGTATTCTAATCGTGTTATTAACTCAACAGGTGCTTTAAACCTACCTGAAATTCCAAAGAAACTCGTTATTATTGGTGGGGGAGTAATTGGAGTTGAGCTTGGAACTGCGTATGCGAACTTTGGAACAGAAGTAACGATTCTTGAAGGTAGTGATGAACTATTTGCTGGAGCATTTGAAAAGCAAATGTCTTCTATTGTAGCTCGTAACTTAAAGAAAAAAGGCGCTGACATCGTTACAAATGCACTTGCCAAAGGCGTCGTTGAAAATGAAAATGGCGTCGTTGTTACGTATGAAGCTAAAGGTGAGGAAAAAACAGTTGAGGCTGATTATGTACTAGTAACAGTAGGCCGTCGTCCAAATACTGACGAAATGGGTCTTGATCAACTTGGGATTGATATGACTGATCGTGGAATCATCAATATTGATGTCCAATGCCGTACAAATATTCCTAACATTTATGCGATAGGAGATATTGTCCCTGGACCACAATTAGCTCATAAAGCTTCCTATGAAGGAAAAATTGCGGCTGAGGCGATTGCAGGACATAATGCGCAAATCGATTATCTTGGAATCCCTGCAGTTGTATTCTCTGATCCTGAGCTTGCTTCTGTAGGTTATACAGAAAAACAAGCGAAAGATGAAGGAATCGAAGTAGTTGGTTCGAAGTTCCCATTTGCTGCAAATGGTCGTGCCCTAGCTTTAGATGCTGCAGAAGGCTTCTTAAAGCTTGTCACTCGTAAAGAGGATGGACTTGTTATTGGAGCACAAATCGCTGGACCGAGTGCTTCTGATATGATAGCGGAACTTGGCTTAGCGATCGAAGCAGGAATGACTGCTGAAGATTTAGCAATGACAATTCATGCTCACCCTACATTAGGAGAAATTACAATGGAAGCTGCAGAAGTAGCAATTGGCAGCCCAATTCACATTATTAAATAAGGTAACAATAAAGGAAAGCCATGTCAAAAGGTCGTTAGAAACGACTCAGACTGTAGACAAACTTGAAGGATTTCAGTTTGCTACAGTCTTTTTCTTTTAAAATAGAATTATGAATAGATAGTATAGGTTGATTATAACGAAGGGTGGCACTTTCCGCGGGCGGAGCCGAGCCGCTTTTTCCCGCAGGAGCGACAGCTCTGAGGAAGCTCACCGCCTGCCCCCCGGAAAGCAAGTGCCCGGAGCGGAAATTAACGGATTTTTACAGCCAACTATCCAAAAATGACAAAAGCCGTCGAGAGGGAACCTCTCGATGGCTTTTGTCGATACTCTGGGTTAAACGACTTTTTGAGATCAGCTTTTTCTTTTGTATCCAGCTTTTAGGTATTTTTGGTTGTCAATTGGATTTATTTTTCTACTGCTAAATGAATCGGCGGGCTCTGGAATGAGAACTCAATCTCCTTTGATAGAACTAGTTGGTTAGTCATGGGAGCATTCTTGTATATGAGAACATCTCCTTTTAATGGTTTAATTGGTTTTGGGGATTTTATTAGACCAAAAGTGAAAGGTTTTCTTTATTATGATAGAGGGAATTAAAAAAAGAGAGGCTCCTATAAGCTAGGCTTTTGGGACCCTCTTTTGTCATTATTTTCTTATTGAAGTTGTGCAATACCGGGATGTGTAACCTATAAACGAAAGTGTCCGGTAACCAATCGCCATTGAGCTTTCGTTTCATAGTTGGTAGCCGCCGAGCACGAAGAAAAATAGCTTACGCTAATGGTTCCTATTGCTCGCCGATCTCATGTTTAGTGTGTAAAAAATATTTGCTAATCTTTTGGGAAACGAGCTTTCTAAAAGTAGTATATCAAAATGATTAATTCATTAATGCAGCTTCGATGGGTTGAAGAATTTCTTCTTTAGAGCTTTCTCCTGCTACTTGTACTAAAACTTTATCGTTATGAAGAACGATAATCGCTGGACAAACTTCTACCTTAAGCTTTGTGAAAATGGCTTTATCAGTAGTGGGAGCAAAAGTTTTTATCTCATTGAATTCTTCAGGAAAGCGTTGTCGCAATTCAATAATCGCATCGTAATAAGGAGCTTCTATTTGAAGATTAGCATGCTCTGTTTCATTTGAAAAGAAGAGCACTTGCTTATCGCTACTATCAATCTCAAAGCTTTTAGCGTCGTTTTTTTGGCATGCAGGTATCAACATAAATAAGATCATAATTATAGGTGCGAATTTCATTGAAATAGCCTCACATTCAAATTAGAAATTCTGTTCAGAAAATACGCTTAATTACCCATATAGTAGCATAGTGACCAAAATAAATAGGGGATGTCATGTAAATGATACAGAATTGAAAAATATCATTCGAATTGAAATCATAGAATGCTAGTAAATATTGTATACTTAAGTAGGTGATATAAGTTGAGAAATTATGTTGTCATATTAATTCAGCTTATGATTTGGAGCGTTTATACTTTATTTGAATCGCTTTCTAAATATGATCAAATTGTCTATAATGTCGCGATGTTTTTCGTATTTATCTATTTAGGGATGGTCGCTAGTAATTTGATTTTGAAGTCTACAAAAAAAACGATCTTTGTCACCCTCGTTAGTTTAACTGTATATTGTGCCATTCACATTTTTTTGAGCCTTTTCTAGCAATGCTGAAAAGGAATGGATAAAATAGTAGGGACAGGAATACAATTCGTAATTATTTTGAGGTGACAGTATTGAAAAGATGGTTCGCGTTTATGGTAACTGGTCTTCTGTTAGTTGGCTGTGGTCATGAAAGTCCGAACGATTTTCTAGCAGAAACTGATGAGCAGTTGGTCGTCGATGAGGATCAGACAGAATGGACTAAAAAGGAAAACGAGAAGCAAGGATTAAAAGAGGCGGAACTGGAAACAAATGGTACTGAAAAGAGTGAACCGTTGTATAAGATCGATGACAAAACTTGGACAGTTGTACCGATAGAGGAAGCAAACGAAAAAGTTGTTTTATTAACAATTGACGATGCACCAGATAAGTACGCGTTGGAAATGGCTTACACATTAAAAAATTTAGGAGCTAAAGCAATTTTTTTTGTAAACGGTCATTTTATTGATACGCAAGAAAAAGCAGCAATTTTAAAAAAAATTTATGATTTAGGTTTTCCAATTGGGAATCATACCTACTCTCATCAAAATTTAGCGAATCTTACTCCTGAAAAACAATTACAGGAGATTATTGCTGTAAATGATCTTGTAGAGGAAATCACAGGTGAGCGACCAAAATTTTTCCGAGCTCCATTCGGGGCAAACACTGACGAGTCTAAAAAAATAGCAGCAGATGAAAAAATGGTTGTGATGAATTGGACGTACGGATATGATTGGGAAAAAGGTTTTCAGGAGAAAGATGCGTTGAGGGAAATAATGATTAATAGTCCATATTTAAATAATGGAGCAAATTTGTTAATGCATGACCGAAAATGGACAAGTGAAGCTTTAGAAGGGATTGTTCAAGGGTTGCGGAAGAAGGGCTATGAAATAGTCGCTCCCAATCTTATAAAAGTCCCTGAATAAATAAAAGGCAAGGACAAAGATTTGTCCCTGCCTATTTTCGTGGATAAAAATACATGACTCGTCCATTAAATAATTGCAGTTCAGCTTTGAGTTTTTTTGCTAAAAATTTACAAAATTCATTTGCTTTTCCTTTATCTCCAAATGTTGAGGTTTCTGGTAAGGTGATTTGAATATACGTTTGTTCGGACGGTGTTTCTTCTTCCTGATGAAAAGTCTGTTTATCAACTCCGATTAAAATGATATTATAATTCGCTTCATCTGATTTTAGATAAAACCACTTTCCTTTTCCTTCAGGTTTTTCGACAATCTCATACGGGAAGGCAGCTTCCCGGTATTCCCAATTAAGCTGATCACCAGTTTTATTCGTAATATTTTTATAATAATTGAATAGTTCGATTACTTCATCAGTGGTAACGCTTTCCTTTTCTGATGAAGGCACGAGTCTTATGTATGCGTGACTAGACATGTTCCATCCCCCTAATTATCCCAAAGATAAAGTAGATCATTTTTCTCTTCTATTCTAGCAAAGTTTTCAGATAAGTGACAACAGAGAAAAAGGAATGTTGACGATATTTTGACACTTCGGTAATATTGTTGTTTTCTATATTTTTATCAACTATAATAAAATTGGAAATATTATAACAAAAAGGAGGCGATAACGATGATGGAATATTTTCATAAGCTATATGATGAGCACGAAAAAGCCAAGGTACGATTTGTTGGGTTTGTGACGGAAACAACCCGTTATGATTTTGGCATTGTCTATACGAATCAATTTTTCGGTAAGCCCTTAGTCGTTTGTATGCAAACTGGCCGCTCAGCACTCCTCGACTCGAAAGACCTCGTTGATATTGAATACATTCAATCCGCATTCCGCATTCAAGATGAACAACAAGCATCGGATTTAATTGAGTTTTTTAAAACTGCAATTCCACATCTTCCTTTTGAACCTCAATATGAATAAGATGAGACCTGTTTGGTCTTTTTTTTACGTTTTCACTACTATAAAAGGTGATAATTTCGTTATTGCAGTGATCTAAACTTGATGAGAAAGAAAAAAGAACATGTCTGAAATGTTAACAGGACATGCTCGTTCATTGAAAAAAAGGATTAGAAAAATTATTTTTCTTCTTTTGAAGATTGACAGCAGTTGCATTTGGCGTACAGAATAGTTACCTTTTCATCCTCGAAATGCTCAACAGTTGATTCACATGTTTGGCAAACGATTGTACCCATTTTCCAGTCTCCTTTTTTATTAATATTGTAAAAAAACGTAAAAATGTAAGCGTTTAATAGCGTTAATTAAATAATAATATAACATAATTAATTATTCAAGTGTAAATTGTATGACACATTAAACTATTTTTGTTCGTTAATGTACTTCAAAGAAAAGAAAATAAACTTTAAGATAGGAGAGAAAATATTGCGTTGGACTGTAGAGAAAATAATTTCGTATGATTCAAAGGATACTTGGAAAGATAACGAGCCTCCTTTTGGATTTTTTGATGGCAGGGGGAATCGTTATGCTTTAAGCTATGATGAACATTGGATTGGCCAATATGAAGGAGCAGGAAAATTAGCTTGGACAGCGGGAAAGCAAATAGAAGTGAAGGGAGATAGGCATATTTTAGTTGACCTCGAGAATCCACATTATATTACTGATATGGATGAAGAGCATATATAGTCTCCAGTCATGGAAATAATTATATTTATAAGCTCAATCCTCAAAAGCTTTCCTACACGGTCTTTATTGATGGGAAGAGCCATGGCATTAAAGCTCTCGGAAATTGCGTTTTTGATGTAAATCATGATCTTTGGGTGAATGACATTACCGGCTGTCGTTTGTTCCAGTTTACTGAAAATGGCCAATTGAAAAATATCATAGGAAGTGTTGAGCCTGGATTTAATCTTGAGACAGTTTCTTATTCAGAGGCACGTTTTAATTGGATATATGACATTCGTCGAGATGCAAGAGGAAATATTTGTGTGTTAGATAGTAAAAATTTCGCATTAAGGCGGGTTAATGTTTTAACGAAAACCATTGAAACTTTAGCAGGAAATGGAAAGCCAGGTTATGATGGCGACGGAAAGAATGCAAAATTTGCAACATTTGGCAGTAACCAGAACGAATATTTTGATGGTCCTTGGGCCCTTTCAATAGATGAAGATAATAATATTTTTATAGGAGATACTCAAAATCATGTCGTTCGTATGATTGATTCAAGAGATCATAATATTTATACAATTGCTGGAAATCCACTTGTTAAAAAAAGTATCAAAAATGATGTCTATGAAGTTGACCCTAAAAAAGTGAGTCTCTTTAAAATATGCAGCATGGATTATTGTGATGGCAAATTATATATTCTCGAATGGGATGGTGATCTTATTATTTTAAAAAAGTTGATCAGGTGAATGTAAAAATGAAAAAAGGTGTTGGAAATTGTGAAAGATAAGGACAATATTTAATTGAAAAATTCATTTTAAAAGAAATTGCTTCCATTTGTAGACGAATCCAATAAAAAATCAAACCTGACTTAATGTCAGGTTTGATTTTTTATTGGATTGCTTTATGTTCTTTTATCACTCTTAGCATCCGTGCATCAAAATTCTCTGGTCCTTGTACTGGTAAACCAACTTCGATATTCTTCTTAATATAGAGGAGATTATCTTTAGTGATAATCTCTCCAGGAATAAAAATTGGGATTCCAGGAGGATAGACCATGATAAATTCCGCAATGATTCTTCCTTCAGATTGATCAAAGGGTACGAGCTCAGTTTCAGCATAAAATGCATCTCGAGGAGTTAATGCTAATAAAGGGATATCTGGCAATAATACTTTACTTTCTATTTGTTCTGTTCTCTTGATTCGGTTTTTTGAGAGCTCTCTAAGGGCTTTGAGCAAAATATCAGCTTCCCTCTTTGTGTCTCCCGGGGTCACAATACAAAGGATATTATAGAGATCAGATAATTCGACTTCAATATTATACATTCCTCGAAGCCATTTTTCGACCTCGTAACCAGTAATTCCAAGTTCTTTCACAGAAATGATTAATTTCGTTGGATCATAGTCAAAGGTAGCCATGGAGCCGAGGATTTCCGCTCCAACACAGTACAGATGTTCAATTTGATTAATTTCATGACGTATATATTGGGCCAACTGGATGGTTTCTTCAATGAGCTCATGCCCTTTTACAGCTAATTGTTTACGAGCAACGTCTAAAGATGCCAGCAGCAAATAAGAAGTCGATGTAGTCGTTAGCATACTTAAAATCGTTTGAACTCTTTTTGGGGAAACAAGCCCTTCTTTAACATTTAAAATGGAGCTTTGTGTCATAGAACCGCCTAGTTTATGAACACTTGTAGCAGACATATCTGCGCCTGCTTGCATTGCGGACATTGGCAGTTTTTCATGAAAATGAATATGTACTCCATGTGCTTCATCGACTAACACGGGGATGTCAAAAGAGTGAGCTATTTCCACAATCTGTTTCAAATCTGCAGATATACCAAAATAGGTTGGATTGATTACAAGTAATCCTTTTGCATCAGGATTTTGTTCGATTGCTCTTGTTACAGAATCAGTCGTAATTCCATGAGAAATTCCGAGCTGTTCATCAACCTCTGGATGGATAAAAATAGGAAGGGCGCCAGAGAAGATAATCGCCGACATCACCGATTTATGCACATTTCGAGGGACGATAATTTTATCTCCAGGTCCGCATACAGTCATCACCATTGTCATAATGGCACCGCTTGTCCCTTGGACTGAGAAAAAAGTATAATCTGCCCCGAATGCTTCTGCTGCTAAATCTTGAGCTTGTTTAATAATTCCCTTTGGTGCGTGTAAATCATCCAGTGGTCCAATATTAATTAAATCGATGGATAGAGCGTTGTCTCCGATAAATTCTCGAAAATCGGCATCCATTCCCACCCCTTTTTTATGGCCAGGAATATGGAATTGGATTGGATTTTTTTTTGCGTGTTCAAGTAGTCCGTTAAATAACGGTGTTTCAAATTGTGACAAAGTATTTCCACACCTCTTTATTAGAATATAAGTATTTCGCATTTATTTTCTTTATCATAATGAAGGAAAACAAATGAATTATAGCATTAATCCGTACTAGTGCAAAGAAAAATTAATGTAATACTGATAGTTTTCGAAGGAATCATGAAAATAACCGTAAAAAAAATAAGTAGCTGGCAACTACGTTCATTTTTTGAGGAAAAGGGTGATAACTTGCTTTTCTAGAAGAGAGGCGCTAAAATCACTGTTAGTTAAAGAAAGCGAGCGGATGTAAACATGGAATATCAATATCCTATTGATTATCATTGGTCTACTGAAGAGATTGTTGATGTGGTTAAATTTTTCGAACACATTGAAGCAGCATATGAAAGGGGAATTGAACGGGATGTTTTAATGGCATCGTACCGAAGATTTAAAGAGATTGTTCCCAGTAAGTCAGAGGAAAAGAAGCTATGCGGTGAATTTGAAGAGAGCAGCGGTTATTCTTCTTATCGAACTATAAAAAAAGCAAAGGAAAGTGAACGAGGACAAATTATTAAAATGTAACAGGGAGTTCTCGGCAGAAAATTGCTGAGTGTGGCTACGAAAGGTTGAACGTTAAAAAATAGCTGGTGGATTGTGACTCCATCAGCTATTTTTTATATGAACTCTATTTTTGATTAGAAAAAATGGTCGGTAGTCCTTCCCTTTACATTAAGAATTTGTTATATGTAGGTATTGACATTAATAATACCATTTAACAAAGCAGAAATGTAAGGAAGTCTGGGGCCTAATTTGCGTTTTAAATTAGGCAACCTTACACGTTTAAGCCAGTTTGTAAAGGGGTAATAATTGATTAAATACTTGTTCAACCTTTTTAACAAAGTCATCGCTTGACATTGCAACCGCTTCTTCTCTTGGAATTTGATAGCCGCAGAGAATCTCAGCTTTTTTAACGGTTTGTAAACGCTCAAACAATGCCTTTAATTCCTCTTTTTTCAGATTCTTATGTGGAATTACATCAGGCTTTGTATGATCACCAGACCAAACAAAATCTTTAGGTGTATCTTTATAAATCGCTGTTAGCTTTTTCTCTAATGTCTTTCCGAACTCAGCCTTATTAGGTGCTTCATATATTACAGCGAACCAAACAAAAACATGTGTTTCCCACAAGCCAATTTGAAAATGCGGTAGCATCTTATAACCGCGTGAATTGCTGGCAAATGCTACCCATGTATCTTTCGGTGGATTCACTGTTCTCCTTGCGTGCTTCGCAACATGAGCATACATTTCTGAGCCAGTTAGCGCAGATAGTGTTGGTGCAAAATGATCACCTAATGCTTCAAGCTTTGGTCTAATATTTTCCTTAAGAGCATCCATTCTTTCTTCAAAGCCATCTATTTTAAATACATTAAAATCAGCATCGGTAAAGCTAGATAATTTCATACTTTCCCTCCTCAGTCCTTTGTCAAATATTGTAGCATAATCACCCTTAAAACAAAAAATATCATGCCTTCTGCGATCTATTTTCGCAGTCCTTCATTGAGATATGGTGAAATAAATCGAAACTCGTCATAATTAGGCGATAACACAAATTAGTTGCATCCAAAATCAAATCCTCATATCATATATAAAAAGTTAGAATGTTTAGCGACTTGAAAAAAGAAAGGCAATACAAATAGCCTATTAAACACCTTTGGGAAGTTCATAATTTTCGAATCTTTTTTAAAAGAGCGATTTTAATTTAATTGAAAGGAGTGTCTGTTTCATGAAGCAGTTGATGAATACGTTAAAAAAGAGAGATTTAGAAAAGGAAAGGAAAGCTGTTTTAAGGTTGGAGCTGGATTATGAGCTATTGACATTGTTCGATGCGATGGCTGAAGATAATGATGATCAAAAGGAAAAATCAAAGCAAAAGCTTGAAAGAATTCGAGCAGAACTATTACGCTTAAAGGCTCTATAGTGGGCAAGGGGAACTAATAAATGGTTAGAGAAATGGAACAGCATTCGGGTTAAAAACGGACTCCTATAAGAAAATAGGTGTTCGTTTTTACTTTTTTGAAACGATTGAGATGGGTGGATGAATTTTAATTGGGGAAAAGTAAAATTAGTTGAACCGTACACATATTTGATTTACGCTAGTGAAAAGAACTAATTATAGAAGATGGGAAGCGATCTAGGTGAATAATAATGAGATTTTTGCAAGTGCCTCAAGCTGGATAAAAGAAGCTGGAGAGAGGATTAAGAAATCTTTCAAATCAACTCTTAATATAGAGACTAAATCGAATGCCAATGATCTTGTCACGAATATTGATAAAGAAACAGAGCGTTTTTTTATTACAAAAATAAAAGAGCGGTATCCAGACCACAAAGTATTAGGAGAGGAAGGGAATGGTGACACATTAAAAGAATTATCTGGAGTTGTCTGGATCATTGATCCGATCGATGGCACCATGAACTTTGTTCATCAGCAGAGAAATTTTGCTATCTCTATTGGAATATATGAGAACGGGGTCGGAAAGATCGGCCTTATTTATGATGTGGTTCATGATGAGCTTTACCATGCCATAAAAGGTGAAGGTGCTTACGTGAATGATATGCGTTTAAATACACTTGGAGAAGTTACTGTTTCACAAGCGATTATTGGCATAAATGCGACTTGGGTTACGCCGAATAGGAGAATTGATCCAGTTATTTTAGGGGCTGTAGTAAAGGATGCTCGTGGGACAAGGTCATACGGTTCTGCAGCAATTGAAATTGCCCAAGTGGCTGCTGGAAGATTGGATGCATACATGACACTCCGCCTTTCTCCTTGGGATTTTGCCGGTGGTTTAGTTCTTATTGAGGAAGTGGGAGGAGTAGCCAGCACATTAAAAGGTGAACCCATTCAACTATTAGATGAAAACTCCATTTTTATTTCTAAGCCAGGACTTCATGAAGAGATTTTAAAGAAGTATTTAGGAAATCGAGAGTGGTGAATTTTACAAATAATGAAAACGGAGTTGACAGGAATTCTATCAACTCAGTTTTCATTTCTATATTTTCGTTTTAAAGTAAAACCGAACCCCATTACGGCTATAAATGCAATAAGGGAAATTACAGTTCCGATTATGCTTCGATAGCTAATAGCGATGCCTACTCCCCCCATACAAGCAACTGCAGCTATCGCTAAAAATAAAAATGGCCATTTAATGTTACTCACTATAAATTCCCCCCGTTTAAGTATAGGAAAGCGTCCTTTGGAAATGGGCTTAATCTCTTTTTTCTCATTTCGAAGGCGCTTTCCTTTGCATTTCTTCATCTAATTTAACATAAAAAGCGTATAGGTTTCTACATTGTTTATGTTATAATATTTCAGTTAGGCTACAGAATATTAAATAGAGTAAAGTTGAATAAAGGTAGGAGTGGAATTTTTGAAAATAAGAGAAGATATTCGCAACATTGCGATCATTGCACACGTTGACCACGGGAAAACAACCCTAGTCGATCAATTATTAAAACAGTCGGGGACATTTCGTACAAATGAGCATGTTGAAGAGCGTGCGATGGATTCTAACGACATCGAGAGAGAACGTGGAATTACGATTTTGGCGAAAAATACTGCGATTCAATATAAGGACACTAGAATCAATATTTTAGATACTCCGGGCCACGCAGACTTTGGCGGTGAAGTGGAGCGAATCATGAAAATGGTTGATGGTGTTTTATTAGTTGTCGATGCCTATGAAGGCTGTATGCCGCAAACTCGTTTTGTTTTAAAGAAAGCATTAGAACAAAACTTAACACCCATTGTTGTTGTCAATAAAATTGATCGTGATTTTGCTCGTCCGAAAGAAGTTATTGATGAAGTTTTGGATCTATTCATTGAGTTGGACGCAAATGAAGATCAATTGGAATTCCCTGTAGTTTATGCTTCGGCAATTAATGGTACTGCAAGCGCAGATCCAGAGCAGCAAGATGAAAATATGCAGGTTTTATATGATACGATTGTTGAACATATTCCAGCACCAATTGATAATAGAGAAGAGCCCTTACAGTTTCAAGTTGCTTTGCTTGACTACAACGATTATGTTGGAAGAATTGGAATTGGCCGTGTTTTCCGTGGAACGATGAAGGTTGGTCAACAGGTTGCCTTGATGAAGCTTGATGGGACAGTTAAGCAATTCCGCGTAACAAAGATATTTGGCTTTTTTGGATTGAAACGTCAGGAAGTTCAGGAAGCATATGCTGGAGATTTAATCGCTGTTTCTGGGATGGAGGACATTAATGTCGGTGAAACAGTTTGTCCATTTGAGCATCAGGAAGCACTCCCTGTATTACGCATTGATGAACCAACATTGCAAATGACGTTTCTTGTAAACAATAGTCCGTTTGCGGGAAGAGAAGGAAAGTTCATTACTTCTAGAAAAATTGAAGAGCGGTTACGGGCGCAATTACAAACCGATGTTAGCTTAAGGGTTGAGAATACCGATTCGCCGGATGCTTGGATTGTGTCAGGACGAGGTGAGCTTCATTTGTCAATTCTTATTGAAAATATGCGTCGTGAAGGCTATGAACTTCAAGTTTCTAAGCCTGAGGTAATCGTGCGGGAAATTGACGGTGTTCGTTGTGAGCCTGTTGAACGCGTACAGATTGATGTGCCTGAAGAGCATACAGGGGCGGTAATGGAGTCAATTGGTGCAAGAAAAGGTGAAATGCTTGATATGATCAACAATGGTTCTGGTCAGGTGCGTCTAATCTTTATGGTGCCAGCCCGCGGACTGATCGGTTATACAACTGAATTTTTAACATTAACTCGTGGATATGGAATTATTAATCATAGCTTTGACAGCTATCAGCCAATTGCCCAAGGACAGGTTGGAGGAAGACGTCAAGGAGTTCTTGTCTCAATGGAATCTGGCAAAGCAACAACTTATGGTATAATGCAAGTAGAAGATCGGGGCGTCATCTTTGTCAATGCTGGGACTGAGATTTATGAAGGAATGATTGTTGGAGAGCATAACCGTGAGAACGACATTACGGTTAATATCACAAAGGTTAAGCATGCAACCAATGTTCGTTCAGCGACAAAAGATCAAACGACTACAATGAAAAAACCGCGTATTATGTCGCTTGAAGAAGCATTAGAGTATTTAAATGAAGATGAATATTTAGAAGTGACACCTGAATCAATCAGACTTCGCAAAAAGATCCTTGATAAAGGGGAAAGAGAAAGAGTTGCGAAGAAAAAGAAAACTGTTTAAGAGAAAAAGTGCTTTATAAGGGGAGTAATGAAGAATGGATATTACTGAACGCCTGACTTTTTTCGCCGCACTGTTTAAAGTGGATGAGAATCCTAAATTGGGAATGTGGCTGCTTTATATTACTGTCATTATTCTCTGTGTGATCGTCTTTAAATTAGGATTTGCAAGAAAGTTACCTTTATTACAAAACATTATTATTTATGCTTTCTTAATATTCGGATGTACCATCTTAACTTTTTTTGCTGTATTTTTGCCGATTGCAGAAGGGTTAGTGGTGGCAGCGCTGATTTTAATCATATATAAAATTCGCTTGCATCAAGAGAGAAAACATAAAGAGCATGAAGTGTAAAGGGGAGAGCTATGAATTCAGTTCAGGATGCAATCTATAATTGGTTAACGATCAAAATTGTGATTGATGCACGCCCGGAGGATACAGCCGCAGTTGAAACAGAGAAAATGTTTTATGACATTTTGTTAGAAAAGCATATGCTTTCGAATATCGAAGTTTCCAAGGATGAAGACATGTACTATGTTCACTTTGATGAACAGGGAGAAAGAAAAAAGCAAAGGTTTCCCCGAGAGTTAATTGAGGTCATGTTAAATCAGATTAATCAACAACCAGAAAAGTATCGCAATTATCCGCAATAACGAAACTCCGCTCAATGCTTTGAGCGGAGTTTTGTTTGTCGACAAAGGCATCGTGAGGGTTACCTCTCGGTGTCTTTTGCCATTTTGGGATAGAAATGCGGTTAAATTTGCGCTGATTTTCGCTCCAGAGTTGCTTGTTCCGGCTATTTGCTTTATATTGGTGCTTTTCATCGGATTGAACTCTTGCAAGCATCATTTGTTTCAGTCAGTTGAATAGCCCGCTTTATCGAACATTTCATGATTTACTCAATTAGTCCGAATACACCTTCTAATATCCTAGGAGTCAAGCCTCTTCCACTCCAATCAACTAGCTTAAGTCCTACTCAAGTAGGTGATCAATTCCAATTAAGCGTTCGTGAACTAAAAATAAGCATCGTCTGCAATGGACTTGTAATCCCTCATACGGTTTCCAGCTCCTATCTCCTTTTCTTTAGACTTCTTAAAAACTTCGTTCAATTGCAGATTTGAGCTTAACGTACCAACTGGCTTATTGTTAGAATTTCTAAAGGGTCTAGCTCTGTAATAGGTTTCTCGCCAGCCTTTTCTATCGTCTCTAAGATGAATATTTTAAAGCAAAAAAGACTATAGACAGCCTTGATTTCATCAAGTTTGTCTATAGTCTGAACTCTGCTCAATGCTTTGAGCAAGTTTTGTTGTTTAGGCAATGAGCCGTAAAGTTGGTGTAGAATCACACCAATAATGTAGCTCTAAGAGCACTCAAGCAATAATTTTTGCTTATGTTCACCAATCTTCTTCTTCGTTGTTGGAACGATACAGTCTAAAATTTCCCGTCGCAATTCTCTCGTTCGTTCGCTCGGTAATTCTTGTTTCACAAGATTTGCACATAAATGTATGAATAGGTCGATTTCTTAATTTTTTTGCTTGAAAAGAATGATCGTCAATGGATTCTATATTATCACAAATTACACATTTAACTCTCATTATTACACCTCTTTAGTTTACTAGACAATATTGGTTTTATTCTTACAAGTATACCATTCTCAAAAGAAAAAGTCTTAGCTTGTAAACAAAATAATACATGCCGCTATATGGCCTGACGGATGTGCTTTTACAAAAATCATCATTAAAAGCATATTTTTTAACATTCCTTCATTAAAATTTATGGTAACATGGTTATAATATTATATTGGGATGGAATGGTAGGAGGGATAGGAATGGCCAATCAAGTGGAACCCATTTTAATCACACCATTACTTGATGAATTAAAAAAAGAGCGCTTTGTCACAATTGCAACGGTTGACTATGAAACAGGCGGACCAAATGTTAATGCTATTTCATGGATTTATGCAAAGGATGAGAAAACGATCTTTTTTGCTGTCGATAATCGTTCCAGAATTGTCCAAAATATTCAAGAAAACAATCAGGTCGTTTTAAATGTCATCGTTAATGAAAGTACGTATTCTATTAGTGGAGAAGCGACGCTAGAAGCTGAGTTGATGGAAAATGTTCCGTTGAAGCTTGCGCTAGTAAAGATTAATGTTCTTGAAGTAAGGGATGTTATGTTTTATGGTTCGAAGATTATTGTTGAACCGCAATATGATAAAACTTACGATCAAGAAGCAGCATTACACCTAGATCGTCAGGTTATGGATGAGATGAAAAGAGCTTAGCAGCATTCTGTGCTAAGCTCTTTGTTGTTCGCATTTCTTACGTAATTAATTTAAATGGCGATTGGATTGTTCTTTTTGCTTTTCTTCTAATTTTTTCGATTGTTGATTGTTTAAATTCTCTTTCGGTTTATCGACGGTGTTTTCTTTTGTACCAGGATCAACCATATCTGCTGGTATCTCGGGCATTAATCTTCCAGAAATATCAGCAAGTTCGTTAAAAATTCCTTGAATTGGTTTTCCGTCGCGAATATCGTTGCCAATTTCTCTTATTCTCGCCGTCATATCTGGGTCGGCGACAACCACAGCGCGTGCACCATGAGGATCATTTTTTAAGCTCTCTGCTACAGAGTACTTAATAGAGCCTACTTCTGAACGCTCTAGATCTTCATTTACATCAATTCCGACAATAGCATAATTTCCAAGGACAACGGCGGCGGCATCATTTACATTTGGAATACTTGCAGCTAAGTCAACAAGATGTTGGGAAATTTCTTGACCGCTTTTACGGTCAACGTTTTGTATGGTAGAATTTCGTACATTTAAAGCTTGCTGTTGATGATTGGTTTCATTTGCTTCATCTCGATTTGCTCCACAGCCTGTAATTAAAAATATGAGAAGGAGCACGAAAAGTTTATTTTTTATCATGTATGGCACCTCCAGATTGGTTGAGAATGAGCGTGATGTACAAGTTCTTGATGTGCTTCAATTACTGAAAGAATCATTATGATTATTGTGCAAAATTTCTTCTATCTTTATTCGAGAAAACATATATTTTACAAAGCTCTACCTAATCAACGGATGAAGACCGGGCTTAAACTCAGGATCTGAAGCCTAAAAAAAGACCTATGAGGAGCAGGAGGCATAGATTTGACAAAAATATATGTGTTAGATACAAATGTCTTGTTGCAAGACCCATATTCCATATTTTCATTTGAGGATAATGAGGTAGTAATCCCAGCAGTTGTACTTGAAGAAGTGGATTCGAAAAAACGCAATATGGACGAGATTGGAAGAAACGCGAGACAAGTATCAAGACTCATTGACGGCTTAAGACAAGCTGGAAAGCTACATGAAAAAATTCCTCTTGAAAATGGCGGCGCGTTACGAATTGAGTTAAATCACCGCTCATTTCATCAGCTTCAAGATATTTTTGTGGAAAAAACAAATGATAACCGCATTTTAGCGGTTGCCAAAAATTTATCATTGGAAGAAGAAACAAAGATAGATGGTAAACGAGTGATTTTGGTGAGCAAAGACGCTCTTGTCAGGGTAAAGGCAGATGCGATCGGCTTATATTCGGAGGATTTTCTCAGTGATCGAGTGATTGAAAATGATCATATTTATACAGGGGTAATTGAGAAATTTGTTGATATTACGGTATTAAATAGCTTTTATGAAAAAAAAGAACTTCCATTATCAGAGCTTGGCAATTTATCCTTATATCCCAATCAGTTTATCTTGATGAAGGATTCCTTAGGTTCATCGACTTCCGCGCTTGGAATGGTTGATCAGACAGGTTCTACTGTTAAAAAGCTTGTTTTTGATCATGATCATATATGGGGAATTCGATCGAGAAATGTCCAACAAACAATGGCGATTGAACTGTTATTACGGAAAGATATTCCTTTGGTTACTTTGATAGGGAAAGCCGGAACGGGGAAAACATTGTTAGCATTAGCTGCAGGATTAATGCAGACTGAGGATTACGGAGACTATAAAAAATTATTGGTGGCAAGGCCGATCGTTCCAGTCGGAAAGGATTTAGGGTTTTTGCCAGGCGAAAAAGAAGAAAAACTACGCCCATGGATGCAGCCGATTTTTGATAATCTTGAATATTTATTTAATGTGAAAAAACCTGGGGAGTTGGATGCGATTTTAGCAGGCATGGGCTCGATCGAAGTGGAGGCATTAACCTATATTCGCGGTAGGAGCATCCCAGATCAATTTATCATCATTGATGAGGCCCAAAACTTGACAAAGCATGAGGTGAAAACAATCCTTACTAGGGTTGGAGAAAGAAGTAAGATTGTGTTAATGGGAGACCCGGAGCAAATTGATCATCCGTATTTAGATGCTTATAACAACGGGCTTACATATGTTGTAGAAAAATTAAAAAGTGAAGCTATCGCCGGTCACGTTAAGCTATATAAAGGAGAGAGATCAGGGCTAGCGCAATTAGCTGCGGATTTGCTTTAGTGCACTGATTAATGTTCAGATAAAAGAGCAAGTGGAGAAGAGCTGTGATACGCTTCTTCTCCATTTGCTTTTTTAAATCAATCTTCCATAAATTTTAAATATAGCTAAGCTTTATAGCACGCGGAAGGCCTTTACATTTTTGATTGGATTTGTATAATTTGAACCATCCCCGAAATAGCAATGAATCGGTCCGTCCTCCCTCAATGGTTTGCCGTCTTTAGAAAATCCAAGTACCATTGCTTCCGCTTTTGCTAAAGGGACGGTGACACTATCGTCAACTGTTTCGATCATCACTGATTTAGCATGCTCAAGAACTTCCGCGTTTAAAAGGAAGGGTTTAAAAGGAATGCAAAAAGTACCTGTTAACAGTTCCTCTTTTAAGTATTTTTTCTCGGTTTTTAATGTTGGAGGTAAAGTAGCGCCTTCCATAATTTCCCGATCCCAATGTTTTGAAATTTCCTTTGTATACTCTTCAAGAGAATTTTTTTCAACATGTTGTTTTTCGAAGTAGGTGAGTAGGTCTTGGCGTCGATCATCGAAAATCCAAACAGTTGGATCTAAAGTAATCGTATATTTTACATTTCCAGATAACATAACGATTGATTCCATTGTATCCCTCAACTTTCCGTGTTTGTCGTTGTGAATGGGCATCCCTAAAGCGGTTATGCAACATTGAAATCCTTATTTTGTTCACTTTGTGCCAGTCGGCTATATCTAGTATGAAAGGTTGCCGGCCCGTTTAGGTTAGCATTTGGTGCTAAAGGAAATGGCTTCCGCTTTCCTAATAGTATACCGATAATGTATGAAAATGTCATATTTTCAGTTTTTCTGAATCTTCATGATGAAAATCCAGTGATCATCCTAATCTACTTGCTTTTTTCCTCTTATAAGGTTAGAATTTATAGAAGGATAATCGCTCGGAAACGGGGGGATCAAGTTGGCGTCAGAAATGATAATCGATCATCGTGAAAAGGCAAACGCTCTGTTAAAGGCTGATGCTGATAAAATATTGAAGCTAATTAAAGTGCAGATGGATAATCTTACAATGCCGCAATGCCCTTTATACGAAGAGGTATTGGACACGCAGATGTTTGGATTATCTCGAGAAATAGATTTTGCAGTTCGCCTCGGTTTAATTGAGGATAGAGTAGGGAAAGCTATTTTGGATGAATTAGAAAGAGAACTTTCAGCTTTGCATGAAGCTTCACAAAAAAAATAAAGTCATTCCTTCTTACAGGAATCGGTAGATAGAACATTGAATAATATCTACACGAGAAGACTATATAAAAAACTCAAACGTTACGGAAGGATCGTTTGAGTTTTTTTACATATGTTTTTGTTCACTTGCTTCTATTAAAAAACAATAGAATAAATGGAGATAAGGAAGAGATAGGATGCTAAAAAAAGTACTAAAATCATACGATTATTCACTTATAATTGTCGTTATTTTACTATCCTTGTTCGGTCTCGTTATGGTCTATAGTGCTAGTATGGTCACAGCGATGCAGAGGTATGGGTTTGAAAGTGATCATTTCTTTATTAGGCAAAAAATATTTTTGTTGGCCGGATTAGTCGTATTTTTATTTTTTGCCATAGTTCCGTACAAGCTTTATTTAAATAATAAAGTGTTAATTCCTATGGTTCTTATTTCCCTCATATTATTGATCGGGGTTTTAAAATTTGGAACGATTGCTGGGAATGCTCGAAGCTGGTATGATTTTGGACCAATACGACTGCAGCCTTCAGAATTTGTGAAAGTAGCAGTCATTGTCTATTTGGCCGCTGTTTATGCTAAAAAGCAACAATACATAAATCAATTTAATACAGGGGTTCTACCGCCTTTAGTATTTATCATTCTTGTTTCATTTTTAATTGCTTTACAGCCGGATTACGGAACAATTGCGATTATTCTTTTAATTTCAGGGACGATCATTATTTCTTCTGGAATGAATTTTAAAAGCATTCTCAAGCTTGGCGCACTTGGCGGTGTGATGTCTATTCCACTTGTGTGGTTTTTAAGCGATAAGATCTTCTCCGCCACGCGCCTTGATAGATTTAAAGTCCTTGTCGATCCTTTTGCAGAAGGTGTTGCTGACGATAGTGGTTATCACCTTGTCAATTCTTTCTATGCAATCGGAGGAGGAGGAGTTGATGGACTTGGTTTAGGGCAAAGCATTCAAAAATTAGGATACTTGCCTGAACCGCATACAGACTTCATTATGGCTGTCATTTCCGAAGAGCTTGGTGTGTTTGGTGTCGGTTTTGTTCTTCTTTCATTAAGTTATATCGTATTAAAAGGACTCTTTATCGGATTAAAGGGGAAAGATCCGTTTGGAAGCCTTCTTGCGATTGGGATTGCGAGTATGATCGGAATTCAAACATTTATCAACCTAGCTGGAATTTCAGGCATTTTTCCACTTATGGGAATTCCTCTTCCATTTGTAAGCTATGGCGGTTCATCCCTACTGCAATTATCAATTGCAATGGGGATTTTAGTTAATGTTTCTATGTTTGTTAATTACGAAGCAAAATATAAATCCAAAGTTAATATGGAAGGAGCCACCGTCACCTCCAATAAAAAAAGTGGATTTAAAGCGTAATGATTGTTTTTTTGATTAAATAACAATTGCACAACACTAATGGCAGCTTTTTATGGAAAAATAGCAAATGAGCGCGAAGTATGGCTGAATTATGAATAAAATGAGCTAATTGCTGGCGAGTCATTTTTATAGCGTTGTGCAATTCTATCTAACTATAGTAGAATATAATAATAAAATTTTATATATTTTAATAATTTCAAAATTTGCGCTTTTATGAACGTAAGATCATTGAAATAGCTGACTAGAATTGCAATTAAAAATTGCTAGTGTGCTATAAAGCCGAAAAAGAAAAATATCGATAAAAGAGGTGTTCTTATGGTTAGAAAGATTAACAAGGTTTTAGTTGCAAATAGAGGAGAAATTGCAATTCGTGTTTTTAGAGCCTGCACCGAATTAAATATTCGTACAGTGGCTATTTACTCAAAAGAAGACTCCGGTTCTTATCACCGCTACAAAGCGGATGAAGCTTATTTAGTTGGTGAAGGAAAAAAACCTATCGATGCTTATCTAGATATAGACGGAATTATTGAAATTGCAAAAGCTAGTGACGTCGATGCGATTCATCCTGGCTATGGCTTTTTATCGGAGAATATTCATTTTGCTAAACGGTGCGAGGATGAGGGAATTATTTTTATCGGTCCAAAATCGCATCATTTAGATATGTTTGGTGACAAAGTAAAAGCGCGTACTCAGGCGCAGCTAGCTGAAATACCTGTCATTCCTGGCAGTGATGGTCCGGTTTCAAATGTACAAGAGGTGCTCGAATTTGGGCAAAAATATGGTTTTCCAATAATCATTAAGGCATCTCTTGGCGGCGGCGGTCGTGGCATGAGGATTGTCAGAAGCATAGATGAGGTAGAACAAGCGTACGATCGGGCAAAGTCTGAGGCGAAAGCGGCGTTCGGGAATGATGAAGTCTACGTGGAAAGGTTTATTGAAAATCCGAAGCATATTGAAGTGCAGATCATTGGAGATGAAGCAGGTAATATTGTCCACCTATATGAAAGAGATTGTTCGGTCCAACGCCGTCATCAAAAGGTGGTAGAAGTTGCTCCCTGTGTATCAATTTCTGATTCATTGCGAGAAGAAATTTGTGTTGCTGCGGTTAATCTCATGAAGAACGTCAATTATTTGAATGCAGGAACGGTAGAGTTTCTTGTTGCCAATGAAGAATTCTATTTTATTGAAGTAAATCCACGCGTTCAAGTAGAACATACGATTACCGAAATGATAACGGGGATTGATATTGTTCAGTCGCAAATTTTGGTGGCAGAAGGTCATTCCCTCCACTCTGAAACAGTAGCAATACCTGAGCAAAAAGATATTAAAATCCATGGTTACGCGATCCAATCTCGTGTAACTACAGAAGATCCATTAAATAACTTTATGCCTGATACCGGTAGAATTAATGCATATCGTTCTGGTGGAGGCTTCGGTGTACGTTTAGATGCAGGAAACGGCTTCGCGGGCGCCATTATTACTCCATACTATGATTCATTGCTAGTAAAGCTTTCGACACATGCATTGAGCTTTGAACATGCAGCATCGAAAATGGTCAGGAATCTTCAAGAATTTCGGATTCGTGGCATTAAAACGAATATTCCATTTTTAGTCAATGTAGTAAAGCATAAAAAATTCCGTTCGGGTGAATATGATACCTCTTTTATTGATAAGACACCAGAGCTGTTTTTATTCCCTGTAAGCAAAGACCGGGGAACTAAAATGCTGACATATATAGCGAATGTAACAGTGAACGGTTTTCCTGGCATCGAAAAGAAAAAACGGCCAGTTTTCGATACACCAAGAATTCCTAAACTTAAATTAACCGCTCCCTATCAAAGTGGTACAAAGCAAATCTTAGATGAAAAAGGTGCGGCAGGACTGGTCGAATGGGTTAAAAAGCAGGAAAAAGTGCTATTAACAGATACAACATTTCGCGATGCTCACCAATCCCTATTGGCAACTCGTGTGCGAACGACGGATATTAAACATATTGCTGAACCGACGGCAAAGCTTCTTCCAGAAATGTTTAGTTTTGAAATGTGGGGCGGCGCAACATTCGATGTTGCTTATCGTTTCTTAAAAGAAGATCCTTGGGAACGGCTTCTAACAGTAAGAAAGCAAATGCCGAATGTACTTTTGCAAATGCTTCTCAGGGCTTCTAATGCAGTCGGTTATAAAAACTATCCTGATAATGTTATTCGCGAATTTGTAGAAAAATCAGCTTTCGCCGGCATTGATGTTTTCCGAATTTTTGATAGTTTGAACTGGGTTAAAGGAATGGAAGTAGCTATTGATGCCGTTAGACAAACAGGAAAAATTGCTGAAGCATCAATTTGTTATACGGGAGATATTTCAGATCCAGCTAGGACAAAGTATAATTTGCAGTACTATAAAGATCTTGCGAGGGAACTAGAGCAGCAAGGTGCGCATATTCTTGGAATAAAAGATATGGCTGGCCTGCTGAAGCCGCAATCTGCTTATAGATTGATATCTGAGTTGAAGGAAACAGTAGATCTTCCGATTCATCTCCATACGCATGACACAAGTGGAAATGGCATTATCACGTATGCGAAGGCAATCGAAGCAGGTGTTGACATTGTTGATGTTGCTCTAAGCACGATGGCAGGCTTAACTTCACAACCAAGTGCTAATTCATTATATTATGCTCTTGAAGAAACCGAAAGAAAGCCAAAAATTAATATTTCTGCACTCGAACAGTTATCCCATTATTGGGAGGATGTAAGGAAATTTTATCAGGATTTTGAAAGTGGAATGATGGCGCCACATACGGAGATCTATCAGCATGAGATGCCGGGAGGACAATATAGTAACCTTCAGCAGCAGGCAAAAGCAGTTGGATTAGGTGATAAATGGGACGAAGTCAAGGAAATGTATGCTCGTGTTAATCAAATGTTTGGTGACATTGTCAAGGTTACTCCTTCATCAAAAGTCGTAGGTGATATGGCTTTATACATGCTGCAAAATGAGTTAAGCGAAGAGGATGTTCTTGCAAAAGGTGATAGCCTAGATTTCCCAGATTCAGTTGTCGAATTATTTTCAGGCTATTTAGGGCAGCCGACAGGAGGATTTCCTAAAGAACTGCAAAAGGTCATTCTAAAAGGAAAAGAGCCAATTACGGTTCGTCCTGGTGAATTATTAGAGCCGGTTGATTTTGAGGCAATTAAGGCTGAGCTTTATAAAGACTTGGGAAGACCGGTAACCAGCTTTGAAGCGATCGCATACGCCTTATATCCAAAAGTCTTTAAAGAATATCTTGCTACAGTAGATAAATTTGGTGATGTCTCTGTTTTAGACACTCCTACTTTCCTTTATGGAATGAGATTAGGTGAAGAAATTGAGGTTGAAATTGAAAAAGGAAAGACGTTAATTGTAAAATTAGTCTCTGTGGGACAACCGCAACCAGATGGAACGAGAATTGTTTACTTTGAATTAAACGGACAGCCGCGAGAGGTGATTGTGAAAGATGAGAGTATCAAATCAACGGTTGTCTCAAAAGTGAAAGCAGATCCGAAAAATGAGCAGCATATCGCCGCTTCCATGCCTGGAACAGTGATAAAAGTTATTGTGGAAAAAGGGGAGAAGGTTGAAAGAGGCGATCATCTTATGATTACGGAGGCAATGAAAATGGAAACAACGGTACAAGCTCCATTTTCCGGTATTGTCAAGGACATCTTTGTTTCCAATGGGGAGGCAATCCAAACAGGTGATTTGCTGATTGAGCTTACCAAATAAGAAAAGAAAAACCGCTAATGAAATACGATAAAGGTGACGAAAAAGACAGTGGTAGCCCACTGTCTTTTAGTTTAATCAAAAATCTATAAACACAAAACGACAGTCGAGAGACATGCTCTCGCTGCCGTTTTATTGTTCAATTTGAGAAGTATTAGAGTTTTGTTGTTTTAATAAGATTTCGTTTTTCTTGCTTCTTGATGTTAGCAGAATAAAATAACTTAAAACACCAAAGAGACAAGAAATAAAAAATGCGTGTGATAGCGCGATAAATAAATTCAATTTCGTCAATACAACGAGTGCGCCGGCAATTACTTGGAGAGTAACGAGAATAAAAGATACGATCCAGCCCCAATACACTACTTTTTGGTGCTTATAATGTTTAATTGCCATATAGGTAATATAAGCAATCCAGAAAAATATTAACGCTGCCGCAAAGCGGTGTCCCATTTGTACCCATTCATGAAAGGAAATAGGAATATTCGGCGCTGTGTTTACGCACAATGGCCAATCTCGACAAACTAGACTAGCATTGACATGGCGAACTAATGCCCCAGTGTATACGACGATAAAGCTATATAACGTAACTCCGATAATATGCTTGCGCATTCGTTCGTCTAATACTAGTTTTTCTGCTGCAAACTTTTTATCGACTTCAAAAATCAACAAAGTTAAAAGAAATACTGCCGCAAATGAGATGAGCGAGACTCCGAAATGAATCGCAAGAATGAAATCAGATTGTCCCCATATGACAGCCCCTGCACCGATTAGTCCTTGTAATACTAAAAAGGAGAAAGAAAGCAAAGATAGGAATTTAGTTTCTCGAATATGCCCAATCGCTTTCCAGGACCAATAGGACAAAATAAGCACCATTAAACCGACAACTCCTGATACTACTCTATGGGCGAGTTCGATCACTAACTCCATTGTAATATCGGTTGGAATGAGTTGCCCATTGCACAATGGCCATGAGCGACCACAGCCCATTCCAGAATCTGTTTTTGTCACTAGTGCACCGCCAAGAAGAATGAACAACATTCCGATAGTGGTGAGCACAGCAAAGCATTTTAGTGACCTTTTCAATTTAAAACACCTACTTTAATTAAGATCAATTTGTCATTTGTAAGAGAACGCTTTTTTAGTAGTAAACAAAAAAGAATTTCTGAAGAAATTTTATTATCATTTAGAAATAATAAATTATGGGGTTTTCATTAAAGAAAAGAAAAAGTTCTATCATAAAAAATTCATTTTGCTTTCAAAGAAAACTGTTTGTAAACAATATAACGAATATTTTAGCAAAAGAACAGATTTACCTCTTTTTTTTTCACCACTTTTTTGATAGTACACAAAAATAACGAAATTTACAATGGTATGTAAATTAAACAAGGTTATTATAGTAAAAAGGTTGCAAAATGAATAAGAGTTTGCTAGAAATATATAAGAGTAAATTTCATACTGGTTTAACTTGTGTTATAACAGGAGAATCTCGATTCATTTTTGGATGCATACATAATATTAAGGATACTATTTTTAAGTTTATTACATTGTTATTGTAAGAAAATAACAAGTAAAAATAGAAGTTTTATCCAAAGTTCACAAATTAGGCAAAAAATATTCAAAAAAAGTTCACAGTTCATGCTAAAATATGGTTTAATAAAGAGACAGGAAACCTTATTAAATACGGTTATTAAATAACATTAACACTATGTAAATAGTGAAAAAATTATCCTGAAAAAAATTTGAAAGGA
Organism: Bacillus methanolicus; assembly: GCF_008764295.1. Lineage (GTDB taxonomy): Bacteria > Bacillota > Bacilli > Bacillales > Cytobacillaceae > Robertmurraya > Robertmurraya methanolica_A. Next base: position 174,455 of record NZ_VTQX01000001.1, on the reverse strand, counting down.
TACCCTCGTCTCCGTTGGAAATACATTGATCAAGAACGGGATTATTGATAGTTGCCCGAACATCTTTAAGATGTCTTCGTGACAGGTCATTAGGAGGAAGAAAAATGAGTAATTTGAGGGCTTTAAATGAAGTGCCATCGCGTAATGTAGAAGCGGTGATACCAAAAACAAGTGCATGGAAGGATTTTTTAGCGCTGATAAAAGTCGGAATTGTAAATTCAAATATGATTACTACTTTTACTGGTCTTTGGTTGGCACTTTATTTTACCGAAGCAAGATTTTTAGCCAATCTTGATATTGTTCTTTATACACTTATAGGTTCAGCTCTTATTATTGCCGGTTCCTGCGCCATCAATAATTTCTACGATAGGGATATTGATCCTTTAATGGAGCGAACAAAGGCGAGGCCAACGGTAACTGGAAAGATAAGTCCGACAATTACGTTGCTACTCGGAATTGGCTTTATTGTTTTAGGAGTTCTTTCTCTTCTACTGACAACGTTTACAGCTACTCTGCTTGGGATTGTAGGGATCGTAAGCTATGTGTTTTTGTATACGATGTGGAGTAAAAGGAGATTAATTTCTAATACGATTATTGGTAGTATTTCAGGTGCTGTTCCTCCTCTAATCGGATGGGCTGCTGTAGATCCAAGTCTTGATGTCATTGCATGGAGTTTGTTTTTAATCATGTTTGCCTGGCAGCCACCTCATTTTTATGCATTAGCAATGCGAAGAGTAGATGAATATAGGGCAGCTGGTATCCCGATGCTCCCTGTAGTAAAGGGGTTTGATGTAACGAAAAAACATATCCTTGCTTGGGTCATCATATTATTTCCAATACCATTTTTATTAACTTCGCTAGGTATACCTTTCTTAATACTAGCTACCCTATTAAATATAGGCTGGTTGTTAATTGGTATTAATGGTTATCGCAAAAAAGATGACATGAAGTGGGCAAGGTCAATGTTTGTATACTCTCTACAATATATGACGATTATGTTTGTAGCTATGGTAATTGTCACACTTGTGTAATCATGTTACAGCATTTTGTCGCTTACATAAGAAATTCCACTTTAGATTAAACAAAATTATAGTACATCTAAAATGAACCATTAATTATTGGGAGAATTTTTCTTTACGCTATTTTAGTAAAGGGGATTTATCTATAAAATTTTCAGGGAGAGTTTATTTCATAAAGCACGGCTGATGATAACGACTTCCGAATCAGACATTAATTTAGCAAGAAGTGTATATGAAATTCTTGACCATTTCATTGGAATCGTATTCGTTTTGTTAAATAAGTTGACTTTGTGAAATTTACTCATCCAAATTCAATTATTTTTTTACGAAAGAGGGGTATGTTCAAGCTATGAAAAAGCTAGCAAAATGGCGTCTGTTCTCATTATTAGCGTTAATGGCGCTCATTCTTTCCGGTTGCGGCAAGCCGTACTTATCAACTCTCCAGCCAGCTGGTGAGGTTGCCCAGAGACAATATGATCTCATGCAATTAAGTACGATTATTATGGTTGGGGTAATTGCAGTTGTAACCATCATCTTTCTCATTGTCGTTTTCCGTTTTAAACGCAAAGATGAACAAATTCCTAAACAAGTGGAAGGTAGTCATAAATTAGAAATCATATGGACTGTTATTCCAATTCTATTATTACTTGTTTTAGCTGTTCCAACGGTAATTGAAACCTTTAGACTTGCTGATGTTTCTGCCATGGACGAGGTAAATGAAGATGGAAAGACGGATGCACTAGTAATAAACGTACGTGCTAGTCTTTATTGGTGGGAATTTGAGTATCCAAACGAAGAGATTGTTACAAGTCAGGAGTTAGTGGTTCCTACAGATCAGAGGGTTTATTTTAACTTAAAAGCATCTGATGTAAAGCATTCCTTCTGGATTCCGTCAGTTGGTGGAAAGATGGATACAAATACAGATAATATTAATAAGTTTTGGTTGCAATTTGATTCCAAAGGTGCAGAAAAGGCCAATGAGCTATTCTATGGAAAATGTGCTGAGCTTTGCGGTCCATCCCATGCTTTAATGGATTTTAAAGTAAGAGCCATTTCTAGTGACGAATTTGATCAATGGGTTGCATCCATGCAAGGAATCGAAGAACCGGTTCAACCGGAAACAGCTCTAGCTCAAGAAGGGCAAGAACTTTTCAATCAAAGCTGTATCGGATGTCATGCGATCACACCAAACAATGCTTCTCCAGAAGCAGCTCGCGTTGCTCCAAATTTAACAGATTTTGCTGACAGAGCATATGTTGCGGGGATTCTAGAGAATAATGAAGAAAACATTAAAAAGTGGTTGGAAGATCCAGAAACGCTTAAGCCAGGAAATAAAATGTCTGGGACATATGGAGAATTAACACCTAAGCAAATTGATGCATTAACTGCTTATTTAATGGAGTTAAAGGTAAAAGAATAGTCGTCTTCTCATATAGAAGAGCGACAAATTACAACGATACAAAACCTTAATTATATTGTGATTGTATAGCAAGGGGATTAGTTTTCAAAGGGAGGTAAAATTGTGAGTACGTACGCTCAAAAAAAGGGGTTCGGAGCAACCGTTTGGGACTATTTAACAACGGTTGACCACAAGAAAATTGCAGTCCTTTACTTAATTGCAGGGGGATTCTTTTTCGTTGTCGGTGGCCTCGAAGCAATGTTTATCCGAATTCAGCTAGCGGTACCGAACAGTGATTTCGTTAGTGCTGGTATGTATAATCAAATTTTGACAATGCACGGTACGACGATGATTTTCTTGGCAGCAATGCCATTGTTATTTGGATTTATGAACGCAATTATGCCGTTGCAAATCGGTGCTCGCGATGTAGCGTTTCCTTTCATTAATGCGCTTGGTTTTTGGTTATTCTTCTTTGGAGGAGTATTCTTAAATCTATCTTGGTTTTTAGGTGGAGCGCCTGATGCAGGGTGGACGTCATATGCTTCATTATCTCTTGCATCTGAAGGGCATGGAATAGATTTCTATCTATTAGGTCTGCAAATATCTGGTGCTGGTACGTTAATGGGAGGAATTAACTTCCTTGTCACAATCATTAACATGCGTGCGCCTGGGATGACTTATATGCGCATGCCGTTGTTTACATGGACAACATTTGTCGCATCTGCCCTTATTTTATTTGCATTTCCACCATTAACAGTTGGAATTTTCTTGTTAATGTTTGATAGACTATTTGGCTCTAATTTCTTTGTTACTGCTGCAGGTGGTAACACGATTATTTGGGAGCATTTATTCTGGATTTTTGGACATCCGGAAGTATATATTCTTGTTTTACCAGCGTTTGGTATTTTCTCAGAAATTATTCCTGTCTTCTCTAGAAAGAGACTATTCGGATACTCCTCAATGGTATTCGCGACAGTCTTAATCGGCTTTTTAGGATTCATGGTTTGGGCTCACCATATGTTCACGGTTGGTCTTGGTCCGATTGCCAATGCGATCTTTGCTGTTGCAACGATGGCGATTGCTGTACCGACAGGTATAAAGATATTTAACTGGCTCTTTACGATGTGGGGAGGAAGTATCAAATTTACGACGCCGATGTACTATGCTGTAGCCTTTATTCCTTCATTCTTAATGGGAGGAGTTACAGGGGTAATGTTAGCAAGTGCAGCAGCTGACTATCAATACCATGATACGTATTTTGTAGTCGCTCATTTCCACTATGTAATTGTCGGTGGAGTAGTATTTGCAATCCTAGCTGGGACCGCATTCTATTGGCCTAAAATGTTTGGTACGATGTTAAATGAAACTTTAGGTAAAATTACGTTCTGGTTATTCTTCATTGGTTTCCATTTGACTTTCTTTATCCAACATTTCTTAGGGCTATGGGGAATGCCAAGACGTATTTTCACATTCCTTGAAGGTCAAGGTCTGGAAACAGGGAACTTTGTTAGTACAGTAGGCGCCTTCTTTATGGCTGCTGCAACTGTGGTATTAGTGATTAACATCATTATAACAACTGTTAAAAATGAAAAAGTTGGCAATGACCCTTGGGGTGATGGTAGAACACTTGAATGGGCAATCCCATCTCCACCACCATTCTATAACTTTAAACAACTTCCATTAGTACGTGGTTTAGACCCGCTTTGGATTGAAAAAATGGAAGGGAAAAAAGGAATGACTCCAGCAGAACCGTTAGGAGACATTCATATGCCAAATGCGTCTTTCATTCCTTTCGTTATTTCCTTTGGGTTATTTGTGGCAGCATTCGGTGCGATGTACCGCTTAGATTATGGATGGGGCTTGCCGGTTCTTATAATTGGATTGTTAATCACGTTCGGATCAATGTTCCTACGTTCTGTAAAAGATGATCATGGCTTCCATATTCATAAGGAAGAATTGATCGATGAAGATGATAAGGGGGTTAAGGCATAATGCACGCTGAAGAAAAAATGACACTTGAAAAATGGCCTGCTTCGCCTGAAAAGCAAACCCTTGAAGCAAAAAATAAATTCCTTGGTTTCTGGTTGTTCCTTGGCGGAGAGACTGTTCTTTTTGCCTCTCTCTTTGCAACCTATCTCGCATTAAAAGACAAGGTTCCAGGACCGGATCACGCATTAGCTAAGGATTTATTTGAAATACCGTTAGCATTTTTAATGACCATGATTCTTTTAACGAGTTCACTAACGAGCGTATATGCAATGTACCACATGAAAAACTTTGAATTTAAAAAGATGCAGCTATGGCTTGGGATTACCGTCATACTAGGCTTCGGTTTCCTTGCTCTTGAAATTTATGAGTTTTATCATTATGTACACCACTATGGTCATACATTTACTAGTAGCGCCTTTGGTTCAGCATTCTACACGTTAGTTGGCTTTCACGGCGCACACGTTGCCTTTGGTTTAGCGTGGATTATCACATTAATGGTAAGGAATGCGAAAAGAGGATTAAGTCTATACAATGCACCAAAATTTTATGTTGCTAGTCTATATTGGCATTTCATCGATGTTGTATGGGTGTTTATCTTCTCTGTAGTATATCTAATGGGAATGGTGGGATAAACTATGGAAAATAATCAGACGAATACGGGAAATGCGACTGTAGATATCGCTTATCGCCGTAAAAAGAATGCAGAAGAAATGAGACATCAGGTAATTACCTTTACTTTGATGATCTTCTTAACAATCATTGCTTTTGTAGCGGTTGGAGCGGGAATGTCAGGTTGGTTTACTGTTCCATTTATTCTGTTGCTTGCAGCAGTCCAAGTGGTCTTTCAGCTTTATTATTTTATGCACATGAGCCATAAAGGTCATGAAGCACCAGCGCTATTTTTGTATTCTGGCCTGCTTGTTGGCTTAATAACAGTCCTCGCATTTGTGACGATTGTTTGGTGGTAAATTCATTTGAAAATCGGCTAATAATTGGCCGATTTTCTTTTTGCTAAGTTTAGTTATATGTCGGTTTGGTTTTAGGATACATTTTGGTGATAACTGAAAGGCGTCGTGAAAGCAATATGTCACAAAAAAACTAAAAACATTTAGTTGATAATATTTTTTATCAATGCTTTTAACTAAGGAAACGATTGCTTTCGTTTGAAGTGGAGAACTTTTTAACTCTTTGAGTTATAATATTAACGTAGTATTTACACTTAAAGAGAAATGAAAAAGGAAATTACAGAGGTGATGGGTCAAAATGTTATCTTTAGATATGTTTGGTTTTCAAGCGTTATGGAGTCCATATTTCTTTTTGGCAATGGTTGCATTGTTAGCTGCTTATTTTCTCATCACGATCATATGGAGAAAACGTATTAACGATTCAGAACCATTAACAACAAGACAAGGCATCCTTTTTTCAACAGGGGTTATTCTTTTATATATCATCAAAGGTTCACCAATTGACCTACTAAGTCATCTTATGTTTTATGCTCACATGATTCAGATGGCTGTCTTATATTTGATTATTCCACCACTATTTATAGTAGGAACTCCACAGTGGATCTGGAAAAAGATATTAGGTTTTCCTATTATTCGGCCACTATTCAAATTTTTTACAAAACCAATCATTGCTTTAATTCTTTTTAATGGGATCTTTTCATTTTATCATATCCCATTGATCTTTGATGTTATCAAGACAGATATGTTGCTCCACACATCCTATACGATTCTGCTGTTTTTAATGGCGACCTTCATGTGGTGGCCACTCGTTAATCAAGTGGAAGGTGAAAAGAGATTAAGCGGAGTAAAGAAGATTGGCTACATATTTGCTGATGGTGTATTGTTAACACCTGCATGTGCATTAATTATTTTTGCTGATGTTCCAATGTATGCAACTTTTTCCGATCCAAGTTCTTGGGCTCAAGCTCTTGAGCTTTGTGTTTCACCAACTGTCTTATCAGGGTTAAACTTGAGTGGACCTGAAATGTTTAATTCCATGTCATTGCTTCATGATCAGCAATTAGGCGGGGTACTTATGAAAGTTATTCAAGAAATCGTTTATGGTGTAGTATTATTTCAAGTGTTCTTTGAATGGTATAGAAGAGAGCAAGAGGAATCTGAGCCTGAGTTGCATTTACTAGATCCACAAACCATTAAATAAACAATTGGCACCTTAGCCGGGTGCTTTTTTTATGAGCGCACCCTCTGCTTGTTCCTTATATTCTAATAGAAGTAAATAGAATCAGTTAAAAAAATCACATTTACCACAATAAATATGACAAAAATAGTACAATTTTGTTGTTTTTCTATCTTAAGATTGAAAATATGATGGTAGTCTACTAAAATTAATTTATTGTAATGAGCACGGTTCTCCTCTAATTGCTTTGGATTGAGGTTTGACATTTACTTATTTGGATATTAAGAAAGGAAAAAAGAGATGAATTTTACTTTACCTATTTTACCGACAATCAGTACGACTTTTATTATTTTAAGCGCAATAACAGTGGCCATTGGTTGGAGCCAAATAAAAAAAGGGAAGAGAGAAGCTCACCAAAAAACGATGTTTTTAGCAGCCATTTTTGCGATCATTTTCTTTATTATTTATGCTTCCAGAACGATTTTCGTTGGAAATACTGCATTTGGCGGCCCCGATGATATTAAAATTTATTACACGATCTTTCTTATTTTCCATATTACATTAGCTACAGTTGGAGCGGTTCTTGGGATTATATCTCTTGTTACCGGCTACCAAAAGAAATATGCGGTGCATCGCAAAATAGGACCGATTACAAGCATTATTTGGTTTTTTACAGCGATTACTGGTGTGGCTGTCTATCTACTCCTTTATGTGTTTTACCATGGTGGAGAAACAACATCGGTTATTAAAGCGATTTTAGGGATATAAAAAAACAGCTCCGAAGTCTTTTTAACAGACTTTGGAGCTGTTTTTTATTGATCTTTATTTTTTTCAATAAACTTTAAATTTTGAAATTCATTTTTATAATGCCAGCCTCTTTTGCAGAATTAAAGGCGATTAGCAATAATGGTCCGATTACGAAGCCAAGAATGCCGAGGATTTTTAATCCGAGATACATGGCAATTAATGTTGCTAAAGGTGATAATCCAATATGACTTCCCATTACCTTCGGTTCTACCGTTCTGCGAATGATTAACAATACAGCTGCGAGAACTGCTAATTGTGTACCATGCGAAATGTCCCCTGTAATTAAATAAAAGAGCGCCCAAGGTCCTAGAATCACGATTGAGCCGATAATCGGGATAAAGTCAATTACCCAAATGATAAGCGACATTATTAAAGCAACTTCAGGCTTAATAAAGAATAAGCCGATTAGAGAAACGACGAAAATAATAATACTCACTAAAAATTGTGCCTTAAAGAATCCGAAAATGACGAAAGAAAGTCTTGATGTCATAAACTGAACTTTTTGTGCAGTTTTTTCCTTTAAGAAGGAATACATTCCTTCACGGAGCCTCGGAAGTTCAAGCAAGAACAAGAAAAGGGCAATTAAATAAACAAGGAAGCTCACTAAATAGTTTGGAATATTTGTTAATAGCGATTTTACCGTATCGATATTGACATATGCAACAAGATCGTTTCTTGTTTTATTAAGGAAGCTTTGAATTTGATTACTAATTTCATTAACCACTTCTCTAGGCATATCTTTTGCTGCATTTGCAAAGTCTTTTTCAATATTAAGCCAAGCTTTCGTAATTTCATTGATGTATAGTGGAGCGTTTTCGACAAGTCTAATAATTTCTGTCACCACTTTTGTTGTCACAAAATAGCCACTAACTCCAATGAATAATAGAAAAAGTAGGAATACACTTAATACTGCAAGCTGTTGATTTAATTTCGTCTTTTTGCGCAGCCATTTAACAACTGGATGCAAAAATAGAGCTGTTATGAAAGCTACGATCAGTGGAACTGATACAGGTAGAATAAAATAAAGAAGGGCAGCGACGAGGATTACAATTAAAACAATCAGTGCCATCCGCTTTGTGAAAATACTGGACAAGATAGAACCCCTTTCTAAATAACAAAAGTACAACCATTCGTTTTTTCTATTTTATGTTAAAAATTGAGATCAATGAATCGGAGGGTAAATTTTCTATAATCTTAAATATAGGCTTATTGCTTTTATTGATATAACCATTTGCATTTAATGATCTAGCTTGGGCGCTCAACTGAAAAATGGAATCTAATTTTCGTATGTATTTAGGCGACTCCCTCTTTCCTTAGTTTGGGGTATAAACTTTAAAAAGGTAATATCAATGATTGACTCTTCTAACATATACCTATAGATAAATTATAGTGCAAAAGAAACATTATTGAAACAACATGATTTGCTGTTAATTTATCTTTATTATAGATGGATCACCCCATGGAGGTAAAGAAAAAGACACCATTGGTTAAATGGGTCTTTTTCGTTGACATTTTGGGAAGATAATGGTGAAATTACTTAACGAATTTGTCTATTTCTGCTTTAACATCGGTTAAAATTTTTTCACATTGGCTTACTAAAGAGCTTGGGAAATCTTCTCCTTCACCATATTCAACTCCATGAGGATAATAATGCTTTCCTAACAATGGTGTGAGGAGTTGCAGAACTGCTCTATTAGCACCAACATCACCTTCAACTGCATAACCTAAAATGCGAAGATAGAATACCCCTTCCTTTAATTCAAATTTGCGATCGTAGGATACCCTCTCATAATCCCACTGCTCAGCACGGATTAATCCATAATCCGCCATAACATCGTCTAACCTTTTTAAATCAGCTTTTACTTTATCGAATCCAAAATTCTCAAATTTCATCTCGATCCCTCCTCAAACAAGTGAAACATTATAAGTTTGAATACTTTATGTAGAATTTTACTAAAATAATCCCAAATCTAATAATAGTGGAAAAGTGAAAAAGTTGCAATGACAAGCTAAAAGAAAACATAGTTCTTTCACATTTCAATTAGGCTTTATTAATGAATTAATGTGAATTGGAAATACTATTTAAAGGGAATCTTTAATGATAGTGATATTGCATAATAAGGAGGTAAGGAAGTGCAAAAATTAAAAGAAATTATGAGTGATGAAGTGGAATGTTGTACGCTACTTGATAATGTATATGAAGTGGCTGTCAAAATGAAGGAATGGAACGTCGGTGCAATTCCGATTGTTGATGGAGAGAGATTGGTTGGAATGATCACAGATCGAGATCTCGTCATTCGCGGCATTGCCGAGAAAAAACCAGGTTCCACGAAAGTTGAAGAGGTAATGAGTGAAGAGCTCATAACGGCGACTGCAGAAATGAGCACAAAAGATGCCGCGGAATTAATGGCAAATCATCAAATTCGACGCCTTCCGATCGTTGAAGGAGATAAATTAATCGGCATTGTTTCCCTTGGTGATTTTGCGGTAAGAAAGTTAACAGATAGCCAAGCAGGAAAGGCTCTTTCAGAAATATCTGAACCGAATGATATGCAAATAGAACATTAGTTAATCGATAACAAAATCTAACTCGAGTTAATATTTTCGTTCCCATTTTAACGGTGGGAACGTTTTATATTTGGATTGAAAGATTTCAAAGAAAATAATAGATGATATAATCATATTAAACTACTATATGCATAGAATATTAGAAAATATAGATAGGATAATCAATAATGAGTTCAAGAAAAGAGAGGAGGCATACCTCTGCGTGCCCTTATAAGAATTTTAATATTAATCGCCGCAATGTTAGCAGTTATTTTCTATTTAAATTTATCCTTTGAAGACGATATATTAGTCAATGAGCATCCAGATTCACCTCAGGTTGATAAATCACTAGAAGAAGAGACAGACGACGGCACAGATAATCCACAAATTGATGCCCCAAGTTCGGGAATAGCAACATTGATAGGAAAAAATATATCCGAATTAGAAGAAAATTTAGGTAAGCCTTCTAGGATAGATCCTTCTGCCTATGGATATGACTGGTGGATTTACAAAAAGAGTTTTCAAGAGTATATTCAAGTGGGTATTCGTGATGAAACGGTTGTGACCGTATATGCGATAGGCAGTGATGTGGACATTCCTCCTTTCAAAATAGGACAGCCAGTCGAAGAAATTTATGCTTCGGTCCCGATTGGACCATATATTAGCTTAATGTATGAAGGGAGCTCTTATCGCTTTGAACTAACTGAGGATGACATGAACACTCGTCCGCTTGTACAAATGGGAGATTTTTATGCTCAATTTTATATTGATAAGTTCGATGGAACATTATCAAGTGTAAGGTTTATGGATGCAGAGACTTTAATTAAATTGCAGCCATATGAATTAGTTTATGTAGGTGAATTAGTAGAGGTTAAGCCGTGGGAAGCCGGGAGCGAGACTGAAGTGGCTAAAGGAAATGCGGAGCAGATTTTTGATATTTCTAACATCATGCGGGTACGACACGATCTAGCTCCGCTCGAAAAGGATGAAATGGTAGCGGAGGTTGCTTTAGCTCATAGTATTGATATGTATGAAAGCGAAGAATTCTCTCATACGTCAAAAACTACTGGTGAACTATCTGATCGTTTGGAAGCAGGGGAAATTTTTTATCAACTTGCTGGAGAAAATATCGCTGCTAATTACGCAGATGCACCTGCTGTAATGGAAGGGTGGCTTAATAGTAAAGGGCATCGCGAGACGCTCTTAAACGGACAATTTACACATATTGGTGTCGGAGTATATCATCTCCACTATACACAAAATTTTATTCAAAAATGGCATGAAGAATAATAGTCAATAGCGATTTTATTTCACCTTATAGTATGAATGTGATGTGGATGAAGCTCGATTTTTACAAACTTTGCCATTATGATATTTTTGATTCATTTTTTGAGATGGACAATAAGAGGTTCATAAAAAAGGCAATAGTGATAGCGTAAAAACCGGGGATAGAAAGTGAGAGCTATAGTTGCGAGCTCTCACTTTTTGTTCTATTTTTTCTCGATGATAAAGAAACTGCCGGTTGCTTGGGCAATTTTTTGACCATCAGAACGAAATACATCTGCTGAAGCTAGAAGGGTTTTTGAACCGAAGTGATCGATTTTTGCATGGCATGTAATAAAATCTCCAATGCCTTGGGCAATATAATGAATATTAAGCTGAGTAGTAACGGCAGCTTTTCTATCAGGCAAGCTTTGATGTACCAATGTCCCCATTGCACTATCAATAACTGCAGCTGTAATTCCTCCATGAAGAATATTTAAAGGGTTGTTGACCATTGGGTTTAAAGGGATTTTTACTTCTATTCCTTCACTTGTCTGTTTGTGTTCCATATGAAGCAACCGATTAATGAAAGTACGATCTTGATGATTCAATCCTTCAAGAACATGATTTAGAACCTCTAATTCCTCATTTGTACTTTTTTCTAGTACCTGCTGAAAAAGTCTCTTTAAGTTTTCTTGCAATAAGTTCATCCCCTTATAATTGTTCTAAAGAGTAGGCGTGATTCACAACTTTTATCGCTTTATCATATCGTATCATAGGAAACTTAGTAACGAAATATTACAAAAAACGAAATGAAGTACAGCGGTATAAAAAGTGGATAATCATTGTCGATTTCAAGGTGATGAAGTGCGACATAGTAAACCAATGCGAAACTGCTAAACATGCCCTTTGTTTGAGGTGAATAAGCATGGAAAAGAAAAAACTCCATCCTTCTGTTCAGCAATTTAAGGAATTCGTTAAGGAGCATCCGAAAATGGTGATGGAAGTCAGGAAGGGAAATGCGACTTGGCAGGAACTTTTTGAGGAATGGTACTTACTGGGAGACGAAGACTCTCGCTGGGATGAGTTTAAAGGAGTACAGGAAAAAGAAGAAGATAAAAAAGAATGGCTTCCACAAATTATGAATGCAGTTAAAAATGTAGATCCAAATCAACTCCAGGGACATATTACTAATTTGAGTCAAGCTTTAGGTGCGATACAAGGATTAATCCTCCAATTCCAGGGAGGAAAACAAGGAAGCGCTACGAGCAGTAATCAGCCAGCTCAAAGCTCGCATCCATTCCAATTTAGAAAAGATTGAAAAGGGGGATGGATATGAGGAAAGATATGATGGAAATGATTAATTCTGATCCGGATTTGAAAAGGTTTTTACGTGAACAACCGATTTGGTATAGGAAATTAGCAAGGAATCCAAATGATTTTCAAGCATTTCAAATCGCAGCATTACACTATCATAGGAAAACAATTCCGCATCGGGTTGAAAAATTTTCTAACGGCGTCTATATGGCGCAAATGATGATGAGCATGTTTCAAGCAATGAATAATAATCTCTCATGAACAACTTTCTCGCATTTATTGAGAAGGTTGTTTTTTCATGGATGCTATGGAGTAAAAATGGATTTGATAGCAAACAATATCATTATAATTTATGTTAATGGGACTTAAAATACAGGGGGGATTGCCAATGAGATCCATATATTTAAGTTTAATGATGCTATTGCTAATAGCGGTGGGCTGTCAAAAGGACTTACCGGAACCAGAGGCCAAAAGGTTTACGGTTATACCGATGAGTACTGTCAACACAGCCCATGATATGCCAGTTACAATTGAACAAAATAGAGAGCCTTTTAAAGTTCAGCACCATATAAGAGGAAATAGTGTTTTTGTCGAATGTATGCTGCCAGCCATTTCATTCCGAGATGACAGTGAGCAAAAACAAGGGAAAATCATTCTTTATATTAACGGTGTGAAGAAGGAAGAGGTGACCACGGCTGCATTTATTATTAAAGGATTAGAGAAAGGAACGCATCGCGTAAAATTAGAAGTTGTAAACCATAATGATGAACCATATCAGTTAGAGAAGGAGTTTACAGTATCCATTCCATAAACATTAACTTAATGGGCTTTATGATGGGGTAATGTAAGGGTGATTCTAATTTAAATTGTTCATTAAACTTTCGTTTTTTTACATTTCCATGTTAAAATAAGTAGCGGAGGTGAGCTAGAATTGCTTGCTACTTTGGAAAGAATGGAAATATTAGATCAGGCTGAACAGTTGTCAATGATGATTATGGAGTCAGATGTCGTTGAATATTATAGGTTCTGTTTAAATAAAGTTAAATCAAATAGAGATACGCAACGTAAAATTAGAGCTTTTTCAAAGGAAAAGGAGCTCTATGAAGAGGTGCAACGATTTGGCCGCTACCATCCTGAATATCATAAAGTGATGAGAAATATTCGGGAGTTAAAGAGAGAAATGGATATGGATATTCACGTAGCTGAATTCAAAAAAGCTGAAAACGACCTACAGGCTTTGTTGGATGAGGTTAGTGTTTTAATTGGGAAATCTGTATCTGAACAAATAAAGGTCCCAACTGGAAATCCGTTTTTTGATAGTTCTTCTAGCTGTGGCGGTGGATGTAGTACAGGCGGAAGCTGTGGGTGTTCATAAAAAGCTTAGTTAACCTAAGCTTTTTTTGGCTTTTAAAACTACAGAACTTGTAGTTCTTTTTATAGAAATCCTTCTTCTAGTAGAAGCTGCAATGCCAAGCAAATAGTAGGTTCCTGTAAAAATCACTATGGCTTCAACTCTTTGATTTATCCTCACAGGAACAATGTTTTGAAGGTATCCTGCCTTTTATTCTTGAGCATTGAAATATCCAGGTTTGTCTGCTAGACTAGAAAAAAACAAGGTGTTTGAAGGGGAAAAAAGTATGCTGGGACAACGTCAAGGGATAATCGTATGGCTTTATTCTTTAAAACAAGCCAAAATGTTAAGAAAGTTTGGAAATGTCCATTTTGTCTCCAAACGATTAAAATACGTTGTTCTCTATTGTGATTTAGAGGATGTTGAAACGATTATGAAAAAAATAGAAAGTTATTCCTTTGTGAAAAAGGTTGAGCCTTCATTTAAGCCATTTTTAAAAACAGAGTACGAAAATTCAAAGCCGGATAAAGCGAAAGAATATGATTATCGGATGGGAATTTAAAAAGCTATGGTTAAAAAGTTGTTCGGGAATAACTTTTTAACCATAGCTTTTCTTTTTTACTATCTTTTTCACTAGCAAAGTGTGTCTTTACTTTGGTCTGTCATTGTCCTCTTCTTAAGCTAAAGGTGGAATATAACGGTTCATTCTTAAAATTCCAATTAAATATTGATAATAAAGTTCCTTTTCAGAGAATTGCACGGACGGCTTGACTTCAAGTTCAATAATTTCTTTTTTTAGCTCTGTTGCAGCTTGTTGGAATAGTTGATAACGTTTATTTGGTTTTTTGTTTGGATTGGGAATTCCTTCACGACAAATGTATAAAGGTTGGAAATCCCCAGGTACGGTCGGTTTGAGAATAACTACGAGGGAAGAGACCTCTTTATTTTCTATAACGGTGTGATAGGTCATCATATGTAAAAGCCGTTCTTTGTTAGCTTTTGCTATCTCAATTAACTCATATATGTCAGAATATCCTTCTCCTAATTCAATAAAACGCTGAATCATGACTGTATTCTCTCCTTATCTTAGTTTCATGACTACTTTATCATGCTTAAGCTAGAATGGCTATGAAAGAATTGAGAAGATAAAGTAGGTCTTTTGTTCTAATTATTTTCTAATGACGTCGATTCTGCCTTCTGCTATTGTTAATATAGAAGGATAAATTGAATAAAATATAAGGGGAATGCATATGTGGAAGCTTGCGTTCACATTACTAATTAGTTTAAATGTTACTATTGGAGCTATGTTGTTGTGGCAATGGAACGCTTATTCTGAATACCATAATCCATCTGAACTAGGAAAGGATGAAAAAGCGGTTCAACATATTACGATTGAGTCAAAAGGCGGAGTTCTTTCTGTTACACAGGTTATTGAAGGTTTGGCAGGGAAAGGTGAGTATCGGATAAATGCGCCCAATACTATTTCGGATTGGGAATGTGCTACTGGTGATGGAGTTGCTTGTAGTTCTAAGGATGACAATTCATTACAGGCTCAAAATGAGTCGCTAACTTTTCGTTATCAAATCCAGCTAAATGATGATGACTCTGCGTTTCTTTTGCGTGATTGGTTGATTCAATTGCCAGATGTAGAAGTAACCCATACAACGGTTGATGTTATCTCGGCAGCGAGAAGAGAAGGAACGTGGGTTGTTGGCTTTCCGCTCAAAGGTTACAGCAAATTAGAGTATATCGACTATTATGTTTTTGAAGGAAAAGGTGGTGACGGTTCTCTTTATTGGCAGCCCACACCTTTAGTTCCGCGAGTAGGTGAAAAAGGAATTCAATTGTATACAACAAATGATTCCCAAACTAATTTTTCAAAGGCATCATTCGATAAAATTCCTAATTTCAATGAGATGGCAGTAGTTTTAACAGATAGCTTCGCAGAAACTTACGGCAGTGGTGTAATGATTGCGAAACCAAGTCTAGATAGTCAGGAATTGGAGCGCAGAATGATCGATCATTATTTTATTGAAAAAGCTCCTGAACTTCCATCTGAAGAAAGGTGGATTCTGGGTGTGTTAACATCCATTGTAGAAGAGCGAGAAAGTCATAATCCAAAAGTAAACCTTCTAATTGAAGAGCTGAAACGTCATTTTACGGAAGATGAGATTGCTCAGTTTTTAGCGCTTAGTTTAAAAGAAAATTCACTCACTCCGCAAAAACTAGATGAGATTCTTAGCTCTATCGCTGAGAAAAACACCCGTTTCTTTTCGTTAAATAAAAATGCAAAAACAAATGCGCTTCCGCTTTATTTTTACGATTCGCGCTCACTCTATATCGGAGACGCTCTGAAGGAAGACATCGATGTAATTCTTGTCGGTAATGAACAATTTTTTCCGTTTATTGAAACGATGAATTCTCTAGGTTATGAAGCACAGCTACTTGACGATCATGAGACTGTCAATGTAAATTTACGGAATGATAGTTATCGCTTTTATGTAAGTCAAAATATTTACTTTTACAATCAAGAGCATTACGGTTTATTGGAAAATCCACTTAGAATGATTAATGGCCGACCTTATATGTCAAACCGTATGTTAAAGTCACTTTTTCAAATTTCATTTAATGAAAATGAAGATGAAATCAAACTTTCACTGGCAATTACGGAATGATTATGTGCGACACTTAACAAAGTAGCTTTGTTCTATATCGATGTTAATTTTCGCTCTTTTTCTCAACAATATCGCAATAATAAAAAAAGAAAACCCTGCAGATAACTGCAGGGTCCTTCCATCTCCTTTATAAGGAAAGAAGGCAAAGGGAGAGGAGAAACCGGAGGAAGAACTTATGGGGAAACGTAAGTCTTCTCCGCGGTTGGCAACAACATCCTCGAATAGATGTTGTTAATTACAGTATTTCCACAATAGAGGTGGATATACATCATTATCATTTTTTTTGCAAAGTTATAATGTGATTGATTTTGCGGTAGACAGCCATTCCCTTTATTTAAATGGGCAGATAAGTAATGAAAAAATACCTGGATGTCGATAATTGGCACTTTGCTTTGATTATGTTAGGATGGTAAGGAAGTTTGACAATGCAGGTGATTATTTCATGAGAGTCGTTTCAGGCAAATTGAAAGGAAAATCGTTAAAAGCTGTGCCAGGAAAATCGACGAGGCCAACAACTGATAAAGTGAAGGAAGCAATCTTTAATATGATCGGTCCTTATTTTCAAGGTGGACTATGCCTTGATCTTTTTGCGGGCAGCGGAGGTTTAGGAATAGAAGCGCTAAGTCGGGGAACAGATAAGGTGCTTTTTATCGACCGTGATGGGAAAGCCATTCAAACAATTTATGAGAATTTAAAACAATGTAATTTAGAAGAACGGGCTGAAGTATATAGAAATGAATCAACTCGAGCATTAAAGGCAATTATAAAAAGGGAACTTCGTTTTGATTATATTTTTCTTGACCCACCATATGCTAAACAACAATTGAAAGAGACGCTAGAATTGATAGATAAGCATCAATTGTTGAAGGACGAAGGAGTTATTGTTTGTGAACATAGTTCAGACGTTCAAATCCCAGCACAAATTGAAGGTCTTGTTCGAATCAAACAAGAAACCTATGGAATCATAACGATATCTATATATGAAAAGGCCCATTTTTAAAGGGGGAGAACGATGGCAAGTATAGCTGTATGTCCAGGAAGCTTTGACCCGATTACGTTTGGTCATTTAGACATCATTTCTAGGGGAGCAAAAGTGTTTGATCAAGTGTATGTTTCGATACTTAACAATTCATCAAAGAAGCCTTTGTTTACTGTGGAGGAACGTATCCAATTAATTCGTGAAGTAACAAAGGATATTCCAAATGTTAAGGTTGATTCCTTTCACGGACTTCTGGTTGAATATGCGAAGGATATTGGAGCAAATGCAATTATAAGGGGCTTAAGAGCAGTCTCTGATTTTGAATATGAAATGCAGTTAACTTCTATGAACCGTTTTCTTAATCATGAGATTGAAACATTTTATATCATGACTAATAACCAATATTCTTTCCTGAGTTCTAGTATTGTAAAAGAAGTTGCCCAATATAATGGAAAAATTTCAGAATTAGTCCCACCGATAGTGGAACAAGCACTTCAAGCAAAATTTAAAAAATAGTGAATGGATCTTACATATTATGTAAAAAAGCGAGTGTTTGTCTAGTAATTGCAAACACTCGCTTTTTTAATTGCTTCGCAATTGTTGTTTTTGTGCATTCTAATGGCAGCTTCTCTTTCCATCTATTTTTACAGCATTTATACATTTGTATTAATGTTCGTTTCTAAGCATCCGACTTGCATATACAACGATGTAGACCAGCAATGAAATAAGCGTTAATATTGGTCCTGTGTCACTAATCAGTTCAAATGTATCAAACGCCCACTTTCCTTCATCAAAAAGGGCGACTGGGACGGTTTTAGAATCCGGATTCTGTGGATTTAAGTTTTCATAAATGGGGTTCCAAAGCAACCATGTATACAATCCAGCAAAAACACTATGAAAGATTCTCGCTATAAAAAAAGGTTTAAATTTGATGTCTGTTTGTGCAAGAATACTAGCTACTTGAGCTTGCACGCTTAATCCGCTGAATGCAAGAATGACACTGGCGATGATAGCTTGTTGAAGCAGCGTAACGTTTTCTACCTGACTGGTCAGCTTATTTCCTAAAGTGAGTTCAAAAATTCCGGATATTAATGGAATGCTAAATGACTCTGGAAGATGGATTAACTGCAGTAGCAAAGCAACTATAGAACCAACCATTTCAATAATGTTTAAGTTCGATAAAAGTTGATTTATTACAGAAAATAAAATGATGAAACCACCGATCATCAATAATGTTTGAATAGAAGACATCACTGCATCGCCGAGTAACTTTCCGAGCGGCCTGTTGTCATTAATTCTTGTCCGGTGCAGTTCCCTAAAAGCATTCTTTAAAGAAAATTTTGCACTCTTTTTTGCGGTTGGCTCATGATCTTTTCCGTGAAATCGCATCATGATTCCGACGGTGAAATTACCAAGATAATGTGCTAATGCCAAAATAATCCCCAGTTGTGGATTATAAAAAAAGCCAACAGATACGGCCCCAAAGATAAATAATGGGTTCGAGCAATTAGTGAACGTTACGAGCCTTTCTGCTTCAATTTTTGTCAACTGTCCTTCCTGTCTTAAACGGGCTGTTAGCTTCGCACCTGCAGGATAGCCAGAGGCCATTCCCATCGCCCACACAAAGCCACCGACTCCTGGAACTCGAAATAACGGTCTCATTAAAGGTTCCAGTAGAACACCAATAAATTTTACAACCCCAAAGCCTATTAACATCTCGGACACAATAAAAAATGGAAGTAATGAGGGAAAGACGATTTTCCACCACATATCCAATCCTCTAATGGACGCGTTCACAGAGTCTTGTGGAAAAGAAATTAAAGAAATAGCCATTATGGAAACTGCTGAAGCTAGTATAATGGTTTTTAGTTTCGATTTTACCACCCATGCATCCTCCCTCGAAGATTTACTGATGACACAAGCAAAGTGCATCTTCTAGAAAATAATGCTAAAATAAAAATGATTAAATCAGCAAATGCACGATTACTCAATCGTGTAAAATATAGAACAATGTTAATTGATCATTTCTTTGTTGGAACTTATTTCATTAGGTCTTGTCCTCATATAGATCAATATACTCATAGAAAAATAAAATAGACCATAAGAATATATAAAAGTGGGAGAAGATGGAACTTGTTTATTCTGGCCCACATTCCTTTTTAAAGGAGGCGCTTATTTTTGCAGCAACCGAAAATTGGTCTAGCGCTTGGTTCAGGTGGAGCAAGGGGATTTGCTCATTTAGGGGTAATAAAAAAGCTGCTGGATGCAAAAATACCGATTGATCTCATTGCTGGCAGCAGCATGGGGGCAATGGTCGCCTGTTTTTATGGTGCTGGCTCAGACATTGAACGCCTATATCATTTATCTCGCGTATTTAGGAGAAAATATTATTTGGATTTCACACTCCCGAAAATGGGCTTTATCGCAGGAAATCGTGTGAAAGAGCTTATTCGAATTTTTACCTATGGGAAAAATCTTGAACAATTAGACATTCCTGTCCATGTTGTAGCGACTGATTTAATGAGCGGTGAGAAAGTGGTTTTTAAAAAAGGGTCGATAGCTGATGCTGTTAGAGCAAGTATTTCGATTCCTGGAATTTTTGTTCCGGAAAAATTTGAAGGAAGGCTATTGGTGGATGGGGGAGTGGTTGATAGGGTACCTGTTTCCGTTGTGAAAGAAATGGGGGCGGATATTATTATCGCCGTTGATGTTTCTCGTGTAAACCGGACAACAGAAATTACGTCTATCTACGATGTCATTATGCAGAGTATCGATATTTTGCAAATGGAGATTGTTGCAAATAGAGAAATTGCTTCTGATGTTATGATTCAGCCGCCTCTTGAGATGTATAGCTCGAGGGCATTTACAAACATAGATGAAATTATCCAAATAGGGGAAGAAGAAACGGAAAAATATATTGCAAAAATTCAGCAACAGATCGAGGAGTGGAAGGAGCAGCACTAGATGAACAAGAAGTTTTATTTTCGGTTTTTTTTCATTTTAGCGGCCTTATTTATGGTTATTGCCTCATTCTTTTCATTGCCATATTATGTTTCTAAACCGGGGATGGCAAAAGAGTTGAATCCGATCATTGAAGTTGAGAATGGCTTTGATGAAAAGGGAAGCTTTATGTTGACGACCATTCGAATGGGGAAAGCAAATATTTATTCCTATTTGCTCGCCTCATTAAGTGATTATCAAGAAATCTATCCGTTGGATGCTGTCCGAAGTGAAGAAGAAACTGAAGAGGAATATAATGTACGACAAATGCACCTGATGGCCAGTTCGAAGCAATCTGCAATAGAGGTTGCCTATAAGAAAGCAGAAATCCCGATTAAATATGAATATAAAGGAGTATATGTTCTAAATGTAGTCGACAATATGCCTGCTGCTGACAAATTACTGCCGGGTGACCGTATTTTTAAAATAAATGGTCATGAGTTTACTTCATCAGAGGAATTTATTGAATTTGTTAGTAAGCAAACTGCCGGGACTGAGATTACGCTCACCTATTTGCGAAGAGGAGAAGAAGAGAACACGAAGATTCAAGTTCAACCATTTCCTGATGACGCAAGCCGTGTAGGTGTTGGGATCGGACTTGTCGATGATAAAGAACTACATGTGAATCCAAATGTTGAAATCAAAACGGACGATATAGGAGGACCTTCCGCGGGTTTTATGTTTTCTCTTGAAATTTATAATCAACTGATTGAAGAAGACTTAACAAAAGGTTATGCAATTGCTGGGACGGGTACGATTTCTTCTGATGGCAAGGTCGGTAGAATTGGGGGGATTGAACAGAAAATTGTTGCTGCCGATAAAGCAGGGGCTGAGATCTTTTTTGCTCCTAATGAAGAGGGAGCGGAGGATTCAAATTATAATGCAGCCATTAAAACGGCAAAAGACATTAAAACGAAAATGAAAATCGTTCCAATTGATACATTTGATGAGGCGATTGATTATTTGAAAGAGTTGCAACCAAAGAACTAGGAGGCTTCCAAAAAGTCAGTTAAAGTGGCTTTTTGGAGGTCCTTTTTTAAAAAAAATGCTTATATGTCGATGGCTTACAGCAACAATATTGTTTAGCAAGGCCACTAAAGGTTTCGAAAATGGCCTCATGCTTTGTTTATAAGAACAATGCATGCTTTAAATAATAAGGAGAAAAAATTTGAAATCATTACCTAATATTCTGTCTTGTTTGCGTATAATTTTATCTGTTACGTTATTATTTTTATGTCAATCTTCTTTCTTTTTCTTCATTGTCTATTTATTATGTGGATTGAGCGATGTCGTCGATGGATATTTGGCAAGGCTGTTAAATGCTGAAACTATTCTTGGTAGCAAACTAGATAGTTTAGGAGATTTCGTGTTTTACATTGTCTGGGTTTTCGTTATGGTTCAAATGGCGAGCAATGAAATCATGTTCCAGTTAGGGTTATGCTTCATGACGATCTTGATCATGCGGTTGGGAAATTTATTAGTGACAAAAATGAAATTCAGACAATGGAGTATTATCCATACGTTCGGCAATAAAGGGACAGGTGTTTGCCTGTTTCTATTCTTACCAGCTGTGATTTTACTCGGTAATATACCGAGTTGGACTATTTTTATCCTTTTTGCTGTTGCGATGTTAGCAACTATTGAAGAGACTATCTTACTATGGAGATTAACTGCTTATAATCCGAATATAAAAAGCTTGCTATTTTGGAAGGATAATGTCGATTACAGTAATAAAAATAACCTGTAATCGACATTTTTCCCTTCTGATAACAGCAAAATTAAGGAATCCTCTGATGGTTTATCCTTTTTATTTTGTCATATAAAGAGGAGGCTGTTTATATTCCATCTGCAGCAGCTCTTGTGTCACTTCTTCTTTTGCTCCTAAAGCGTAAACCCTAGAAGCGCGTATATCAAGTTTGATATCATCGCCATGATACGAAGACAATTTTGATACCAATGGAATAGAAGCGTGTTTTTTCCACTGATTTAAATACCTTCTTCCGTTATCGTTCATACCAAGTAATCGAATGTAGTTCGCTTCTTTCATTGTCTCATTCATTTCATCGAAGGTAGTATTGGTTAATATATGTGTGCACATCCGTTGTAGTCTTGTCCAAGTATAACGCTTTGTTTTCACGATATTCATAAAATCTTCGAATGAATTCGCTGTTAAAGCTGCTTCAATAACCCGATTTTCCAAACCTTCCTCCACTTCATATATGTTACGTAATTCTGTTCCAGTAGTATGGAGCAACCTATATTTTAAAAAAGGCCAATAGTTCTCCCAACGTTGAAACTGTTTGTATGTCTTGTAATAATTTTCAAGGACAGCAGCGGTTGTGTTTGGAATGTAGCTGTTGATCTCACTTAAGCTTCCTCCGGTTGTAAATAATGACTTACGAATGCTTGTTGCACTAGCAATCGTTTCAGATGAGAAACGTTCATCATGATAGCCTGCTTTAGTTCTCGGTATCGTTAAAGCACGCATGTTAATTCCTATGTCATTGATTGCCTTTACATATTGGAATCCTAAAATATTGTTTGGTTTTGATAGATCAATGATTTTTTCATTTGGGTCTAGCTCAAGAAAAGCAGAAGATGTTGCGGAAGGGTAGCTCATTCCTTGGGCCATTTTCGCTTTGATTTTTTCTTCATATTTTTCTTGATTGTTTTTTAGAAATTGTAAAGTGTGATAAAAGTGTTCAATTTCCCCAGACTCACTTCCGAAGCAGAGCACGCTTGCGCCAATTTGACTTAACAAAGAAACAGCTCCAAAAGCAAAGGTATCTGCTTTTTGGGTAGCAAATTGATAGGGGAGTTCAATGACAATATCGACGCCGGCGGATAATGCCATTTTTGCCCGCTGCCATTTTGGTAATAGTGCAGGTTCTCCCCGTTGTAAAAATTGTCCACTCATCACCGCAATGACAATATCTGCATTGCTAATTAGTCGTGATTGTTTTAAATGGTAAGCATGCCCATTATGGAAAGGGTTGTATTCTACTACAATGCCAACTGCTTTCATTTTTTCGACTCCCTTAAAAGTTATGAATCGTTTATTTAATACTTTACTACTTTGTTCTTTAATTAAAGAATCAAGCATATTTTTCATCACTTTAATATCTTCGTGAGTAAGCTCTGGATATCGCTCTAACTGGTTCTTTATGTAAAGAATGGCAGGGTGCTCATTTTCTTTATTGCTCTTAGTAAAAAAAGTAGCCACACTTCCTGTGATCGCTCCAATAATTCCAATTCCAACAATCATTAACAGAATAGCAATTATTCTACCGAGATTTGTTTCTGGAGAAATATCCCCGTACCCAACGGTGGTCGTAGTGACGACAGCCCACCAAATGGCATCTGTTATAGAGTTTATGGATGGCTCAATCAAAACGATAGGAATAGAAGAAATCAGTATAATGACGACTACAAAAAGGACCATTCGATCCAAATGGTTTGTTTTTAATATTTTGACGATCGTAGGGAAGTATTTATTAATGAAGGCAAACAAACGTAATACCCTCATTAATCTTACGAGCCTTGCTAATCGAAAGATGGAATCAAACGGAATAATCGCAATAAATTCAAAAGGATGTTTTTTAATGAATTCCCATTTATTCTGAGCGCGGAATAATCTTGTGAAAATATCAACGGAGAAAATAACCCAGATCATTCGGTCTAGCCATATATAGTTGAAGTTTGTATCCCAAACTAATAATACAGAGGCAATTGCCATGAGCGCTAATATGACTTCATAACTTGTTACCCATACCTTTAGTTTAGTTCCTATCATTGTTATTGTACTAATTTTCAAAGAATGGGTCATTAAAAAAAAGAAAGATGCAATCAAAAGCTATTCAAAGTATTTGATTATGTCCATAATAATAGCAGTTGTGTAAATTTGTATGTTATCGTTGTGTGGGGACACTTTAGACTGTAAAGAAAAAATATTGACAAATAATTATAGGAAAGCTATAATAACCTTTGTTGCCTTGGGGTGATTCTTATGAAATGGACATTAAGTCAGTTACAAAAACATCGAAGCAAGGAATTCCCAATTGATGAGATGGTAAACCTTGATGAGATAAAAGAAATCGATCAAACGATACGCTCGGTTTCACCAATGCATATCACTGGTCGAGCAGATATTGACTCATCTAAAGTTTCTTTTCACCTAAAGATTAAAGGACATTTAGTCTTACCTTGTTCTCGTACTTTAGTTGACGTGAATTATCCGATCGATGTAGAAACAACTGAAACCTTCCTCTTAAAAGGTTTAGATTATGAAACCGATGAGGAAGTTCATCAAGTAAAAGGGGATGTTATTGACCTTAATCCTGTCCTACAGGAAATCCTTTTGCTTGAAGTACCTATACAAGTTTTCTGTGACGAAGGATCAAGCGAAGAAGGAGCTCCACAATCTGGGAAAGATTGGGAGGTCATTCATGAGCAGAAGAAGGATAAAATTGATCCACGCTTGGCAGGACTTGCAAAATTATTTGATCAAAGTGATCCTTCTTCCAATTCATAATGATTGAAGAAGACAAGAAACTGTTGAAAGTTTAGCTAGTCTAGCTTTCATGACTTTCTTAATACTCTTTAAGGAGGTGGGAATAATGGCTGTACCTTTTAGAAGAACTTCTAAAACTGCGAAGAGAAAACGTCGTACTCATTTTAAACTACAGGTACCAGGTATGGTAGAATGCCCAAACTGTGGTGAGATGAAGCTTGCTCACCGTGTATGTAAAGCTTGTGGAACATACAAAGGAAAAGAAGTTGTAAACGACTAATACTTCAATATGAGATAAAAAGCACAGGACGAATTCGTTCCTGTGCTTTTGTCGTTTTTGAGCCTCTTAATAGAAAGGTCAACCTCATTCTTGTATTTTTTGGTGATTAGAAGTTTAATGAAGAAAGAGAGGGTGGTTGTATATGTCGAAATCATATGATATTTGTATGATGGATGATGGGCTCCTTGTTTTTACAATTACTAGACAAGACAAAAGAAATGCCGTTAATTTTGAAGTAATGGCAGGCCTTAATAAGGCTATTCAATTAGCAAATAAACCGAAGGTGAAAGCACTTGTCATTACTGGTGAGGGTGAAGAAGCTTTTTGTTCCGGTGGAGATTTGGGTGAATTCCATCAATTAAAAACAGAAGACCAAGCCTATCAAATGCTCATTAAAATGGGAGAATTATTGTATCAATTGGTGATGCATCCAAAGCCTACCGTGGCTTTACTGAATGGGCTCGCTATAGGGGGTGGCTGTGAAATTGCTACTGCTTGCGATATCCGGATTGCCCGAAAAGGGATTAAAGCTGGTTTTGTTCAGGGAAATTTAGCGATTACAACGGGTTGGGGGGGCGGAACAATATTATTAGAAAGGCTACAACATTCAGCGGCGATGAAAATGCTGTTAGAAGCAAAAGTGTACTCCTGCGAGCAATTAATTGAGTTAGGATTTGTACAATACATATATGAAGGCGATCGTTGGGAAGGATTACGAAATAATCTAGAATTCATTTTCACTTTGGAAGATACGGTCTTAATTGCTTATAAAACGATGTTCATTCGAAAGATGAGATTGCTTGATTTAAAGGAAAGAATTGAAAATGAGATTCGCCAATGCGCGATACTATGGGAAAAGGACGCCCATCACAAGCAAGTCGACAAGTTCTTAAATAAAAAAATGGTTAAAGAATAATCTCAATAGAAATCGGGAAGATCAGTCTATCTCTTCTAGTAGTTGCATATGTATGAATAAAACGAAAACACTAGGAGGGATTGGCATATGCCCACGAATCGCCAAGATGCTTGGTCAAATGATGAGGATTTGCTACTTGCTGAAGTAGTTTTAAGGCATATACGTGAGGGAGGAACCCAGCTTCAAGCGTTTGAAGAGGTAGGGAAGCAGCTTTCAAGAACAGCGGCCGCTTGTGGTTTTCGCTGGAATTCCTATGTGCGTAAGCAATATAAATCAGGGATAGAATTAGCAAAAAAGCAACGAAAAGAATTAAGAAAACAAACTCAATCTTCTGTTGAACCACTTGAAATGGAAGGAGAGCAGTCTACAGAAACATATCAGCAGGTTGATAAACCGAAGATAAGCTTTGAGGATTTAGTCAGTACGTTAAAGCTCCTCTACCAAGAATTTGAACAATCAAGTGAAGCGGAGGAGAAGTTTCAAGAATTTGAGGAAAGAATTGCTTATTTAACAGCAGAAAATGAGAATTTGAAGAAAGAACTGCAAACGATCGAGCAGGATTATAAAGCTCTCATAGAAATTATGGAAAGGGCAAGAAAAATGGTGGTTCTTCAAGAAGAGGATCGCCAACAAAAAGTGAAATTTCAAATGGATAAAAACGGAAATCTTGAAAGGGTAGAAAATAAAGGTTAGTTTTTGATGAAAAAGAAGCGAATCATTGATTCGCTTCTTTTTCGTCAAGGTTAAAATTCCTTTTCGGTAAAACTCTCTGGGAACCAAAAAAGTGGATTCTCTCCACGATCTCTTGCCATATCGTAAGTTACAGACTCAAATCCCATCTTTTCCCAAAAATCTTTTGATTTCATTCTAGCATTCGTTTTGATTGGTAAATTCAATTTTTTAGCAAATTCAACAAGAGCCTTTCCATAGCCTTTTCCTTGGTAATCTGGTAATACTTCGAGTTTCCAAAGTTCTAAATAATCGTGCGGTGGCTCAAAATATTGATTAAATTTGGCATCTACTTTATATAGACTCATTCGAGCCACTAACAGATCCCCAAAATATATCCCGTAAAATGGGGATTCACTGTCATTGTCAATAATGTTCGCTTGCAAGTCTTCAAGCATGGAAAGCTCCTGTAAACCATATTCTTTAAAACGTTTAAATTCCTCTAATGTTTTGTAATTAACCTTTAATTTCTCTACTTTATAATCCATATTGTTCCCCCCAGTCCAACTTTAATCATGAATAGCTTAGAAGTCTCATATAGTTAATGTGAAGAATGATACTTACTCTATTTCATTATATAACAAAAATACAGAAAATACTCACAAAAAGACGTAAGCGATTACAGAGATTTATTGATATGAGTGGTAAAAAACAAAAGAGCTTGAAAAAAGGGAAAAGGACGGGGATGAAATGAAAATAATTCCATCGACAATTGCAGGAATTGTTTCAGATGTATTAGTTGAAAAGGCAGATGTAGTAAAAAAAGGACAAGAGGTCATCATAATTGAATCCATGAAAATGCACATTCCAATTGAAAGCGAAGGGGAAGGAATCGTTAGTGAAGTAAGGGTGAACAAAGGTGATTTTATAAATGATGGTGATGTTTTGCTTATTTTAGAGTAAGTTACTAAAATCTTTGGAGGGGAATATGGATACAGTAAAAGCATTAGCAGCAAATCTTATAAAAAAACAAAAAGCAATAGAAGAGGGCGGAAGTGCGAAATATCACGAAAAATTAAAATCTCAAAAAAAGCTTTTCGTTCGAAAAAGGCTTGAAATACTTTTTGATGGTGGTCAGTACGAAGAAGATGGGAAATTTGCAAATTGTGAGGATGGAACGTTGCCTGCTGATGGTGTGATAACGGTCATCGGTAAAATTAATGGGCAGACAGTCTGCGCTATGGCTAACGACTCAACTGTAAAAGCAGGATCTTGGGGAGCGAAGACGGTAGAAAAAATCATTCGGATTCAAGAAGTTGCTGAGAAACTGAAAGTACCCTTACTCTATTTAGTGGATTCAGCAGGAGCCAGAATAACGGATCAATTGGAGATGTTTCCAAACAGAAGAGGTGCAGGGAGAATTTTCCACAATCAAATTAAACTTTCTGGAATGGTGCCACAGATCTGCCTTCTCTTTGGGCCATCTGCCGCTGGTGGCGCGTATATCCCTGCCTTTTGTGATGTGGTGATTATGGTTGACAAGAATGCTTCCATGTATTTAGGATCACCAAGGATGGCGGAAAAAGTAATTGGCGAGAAGGTATCATTAGAGGAAATGGGTGGAGCAAGAATGCACTGTACAGTAAGTGGCTGTGGTGACATTCTAGTTTTTGATGAGAAGGAGGCTATCGCGACGGCTAAAAAGTATTTAGCCTATTTTCCAGCCAATTATCAACAAAAACCGAAACGGGTAAAATCGTGTCCACCAAAAGAAGGAAAACAGCTTGAAGAGCTCATTCCTTTCAATCAAAATGCTTCCTTTAATATGTATGATTGTATTGATGCGATTGTGGATGATGGGAGTTTTTTCGAATTAAAAAAACTGTTTGCAGCTGAATTAATTACTGGATTTGCAAGGATTGATGGAAGAGCTGTCGGTGTTGTCGCCAATCAACCAAAGGTCAAGGGTGGTGTGCTGTTTGTCGATTCGGCAGATAAAGGGGCAAGGTTTATTCAGCTTTGCGATGCCTTTCATATTCCACTCCTATTTTTAGCGGATGTTCCTGGCTTTATGATCGGAACGAAGGTGGAAAGAGCTGGTATTATTCGCCACGGTGCAAAGTTAATAACAGCGATGAGTTCCGCTACTGTACCGAAAATTTCAGTCATTGTTAGAAAAGCCTATGGAGCAGGTCTTTATGCGATGGCAGGTCCAGCGTTTGAACCAGATTATTGTGTGGCATTGCCAACTGCTCAAATAGCTGTCATGGGCCCGGAGGCAGCGGTGAATGCTGTCTACTTAAATAAAATTAGCGAATTAGCTCAACCGCAGGAGAGGCAGGCTTTTATCGAAGAGAAACAACGGGAATATAAAGAAGAAATAAATATTTATAAACTAGCATCTGAAATGATTGTTGATGATATTGTTATTCCTTCACAGTTAAGAAAAACGCTCATTGGCAGATTAACCATTTATGAAACAAAAGATGTCGTTTTTAGTGATAAAAAACATCCGGTGTATCCTGTTTAATTTGCTATACATCTGAATAGAAGCCTTAGGGCTTTTCGGTAAAGTTCTATTTATGTTCGATGTTCGCGTTGCTTACCGCCGAGGACAAACTTTTTAATCGGACTGAAATAGCTTTTCTACTCTATTCAAGTGGTGTCTAAAATCATGGAAATACAAAAAAGTAAGGAGTGAAAAAAGTCTATTTTTCTCCCTTACTTTTTTTGATTACGTTTTATACCATGATGTTATAAAAAAACTCGCACTGTGGATATGCTCACACTTTTTCCAGTTATATATTTTTCGTGGAAATGCAACAAAATCTGAGAAAATAGCCCTTGTCTTTGGTAAAATAGAAATAAGTTTTAAATTGTTTTTAATGGGGCGATAGAATGAGAGTTGCCATTATTGGTGGAGGAGCGATAGGTTTATTATTTTCCTATTACTTAAAACAAGAGCATAATGTGATTCTTTATGTTCGGAGCCACTCGCAAAAAATGGAGATAGAAGCAAATGGAATTACGGTTAGAAATCAAGAAGGTTTATTTCATACATATGTTCAAGTAGAGCTAATTAGTGAATGGGAAGAAAATGTAGCTGATCTTGTTATAGTTTGTGTTAAGCAATATCAACTGGAATCTTTGCTTAAAGACATGAAATTGACACATGGAAAACCAAGCTTATTCATTCAGAACGGGATGGCCCATTTAAAAATAATTGACCGATTTAGATTAACTCCCGTTTATGTCGGCTCTGTGGAGCATGGAGCGTATCGAGAGAATGGACACGCTGTTGTTCATACGGGAATAGGGGAGACAAAAATAGCTTGTTATCAAGGGCATAACCAAAAGATAGTGAATGAATTAGTTCATACCTCACATCCTTCATTTCGATTTCGCTTTGTCGACGATTATAAAGATATGCTTCAAAAAAAACTTGTTGTTAATGCGCTTATTAATCCGCTTACAGCTCTTTTGAATGTCGAGAACGGTATGCTTATGAACAATCCCCATTATTATCAAACCTTTACTGATGTGTTTACAGAAGTTAGTAACATATTAGGGCTTGATGATGGACAGCTATATTTTGAACATGCACGGCAAATTTGTTTAAATACAGCTCATAATCACTCCTCCATGCTTAAGGATTTGGAAGCAGGGAGAGAAACGGAAATTGAGACGATTTTAGGTTATTTAATTGCTGAAGCAAGGCAGAGGAAAATGGAGGCTCCGCTTATAACAGCACTTTTTCATCTTATTAAAGGGAGACAATTGGAGAGAGGAGGAAAGTGAGATGTCAAATGTCTTTTCAAATGTTGTAGCTGCACTTGTTACGATTCCAATTTTAGGCTATATCATTATTTTTGTTATTTGTAAACAAGTGACGAAGCAGCATCGTCGCGCTGTTCAAATGGCATTGGATGGTAGCACGCTCTTATTTATCATTTCTGTACACTATTTAATTATGAATATATGGAATAAATCATTTCTCTGGTTGATCCTCATTCTCATCCTTTTAATTGGGGTGGCTGTAGTTCTGCTCCATTGGAAAATTAAACAAGAAATTGATTACCAAAAAGTATTCAGGGGCTTTTGGCGTTTTAATTTCCTTGTTTTCTTCTCCGCATATATGATTTTATTAATTATTGGGATCGTACGCAGCATTTCGCATGCGGTTTCGTAAGCAACGTCTAGGAATGAGATTGTCTGAGAAAATTGTTTAGGCTCTGCTACTTTCCTAGGCTATTTATTGTCTTATAGACGGTTGTCGGTTTTGATATTGAGAAAGCACTGTTGGTTTTCCTTTATCTCATTCGAAGTCCTTCCAGTTTGTACGGTGCTGAACAAGCTGCCTCCACTTTTCATTGTCCAGTTCCGGTCGTTAGCCCCTAGCGAGACTTCCTTCACCTCCGTACGATAAGGAAATCACGAATCACTAGCGTTCATCGGATTTCCTATTTCTCCTGCGGTTCAGTCCAGTCCGTACGGTGCTGAACAAACGACCTCCACTTTTCATTGTCCAGTTCCGGCGGCTAGCACCTATCAAACTTCAGGCCTTCTCCTTACGATAAGTCAAACTCAATTCGCTAGAGCTCATTTGTTTTCCTTTATCTCATTCGAAGTCCTTCCAGTTTGTACGGTGCTGAACAAGCCGCCTCCACTTTTCTATTGTCCAGTTCCGGTCGTTAGCCCCTAGCGAGACTTCCTTCACCTCCGTACGATAAGGAAATCACGAATCACTAGCGTTCATCGGATTTCCTATTTCTCCTGCGGTTCAGTCCAGTCCGTACGGTGCTGAACAAACGACCTCCACTTTTCATTGTCCAGTTCCGGCGGCTAGCACCTATCAAACTTCAGGCCTTCTCCTTACGATAAGTCAAACTCAATTCGCTAGAGCTCATTGGTTTTCCTTTATCTCATTCGAAGTCCTTCCAGTTTGTACGGTGCTGAACAAGCCGCCTCCACTTTTCTTATAGGCAAAGTTTTTTTCTTTGTGAGTATTCAGTGATATACTCATACGTAGTAAATTGTTGCTTAGAAAGGAAGTACATAAATGGAGATGATGAATCTCAATCTCCCAGCTACGAATAGGTTTGCTACGGCATACTACAATGGGACTGACGAGGTACAGAATTTTTTTCATTATCAATATCAAAATTCTTTTCATTACCAAAAAAGGTTGGAGGAATTATCTGAGCGCTCGTTTATGAGGGAGGAACTGGCTGCTCATATTGAGTTTTTTATGAAACCATTTCCGAGCTCGGAAAGAGTATTTGAATCCATTGCTAAACTGAAGAAAAAAGATAGTGTTGTTGTAATAGGAGGACAGCAGGCTGGAATTCTAACAGGTCCCTTATATTCTATACATAAAGTGATTTCAATTATTGCGTTTGCCAAACAAAAAGAAAAAGAACTAGGAGTACCTGTTGTTCCTCTTTTTTGGATTGCTGGTGAAGATCATGATTACGCTGAAGTAAACCATGTATATCTGGAAAATCGAAATCAATTGGAAAAATGGGTCTATCCAAACAAAGTATTAGATAAAAGAATGGTTACAGACTGTGTACTAAATAAAGAGGTTTGTCAATCCTGGATTGAAGACGTGATTGAAACTTTTGGAGAGACAGAGCATACGAACCAGTTACTTGAGTTCTCGAAAAAAGCTGTTGAGTGCTCAGAAACCTTTGTTGATTTCTTTGCTTACATTGTGATGGAATTATTTAAAGAGCAAGGGCTCTTACTTGTCGATTCAGGAAATAGGCAATTACGACAGTTGGAGAAAAAAGCGTTTGCTGAACAAATTAATCATGCTGCTAATATTACAGCCTCTGTTGAAAATCAACAAGCAAAGCTTGCTGAATATGGATTTGCAAGAACGATTGAGCTATCATCAGAAGCTGCAAATTTATTTTATTATGATGAAGAGCATTTTGAACGGGTTCTTCTGGAATTTAACAAAGAAACGAAAACCTTTTTTGGCAAGGATGGGAACATTTCCTTTTCGCAGGAGGAATTACTCGCCATCGCGAATGAACAACCTGAAAAATTGAGCAATAATGTGGTGACAAGACCAATTATGCAGGAGGTTTTGTTTCCTACACTGGCATTTATTGCCGGACCGGGGGAAATATCCTATTGGGCAGAGTTGAAGAATGCATTTGAAATCTTTAACATGAAAATGCCTCCAATTATTCCAAGGATTACTATTACATTTTTAGAGCGAGAAATAGAATCAAGCATAGCGGACTGGGGCCTGAATTTACAAGAAGTTTTACGGGCTGGAGTTTCAGAAGAGAAGGAAAGATTTTTAACCTCAGTTAAGGACACATCCTTTGCCGAATTATTTTCTGAAGCGAAAGAGCAGTTGATGAAAAGTTACACAAAAATAAGAAAGCAATCAGAGAAGGATTACAAAGGGCTTATCCCTTTACTACAGAAAAATGAATCCATTCTATTGCAACAAATTGCTTTTATGGAAGGGAAAATCGAAGAAGCGCTGCTTATTAAGCATGATGTTGCACTAAAACAGCTTGACTGTATCGATTATTCAATCAGGCCATTCGGCGGGCCGCAGGAACGAGTTTGGAATATATATTATTTTTTAAATAAATACGGACTAGACTTTGTTGAACGTTTATTAAAGCTTCCCTTCGATTTTGACGGTACCCATAAAGTTGTAAAGATATAGAAAGTTCCTTAAAACAGAGTGTAGATAAACTCAGAAATTTTCGAGTTTATCTACACTTTTTCTTTTGAAAAAGAGTTATGTAACTTTTAAGTGAATGGCTGGTAAAAATGCTTCGAAAGAGCCATCTAGTACAACCTTCCTATTTTTGATAAATGCGGAAGGATTTTTTTATTTGAAGAAGAATTATTTTAAAAATAAGGTGGAGGAAAGTGGGGGATTGTGGTACATTTAGGATAGAGAGTGGGGGTAGTGGGTATGTTTATGGGTGAATACCATCATAATGTTGATACGAAGGGTCGTCTCATCGTACCTGCAAAGTTTCGTGAGCATCTAGGCGAAACATTTGTTTTGACACGAGGCTTAGATCAATGTTTATTTGGATACCCGCTATCTGAATGGTCCCTAATTGAGGAAAAACTAAAAGGGTTGCCATTAACGAAAAAAGATGCCCGTGCTTTTACTCGCTTTTTCTTTTCAGGTGCCACCGAATGTGAACTTGATAAACAAGGGAGAATCAATATTTCTTCCCCTTTGATGCAATACGCAAAACTAGATAAAGAATGTGTTGTGTTAGGTGTTTCCAATCGAATTGAGATATGGAGTAAAGATCTTTGGGAAGACTATTTTTCAGAGTCAGAAGAATCTTTTGCAGAGATTGCAGAAAATATGATTGGATTTGATATTTAAAATCAATTAAAAATATCAACTTCCAAGTCTTACGATTGGAAAGGTGGACAAGCATGTTTGAACATACAACAGTGTTATTACATGAAACGGTTGATGGATTAAATATTAAGCCAGATGGTGTATATGTTGATTGTACGATGGGAGGGGCAGGGCACAGTTCGCTAATCCTCTCAAAGCTTTCGCCGAAAGGAAAACTCTATGCTTTTGATCAAGATGATACGGCGATAGCGAATGCTAAAGAAAAGCTCGCTCAATATGGTGAGCAAATTGTGATGATTAAGAGCAATTTTCTTCATTTGCAAGAAGAGCTTGCAAAAAGAGGAGTTACTCAAGTAGATGGAATTTTATACGATTTGGGAGTATCATCCCCACAGTTAGATACACCAGAAAGAGGTTTCAGTTACCACCACGATGCTCCACTTGATATGAGAATGGATCAAGAAGCGTCAATATCAGCATACGATGTTGTGAATGATTGGAGCTTTAATGATTTGCTAAAAATCTTTCATCGCTATGGTGAGGAGAAGTTTTCAAAGCAAATTGCTCGAAAAATTGAAGCCGCTAGAGAAATAAAGGCTATTGAAACGACAGGCGAATTAGTGGAAATTATTAAGGATGCAATCCCTGCACCGGCAAGACGTAAAGGGGGACATCCTGCTAAAAGGATATTTCAAGCTATACGAATTGCTGTTAATGATGAACTAGGTGTATTTGAAAAATCGCTTCAGCAAGCGATTGAAATATTAGCTCCTGGTGGAAGGATAAGTGTCATTACTTTTCATTCGTTAGAGGATCGGATCTGTAAGGTGACTTTCAAGAAAGCAAGTGAAATACCAGATTTGCCACCGGGACTTCCGATTATACCTGATGAATACAAGCCGGTTCTTAAACTCATTACGAGAAAGCCGATTTTACCTTCCGATGAGGAGTTGGAAGAAAATAATCGCGCCAGATCAGCAAAACTTAGAATAGCTGAAAAGCTGTAATCTAGAAAAATCCAAGGAGGGAAAGGAATGGGGAATTTAGCAAGGAAGCTGCAACAAGAACAACAACAGAAACAGGTGCAAGCGCCGAAAATTGTCAAGAAAAATAGATTGGGTTTCTCTCCTGGTGAGAAAATATTAGCGTTAATATTTTGTGTAGCCCTTTGCTTCGGCGCTGTGAAAATCATTTCAAACCAAGCAGCGATATATGAAATAAATAAGGATATTCAAGAAACTTCTTCTATCATTCAATCGCAACAAAAAGTGAATGCTGATCTTGCGATGCAGGTAGAAGAATTAAGTACATACGAAAGAATTTGGGCGAAAGCTAAAGAGCTAGGCTTAAAACTTAATGAAAATAACGTTAAGGTTGTGCAAGGACAATGATTAGGAAACAGCCCAATATGAATGTAGGAGCAGCCATTTTATTTATTTTATTTTGTCTGCTCTTTTTTGTCTTATTATTTCGCTTTGTATCTATTCAAGTAACAGGGGAAGCAGCGGGACAACCGTTAGCTGCGAAGGCGCAGCAAATATACAATAAAAATGGGGTATTAGAGGCAAAAAGAGGGACGATTTATGATCGCAATGGAGAAGTGATCGCAGAAGATACTTCTTCTTACACGTTGATTGCAATTTTGGATGAAAAGATGAAGCCTAACTATGTTTCAGATAAGGAAAAGACTGCGCGAGAGCTTGCAAAATATCTTGATTTATCAGAGTCAGAGATTTTGAGAGTTTTGTCAAAGAAAGAGAAATTTCAAGTGGAATTTGGTCTTGCAGGAAAGGATATTTCTTTGCAGACAAAACAAGAGATTGAGGAGTTAAAATTGCCGGGAATTACATTTATTAGGGAATCAAAACGATTCTATCCAAATGGTGTATTTTCCTCCCATTTAATTGGCTTTGTCGAAACAAAAGAAGGGGAATCGACTCCAGTAGGACAATTAGGGCTTGAAAAATCCCTAAATGACATCTTAACGGGTGAGAATGGTTCTGTGCAATACGCAAGTGATCTTTGGGGCTACATTCTGCCGAATAGTGAACAAAAGATTACACCTGCTAAAGATGGAAAAGATGTTTATTTAACATTAGATAAGAAGATCCAAACGTTTTTAGAGGATGCATTAAATCAAGCAGATGAGCAGTATAAACCGACGAAAATGGTGGCCATTGTCGCTGATCCAAAAACGGGAGATATTTTGGCGATGGGGCAAAGACCGACATTCCATCCGAAAACGCGAGAGGGAATTGAGAAAACATGGTTGAATGAGGCTGTTGAAGTTTCGTATGAACCAGGGTCCACAATGAAAATATTTACTCTCGCAGCGGCACTTGAAGAACAGGTGTTAAATTTGAACGACTATTACGAATCAGGTTCTTATAAGCCAACAAAGGATGATTTAATTCGAGATCATAATAAAGTTGGCTGGGGATCGATCACTTATTTGGAAGGATTTCAACGTTCATCGAATGTGGCGATTGCAAAAATTGTCCAGGAAAAGCTTGGATTTGATAAGTATCGTCAATATTTAACGAAGTTTGGCTTTGAAGATCCAACAGGAATTGAGCTCCCAAATGAAACCGGGGGAAAGATTGTTTATAACTATCCGTCTGAAAAAGTAACGACTGGATACGGTCAAGGAACGGCAATCACACCTTTGCAGCAGATACAGGCGGCGACAGCGATCGCGGGGGACGGGAGTATGTTAAAGCCACAAATCATTAATAAGGTCGTGGATCCGACTACGAGTAAAACCATTCAAAAAACAGAACCAGAAGTAGTGGGTAAACCAATTTCTGAAGGAACTGCTAAAAAAGTGCGTGAAGTAATGGAAACTGTTATCACGTCACCGAAAGGAACTGGCTATGAGCGATATAATATTGACGGCTATGAAATTGCAGGGAAAACAGGAACGGCAAATTTAACGCATCAAGGTGCATATATTCATGGGGATAATGATTATGTCTTTTCATTTATGGGGATGGCACCGGCGGATGATCCAGAGCTGATCGTATATGTCATGGTTCAGCAACCAAAAGTAGCTAACTCTTCTGAAGGATATAAACCTGTGTCATTAATCTTTAAGCAGGTAATGAAAAATAGTTTGCAATATTTAAGTATTCAGCCTAGTGAGCAACAATCCTCAAAAACGATCGAAATTCCTGATGTGATCGGTAAAAGCGTTGAAAATGGCGTTAGTGCTTTGCAAGATCTTGGGGTTAATGCGATTGTTTTAGGAAATGGTACGGAGATTGTTAATCAACTCCCGGCAAAAGAACAGCCGCTCTTGGAAGGGGAAAAGGTAGTTATTCAAACGGACGGCGAAATTACCCTTCCTGACTTACATGGCTGGTCATTGAGAGATGTAATGAAGGTAGCGAATCTCGCGAAGCTGCAATTGAACATAACTGGAAACGGTTATGTAAGTCAGCAGAATGTAGCGGCAGGAACGAGATTAAAAGAGGGGGATTATTTAGTTGTTCATTTGCAAAGTCCTGATACGAAAGAACAGATGAACGGGGAAGATGAAGAAAAAGAGGCAGAAATCCCAAAAGGCGGCTAAGAAGAACGCTTAAAAATAAAAAACAGCCTTGTTGATTGTGGCTTTTGAACTTATTTTGGTCCTTTTTCGATAAAACGGCGGTGAAAGCTTATTTTCTCCTAGTGTTTCATTGAAGAAGCTTCATCTCCAACGGGTGACATACCTTGGTTTCTCACGAATGACCCGAAAATGAACCGTTTAAACAACAGTGCCAAAAAGAAAGCAGAACGTACCAACATATGGTGCGTTCTATTTATATTTGTACAAGCATATATTTGAACGAGCCAAACATAAGGGAGGTTCGTTCGAATATGCGGGTTTCGAATGTAACAGTTAGAAAAAGGTTAACCATTGCATTGCTCATAGGATTCCTTATTTTTTTCATTATTGATGTCAGACTGGGGTACGTTCAATTTTTTCTTGGAGATTGGTTAACGGATGGAGCCGAAAATTTATGGAGCCGTGAAATTCCATTCGAGCCAGAGCGAGGAGAAATCGTTGACAGAAACGGTGTCGCATTAGCGACCAATATGAGTGCGCCAACAGTTTATGTCTTTCCAAGACAGGTAAAGGATCCTGCTGTTGCCGCTGAGAAATTAGCGGCAGTATTGAATGGCTCGAAGGAAAAGATATACAAACAAATAACCGAGAAAGAATTAATTGTGAGGGTATCTGAAGGGCGCAAGATTTCAAACGAAAAGGCTGCAGAAGTTCGAAATCTTGAACTTTCAGGTGTTTATGTTGGAGAAGATTCGAAAAGATATTATCCTTTTGGTGAGTATCTATCCCATGTATTAGGGTTTACAGGGATAGATAATCAAGGATTAATGGGACTTGAATTATACTATGATGAGCAATTAAAAGGGAAGAAAGGCTCAGTTCAATTTTA
Organism: Bacillus methanolicus; assembly: GCF_008764295.1. Taxonomy (GTDB): domain Bacteria; phylum Bacillota; class Bacilli; order Bacillales; family Cytobacillaceae; genus Robertmurraya; species Robertmurraya methanolica_A. The sequence continues at coordinate 135,793 of NZ_VTQX01000001.1, read as the reverse complement.
TGCAGATGCTAAGCATAACCGCATGAATGATAAGGCAGATGAATATCAAGCCCCTGTAGACGGCCTTGATCTGAAATTAACAATCGATTCAAAAGTGCAGACGATAATTGAAAGAGAGCTTGACATAGCGGAGGCGACATACAAGCCAGATGGGGCCATTGCTATTGCAATGGACCCGAATACTGGTGAAGTGCTAGGAATGTCGAGTCGTCCTAGCTTTAACCCGACCCATTTTCAAGAAGTTGCTCCCGAGGTTTATAATCGAAATTTACCAGTCTGGAGTACGTATGAACCTGGTTCGACCTTTAAGATCATTACTTTGGCAGCTGCCCTTGAGGAAGGGAAGGTTGACTTAGAGAAGGATCATTTCCATGACTCTGGTTCGGTGAAGGTAGATGGGGCAACGCTGCACTGTTGGAAAAGAGGAGGACATGGAAGTCAATCCTTTCTAGAGGTTGTGCAAAATTCCTGTAACCCTGGTTTTGTAGAATTGGGACAAAGATTAGGAAAAGAAACGCTGTTTAAGTATATTAAAGATTTTGGCTTTGGAGAAAAAACCGGAATAGATCTACAAGGAGAAGGGAAAGGGATTCTTTTTAATTTAGATCGTGTAGGTCCTGTTGAACTGGCAACAACTGCCTTTGGGCAAGGGGTGTCGGTTACCCCGATCCAACAAGTAACCGCCCTTTCCGCTGCGATAAATGGGGGCACACTATATACTCCTTATATCGCAAAAGAATTAGTCGATCCAGTTAGTGGTGAAGTGGTTATGAAAACCTCTCCGACTGCAAAAAGAAAAGTAATTTCAGAAGAAACGTCAAAAGAAATTCGTCATGCTCTTGAAACGGTTGTTGCACAGGGGACAGGTGGAAAAGCATTTGTGGAAGGATATCGGGTTGGAGGAAAAACCGGTACAGCTCAGAAGGTTAAGAACGGACGTTATATGGAAAACAACCACATCGTCTCATTTATTGGCTTTGCTCCCGCCGATGATCCGCAGCTAGTCGTTTATGTCGCTGTTGATAATCCGAAGGGGACGATTCAATTTGGTGGTACAGTAGCTGCACCTATTGTTGGAAACATTATGGGAGACAGCTTGAGGGCTTTAGGAGTAAAGCCGAGAAAAGAGCAAATTGAAAAGGTAAGAAAAGGTTGGGATGACCCTGTCATGATCGAGGTTCCAGATATGGTTGGGATGACAAAAACAGAGATTAGAGAAATTTTCGTGAATTTTAAAATAGATGCAAGCGGTCAAGGAAGTACGGTTGTCAAACAAACTCCTCAAGGTGGCATAAAGTTGAAGGAAGGTTCAACGATTAGGCTCTATTTTGATGATCCAGAAACAACAGATGAGAAAAAGGAATAGTGAGCGCGGGAGGCTGAAAGAAATTCGCCTCTCTTTTTTTCGTACCAACCTAAATCTTTGTTTTTTAATAAAGAAAAACAATATCCTGAGAAAAAATAGCGAAATGTGTGGTTTTCATGTAAAATAAAATACGCGAGTTTTTGAAAGAGCTCTCGAAGGAATCCAGCAAAAAAGCGTACACGGCCAAGACTAGCAAAGAACTTACCCATAAAAGCAAGGTGTTCGTACTTTCTAAGAGAGGATATGATTAAATTGAAATTACATACTTTACTGAGCCACCTTCATTTTATTAAATTGGATAACATCAATAATCTAGAAATTGAATCAATAGAAAATGATAATCGTAAAGTCGTAAAAGGAAGTTTATTTATTTGTATAAAAGGATATACGGTTGATGGTCATGATTTTGCTGAAGCGGCCGTTCAGCAAGGGGCAGTTGCTGTCATTTCTGAAAAGCCACTGTCATTATCAGTTCCGGTTATTGTTGTTGAAAGTACAAAACGTGCGATGGCTGTATTATCTGATGCATTTTATGGTCAACCTAGTCATAAACTTCATATGATAGGAATTACTGGAACAAATGGAAAAACAACGACGAGTCATTTGATCGAAAAAATTCTTTCTGATGCTAACCAGCAAACTGGATTGATCGGAACGATGTATACGAAAATTGGTGCAAAACAACTGGAAACGAAAAATACAACACCTGAAAGCTTGACGTTGCAAAAGACTTTTAAACAAATGGTAGACGCCGGAGTACAATCGACCGTAATGGAGGTTTCATCCCATGCTTTAGTCGAAGGGCGGGTGCATGGAACCGATTTTAATGTTGCTGTTTTTACTAATTTGACTCAGGATCATTTAGATTACCATCAAACAATGGATGAATATAAGAGGGCGAAGAGCTTATTATTCTCTCAATTAGGCAATACATATCATTTGCATAAACCTAAGTTTGCAGTCTTAAATGTCGATGATGAAGCTAGCGACATGTTTATTGAGTGTACAAGTGCTCATGTGCTTACTTATGGAATTGACAAGGAGGCCAATCTTCGAGCTACACATATAAAAATTACTGCTCAAGGGACGGTGTTTCAACTAGTTAGTCCATTTGGCACTCACCAAGTTAAAATGAATTTAATTGGGAAATTTAGTGTTTACAATGCTCTTGCTAGTATTGCTGCTGCACTTTGTTCGGGAGTGTCCATCGAGAATGCAATTGCGTCGATTGCAGGAATAAAAGGTGTGGCAGGTCGCTTTGAATTAGTCGATCAAGGTCAGGATTTTACAGTGATTGTCGACTATGCTCATACACCTGACAGCTTAGAAAATGTCTTGAAAACAATTAAAGAGTTCGCACAAAATAAGATTTCTGTCGTTGTAGGCTGTGGCGGAGATAGGGATCGAACGAAACGTCCGATGATGGCGAAAGTTGCCTGTGAATATTGTGAACGTCCGATTTTTACTTCCGATAATCCACGCAGCGAAGATCCTGAGCAGATTTTGAAGGATATGGAAGCGGGGGTTGTCGGAAAAAGCTACGAAGTGTTAAGCGATCGGAAAGAGGCGATCTATTATGCGATCAAAACAGCAGAATCAGGTGATGTAATTTTAATTGCCGGCAAAGGTCATGAAACATATCAATTAGTTGGTGACAATGTTTTTGATTTCGATGATCGAGAAGTAGCAAAAGAAGCGATTGCTCGACTTAAGAAAGATTAGAACTACTTCCTAGAAGGATCCTACGTCTATGAACGATTAAGATACTTCATTCAATGAGGCAAAGGAGAGATAGGATGTTCTTAACCTATGAAGACTTATCTACGATTTTTTCAGATATAACGGGAACAAAAGAATTTGATTTGGATTATCAAACGGTTTCGCTAAAAGCCGATTTACATCAACCAAAAGGGCTTTACATTCCTGTAGATTCAGCTTCTTGTGATCTTCAACAAGCGATTGCTAATGGTGCTGTCGGCGTTGTTTGGGAAAAAGGAAAGGCAATACCTAAATATACGCCAAATCATTTTCCCGTATTCTACACAGACGATCCTGCTAGGGCGGCAATGGAAGTTTTTTTCACCTATCGAGCTAAGATAAGTGGAAAGAAAATGGCAAAAAAGGACAAAACAAAATTCCTTTTTTTAGATGAAAAACTTCTGAAAGAATTTTATGAGACATATGATAATGCAGTAATAGAAGCAAAATTTAACAAACTGATAGAGCAGTTTCGAGAGGAGAAGGAATAGAACATGCTCGAGCAAGTGATATTTTTTACCATATTATTAGGATTTTTGATTTCAGTCATTCTTTCTCCTATATTTATTCCTTTCTTAAGAAGGTTGAAATTTGGACAAAGCATTCGGGAAGAGGGGCCGAAATCCCATCAAAAGAAATCAGGGACACCGACGATGGGTGGACTTGTCATTTTGTTATCAATTGTCGCAACAACATTTATTATGATCGGGAAATATGCTCAGCCTACCATTCATACGTACTTACTTATTTTTGTGACATTTGGATTTGGCTTATTAGGTTTTCTAGATGATTTTATTAAAGTGGCGTTAAAAAGAAACCTTGGCCTTACATCTTTGCAAAAATTAATTGGGCAAATCATTGTTTCTGTTATTTTCTTTTTAATTTTACAGCACTATGATTTTTCGACAGTCATTTCGATTCCTCTCACCGATTTTTCGATTGATTTAGGTTGGGGATATGTACTTTTTATTATTTTTTGGCTAGTTGGTTTTTCTAATGCAGTCAATCTAACTGATGGTTTAGATGGTTTAGTATCTGGCACGTCCGCGATTGCTTTCGGAGCGTTTGCAGTATTAGCCTGGAATATTTCACAATTGGAAATCGCTGTTTTCTCGGTCGCTGTTGTTGGGGCAGTGCTTGGTTTTCTTGTTTTTAATGCCCATCCTGCGAAAGTCTTTATGGGAGACACTGGTTCACTAGCGCTGGGCGGAGCAATTGCTGCTGTGGCGATTTTATTAAAGCTAGAAATTTTATTAATTATTATTGGTGGCGTATTTGTAATTGAAACGTTGTCAGTTATCCTGCAGGTGATTTCTTTTAAGACAACGGGGCGAAGAATTTTTCGCATGAGTCCTCTTCATCATCATTATGAACTTGTCGGCTGGTCTGAGTGGCGTGTCGTCGTTACATTTTGGACAGTTGGATTACTCTTGGCTGTTCTTGGAATCTATATTGAGGTGTGGATGTAATTGAAACAGATAAAAAAATACTATCATAAGAAAATATTAGTACTAGGACTAGCCAAAAGCGGGGTGAGTGCAGCCTCGCTTTTACATAGATTGGGGGCATTCGTAACGGTCAATGATATGAAGCCTTTATCTGAAAATCCAGCAGCGCAAGGGTTGCTTGAGCAAGGAATCACGGTCATTTGCGGGGATCATCCTGTTGAATTATTGGATGAAGGTTTTGAGTTGATTGTTAAAAACCCAGGAATTCCATATCACAATCCAATGGTCGAAAGAGCACTTGAGAAAGGGATTCCAATCATTACTGAAGTGGAGCTAGCTTATCAAATTTCCGAAGCACCATTTGTTGCGATTACAGGTACGAATGGAAAAACAACCACCACCACTCTTGTCCATGAAATGCTATCTAAAGGTGGCAAAGCGCCTCTCGTTGCTGGAAATATTGGTACAGTGGCATCGGATGTTGCCCAGATGGCAACGGAGGATAATATCGTTGTGATTGAGCTATCTTCATTTCAGCTAATGGGTATCGACCAGTTTAACCCATTGATTGCGATTATCACAAATCTCTATGAAGCCCATATAGATTATCACGGCAATTTAAATGAATACTGGAAAGCAAAGGAAAATATTACTAGAAATCAGACGGAAGCGGAATATTTAATTGTCAATGTTGACCAAGAACAGGTAGTGGAAATAGCGAAACGCTCAAAGGCGCGATTGATTCCATTTTCCACTAAAAAAATAGTCGATAATGGCGCTTATGTGAAAGACGGATCGATATGGTTCATTGCTGAAAAAATTATCGATATCAAAGACATTGTTTTACCTGGTGAACATAATCTCGAAAACATTTTATCTTCGGTGGCTGCAGCAAAACTTTCTGGAGTGGCAAATGAAGCTATTTTTCAAGTCTTAAATTCCTTCAATGGGGTTAAGCATCGCCTTCAATTTATAGCAGAAAAGGAAGGTCGTAAGTTCTATAATGATTCAAAGGCCACGAATATTTTAGCAACAAGCAAAGCGTTAGCTGCATTCCGAGAACCGGTCGTCTTGCTTGCAGGCGGATTAGATAGGGGAAATGAATTCGATGAGTTACATCCGCATCTCGAACAGGTAAAAGCGCTTGTAACCTTTGGAGAAACGGCAGGAAAAATTGAAAGAGTAGCACGTGAGGCGGGAATAAAATCGATCATCCGTGTCGATAATGTAGAAAAAGCCGTACCCGCTGCTTTTAAGTTGTCGAGCCCAGGAGATGTGGTACTACTCTCACCTGCGTGTGCTAGCTGGGACCAATATAAAACTTTTGAGGTTAGGGGAGACATTTTTATCGAAGCGGTGCATAAGCTTAAATAAGGGCTAGTCCAACTTCGCATGTTTGGCATAAGGCAACTCGGCCCTTAAACTTGCATTCGAGGTGTATAAATTGCCGACAAAAAGATCTACTCCTGACTTTATTTTGTTAATCGTGACATTTGCATTGCTCGCTTTAGGATTAATTATGGTTTATAGTGCCAGCGCCGTTTGGGCTGATTATAAATTTGATGATTCCTTTTTCTTTGCTAAAAGACAAATGCTTTTTGCTGGAGTAGGAATTTTCGCGATGTTCTTTATCATGAATGTTGATTACTGGACATGGAGAAAATTTGCAAAAGTCCTATTGATCGTCTGTTTTGTTCTTCTAATCCTTGTTCTGATTCCGGGTATAGGAAATGTCAGAAATGGGTCAAGAAGTTGGATCGGGGTAGGGGCGTTCTCCGTTCAACCATCTGAATTTATGAAGCTAGCGATGATTGCTTTTTTAGCGAAGTATTTATCCGAAAATCAAAAGCATATTACGTCATTAAAAAAAGGTCTCTTTCCATCGTTAGGATTAGTATTTCTTGCTTTTGGCATGATTATGCTTCAGCCCGATTTAGGAACGGGAACGGTAATGGTAGGAACTTGCATCGTCATGATCTTTATCGCCGGGGCAAGAATCAGCCATTTTGTTGGTTTAGGTGTTCTTGGTCTCTTAGGCTTTGTAGGGCTGATTATCTCAGCCCCTTATCGAATTCAACGAATTACGTCATTTTTAGACCCTTGGTCAGATCCGCAAAATAGTGGGTTCCAGATTATTCAATCATTGTATGCAATTGGTCCAGGCGGATTGTTCGGACTAGGATTAGGTCAAAGTAGACAAAAATTCTTTTATTTGCCTGAGCCGCAAACGGATTTTATTTTTGCGATATTAGCCGAGGAATTAGGCTTTATTGGCGGTTCTTTCGTCCTTTTACTGTTTGCGCTTCTATTGTGGAGAGGAATTCGGATCGCATTAGGAGCACCAGATTTGTTTGGAAGTTTTTTAGCGGTTGGTATTATTGCGATGATTGCCATTCAAGTGATGATTAATATAGGTGTAGTGACTGGGCTTATGCCAGTAACTGGTATAACCTTGCCATTTCTCAGCTATGGCGGTTCTTCTTTAACATTGATGTTAGTTGCGATTGGCGTCCTTTTAAATATTAGCCGTCATTCACGCTATTAATGAAAAAGTAAAAATGGCAAAGCATTTATTCACATAAAATGAGAAATTGTTCTTAGCCCTGAATATCAGGGCTTCTTTCTGTTTTACTATTACTTTAGAAAAACGAAAGATCGTGTATGTTTCAGCTCTTCAGAAACTAATTGTAGCAATGTTGTGAAAATACCGTTTTAATTGGCTACGATTAGATATTTAGCGGTCATTTTAGTAAAATATAGGTGAACTTCTTTTATGACAAAAACATTAAAAATTAATAACATTATCATGTTGTTATCTCAGGATTCTTGATAATATAGTAAAATGGGAAAAGCGCATGATCGCTAAACAATTTACTTTAAAGAAGTTCAAATAGAACGTTATTTTATCAGTCGCTGTTTTTACCGTTTTTTAAGATATTTATGAGGTGAAGAAATGAAAATTGTTGTAAGTGGCGGAGGTACCGGTGGTCATATTTATCCGGCGCTTGCCTTAATTCGTGAAATACAAAAAGAAAATAAAGATGCCGAGTTTTTGTATATTGGTACAGAACAAGGGTTGGAAGGTAAGCTCGTGCCAAGAGAGAATATTCCTTTTAAATCAATACATATTTCTGGATTCAAACGAAAGTTGTCAGTTGATAATATTAAAACAGTTTATCGTTTTATAAAAGGGGTAGCGGATAGCAAAAAGATGCTCAAGGAATTTAAAGCAGATGTCGTAATTGGAACTGGTGGCTATGTTTGCGGTCCTGTTGTCTACGCTGCAGCAAAGCTTGGAATTCCAACAATTATTCACGAACAGAATAGTGTGCCAGGCTTGACTAATAAATTTTTAAGTCGCTATGTTAACAAAGTAGCGATCTGCTTTGAAGAGGCTAAAAGTTTCTTTCCGAGTGAGAAAGTCGTCTTTACTGGCAATCCCCGCGCTTCTGAAGTATTGGAACAGGATGGGGTAAAAGGGCGTTTATCAGTTGGTTTAAAGCTTGACGAACCGGCTGTATTGATTTTTGGTGGGAGCCGTGGAGCCAGACCTATTAATGAGGCGGTCGTAAAATCGCTTTCAGAATTTGGCAATAAACCGTATCAAATTTTATATATAACTGGAGACGTTCATTTTAATGATGTGCTTAAAGAGGTGGAGCTTGTTGGAAATCCTACGAATGTCATCATTAAACCGTTTGTGCACAATATGCCAGAGGTATTAGCAGGGATTGATCTGACTGTGTCTCGAGCAGGAGCAACAACTTTAGCAGAATTAACATCACTTGGTATCCCGAGTATCCTTATTCCGAGTCCATACGTTACAAATAATCACCAAGAAAAAAATGCCTTGGCATTAAGTGAGCATGGAGCAGCCAAATTACTCGTCGAGAAAGAGCTAACGAGTAAAAAGCTTGTTGAGGAAATTGATCTGGTTTTGCTGGATCAGGAACAGTTAGCAATCATGAAAAAATCAGCAAAAGAACTCGGCGTGCAAGATGCAGCTACACGGCTTTATTCAGTTATGAAAGAATTGACGCGCTATGGAACTTAATGATCTTTTAAGCAAATCGATAAGGTCTTCATATAATGAAATAACCCAGCAACGAAAGGGAGGTCAAGATGATCGAACTGTGTACAAAACTAAAAGAAATTAATGTGGGGAAGGTAAAAGAAAATGAGCCATTAGCAAATCATACTACGCTAAAGATTGGTGGCCCGGCAGATTGTTTTGTTGAACCTTCGTCTATAGAAAATTTACAAAAAACGATGGAGGTCATCCGTGATCATCAAGTAAATTGGAGAGCAATTGGAAGAGGTTCAAATCTCCTTGTTTCCGATCAGGGAATTGAAGGTGTTGTCATTAAGTTAGGAACGGGAATCAATGACCTTCAGCTTGATGGGACTCAAATTACGGTTGGTGGAGGTTATTCTCTTGTCGCATTAGCAACTCAGATCAGCAGAAAAGGACTGTCAGGTCTTGAGTTTGCCAGTGGAATTCCGGGTTCAGTAGGCGGTGCGGTATACATGAACGCTGGTGCCCATGGCTCAGATATATCGAAAATACTTGATAAAGCACTTGTTCTCTTTGAGGATGGACAATTAGAATGGCTTACGAATGAGGAAATGGAGTTTTCATATCGTACCTCTGTTCTTCAAAAAAAACGTCCAGGTATTGTGATAAAAGCAATTTTTCAATTAGCTGAAGGAGACAGGGAAAAAATAGCGGCAGAAATGAAGAAAAATAAAGAATATCGTAAAGTAACACAACCATGGGACTCACCTTGTGCTGGTAGTATCTTCAGAAACCCCTTGCCAAACTATGCGGGGAAATTAATTGAAGAAGCTGGCTTAAAAGGCTATTCCATTGGTGGAGCAAAAATCTCAGAAATGCATGGGAATTTCATCGTTAATAGCGGTGGAGCAAAGGCGGAGGATGTTCTCTCTCTTATTCAATATGTGAAAGATAAGATTTTCGAAAGTTATCAAATCATGATGGAAACAGAGGTAGAAATTGTAGGACGAAAATAGTCCTTTTTCCCCCTTTTGCTACCAAAATTTATAGTATAATATAACACTATATAGAACGCTATACATGTATTAAAGTAGGAAAAACGGCATGTGTTATCGTGCCGTTGTTTTCTCTTTATATCAGTAATATTTGTTTTGGCTTGGGTATTAAATACTAGAACTGGACAAGCCTTTCTATTAGCAAATGGAAAAGTAAAATTGAGGTGAATAGATTGGAAAAGGGGAAGATCGTTTCACTAGAAGATCGCGTTCCTAAGCTTAAACAACAAAGGCGGAGAAAGGCAAATAAACGCCTTATTTTTCTCTTGTTTCTGTTTTTTTTGCTGATAAGTTGTGTAGTTTATTTCCAATCACCGTTAAGTCATGTGAACAAAATTATGATAAATGGTAACGAGGTTTATCAAGAAGATGAAATTATCGCTGTGAGTGAATTGACTAAAAATACGAACGTCTGGAAAATTAATAAAAACGAGATAGAGCAAAAGCTGGAAGAACTTACTGAGATAAAATCGGCAAAAATAGAAGTGGAGTTTCCAAATAATATTGCTATCGAAATTAAAGAATGGAAACGGATTGCTTATATTATGAAAGAGGGTCTTTTTTTACCCATTTTAGAAAATGGTGATATTCTCGAAGAACGGACTGATGTAATCCCCGTTAATTCTCCCGTCCTGCAATTTTTCTCAGAGGGAAATGTAATGGAGGCTATGATCGAAGAATTAAATCAAATCCCGGCTGAGGTGCTTAATTCCATTTCAGAAATTCATCATGATCCGAAGGATACGGATCAATATCATATTAGATTATTCATGAATGATGGATTTGAAGTTAGTGCATCGATAAGGAGTTTCTCAGAAAAAATGGCCCATTACCCATCTATTGTTAGCCAGTTAGATCCAACAATCAAAGGTGTAATTGATTTAGAAGTCGGATCATTTTTTAGAGCGTATGAATGGGAAGGGGCTGAAGAAGAGAATGAAGCTGAAAGTGAAGGGTAAACATGTCATTCTCTCATTAGTCAGTCTTGTCTTAGGTTTTATAATGGCATTTTCATATCATTTAACCGATAAAAATGATACTGATATGACAATGACGAATAGTCAATGGGAGCGGGATATTGAACTGCGTAATCAATTGATTGAACAAGAAGAAAAAAATCGCGAATTGCAGCAGGAACTAATTGAAAAGCAGGAAAAGGTACTCGAGATCGAGGAATTGTTGGCGCAAGAGGAACAAGTTTTTTTCAATCTTGCGGAAGACGCTGAAAAATATAGAATGTTTCTCGGCAAGGTCCGTGTAAAAGGGGAAGGGGTAACGGTCACATTAGCTGACGGACAATATAACCCGAATGATGATAATATTAACAATTATCTTGTTCATGAGCATCATGTCTTTAACGTTGTCAATGAATTATATGTTTCAGGTGCAACGGCTGTAGCAATAAACGGACAAAGACTTACTCACAACTCTTATATTGTTTGCAACGGTCCTGTTATAGAGGTTGATGGGAATCCTCACCCAGCTCCGTTTGTGATCACTGCAATTGGAGAACCTGAGGTTTTATCGTCGGCATTAAATATAACGGGAGGGGTTAAGGATCGCCTTGTCAGTGAAAACGTTGAATTCAAGTTAGAGGTTAATCAGGAGATTATACTAGAACCGATCCTTGGTTCGTAATAAAATAGGAAATGTTGTCCACATAAATAGAAAGTTGGGTGATTCGGTGGGCAAAAATAAAATGATTAGTTTTACGGTGATTACAATCATTATTGGATTCATGCTTGCTATTCAATTCCAATCGGTTAAAAAACCAGTTGTCAGAGACACCCGTGACACGTGGGAATTGAGGGAAGACTTACAGAAAGAAATGGAATTGCAGTCCAGGCTTATAAAAGAAATTCGCTCAAACGAAGAAAAACTTGCTAACTATGAGACGGAAAGAACACAAGGGCAGGAACAAACTTTGCGAAGTACGTTGGAGGAGTTAAAAGAAGAAGCCGGTTTAACAGATGTCTCCGGACCTGGTGTGAAAATTGAACTTGATCTGATCGACAATGCCCTAATTTTCGATCAAGGGCAGCAAGTGCTCTCGCCAGAATTATTAAGGCGTTTATTAAATGAGATTAATATGTATGGAGCTAAGCATGTTTCAATTGGTGGGCAGCGAGTCATTAATACGACTGTAATCAGGGAAATTGCAGGGGAAACGAAAATTAATGGGCGCTCGCTTAGGAATTACCCGGTGGAGATTTTGGTGATAACGGAAGATATGAAGACGGCTAGAAATTTATATAATCGTATGCTTGCTTCCAACGCGTCAGAGGAATTCTTTATTGACAATTTGAAGATGACAGTATTGGAGCCTCAATTAAAAATTACGATCCCAGCGTATGAAGACCCGATCAGAATTAGAAATATTGAGCCGGTTAAATCTGATAAAGGAGGCAATTAAAGATGTGGCTTCCAGTATTAGGACTTATTATTGGGATTGCTCTAGGGTTATTGAGCAACTTTAGCATACCTGATGAATATTCCAATTACTTATCGATAGCTGTCCTAGCGGCTTTAGATACATTGTTTGGTGGGATAAGAGCTCATTTGCAAAATATTTACGATGAGAAGGTTTTTGTCTCCGGTTTTTTCTTTAATATAGCCTTGGCTGCAAGTTTAGCTTTTCTAGGTGTTCATCTTGGTGTAGACTTGTACTTAGCAGCAGTTTTTGCATTTGGTGTAAGGCTATTTCAAAACATCGCTGTCATAAGAAGAATATTAATTACAAAATGGTCATCGAAATGACATCACAAGAAAATTAGAAAAAATTCAATTAATTAAAAGGGAAAATATTAATTTTGCCGAATAATTTTATAGATAAGCTGTTTTTTTAACCAAAATATCTTCTGACTGAAGAATTCAAAATTAGCCTATCCGTAAAATAGAGTCTGTTTCTTTCTTTTGTTGCTAGTAACAGGTTGCTTACTAAATAATTGAAAGAAATATAGATAGACATTATCTTGTTGTTCAAGAAATTTGAATTGCGCTTAAGAGGAGGTGCCAGTGAGAATGAACAGCAACGACATATATGTAAGTCTTGACATCGGTACATCCAGTGTAAAAGTAATCATTGGTGAAATGGTCAATGACGCTTTGAATATTATTGGAGTTGGTAACGTAAAGTCCGAAGGCTTGAGAAAAGGTTCTATTGTTGATATAGATGAGACGGTTCATTCTATTAAAAGGGCGGTAGAGCAAGCCGAAAGAATGATTGGTATGGAAATTCGTCAAGTGATTGTTGGGGTTACAGGCAATCATGTTCTTCTTCAACCTTGTCATGGCGTAGTCGCTGTTTCAAGCGAAAATAGAGAGATCTCGAATGAAGACGTGGCAAGAGTGCTCGACGCTGCACAGGTTGTCTCTATTCCACCTGAACGGGAAATCATTGACGTCATTCCAAGGCAATTTATTGTCGATGGACTTGACGAAATTACTGATCCAAGAGGGATGATAGGTGTTCGTTTAGAAATGGAAGGAACCATTATTACTGGTTCAAAAACGATCTTACATAATACATTACGATGTGTAGAGAGGGCAGGTTTGGAAATTTTAGATATCACTCTACAACCATTGGCAGCAGGGGCTTTTGCTTTATCAAAAGATGAAAAAAATCTTGGAGTTGCCCTTGTTGATATCGGTGGAGGATCGACAACAATTGCTGTTTTTGAGAACGGCAATTTAAAGGCAACTGGAGTGATACCAGTTGGTGGAGATCATATAACAAAAGATATATCGATTGGCCTTCGCACTTCTACTGAAGATGCGGAAAAAATCAAAATAAAGCATGGACATGCTTATTATGATCACGCTTCTGAAGAAGATGTTTTTAGCGTACCGATCATCGGAAGTGATCAACATCAACAATTTAATCAGCTTGAGATTGCTGATATTATAGAAGCAAGAATGGAGGAAATTTTCGACCTCATCCAAGCAGAAATAAGGCGCTTAGGTATCCATGATTTACCTGGAGGCTATGTTCTCACAGGAGGAGTAGCAAACACTCAAGGCATTCTCGAATTAGCTCAAGTTATTTTTCAAAATCGAGTTCGTATTGCTATTCCTGATTATATTGGAGTTCGGGAACCACTTTATACAACTGCAGTTGGACTTATTAAATTTGCTTATAAGAATGCAAAGGTTCAAGGAAGAAGTTTAAATAGTCAAACGACCGTAATGGAACCAAAGGAAAAACGAGCGCAAAAACAGGCACAGACAAAAGCAAAACCGGAAAAACAATCTGAAGAAAAAATCACATCAAGAGTAAAGAAATTCCTTGGTTACTTTTTTGAATAGCTGGAGTATTCTTTCAGCTAAAACGATAACTTCAAGTAAGTTAGAAATTACTTGTTGAAGGCGGGATAAATAGTGCTATCAGGAATATCGACGAATTAGGAGGATTTGTCATGTTGGAATTTGATACTAATTTAGATTCATTAGCGACGATAAAAGTAATCGGCGTCGGTGGCGGCGGGAACAATGCGGTAAACCGAATGATTGAACACGGGGTTCAAGGTGTTGAATTTATTGCTGTTAATACAGACGCTCAAGCTTTAAATCTATCAAAAGCAGAAGTAAAAATGCAAATTGGCGGAAAATTAACGAGAGGACTCGGTGCCGGGGCAAATCCTGAAGTTGGTAAAAAAGCGGCAGAAGAAAGTAAAGAACAACTTGAGGAAGTTTTAAGCGGTGCTGATATGGTCTTCGTAACTGCCGGTATGGGTGGCGGAACTGGGACGGGAGCTGCACCGGTTATTGCCCAGATCGCACGTGAGCTAGGGGCTTTAACGGTAGGGGTTGTAACACGTCCTTTTACTTTCGAGGGAAGAAAACGTTCAAATCAAGCCGCAGGTGGAATTCAAGCAATGAAAGAAGCTGTTGATACTCTAATCGTCATTCCGAATGATAGACTGTTGGAAATTGTCGATAAGAGTACTCCAATGCTGGAAGCTTTCAGAGAAGCTGATAATGTATTGCGTCAAGGGGTGCAAGGCATCTCTGACTTAATTGCTACACCAGGATTGATTAATTTGGATTTTGCAGATGTTAAGACGATTATGTCAAATAAAGGTTCTGCTTTGATGGGGATTGGCGTTGCTAGCGGTGAAAATCGAGCTACTGAAGCAGCGAAAAAGGCAATCTCTTCACCATTACTTGAAAAATCAATTGATGGAGCACAGGGTGTGCTAATGAATATTACAGGTGGAACAAACTTAAGCCTGTATGAGGTACAAGAGGCTGCTGATATTGTCGCAACAGCTTCTGATCAAGAAGTGAATATGATTTTTGGTTCTGTTATTAATGAGGACTTAAAGGATGAAATAGTTGTGACCGTGATTGCAACTGGCTTTAATGAAGAGGTTGCGCAAGCAAAAGCGTTTCGTCCAACATTAAACCAAGCGAAGTCAACTTCTTCTTTTGAAAAGCCTCGGAGAGAGGTTAGAAGAGAAGAGGAAGTTCCAGAACAAACTAGAACGACAACACAACAAGAGGATGCTCTAGACATCCCGACATTTTTAAGAAATCGCAATCGGAGAAGGTAAATCGAAAAGATCAAAAAAAGCATGATCCAAAGGGATCGTGCTTTTTTTGATCTTTATTTAGGGACTATAGTGAAAATGAGGAAAAATGACAAAATCCGAATGAATATGTGAAAATTACTGCTTTTTTACTTCACGAAGTGACACACTTTCCTTATCGATGTACGCTATACTTTTTCGTAACAGATTAATAGAAATCAAAAATAGGAAACCGCAGGGTAATAGGAAAAAGGGGGAGGGCAGTTGACCATCTATTTAGATGTGATTTGGGCGTTAAATTTTCTGTTCGATACCCTTCTTTTATATTTGACAGCCATCATTTTGAAGAGGAAGGTTCAAAGCTATCGGCTCATACTTGGTGGATTGATCGGTTCATTCATTATTTTATTATCGATTACTCCAATAAATGCCTATTCAGGGCATCCGATCACTAAATTATTTTTTTCTTTCCTAATGATTTTAACGGCTTTTGGCTACAAACGCTTCCGTTATTTTCTTAGTGGAGTCTTTACCCTTTATTTGGTGACATTTCTCGCAGGAGGAGCTTTAATCGGAGTTCACTACTTTATCCAATTTGACCTAAATTTAGCCTCTAACGTTGCATTAGGGAGCATTAAAGGGTTTGGTGATCCGATAAGTTGGCTTTTTGTTTTAATAGGCTTTCCAATTGCATGGCATTTTTCCAAGACGAACTTTGAAAGATTGGAAGTGACGAAAATACAGTACGAGAAAATGGTTGATGTCACGGTAAAACTTGGAAACACCATGATGAAGGTTAAGGGACTAATTGATAATGGCAACCAATTATATGATCCAATTTCAAAAATGCCAGTGATGTTTGTTTCTTTAAAAAATGTCAAAGATGTACCAGAAGAAATTATGAAGCTTGCGACTGAAGGAGAAAGAATCATATTAGGAGAAGAAGAGTTCGCTCAGGATCTGGATTTTGTTTTGCGAATTATTCCTTACAAGGTGGTCGGTCGAGAGCATCAATTAATTATTGCGGTTAAACCAAATGAGATTTTAATTGAAAGTGAAGGAGAAATTTTGTTAGTAGAAAAAGGTTTGGTTTCATTTACTACTCAGGAGCTATCCTCTGATGGTGCCTTTCAGTGCATTGTCCATCCCAAGATGCTAACAGGTTTTAAAAGCAAAGGAACCACGAAAGTGAGTTGAGAGGGACTGATTTTACTTCTGTAGTGAAATGATGAAAACAAAAACAGCTTCAGAAAAACAATTTTAACATGATTTGAAGGAGGACAACAGATGAAAAAATTGAAACTTCGCTTATCCTACTATTGGTACAAACTATTAATTAAATTACGCTTAAAAACAGATGAAATCTATTATATTGGTGGAAGCGAAGCTCTCCCTCCTCCATTAACAAAAGAAGAAGAAGAAATGTTATTGCAAAAGCTGCCGAACGGAGATAGGGCTGCCCGTTCCATCTTAATTGAAAGAAACTTGCGCCTAGTTGTCTATATAGCACGCAAATTCGAGAATACGGGAATCAATATTGAAGATTTAATTAGTATAGGGACAATTGGTTTAATTAAGGCAGTTAATACATTTAATCCTGAAAAGAAAATAAAGCTTGCTACATACGCATCAAGATGTATCGAAAATGAAATTCTTATGTACTTAAGAAGAAATAATAAAATTCGTTCAGAAGTGTCGTTTGATGAACCTCTTAACATTGATTGGGATGGAAATGAACTGCTCTTATCCGATGTGCTCGGAACAGAAGATGACATTATTACAAAAAATCTTGAAGCAACTGTTGACAAAAAGCTACTTTTAAAAGCATTGCACCAATTATCTGATAGAGAGAAACAAATTATGGAACTGCGCTTCGGTCTTGGAAATGGTGAGGAGAAGACACAGAAAGATGTTGCAGATATGCTCGGAATATCGCAATCATATATTTCGCGATTAGAGAAAAGGATTATCAAAAGATTAAAAAAAGAATTTAATAAAATGGTGTGAATTATTCGAATTAAAAAAAATCTAGTCTTGAGGAAAAAAATAAAAAACGAAAATACTAATAGATAAAGGTTTGTAAAGAATTTCATCTTTTTTTGCCCTTCTTTGTCTTGAGTGAAAGTGCATATTTTTCCTTCTCAAGGAGATACTGTTTTTTGTACAGCAACTCCTGTGAGGAGGGAAAAGAGTTGACTCGAAATAAAGTTGAAATTTGCGGTGTTGACACATCTAAACTTCCAGTGCTCAAAAATGAAGAAATGAGAAAGTTATTTAAAGAAATGCAAAATGGTGACATTTCGGCACGTGAGAAACTCGTTAATGGAAATTTACGACTAGTATTAAGTGTAATTCAACGATTCAATAACAGGGGCGAGTTTGTCGATGACCTCTTTCAGGTAGGATGTATCGGTCTCATGAAATCAATTGATAACTTTGATTTATGTCAAAATGTTAAATTTTCTACGTATGCCGTTCCGATGATCATAGGAGAGATTAGACGCTATTTACGAGACAATAATCCCATTCGCGTTTCCCGCTCCTTAAGAGACATTGCTTATAAGGCTCTGCAAGTACGAGAAAAATTAATGAGTGAAACCTCAAAGGAACCTACTGCTGCTGAAATTGCCAAAGTTTTGGATGTTCCTCATGAAGAAATTGTTTTTGCTTTAGATGCAATTCAAGATCCGGTATCATTATTTGAACCGATCTATAATGATGGGGGCGATCCCATTTATGTAATGGATCAATTAAGTGATGAAAAAAATAAGGATATTCAGTGGATCGAAGAAATTGCACTGAAAGAGGGGATGAGAAGATTAAACGAAAGAGAAAAGCTAATTCTTAGAAAACGATTTTTTCAAGGGAAAACGCAAATGGAAGTTGCTGAGGAAATCGGTATTTCTCAAGCGCAGGTATCCCGTTTAGAAAAAGCTGCTATAAAACAAATGAATAAAAATATACAAAGCTAACTTCAGATGTGAATTGGTCCACTATTCTAGGCAATTTTTAAGACTTGAGTTCGGTATTTTACCGGGCTCAAGTTTTTTTGTAGGAATTTTTTGGTATCTGTACTGATTTTTTGCTTATTTTCTCTTTGACCATAAAGGGGTGGGAGACTTTGGATTCACACGAAATAAGTCAAAGACCGAGTTTACCAACAATTTTGTTTAACAAAGCATTATGTAAAAAGAGAACCTGTTTGAGTCTAGAGAGTACATTGGTTTTTAGCAAAAAAATAGCTGTTTTTTTACGTTGAATACTTGAATCTCTCGATATCTACAAAGAAAGATTCAGTTATAGTCCCTATGTTGATTGAAATAAGTCGATTTGTGCAGATGTCCCGTTCGTTATACTTGAGAGATTTATATCAAGCTTTGTAGAAGCAATTCGTACTAAACTTTCCCTCCTCTTTCGGAAATGTTCATTATTTGCCTCCCTTCTATCATATACATAGAAAGAGAAACGGTAGGAGTTGATATCCATGATAAGAATATCTGAATTTCAAATGAAGGATGTTGTAAATATATCCGATGGAAAAAAACTCGGCAACATTGGCGATATTGATATTAATTTAAAAACAGGTAAAATTGAAGCAATTATTATAACAGGTGCGGGGAAAGTATTGGGTTTTTTTGGGAAAGATGAGGAAGTAACGATTTCCTGGAACAATATATTAAAAATTGGCGAGGATGTCATATTAGTTCGTTATAAAGATGTTGCAGAAGTAAAATATTTGGAAGAATAGCATTTATGGTTAGCAACGTTTTACGGAAACGTTATTTTTTACTGTGACCGTTGAGTTATCTATGTTAAACTAAAAAAAACAACATGAGGTAATGGTCGAATGGAACCTTTCTTTTTAAAGAATGAACAATATTATATAGTTAAGGACTGGCACTCAGATTCTCTTATTGCCGGCTTTTCAAGCAAAAATGGAGGAGCAAGTACCGGAGATTTTTCCTCTTTAAACTTAGGCTTCCATGTACATGACCACATCGAAGCTGTATGCAAGAATCGTGAAACAGTAGCCCGTTTACTCGATTTTCCAATTGAAAATTGGGTTGGAGCCGAACAAACTCACGATATTGAGATAGCCACTATCCGTAAGGAACATAGAGGAAAAGGCGCTTTTGCATATGAAAATTCTTTTAAAGAGACAGACGGTTTTTTCACAAAGGAAGCTGGAGTATTGCTGACATTATGTTTTGCCGATTGTGTTCCGCTCTTTTTCTCCGCTCCTAAACATCGTGCACTAGGCATTGCCCATGCGGGATGGAAGGGGACGGTGAAAGGAATTGGGAAGGAAATGATTCATGTCTTTAATCATGAAAATATTCCTGCCCAAGATGTATTCATTGTTATCGGCCCAGCGATTTGCGAAAATTGTTATATTGTCGACAATCGAGTGATCGATTTAGTTCAAAATATACTAGAAGATGTCGAAGAAAACCCATATAATCTAATTGAAGACAATCAATATCAACTTAATTTAAAAGAATTGAATCGCTTGATTTTACAACAATCAGGAGTGCCCGCTGAAAATATTCAAGTTTCTAATTTATGCACTAAATGCAACAAAGAACACTTTTTTTCTCATCGACGGGCTGCAGGCAAGACTGGTCGTATGATGGGATTTATAGGGTGGAAGGAGGATAAAAAGAGCATCGATGAAAGTGGCAGATAATTTAGCTAATATAAACAAACAAATTGAAGCAGCATGTAATAAAACAAATCGTGATCCAGATCAAATAAAAATTATTGCTGTCACCAAATATGTGTCAATAGAGAGAGCGAAAGAAGCTATAGAAGCAGGGATTGTTCATCTTGGCGAAAATCGCGAGGAAGGATTAAGTGCTAAATGGGCGGTTCTTGGGGACAAGCCAAAATGGCATTTCATCGGTACACTACAATCGAGAAAGGTAAAGAATATCATCGATAAAGTGGATTACATCCATTCATTAGACCGCTTGTCACTTGCTGCTGAGATTGATAAAAGGGCACAACGGAAGGTTAATTGTTTCGTGCAAGTAAAGACATCTGAAGAGGATTCGAAGCATGGCATAGATCCAAATGAGGTACATTCTTTTATTCAACAATTAGAGCAGTATTCAAACATACAAGTTGTTGGTTTAATGACGATGGCTCCATTCACAGATGATGAACAGGTGTTAAGAAGATGTTTTCGAGCATTAAAAGAATTGCAGCTTGAAATTCAAGGAAAAAAACTAGAGTACGCCCCTTGTCATGAACTATCCATGGGTATGTCTAATGATTTTGAAGTAGCAATTGAAGAGGGAGCAACAATGATTCGAATAGGTACCGCATTAGTCGGTGAGTAAAGAGGTGAATAATAAATGAGTATAAAATCAAAATTTAAAACATTTTTTTTCCTAGACGATGAATATGATTATGAAAATGAAGAACCGTATGAGGAACAAGCTGCACCGCCAGCACGCTCTCAAAAGCATCAGGCATCTCAGAAGCAAAATGTCGTTAGCTTACAAAGTGTTCAAAAGGCCTCAAAAGTTGTTCTCGTTGAACCAAGAGTGTATGCTGAAGCTCAAGATATTGCAGATCAACTGAAAAATCGTCGAGCTGTTGTTGTAAACTTACAAAGAATTGATAGGGAACAAGCAAAAAGGATTGTCGACTTCCTAAGTGGTACTGTTTATGCTATAGGAGGCGACATACAAAAAATAGGAACCGATATTTTCCTATGTACACCTGATAATGTGGAGGTTTCTGGAAGTATATCGCAAATTCTACAAGAAACGGAATATGAAGATACGAGGTGGTAATGGTTGCTTACAACGATTTTTAGTCTTTTGGTTCAACTTATTTCAATTTACTCATGGGCATTGATTATTTATATTTTACTTTCATGGTTTCCAAATGCGAGAGATTCTGCAATTGGTCAATTTTTAGCAAGAATTTGTGAACCGTATTTGGATCCATTTCGTAGAATTATCCCACCACTTGGTATGATCGATATTTCTCCAATAGTGGCGATTTTGGTATTACGATTTGCTACAAGTGGATTGCATCAGCTGTACTATTGGATCATTTAAGGGGAATTTACTCATATTAAGTAATAAAAGGGGCTAATGATGATCCCCCTTTTTTCATTCATTCTAGGTGATAACATGAATATTTATCAGCATTTCCGCACTGAAGAAAGAGAATTTATAGATATGGCTTTGCAATGGATGGAATATGTTGAGCAAACCTACAGCTCTAAGTTAACAGATTTTCTCGATCCACGAGAGCAGCAGATCGTTCAGGCGGTTGTGGGTAGTCAGTCGGAAATCCAGGTGGCGTTTTTTGGTGGACAGGAAAATAATGAACGTAAACGGGCATTAATCTATCCAGAATATTTGCAGGTGGAGAGAAATGATTTTCACATTCGCTTATTCGAAATAGAATATCCAGTAAAGTTTGTAACCATCGAACACCCTCAAGTTCTTGGCAGCCTGATGGCTCTTGGATTGAAGAGAGGAAAATTTGGAGATATTCTCATTCATGATGGGCGAATTCAATTCCTAGTTACAGAAGAAATAAGTGAGTATATCAAATTACAACTTACCCAAATTGGTCGGGCTTCTGTAACATTAAAGGAACTGCCTAGCGAAGAAGGGTTAGTAATTGAAGGTCATTGGCAGGAAATGACTGCGACTGTTTCTTCGCTCCGTTTAGATACTGTATTAGCTGCATTGCTTAATCTTTCTCGGCAAAAATCACAAGAATTAATTAGAAATAAGCGAGTCAAAGTCAATTGGACAACGATTGAAAACCCATCGTTTGAATGCGGTGTGGCGGACATTCTTTCTGTAAGAGGCTTTGGGCGTCTCAAATTAATTTCGATTGAAGGGAAAACAAAGAAAGATAAATGGCGAATTGTCGGTGGTAAACAAAAATAACTGCTCAAGCCTCATATTTTTTTAGAATTGTGCAGGATTATGAGAGCAAGTGTCGAATATTGATGAATACATACTACTTACAGAAATATGGAGGTGGCCTTCATGCCATTAACACCTTTAGATATTCATAACAAGGAGTTTAACAAAGGGTTCCGAGGTTATGATGAAGATGAAGTAAACGAATTTCTCGATCAGGTAATTAAAGATTATGAAATCATCATTCGTGAGAAAAAGGAATTAGAAGAAAAATTAAATGATATGAATGCGCGCCTTGGCCATTTTTCTAATATTGAGGAGACATTGAATAAATCGATTGTTGTAGCCCAGGAGGCGGCAGAGGAAGTTAAGCGTAACGCACAAAAAGAGGCAAAGCTCATAATAAAAGAGGCGGAAAAAAACGCCGATCGTATTGTAAATGAGTCATTATCGAAGGCAAGAAAGATCGCTTTGGAAATTGAGGATTTAAAAAAGCAATCAAAAGTATTCCGCACACGCTTTAAAATGTTGATTGAGGCTCAATTAGATCTGCTAAATAATGATGATTGGGATCATCTTTTGCAATATGAGATTGACGCGGCAGAGTTGAAATCCGCAGAGGAAGAAGATTCAATGGCTTGACGTCTCGTCATAAAAGAGAATATAATACGTTAATAAAATATATTTCATACGATGAGAGGGACAAGTACACTTTTTTAATCTTATCTGTAGCGAGCCGAAGACGGTGAAAGTTCGGCAAAGATAAAAAGTTGGAAATCACCCTTGAGTACCTAGTTGAACATTTTCAAGAATGGATTCTTTGAAATAAGTAGGCATAGGCGTGTTATTCACGTTACGAACATAGAGCGGATAGATTTTCTATCTACAAGGGTGGTACCGCGGGATTTAAAACCTTCTCGTCCCTTTTTGGGATGAGAGGGTTTTTTGTGTTTTAAAAATGTGGATGAAATGCCTTAAAATCTGAAATTAGGTAATACTGTATGACTAGTGAGCTAGGACTTGTAAGGAGGAAGAGAAATGGAATATAAAGACACGTTATTAATGCCAAAGACAGAGTTTCCAATGCGAGGAAATTTGCCAAAAAGAGAACCTGAAATGCAGGAAAAATGGAATGAGATGGACATTTATAAGGCAGTTCAGGAAAAGACAAAAGGACTTCCTATGTTTGTATTGCACGATGGTCCTCCATATGCAAATGGGGATATTCATATGGGGCATGCTTTAAACAAAATTTTAAAGGATTTTATCGTCCGTTATAAATCAATGAGCGGTTATCATGCTCCGTATGTACCGGGATGGGATACACATGGTTTGCCAATTGAGCAAGCATTAACAAATAAAGGGGTTAAGCGCAAGGAACTTACAGTTGCTGAATTTAGAAAGCTATGTGAAGAATATGCTTATGAACAAATTGACAGTCAAAGAGCTCAGTTTAAACGTTTGGGTGTTCGTGGGGATTGGGAAAATCCATATATCACTTTAAAGCCAGAGTATGAAGCACAGCAAATTAAAGTATTTGGAGAAATGGCGAAAAAAGGTTATATCTATAAAGGGTTAAAACCTGTATATTGGTCCCCATCAAGTGAGTCTGCTCTTGCTGAAGCAGAAATTGAATATAAAGATAAGCGTTCAGCCTCTATTTATGTTGCTTTTGATGTGAAAGACGGAAAAGGGGTACTTGATGCAGATACAAAAATTATTATTTGGACGACAACACCATGGACCATTCCAGCAAATCTTGGAATCACTGTGCATGCTGATTTAAATTATGTCGTTGTTAAAGTAACAGGCAATAAATATGTCATTGCTGAAGAATTATTAGATTCTGTATCCACAGAGCTTGGCTGGGAAGATGCTTCAGTTGTTAAAACATTGAAGGGAAGCGAGCTTGAATATATCGTAGCGAAGCATCCGTTATATGGCCGTGATTCCCTTGTGATGCTTGGTGAACATGTTACGACAGATGCTGGTACTGGTTGCGTTCATACAGCACCAGGACATGGGGAGGACGACTTCCTTGTTGGGAGGAAATACGGTTTGGATGTATTAAGTCCTGTCGATGATAGAGGCGTCTTTACAAGTGAGGCACCAGGTTTTGAAGGATTATTTTATGACAGTGCGAACAAACAAATTACAGAAAAACTTCAAGAAGTTGGCGCCTTGTTGAAATTGGATTTTATTACCCATTCGTATCCACATGATTGGAGAACGAAGAAACCAGTAATTTTCCGCGCAACTGCTCAGTGGTTTGCATCGATTAAAGATTTCCGCAATGAGCTACTGGATGCTGTAAAAGAAACAAAGTGGGTGCCAGCTTGGGGGGAAACTCGTCTCTTCAATATGGTAAGAGATCGTGGCGATTGGTGTATATCACGTCAACGCGTATGGGGAGTTCCGATTCCAGTGTTTTACGGTGAAAATGGCGAACCGATTATTACTGATGAAACGATCAATCATATTTCTGACTTATTCCGTCAGCATGGCTCGAATATTTGGTTTGAACGAGATGCAAAAGATTTATTGCCGGAAGGCTTTACACATGAATCAAGTCCAAATGGAAAATTCACAAAAGAAACGGATATTATGGATGTTTGGTTTGATTCAGGTTCATCCCATCAAGCAGTTTTAGAAGAACGTGAAGACTTACAACGACCTGCCGATCTTTATTTAGAGGGTTCTGACCAGTACCGTGGTTGGTTTAATTCATCATTATCAACAGCCGTAGCTGTTACAGGAAAAGCGCCTTATAAAGGAGTTTTAAGTCACGGTTTTGTACTTGATGGTGAAGGTAGAAAAATGAGTAAATCAATCGGAAATGTGATTATCCCTGAAAAAGTTATGAACCAGCTTGGAGCAGATATTTTGCGATTATGGGTATCTTCCGTTGATTATCAAGCTGACGTAAGGGTCTCTGACGCAATACTCAAGCAAGTAGCAGAAGTGTATCGCAAAATTAGAAATACATTCCGGTTCTTATTAGGAAATCTTGCCGACTTTAATCCAAGTGTAAATAAGGTGGCATACGAACAATTAAGAGAAGTAGACCAATTCATTTTAGTGAAATTAAATCACTTGATAAAAAATGTGAGAAATTCCTATGAGAACTATGAGTATGCTTCCATTTATCATGCGGTCAATAATTTCTGTACACTTGATTTAAGTGCCTTCTACCTAGACTTTGCGAAGGATGTTCTTTATATCGAGGCACCGGATAACGAAGAGCGCCGATCAATTCAATCCGTTTTATATGAATGCTTAATCACTTTAACAAAATTAGTAGCGCCAATTCTTCCACATACAGCGGATGAAGTTTGGGGGCATATTCCAAATGTAGAAGAGGTAAGCGTCCAACTAACTACAATTCCAGAGGATAAAGAACTTGCAAATGGGAATGAATTAGTAAAAAAATGGACTGCGTTTATGGATGTGCGCGATGATATTTTGAAGGCATTGGAAGAGGCAAGAAACGAAAAAGTGATTGGAAAATCATTATCGGCAAAAGTAAGTCTGTACGTTAATGGAGAAACAAAAGACTTGCTTGCTTCTATTTCAGAGAATTTGCAGCAGCTCTTTATCGTATCAGGGTTTGAAATTGCCGGAACGTATGATGAAGCGCCTGATCATGCGCTTAAGCTAGAGCATGCAGCCATTGTTGTGGCGAAGGCGGATGGTGAAACATGTGAACGCTGCTGGGTTGTAACAACTGAAGTTGGAAAAAATGAGCAACACCCAACACTTTGCCCACGCTGTGCAGAAGTTGTAGAGCAACATTACAGTCATTTAAGTTAGGAAAAAACTCTCTAAGACGATCGTCTTAGAGAGTTTTTTTATGGAATTTTTTCTAAGTTTAAAGGGCGAAGAACCATTTTCATTTATACTTTATACAATATGAAAGGGGAAAAAATCTTCCAAGATCGTAAAAGGTTGTTCAGTCTGTCAAATGTTTGCCTGTGTCAGAATGTTAAGTGAGGCAATACTAAAAGAAATAACAAAGGTTTAATGAGAACTTAAAAATTTGCAAAGGCGGAGGGGTAGATATGGATGCGAATCAACAAAGGCTCTATTCAGAACTCCGTATAATTCGTCATGAATTATTAGCAAGTCTTAATAAAGATTCAAGTATTAAACCGATAATTGAGGACGAGCTAAGAGATATTGAAGAGACGATTAGAAAAATGGAGTCAGGGACATTTGGTTTTTGCGAGAATTCTGGAGAACTGATTCCAGCAGATTATCTCACGATTGTCCCGACGATTAAATCGATTGATGATGTGAATGAAATCAGCAAATTTTATTGCAAACCACTCTATCATTAAGCTCTTATGAGATTCCAATCCCTACCGTTTTTATAAGTTGTATGCTAAAATGCAAAGGTAACAATTTTCGTATGAGCTGGAGGTTACCTTTGTGTTTTTATATTACATATTGGCATTTGTAATTATAGGACTCGATCAATGGACAAAATGGTTAATTGTAAAAAATATGGAGTTGGGGGAAAGTATCACGATAGTGGAGAATTTTCTCTATATTACTTCCCATCGAAATATAGGAGCAGCTTGGGGTATTTTACCTGGGCAAATGTGGTTTTTCTATATTATTACAACAGTGGTAATTGTCGGAATCGTTTACTACATGGCTAAGCATGCCAAGGGAAGCGTTCTCCTTGGGACATCATTAGGATTAATGCTTGGCGGTGCCATTGGTAATTTCATTGATCGCATTTTCCGAAAAGAAGTGGTAGACTTTGTCGATACATATATATTTGGATATGATTTCCCGATATTTAATGTCGCTGATTCAGCTTTAGTAGTAGGGGTTGCCCTCCTAATGATTCAAATGTTCCGTGAAGAGCGGAAAGCAAAGGAGAAGTTAGATGGAGAAACAGGAACACATCATTGATGAGGAGCAAGTGAATGAAAGAATTGATAAGGTGCTCTCATCATTGAATAATGAATGGTCAAGGACACAAGTGCAAACATGGATTAAAGAAGGCAATGTCCTTGTAAATGGAAAAAAGATAAAGACGAATTATAAAAGCAATTTACATGATAAAATTGAAATTTCGATTCCGGATCCAGAAGAACTAGATGTTGTCCCTGAAGAAATGGCTCTCGATATTTATTATGAGGATAAAGATGTCATTGTCGTGAACAAACCAAAAGGTATGGTTGTACATCCAGCTCCTGGTCATTTAACAGGAACACTTGTCAATGGTTTAATGGCCCATTGTAAAGATTTATCGGGGATAAACGGTGTGTTACGACCAGGGATTGTTCATCGTATTGATAAAGATACATCTGGCTTGTTGATGGTTGCTAAAAATGACTATGCTCATGAGCATCTAGTTAATCAACTCGTAGAAAAAACCGTGACAAGAAAATATCGAGCAGTCGTTCATGGAAACATTCAACACGATTATGGAACCATTAATGCCCCTATTGCTAGAGATCCTAAGGAACGGCAAAGCATGACAGTTATAGACAATGGCAAACATGCAGTTACACACTTTCAAGTATTAGAAAGATTTCCTGACTTTACCTTTGTCGAGTGTCAGCTTGAAACGGGAAGAACGCACCAGATCCGTGTGCATATGAAATATATTGGCTATCCTCTTGCAGGAGATCCGAAGTACGGTCCAAGAAAAACAATTGATTTTGGCGGACAAGTATTACATGCTGGGGTACTAGGTTTTGTTCACCCAAGGAGTGGGGAATATTTGGAATTCGAAGCACCGCTTCCACAGGATTTTGTCGAATTACTAAATAAGCTTCGAAATAATCGTTGACAAGTAAGTACGGGTAAGCTATTATTACTATAGTTTCATAAGTCCTTTAAGACAGTCCAGAGAGGCTGGGAAGGAAGCGGATTTGTAGCTGGACAATGAATGTCCAAAGTTACATTTAAGTTATACCATTCGTTCATCCTCTCGCCCTCAGGTGAGAGGATTTTTTGTCTAATGAAGGGATGTGAATAGTATGTCTAAAAAGGCTGTTGTATTAGATGAACAAGCGATTCGAAGAGCACTGACAAGGATTGCTCACGAAATTATTGAGAAAAACAAGGGAATTGAAGGCTGCATTTTAGTCGGAATTCGTACGCGAGGAATTTACTTAGCTAAACGTCTTAAAGAACGGATTCAGCAAATCGAAGGTGCTGATATACCGGTCGGTGAATTAGATATTACTCTCTATCGGGATGATTTAACAACAAAAACGGATAATCAGGAGCCACTAGTTAAAGGTTCTGATATTCCGATTGATGTCACAAACCAAAAGGTTATCTTAGTAGATGACGTACTTTATACAGGGAGAACCGTCAGAGCCGCCTTAGATGCTTTGGTCGACTTAGGAAGACCTTCATCCGTCCAGCTAGCAGTGTTAGTTGATCGCGGACATAGGGAACTACCGATTCGAGCAGACTATGTTGGGAAGAATATCCCGACTTCAAGCTCAGAAAAAATTGTCGTTCAATTAGCGGAAATTGATGAAAATGAACACGTAAGCATATATGATAAATAACGTCAACCTTTTTAAGTGTAGTCCAGAGAGGCTAGCAAAAGGAAGAATAGTATAAGGGGTACCCCCTTGTATTCTTGCGCCTAGCCTCTTTGAAAGGAATTTTCAAAGAGGTATTTTTATGCCAGAATGAATTAATTTTGACTTTAAGAACTGTCACGCACAAGTAGCAAAAGCCTATCAAACTTCAGGTCCTTTCCCATATTTGCATATGCTGAATCGGATTTCCTTTCTCGGAAGGAACAGGTTCTTCCAGTTTGATGGCGATGAGCACTGAGAGAAACTACTCTGAATAATCATTAGCTGGAACAATTTGAACTTTAATTGTTCCGAAAGCGCCGTGCGCTTTTCTTATTAGGGGGAAATAGAAATGAACAGACCAGTACTTGATATTCATGAAAAACCAACAGCGACACAAATGCTTACATTAAGCTTCCAGCATATGTTTGCGATGTTTGGTGCGACGATTTTAGTGCCTAAATTAGTAGGATTAAGTCCAGCAATCGCGCTGTTAACGAGCGGAATTGCAACAATCCTTTTTCTGCTAATCACACAATTTAAAGTGCCCGCCTATTTAGGTTCGTCCTTTGCATTCATCGCACCGATCTTGATTGCAGCTGGAGGCCTTGACGAAAATGGAATGAGCGTTAATCCAGGGAATGCAATGATTGGTGCGATGGCAGTAGGGATTACCTACGGGGTTGTCTCACTCATTATTTGGAAAACAGGATACAAATGGTTAATGCGTCTCTTACCACCGATTGTGGTTGCACCGGTTATTATGGTAATCGGATTAGGTTTAGCAGCAACAGCAGTGGATATGGCCATGAATGTGAATGGTGAATATAGTTTTATTCACTTTACTGCCGCGTTAGTGACGCTATTTGCGGCGATTATTTTCACCGTCTATTTCAAAAATATTTTAAGTGCAATGCCAATTTTGTTAGGCTTAATTGTTGGTTATATTTATTCGGCTATCGTGGGTATCGTTGATTTTACAGCGGTAAGGGAAGCAAGTTGGTTTGCGATGCCCGACTTCCTCTTTCCTGGTGTTCACTACGAATTTTCGATTACATCTTCCATTATGTTAGCGATGGTTCCAATTGTTTTTGTTACAATATCTGAACATATCGGACATCAATTAGTGTTAGGAAGAGTTGTCAACCGCAATTATATTAAAGATCCTGGATTGCATCGTTCAATAGTAGCTGATGGATTGGGAACCTTTGTCAGTGCATTTATGGGAGGTCCGCCTAAAACAACATATGGAGAAAATATTGGAGTTTTGGCAATTACGAGAGTTTATTCTGTATATGTGATTTTCGGTGCCGCGGTCATTGCGATTCTCTTCTCATTCGTGGGAAAAGCGATGGCATTCATCCAGACGATTCCGACTGCAGTGCTTGGCGGAATTTCCATTTTACTTTTCGGAATTATTGCATCAAGCGGATTGCGCATGCTTGTTGACAGCAAGATCGACTTTGGCAATAATCGCAATTTAGTCATCTCATCTGTCATTTTGGTATTGGGGATTGGTGGAGCAGCTTTGGAAATTTCAGAAGCTTTCAGCGTCGAGGGAATGGCGTTAGCTGCTATTGTTGGAGTAATTCTCAATATTGTATTGCCCGGTAGAGAGCAGGGAAACCTTGAGTCTGATGATGCTGTTAATCAGGATATTGCGTAGATACACTTTTTAAGGCTACTTGCGCTACTAAAGCAGTGTTTAATCCAGAAGAGATGCCGAATTGTGGGAAGAAAAAGCATATTAGCTAAGCTAAAATGGGTTTTAGATTCACCATAAAACGTTATATGTTCAGCCTTTAATTAAATCCGAGAGATTTACAAGGGTGAGATAAGTTGGTAGTGAAGATAGTGTTGCGTGACAAATAGCTATCTTTGAAACCAGCATTATTTAAAACACCCTGAATGTTTTCAGGGTGTTTTTTTTGATAAAACGGCTTTGTTACTTATAACAAAGTCTATAAAAAAAGGAGGTTCTTTTAAATGAAGCATTTATTAACAACGAACGCCTTATCGCTAGAAGAAGTGAGAACGATTTTAGAGGATGCACAAGCATTTTCTGAGGGAGCTGTTTGGAAGCCGGGGAAGCAAACTTTTGTTGCCAATTTGTTTTTTGAGCCGAGTACGAGAACGAAATGCAGCTTTGAAGTCGCTGAGAGAAAACTAGGATTAGAAGTTATCCCGTTTGAAGTAAATGCTTCAAGTGTCATAAAGGGAGAAACGCTTTATGACACGATTAGAACCTTACAATCGGTAGGAGTTGAGGCGGTAGTCATCCGTCATAGTATAGATAATTATTTTGCAGCATTGAAAGAACAAATTCAAATTCCGATTTTAAATGCTGGAGATGGCTGTGGCCATCATCCAACGCAATCATTGTTAGACCTACTAACAATCCAACAGGAGTTTGGTCGTTTCCACGGTTTAAAGGTGGCCATTATCGGGGACATCCGCCATAGTCGAGTTGCCCGTTCCAATGCCAATGTTCTAAAACGCTTAGGGGCAGAGGTTGTCTTTTCTGGACCAAAAGAATGGTTTGATGACAGTTTATTGGAGCATGGTCGATACGAGGAGATTGAAGAGGCTATCACAACTTCTGATGTCGTTATGTTGTTGCGGATTCAACATGAAAGACATGAGCAGGAAGGGCATGAGGGGAAAGCGGTGTATCATCAAAGATTTGGGCTTACACTTGAAAGAGAACAAAGAATGAAAGCTGGTAGCATTATTATGCATCCTGCCCCCGTTAATCGAGATGTAGAAATTGCGGACGCGCTCGTTGAGTGTGAACGCTCAAGAATTTTTAAACAAATGGAAAATGGTGTGTATATTAGGATGGCAGTACTAAAACGAGCATTACAACAAGGGGGAAAAGTAAATGTCAATGATCATCAAAAATGGCCTGTTGCTTACTAATGAAGGGGAATTACAAAACAGAGATATATTTATCGAAAATGGGATGATTAAAGAAATCGGAGCATCCCTTTCAATAAAAGCGGATGAAATCATTGACGCTGACGGACTTCTTGTTGCTCCAGGGTTAATTGATTTACATGTGCACCTTCGCGAGCCAGGAGGAGAAAAGAAGGAAACGATTGAAACAGGTACATTAGCGGCTGCTAAAGGTGGTTTTACAACGGTCGCTCCAATGCCGAATACAAGACCGGTTCCAGATTCAAAGGAACAATTACAATGGCTGAATAAACGAATTGAAGAAACAGCATCGGTAAGAGTGTTACCCTATGCTTCTATAACCATCCGTGAGCTTGGCCAGGAGTTGACTAACTTTGCAGAATTGAAAGAGGCAGGAGCCTTTGCCTTTACGGATGATGGCGTAGGGGTACAAAGTGCTGCCATGATGCTAGAAGCGATGAGAAGAGCGGCAGCCATCAATATGCCAATTGTTGCTCATTGTGAAGAAAACACACTCATCAATAAAGGGGCTGTCCACGAAGGAGCTTTTTCAAAGAAACAAGGCATCAATGGAATCCCCTCTGTGTGCGAATCTGTACATATTGCACGTGATGTTCTGTTAGCAGAGGCCGCCGATTGCCACTACCATGTTTGTCATATAAGTACGAAGGAATCGGTGAGAGTTGTACGTGATGCGAAACGGGCGGGAATAAAGGTAACAGCTGAAGTAACGCCCCATCATCTTCTATTATGTGAGGACGATATCCCTGGATTGGATCCAAATTACAAAATGAATCCGCCACTAAGAAGCAAAGAGGATCGGGAAGCTTTGGTTGAAGGTTTACTGGACGGAACAATTGACTTTATTGCCACTGACCATGCTCCACATACAGCAGAAGAAAAGGGAGAAGGTATGGCGTTAGCACCGTTTGGAATTGTTGGCTTAGAAACAGCCTTTCCGCTTCTTTATACGTATTTAGTCAATGCCGGTATCATCACATTAAAGCAACTAATTGACTTTTTAACAATTAAACCAGCTGAAGCATTTGGTTTACCTTATGGAAGGCTAGAGATTGGTAAAAACGCTGATATTACCTTAATCGATTTAGAGCATAAAGAAAAAATTGACCCAGCTAACTTCATATCAAAAGGAAAAAATACCCCGTTTTCAGATTGGGAGTGTTCAGGCTGGCCACAGCTGACAATCGTTGGTGGAAAAATTGCGTACAACAGGGAGAGTGTAAAGGCATGAAAAGGCAATTAATTCTAGAAGATGGTAGCGTCTTTATTGGTGAGGGCTTTGGTAGCGTTAAAAGAATAATTGGTGAAGTCGTCTTTAATACAGGGATGACAGGCTATCAAGAAATTTTATCTGACCCATCCTATTGTGGACAGATTGTCACTTTAACGTATCCTCTCATTGGGAATTATGGCATTAACAGAGATGACTTTGAGTCGATTACGCCAGCAATTTCAGGATTTATCGTGAAGGAAGTAGCTGATTTTCCATCCAATTTTCGCAGCAAAATTTCATTGAATGAATATTTTCGAAGCAAGGATATTCCTGGGATTTCTGGGATAGATACGAGAAAATTAACGAGAATTATTCGCCAACATGGAACATTAAAAGGGGCCATTTGTCATATTGAAGAAAATGTTCAGTCGGTTCTGCAACAATTAAAAGCTACACCATTAAGAAATGACCAAGTGAAGAAAGTTTCTACGAAAACAGCTTATCCGAGTCCAGGAAGAGGGAAAAGAGTGGTCCTTGTCGATTACGGGATGAAGCACGGAATTTTAAGAGAATTGAACAAGCGAAATTGTGATGTCCTTGTCGTTCCTTACGATGTGACAGCAGCAGAAGTGCTTGCTTTGAACCCAGATGGAATCATGCTTTCAAACGGACCTGGGGATCCAAAGGATGTACCGGAAGCGATTGAAATGATTAAGGGCATTTTAGGCAAGGTACCGATGTTTGGGATTTGCTTAGGACATCAGCTCTTTGCTTTAGCATGTGGTGCCAATACCGAAAAAATGAAATTTGGTCATCGAGGCTCCAATCATCCAGTTAAGGATATACGAACTGGGAAAGTGGCCATCACGTCGCAAAATCATGGCTATACGGTGGAAGAGAAATCGATTGGAAATACTCGTTTACAAGTCACTCATATCGCACTTAATGATGGAACGATTGAAGGTTTGCAGCATAAAGATGTACCGGCCTTTACCGTGCAATATCATCCTGAAGCTTCACCAGGTCCAGAGGATGCCAATTATTTATTTGACCAGTTTATGAGTTTAATAGAATCTGAGGAAAGTGGTGCAAACAAATGCCAAAGCGTACAGATATAAACAGTATATTAGTCATCGGATCAGGGCCGATTGTTATCGGTCAAGCAGCGGAATTTGATTATGCAGGGACACAAGCATGTATTGCCTTAAAAGAAGAGGGATATAAGGTTATACTTGTTAATTCAAACCCGGCAACGATTATGACAGATACTGAAATGGCCGATGTGGTATATATTGAGCCACTTACTCTTGAATTCGTAAGTCGTATTATTCGCAAAGAACGCCCAGACGCAATCGTGCCAACATTAGGAGGGCAAACTGGTCTGAACTTAGCGGTTGAACTTGCTAAATCAGGGGTCCTTGAAGAATGTGGTGTAGAAATACTAGGAACGAAATTATCTGCGATTGAACAAGCTGAAGATAGGGATCTTTTTCGTACATTAATGAATGAACTAGGCGAGCCTGTACCTGAAAGTGACATCATCCACAACTTAGAAGAAGCTCGTCAATTTGTGCAAACAGTAGGGTATCCAGTAATCGTTCGTCCTGCCTTTACATTAGGCGGTACAGGTGGCGGAATTTGCCATAACGAGGCAGAGTTGATAGAAACCGTACAAAGTGGTTTGAAATATAGCCCTGTTACCCAATGTTTATTAGAAAAAAGCATAGCAGGCTACAAGGAAATAGAGTATGAGGTTATGAGAGATGCAAATGACAATGCGATTGTTGTTTGTAATATGGAGAATATTGATCCAGTCGGTGTTCATACAGGGGATTCGATTGTTGTTGCCCCAAGCCAAACGCTTAGTGACAGAGAATACCAGCTTCTTCGTAATACCTCATTGAAAATCATTCGTGCCCTAGGAATTGAAGGGGGCTGTAATGTCCAGCTAGCACTTGATCCATATAGCTTCCAGTATTACATCATTGAAGTAAACCCTAGGGTAAGCCGTTCTTCTGCATTAGCCTCAAAAGCAACGGGTTATCCAATTGCTAAGCTCGCAGCGAAAATTGCGGTTGGCTTGACTTTGGATGAGATGATGAACCCGATCACAGGGAAAACATATGCCAGCTTTGAGCCTACGCTTGATTACATTGTCACGAAAATTCCACGCTGGCCATTTGATAAATTTGATTCAGCCAAGCGAAATCTAGGTACGCAAATGAAAGCAACCGGAGAAGTGATGGCTATCGGACGCACATTTGAAGAATCATTATTAAAAGCAATTCGCTCTCTTGAGGCAGGCGTTTTCCATTTAGCTCTTAACAATGCAGACGAAATCAATAACGAGTTATTAGAGAAGCGTATCCGTAACGCTGGAGATGAAAGGTTGTTTTACATCGGAGAAGCGTTAAGAAGAGGTTGCAGTATTGATACGATTCATGATTGGAGTCAAATTGATCTCTTTTTCCTTCATAAAATGGAAAAAATCATTAAGTTCGAACAAGAAATTGCCGATCACCATTTTGACCTAGAAGTAGGGAAAAAAGTGAAAGAAATGGGCTTTTCTGATATTGCTCTTGCTAAAATTTGGAATTGCAGTGAGCTTGAAATCTACGAATGGCGCAAAAAGCATGATATTAGGCCAGTTTATAAGATGGTCGACACATGTGCTGCCGAATTTGAATCTGAAACACCGTACTATTATGGTTCTTACGAAGATGAAAATGAGTCGATTGTAACGGAAAAGAAAAGTGTCATTGTCCTAGGTTCTGGACCCATTCGAATTGGGCAAGGGATTGAGTTTGATTATTCGACGGTTCATGCCGTATGGGCGATTAAGGAAGCAGGTTATGAAGCCATCATTATTAACAATAATCCAGAAACAGTTTCAACCGATTTCAGTATTTCAGATAAGCTTTACTTCGAACCACTGACGATCGAGGATGTTATGCATATCATCGATTTAGAAAAGCCGGAAGGGGTGGTTGTTCAGTTTGGGGGACAAACGGCAATTAATCTTGCCTCCAAGCTTGTTGAGCGTGGCGTGAACATTCTCGGTACATCTCTTGAGAATATCGATGGAGCAGAGGACAGGGATAAATTTGAACATGCCCTTTCTCGCTTAAATATTCCGCAGCCAAAAGGGAAAACAGCTTTATCGGTCGAAGAAGCAGTGAAAATTGCTGCTGGAATCGGCTATCCAGTGTTAGTTCGCCCTTCCTATGTCCTTGGAGGACGGGCGATGGAAATCGTCTATCATGAGGAAGAACTACTACACTATATGAAAAATGCAGTCAAAATCAATCCAGAGCACCCGGTTCTCATTGACCGCTATTTAACGGGAAAGGAAATTGAGATTGATGCCATTTGTGATGGAGAGACAGTTTTGATTCCAGGAATTATGGAGCATATTGAAAGAGCGGGAGTTCACTCAGGAGATTCGATTGCTGTCTATCCACCACAAAGCTTAACGCAAGAAATAAAAAATACATTAGTAGACTATACGAAAAAGTTAGCAAAAGGCTTAGGAATTATAGGGCTCTTAAATATTCAGTACGTTATCTCCAAAGGGGATGTTTTCGTTATTGAAGTTAACCCTCGCTCAAGCCGAACCGTTCCATTTTTAAGTAAAATTACGAAGGTACCTATGGCAAAAATTGCGACTAAGGTCATTCTTGGTCAAACTTTAAAAGAACTAGGTTATAAATCAGGGCTTGTACCAGAGCAATCAGGCGTATATGTGAAAGTACCTGTTTTCTCTTTTGCTAAGCTGAGAAGAGTTGATATCACATTAGGTCCAGAAATGAAATCAACCGGGGAAGTTATGGGGAAAGACAGCACTCTTGAAAAAGCATTATATAAAGGTCTAGTCGCATCAGGGATGAAAATTCAGTCGCACGGTAATGTCCTTATGACCGTTGCTGACAAAGATAAGGAAGAATCTCTTCAAATTGCCAGAAGGTTTGCGTCCATTGGTTTTCGATTAATGGCAACAAGTGGTACTGCTGAATTTTTACAAACGGCAGGAATTGAAGTGAAAGTCGTTGATAAAATTGGCACTGATGGTCCAGATCTACTGGATGTCATTCGCAATGGCAATGCGCAAATGGTGATCAACACCTTAACGAAGGGCAAACAGCCAGCACGTGATGGCTTTAGAATCCGGCGAGAGTCCGTTGAAAATGGAATTCCATGCTTCACGTCACTCGATACGGCAGAGGCGATGCTTCGTGTCCTCGAATCGCTGACTTTTGCGGCAGAACCAATGGGGCAACAAACGAAAGCACGAGAGGCGGTTTTACTGTGATAATTAATGAACAATGTTCCATCGTTTCCCAGCGAGAAATAGCTGATAACATTTATGAGCTCATCCTTCGTGGTGAGCTTTCCTCTCAAATGAATGAACCAGGCCAGTTTGTTCATGTAAAGATAGCTTCAGGATATGACCCATTGCTCCGTAGACCGATCAGTATCGCAAATATCGATCGAGAAAATCATGAATTTACCTTGATTTATCGGAAAGATGGCCGAGGAACTGCCATTTTGTCTTCAAAAAAGACCTCTGAAACAGTCGATATTCTTGGCCCATTGGGACATGGATTTCCAATTGAGGAAACGAATGCAGGTGAGACGGTTTTACTCGTCGGTGGCGGAATTGGCGTTCCTCCGTTGTATGAGTTATCCAAGCAATTGGTGAAAAAAGGGGTAAATGTTCTCCATGTCCTTGGCTTTCAAAACGAAGCAGTGGTGTTCTATGAAGACAAATTTAAAAGTTTAGGATCTACCTATGTCACGACTACCGATGGTTCTTACGGTACAAAAGGCTTTGTAACGGATGTCATCAAAGAGTTGAGCTTTGATACCATTTACTCTTGCGGACCAACAGCGATGCTTAAGGCAGTAGAAGCTGAATATGCCTCTCATAAAAAAGTGTATGTATCCTTGGAGGAAAGAATGGGCTGTGGCATTGGCGCTTGCTTTGCTTGCGTATGTCATACTGCTGACGACCCGTCCGGGTTTTCCTATAAAAAGGTATGTACGGATGGACCTGTTTTTAAAGCTGGGGAGGTTGTGCTATGAATCACTTAGAGATCCAATTACCAGGTTTACACTTGAAAAATCCCGTCATGCCTGCTTCAGGATGCTTTGGCTTCGGTAGAGAATTCGGTGGCTTATACAATTTGAGCGATTTAGGCGCGATCATGATTAAAGCAACGACAGCGGAGCCTCGCTTTGGTAATCCGACACCTCGAGTTGCTGAAACAGCAGCAGGAATGTTGAATGCGATTGGCTTACAAAATCCAGGCCTAGATGGAGTGATGAATAAGGAGCTCCCATGGCTAGAACAGTTTAATGTACCAATTATTGCTAATGTGGCAGGCTCTACTGAAGAGGATTATGTGGAAGTCGCTAAGCGTATTTCCACTGCAGCAAATGTTCATGCTCTTGAATTAAATATCTCCTGTCCGAATGTGAAAACAGGTGGTATTGCCTTTGGTACGATTCCGGAAGTAGCCAAAAGTTTAACTAAAAAAGTAAAAGAAGTGTCAGCAGTTCCGGTTTATGTGAAGCTTTCTCCCAATGTTACCAATATCGTCGAGATGGCAAAAGCCGTAGAAGCTGGTGGAGCCGACGGACTTACGATGATAAACACGCTCCTCGGAATGAGACTTGATTTGAAAACCGCTAAACCGATTTTAGCGAATAAATCGGGAGGACTATCAGGTCCTGCGATTAAGCCTGTTGCGATTCGGATGATTCATGATGTTAGCCAACAAGTGAACATTCCGATTATTGGAATGGGTGGAATTGAGACAGCGGAGGATGTCATCGAGTTTTTCTATGCAGGTGCAAGTGCTATTGCTGTCGGCACGGCAAACTTTGTCGACCCGTTCGTTTGTCCGAAAATCATTAAAGACTTACCTGAACTACTTGATCAACTTGGCTTTGACCATATTTCTGAATGTACGGGAAGGAGCTGGAAGTAAATTGAATAATCCCCTTATTATCGCCCTAGATTTTCCAAATAAGAATGAGGTATTGCAATTTTTAAATCCGTTTCAAGACGAGAAGCTTTTTGTAAAGGTTGGCATGGAGCTTTTTTATCAGGAAGGGCCTCAAATTATCCAAGAAATAAAAGAAAAAGAGCATCAAATTTTTCTGGATTTAAAATTACATGATATCCCTAACACCGTATACAGTGCGATGAAAGGTCTAGCAAAACTTGGTTGTGACCTTGTCAATGTTCATGCGGCAGGGGGCAAAGAAATGATGATGGCCGCTCTTGAAGGACTTGAAGCTGGAACAAATGCTGGAGAGAAGAGACCATCATGTATTGCGGTGACTCAATTGACAAGCACTTCTGAACAGCAAATGAAAAGCGAGCAGCTTATCGAAGCAACTCTACAAGAATCGGTTTTACATTATTCTCTCATTGCACAGGAGGCAGGAATTGACGGAGTCGTTTGCTCCTCTCATGAAGTGGCCATGATACGCCAGCATCTAGGAAAAGAATTTCTAACGGTGACACCAGGAATTCGCTTAAATTATGATTTGGTTCAGGACCAAAAGAGAGTAGCAACACCAGAAGAAGCTAGAAATGCGGGAGTTTCAGCAATTGTCGTTGGTCGAGGAATTACAAAGGCAGAAGAACCATTCAAAAGCTATCAAGCTTATAAACAAGCATGGGAAGGTGTTCGAGTATGAAGAAAATCATCGCTGAAAGATTATTAGAAATAGAAGCAGTGGCCTTAAAACCTGACGAACCATTTACGTGGTCTTCTGGCCTTAAGTCCCCGATTTACTGTGACAACCGGCTGACGCTTTCTTACCCGCATATTCGTAAGGAAATTGTGAATGGTTTAAAGGACTTGATAGTAGAAAAATTTCCAGATGCTGAGCTTATAGCGGGAACGGCTACTGCTGGAATACCGCATGCAGCTTGGGTAAGTGATCTGCTTGATTTACCAATGTGCTATGTCCGTTCAAAAGCAAAGGGGCATGGGAAAGGAAAGCAAATTGAAGGAAAAGCATTGAAAGGGCAAAAAGTAGTGGTTGTAGAGGATTTAATTTCAACGGGGGGTAGCGTCATTACAGCAGTAACTGCTTTAAGAGAAGCAGGCTGTGACGTATTAGGAGTCGTATCCATTTTTACTTATGAACTAGAGAGAGGCAGAAAAAAACTTGTCGAAGCGGGAGTCAATGTTTATTCACTGTCTAATTTTTCCAGTTTAATTGAAGTAGCAGAAGCAAAAGGTCATATACAAGAGAAGGATTTAACAAGTCTAGCAGAATGGAAAAAAGACCCGTCTGAGTGGGGGAAAAAGAGAGTACAATAATGTTAAAAATGGAAGGGAAGATTATGAAATCTTCTCTTTATTTGATTTAATCATTTCTTTTTATTATATTTACATTTTCCCTTCTTTCATCCACGTCCAGATTCGATAGCTTCCATATATGGAAATAAATAGAAGTGATAACAATATAATTACCCAAATGGATAGTTGATTGAATTCATCCAATTCTTTTGAGTGGGTGATGACAAAGAAGGAAAAACGAATAAATATGAAGTAACAAAATATATTTAGGGTAATCCAAACGAGCCTCAATTTATTGTTTTTCATTTTGGCTTCTCCTTAATATAGTAACAATGATAAGGAATAACTTGTCAACTATATATTTCAGTTTATTTTTCTTTATTGTCATTAAATCCGAGCGAACGGTTCACTTGACGCAGAGTATAGAGAGATCGACGGTAACCCAAAACGTACCTTTGTGAGTTCAAGTATTGTAATGAATAACCCCTATTATTATACCATACATATTTCGTTTAACTTTGTTTCATTATGAAAAATGACCATCTAAAAAGGCAGTAAGGAAAACCTTACTACCCTTTATCCAGCCTAACTATTTTTCAATCGTAAAACCGTATCTTCCTCAGGTGTCACGTATACTGTTTGTTGATTTTCATAAATGACATAGCCAGGCTTTGCTCCGCTTGGCTTTTTGACGTGACGAATTTGCGTAAAATCAACCGGTACAGAACTAGAGCTTCGTGCTTTACTAAAATAGGCAGCAAGCTGAGCTGCTTCTATAATCGTCTCTTCAGCAGGATTTGCACTTCGAATCACTACATGTGATCCTGGAATATCCTTCGTATGGAGCCAAATTTCATCTTTGCCCGCTACTTTATTTGTTAAATAATCATTTTGCTTATTATTCTTGCCGACAAGAATTTCTGTTCCATCTGTTGATGTGTACTTTTCTAAAATAGGCTTGGCATTTTTATGATTCTTGTTGCCTTTTTTTTGCCGATCTCGTAAGTAGCCGCCTTCAATCAATTCCTCGCGGATTTCAGAGATGTCCTTCGTTGAGGCCGTTTCAACTTGTTGTAGAAGAGAATCGAAATAAGCAACTTCTTCCTTCGCTTTTTCCAATTGTTTACTCGCCATGACAAGCGCCGTTTTTGCTTTCTGATACCTCGTGAAATATCTCTGTGCATTCTCAGAAGGGCTCTTTTGTGGATTTAACGGAATGGTTACAGTTCCGCCATTCTCATCATAATAATTTATAACTTCAATCTCCTTCATCCCTTTTTCAAGTGCATAAAGATTAGCTGTTAATAATTCACCATAAAGCTGATACTGGCTCGCATTCTTCGCTTCATTGAGCGTTGCTTGAAGCTTTTTGATTTTCTTTTCATTTTTATCCTTTTCATTTAAAATGAATCGTTCTAAATCAGTGGACTGCTGTTTTACCCTGTCTCGTTCCGCTTTGCCAAAATAATAGCGGTCAAGAAGTTCACTGAGCGAGTCATAACGCTTACTTTCCCCATTTAAGTGTTCTAATGGAAAGAGGTAGAAGGATTCTTTCTTATTCTTCATCGTAATCGCAGGCTCGTAGCGATGCTCCTTCATTTTTGTTAACATTTCAACGAACACCTTTGGTACTGTCACTCTATTAGCAATTCCCGCATGATACACTATCTCTTTTGCAAGAAGAGGGGATACCCCTGCAAAATGCTCAACAATCTGTTTGTCCAATTTGCCCGCATTAAAGTCTAATTTTCTTAATAAGGATTCTTCAGTTGCTTCCAATGGGTTTTCCTTGTTTTGGATAGGAGGGGCGATATATTCTTGCCCTGGCATAATTGCTCGATGGCTGTTTACCGCATAGGAAATATGCTTGATGCTATCAAGAATCATATTTCTTGTCTTATCCACTAAAATAATATTGCTATGTCGTCCCATAATCTCGACAATTAATTGCTTTGAAGAAATATCGCCAATTTCATTTCGTCCTTTTACGTCAAAGACCATGATCCGATCCATTCCTACTTGATGGATATCCTCTAAAATAAAGCCCTCAAGATGTTTTCTCAAAAGCATACAAAACATCGGAGGTTCATTTGGATTTTCATAGCTTTCATTTGTTAATTGTGCTCTTGCATAGCTTGGATGAACGGAAATAAGCAGCTTATGATTCTTTCCGTTGGCCCGTATGATTAGCACGATTTCATTTTTAAAGGGTTGATGTATTTTATTGATTCTTCCGCCTTTTAAGAGGGAAGAAAATTCTTCAGTAATCGCTCTTGTAAATAGACCGTCAAATGACATATGTAACATCCTCTTCTTTCTAAAATCTCACTCTTAATCATAGCTTACTTTTGCGGAAAAAACGAATCTTAATGATAGAAAACCACATGTGTTGCATGTGGATTCACTGATTTTTTGTTAATAGAATGACAGAATCGCTTCTTAACTACGTTAATGGGTCAAATCATCATTCGAATTTAAGACGAAGGCGATGTTGTTTCTTTTTCTTTTGGACTAGTGAACAACAGTCTAAGGACGTTATCTGCTGGATATCCCTGTAAATAACAAATGACCTTTTGTTCGTTTTGCAAAACAATTCGGTTCATTCCTTCATTTACGGCTTCAGTAATCCTTCTAATTCATATTCAATGGTTTCATAAATGGTTAGCCCAGAGGGATGTAAGAGTCAAAGGAGTAGAGAATATTCCAGTCAAAAAGGGTGATATTCGTTAAATGAATCATTTCGACCGATAAGTTTTATAGCGAATTCTTTTTTTTAATCGCTTCCTGTCAATGACCCATAATTCTTTCATCGTGACACGGAAGCCCAAAATAAAAGCTAGATATGATAGAGGCAATAATCCACATTCCTTCATCTCTCCATTACCCCATTCCTTCCTAAAATTGCTCTTTTAGTAAAAATAACATTCTATAATTTCGCATTGTTATAAATTTAGATCATTTTTTGGGACGAGTCTGAATAAGCTTTCTTTAGAGTGAGTTTGCATTCTATCACAAATACAAGCAGTGGTTAGAAAGTTTACAACGCTGGAGGAGGAGTGAAATGGTCGGATGAAGTTCCATGGAATGAAAGGACAAGATATTGAAAAGGTCTTGAATACCGACTTTTCTAACGGTTTAACAAACAGTGAT
The DNA here is from genome assembly GCF_008764295.1 of Bacillus methanolicus. Taxonomy (GTDB): domain Bacteria; phylum Bacillota; class Bacilli; order Bacillales; family Cytobacillaceae; genus Robertmurraya; species Robertmurraya methanolica_A. Next base: position 92,554 of record NZ_VTQX01000001.1, on the reverse strand, counting down.
GCTAAAAAGCGAATAAAGCAACATGGCTTTAACGAATTAGAAGAAGGTGAAAAGCAGTCAGCACTACTATTGTTTTTTAGTCAATTTAAAGATTTTATGGTTCTTGTTTTATTAGGGGCAGTTTTAATTTCCGGATTATTGGGAGAATATATCGATGCGATTGCAATCATTGCGATCGTTATTTTGAACGGATTTCTAGGGTTTTTCCAGGAGAGAAAGGCGGAGAAATCATTACAAGCATTAAAAGAACTGTCTGCTCCAAGTGTAATGGTCATGAGAGACGGTGAATGGGAGAAGATCCCATCAAAGGAGCTTGTTCCAGGGGATGTTGTTAAATTTTCGTCTGGTGATCGGATTGGTGCCGATGTAAGGGTCATAGAATCAAAAAGTTTGGAGATTGAAGAATCTGCCTTAACAGGAGAATCCCTTCCGGTAGCAAAAACAATTGAGCCTCTAGAAAAAGAAAATATCGGAATTGGCGATATGGAAAATATGGCCTTTATGGGAACGATGGTGACAAGAGGTTCAGGAATTGGTGTTGTTGTTGGCACTGGCATGAAAACGGCAATGGGGCAAATAGCTGATTTATTGCAAAATGCAGAAACGACGATCACACCATTGCAGAGAAAATTGCAGCAACTTGGAAAAATATTAATTATTGTCGCTATTTTGCTGACAGTTTTGGTCGTGCTTGTCGGGGTCATCCAAGGGAATGATTTGTATACAATGTTCTTGGCTGGAGTTTCACTAGCGGTTGCAGCGATTCCTGAGGGGCTTCCTGCCATTGTAACAGTTGCCCTTTCTCTAGGGGTTCAAAGAATGATAAAGAAAAATGCGATTGTTCGAAAGCTGCCTGCGGTCGAAACGCTAGGCTGTGCTTCCGTTATTTGTTCCGATAAAACAGGAACGATGACGCAAAACAAAATGACCGTTACCCACCTATGGAGCGGTGGAGTTACTTGGAGAGTAGATGGAGTTGGCTATAATCCCCATGGCAGCTTCTATCGGGGGGAACAGGAGAGGCCAGTCGATGTTAATCGAGAAAAATCTGTTCAACAAATGCTCATGTTTGGTATGCTCTGTAATCATGCCGTTTTAAAAGAAAAAGCAAAGAATGATTATGTTGTTGATGGCGATCCAACGGAAGGGGCTCTTCTTGTAGCAGCAATGAAAGCTGGCTACAAGCGTGAAGGTCTCTTAAAGCAATATCAAATTGTGCAAGAGTTTCCATTTGATTCTACGAGAAAGCTAATGTCGGTTATTGTTAAAGATCCAAATGGTCGTCAATTCATTGTGACAAAAGGGGCTCCAGATGTGATGGTCGGGCTTAGTGAATCGATTCTTTGGGATGGGAGGCGGCAGCATTTTTCAACGGAAAGAAAAAAGGATGTCCAAACAGCTATTAATGAATTAGCCTCAAAAGCACTTCGGACGATTGCGATCGGTTTCAAAGAAGTACCCGCCAAAACACTGATCCTTGATGAAAAAGAAGCGGAGAAAGATTTGACGTTTATTGGGCTGCAGGGGATGATCGATCCGCCACGGCCTGAAGTTAAACAAGCGGTTAAAGAGTGTAAGGAAGCAGGAATTAAAACGGTCATGATCACAGGAGACCATTTGATTACAGCAAAGGCAATCGCTGCTCAATTAGGAATCCTTACAAAAGATAAGCATGTTTTAGATGGTAAGGCATTATCGAAAATGTCTGTCGACGAGTTAGAAGCAGTGGTCGATGATGTGGCAGTTTTTGCCCGTGTCTCACCTGAGCATAAGTTGAAAATTGTCCGTGCTTTTCAAAATCGCGGTCATATTGTAGCGATGACAGGCGATGGAGTTAATGATGCGCCTGCGATTAAGACAGCGGATATTGGAGTGGCGATGGGAATTACGGGTACAGATGTGGCCAAGGAGGCATCTGCTCTCGTTTTACTGGATGACAATTTTGCTACTATTAAAGCTGCTATCAAAGAAGGACGCAATATTTATGAAAATGTTCGAAAATTTATTCGATACTTATTGGCTTCGAATGTTGGTGAAATTCTTGTTATGCTTTTTGCGATGCTGTTGGCACTCCCTTTGCCGCTTGTCCCGATCCAGATCCTTTGGGTGAATCTCGTGACAGATGGTTTACCGGCAATGGCGTTAGGGCTTGATCAACCGGAAGGCGATGTGATGAAGCGAAGTCCGAGAAATCCAAAAGAAGGGATTTTTGCAAGGGGGCTGGGCTGGAAAGTCATTTCGCGAGGATTTTTAATCGGTATTGCAACATTGATTGCTTTTATGATTGCCATAAATGAAAACCCAGATCATTTAGCGTATGCACAAACGGTGGCTTTTGCCACATTGGTGATGGCGCAATTAATACATGTATTTGATTGTCGCAGTGAAAAATCGATTTTTGCTCGCAATCCGTTTGGAAATATGTACTTAGTTTGGGCAGTTGTATCTTCTATTGCCTTAATGTTTGTAGTCATTTACTATCCGCCGCTACAGCCAATTTTCCACACGGTTCCGATCCTTGCAAAAGATTGGCTCATGATTATTGGGTTAGCTGCAGCACCAACTTTTTTACTGGCAGGAACATTTTTGGCAAGAAAAAGAAAGTAAACTATGTTATAATCCAAAAGGTAATAGGGCAATTGCTCTATTGCCTTTTTCAATGGGCTGTTTTGCGAAGTTTAGGTAGACTGTAAGCTGTTTAATCAGCTTTGCTATGATGCAGTTGTTTGCTAGTTAAGCCATTGCTTTTAAAATTTGCCCTTGATTTTGCGGAATGAATCCCAAATTTTTATCAACATTATTGTTAAACATGGCCTTTCAATATCAAAAATTGGGTGTGTTGCTATGATCGTTAGTATGACAGGCTTTGGTCGAAGTAAAGCAGAACTCGAGACATGTTCTGTGACAGTAGAAATAAAAGCTGTTAATCATCGTTTTCTAGAGTTCAATATACGAATGCCTAGGCAGCTTCTTGTGGTCGAGGATAAAATAAAGAAAAAAATTGCCGAGCATGTAACAAGAGGAAGAATTGAAGTATTTGTGACTGTTGAAGGTACAGGACATCTTTCCTCTAATGTGGTTGTAGATTGGCCCCTTCTTGATAAATATGTTCAATCCATTAAAGCGATTCAGAACAAGTATAAGCTTGAAGATTCATTTTCTTTACGGGATCTTTTACTGCGTGAAGATTTGATTTCGATCGAAGAAGGGCATGAAGGAAATCCAGAACTGGAACAATTGGTTCTTCATGCAATTGAAAATGCCGCTGCACAATTGAAGCAGATGCGTATAGTAGAAGGAAAAGTCCTCGAGAGTGACTTACATAATCAATTAAATATTTTAAGTGAAAAAACCACATTATTAAAAAAATACGCTCCTCAGGTTGTTGAGCTTTATCGAGAAAGATTGCGTAAAAGGATGGAGGAGTTCACCAATGGTGTCGTCGATGAAGATAGAATGGTGAATGAAATCGCGATTTTTGCAGATAAGGCAGATATTAATGAAGAATTGACTAGATTAGAAAGTCATATTAGTCAATTTTATCAGATCATGAGTTTAACTGAACCAGTTGGACGTAAATTGGATTTTCTCCTCCAGGAAATGAATCGTGAAGTGAATACAATCGGTTCAAAAGGTAATGATTCAAGTATTGCTAGAGAAGTAGTCGAGATGAAAAGCTTGCTCGAAAAAATGAAAGAGCAGGTTCAAAATATAGAGTAGTCCGGGTTTAGAAATAGGCTAGCAAGGTAAAAATAAATAACTGAATTATGGAGGGGAAGCATGTCAATTAAATTAATTAACATCGGTTTTGGAAATATTGTTTCTGCAAACCGAATCATTTCGATAGTTAGTCCAGAATCAGCTCCGATTAAAAGGATTATTCAGGATGCAAGAGACAGAGGTGTGCTCATTGATGCCACTTATGGAAGAAGGACTCGAGCTGTTATTGTGATGGATAGTGACCATGTGATACTTTCAGCTGTTCAACCCGAAACGGTAGCAGCCCGACTGAATGATCGTGATGAAATTATGGATGAAGGGTAGGTACATTTCATGCAAGAAAAGGGGTTATTAATTGTCTTATCTGGACCCTCTGGAGTCGGGAAAGGTACCGTTAGAAAGGAAATTTTTTCGCAAGAGGATACAGCTTTTGAATATTCCATCTCCATGACAACTCGTGCACCTCGACAAGGAGAAGTCAATGGTGTCGATTATTTTTTCAAAACAAGAGAGGAATTTGAGGCCCTTATTAAGCAAGGGAAACTGCTAGAATATGCAGAATTTGTTGGCAATTATTATGGAACACCAGTCGACTATGTTCAAGAAACTTTGAATAAAGGAAAAGATGTTTTCCTTGAAATAGAGGTTGAAGGAGCGAAACAAGTTCGAGAGAAATTTCCTGATGGCCTATTTATTTTTCTTGTTCCTCCCAGCCTTTCAGAGTTGAAAAACCGCATCGTTACTAGAGGAACTGAGTCTGAAGAAGTGATCAACAATCGAATGAATGCGGCTAAAGAAGAAATTGAAATGATGCATTTATATGATTATGTCGTAGAAAATGATAAAGTAGAGAATGCCGTAGAGAAAATTAAAGCGATTGTGATTGCTGAGCATCTCCGAAGAGAACGTGTGGAGCCCAAATATAAAAGAATGTTGGAGGTAAATTAAATATGCTATACCCATCAATTGACTCATTATTAACAAAAATCGACTCTAAGTACTCATTGGTTTCAGTGGCAGCAAAACGTGCTCGTCGCCTACAACAGGACGCCCAACCGTATTTAACAAAATACGTTTCTCATAAATCTGTTGGTAAAGCGTTAGAAGAAATTCATGCTGATCAGCTGACATTTCGAGTTGTCGATCAAGAAGAAACGGCCACTAACTAGTATTTTGCCGTACAATTTTACTCATCTGAAGGTGGGTAAAACGCCAAATATTTAAAACAACCTAGAGATAGGTTGTTTTTTATTTCAGGATGATGTTGTTCAATGGGAAACCTGCTTTGAGAGACAAATGACCATTGTCAAATCAGGTTTTTAAGGAATATCTTTGCTAAAAGATGCAATAAAACGACAATTCTTGCATAATGAAAGAAAGAGATCTGTGACGGAGGAAGGAAAAATGTTGAATGGAAAAAAAGTTTTGCTTTGCGTAACGGGCGGAATAGCAGTCTATAAAGCGGCTGCGTTAACGAGCAAGCTCACGCAAGCTGGTGCAGAAGTGAAGGTAATCCTTAGTGAGTCAGCAGCGAAGTTTGTCACTCCTTTGACCTTTCAAGCTTTATCAAGAAATGATGTGTATATAGATACATTTGATGAAAAGGATTCTAAAGTGATCGCTCATATTGATTTAGCAGACTGGGCCGATTTGGTTTTAATTGCCCCAGCAACTGCGAATATTATCGGAAAAATAGCCAATGGCATTGCTGATAATATGATTTCGACAACGCTTTTAGCGGCAACTTCTCCAGTGTGGGTCGCCCCTGCGATGAATGTCCATATGTATGAGCATCCTGCTGTTCAAAAAAATATCGAAACACTTCATCGCTTTGGTTATCAATTTATTGAACCGAATGAGGGCTATTTAGCTTGTGGCTATGTCGGTAGAGGTCGCTTAGAAGAACCGGAAAAAATTGTTGAGTTAATCACTGCTTTTTTTAAGCCGCAGCCATCCATTTTAAGTGGAAAAAAAATAGTGGTTACAGCCGGTCCAACTCGTGAAAAAATTGATCCAGTGCGATATATTACAAACCATTCTAGCGGAAAAATGGGGTATGCAATTGCAGAGGAAGCTGTTCGTTTTGGTGCAGAAGTAGTCTTAATTTCTGGACCTGTTTCTCTACAAGTGCCAAAGGGTGTACGGTTTATCTCTGTTGAGAGTGCTGAAGATATGTTTAATGCTGTTATGGGAGAGTACAGCTCAACAGATATTGTTATTAAAACGGCTGCAGTTGCTGATTACCGGCCGAAAATAGCTTACGATGATAAGGTTAAAAAGAAAGACGGGGCAGAAGTGCTTGAATTAGAAAGAACAAAGGATATCCTGCAGCAATTAGGCAACGAGAAAAAGGATCAAATTCTCATCGGCTTTGCAGCGGAAACTAATCGTGTCGAGGAATATGCCCGGGCAAAGCTAGAAAAGAAAAACGCGGATATGATCGTTGCGAATAATGTGAAGGAACGAGGAGCTGGTTTCGCTACAGACACGAATATCGTGACCATTTACAAGAAGGACGGTTCAAGTTTAGAGCTCCCAATCCTGTCAAAGCAGGAGGTTGCTAGAAAAATTTTAGTAGAGGCGGCTAAAATTTTAGAGGTGGCGACAAAAAATGATTGCTAAAGTAATAGTCGATGTTCCAGCTAAGCAGACGGATCGTCCCTTTGACTATAAAATTCCAGCTGCTTTCGAAAATGTGATTAAACCAGGGATGCGTGTTGTCGTTCCTTTTGGCCCGAGAACGCTTCAAGGGTTTGTTGTGGAAGTTCAAGAAAAGTCGGCTTTTTCTAAGTTAAAGGAAATTGTCGAGCCGATGGATCTGGCCCCTGTGTTAAACCAGGAATTGCTTAGTCTTGGTGAATGGTTAACAGAGGAGACCCTTTCTTACAAAATATCTGCATTTCAAGTGATGCTTCCAGCTGCTTTGAAAGCAAAATATGAAAAAAAGATTAGGAGGATTGCACCGTTAGAAAACTTGCCAACGAAACTGCAGCCACTTTTCCAAGAGAGTGACACGATTTTGTGGAACGATGCGGATGCTTTTTTTAGTATATTGCAAAGAGAAGCAGCCAATGGATCTATAGAAGTCATATATGAAGTGAAGGAACGCGTGAAAAAGAAAAAGGTAAAATATCTTTCACCATTATTGGATAAAGTGGCACTCGAACAGGCGAAAGCAAGCTTGGTTACCACTGCGGAAAAACAGAGGCAAATCATTGATTTCTTTATTGAAAAACATGAGCCTGTTCAACTTAGGGAAATTCTCTCCCTTTTCAACGTTTCTGCATCAACGGTTAAAAGTCTTATAAAAAAAGGGATTTTGCAAGAAAAGGAAATGGAAGTGTATCGAGATCCGTTTGAAGATCGCGTATTTGCAAAAACGGAGCCTTTTCCATTGACGAAGGAACAAGAAAAAGCAATCTCTCCCATTCTAGCAACGGTTGAAGAGGAACGTCAGCAGGTTTTTTTATTATATGGGGTTACTGGGAGTGGAAAAACGGAAATCTATCTCCAATCCATTCAACGGGTTCTGGAGAAAGGGAAGGAAGCGATCGTGCTCGTTCCTGAGATTTCTTTAACACCGCAAATGGTCAAAAGGTTTAAAGGTCGCTTTGGTGATGAAGTAGCAGTTCTTCATAGTGGATTATCGTCAGGGGAAAAATATGATGAATGGCGTAGAATCGAGCGAAAAGAAGTAAAGGTCGTCGTCGGAGCGCGCTCAGCCATTTTCGCTCCATTTGAAAATTTAGGCATCATTATAATCGATGAGGAACATGAAACAAGCTATAAACAGGAGGATAATCCCCGGTATCATGCTAGAGATGTAGCTATTAAAAGGTCGCAATTTTATCAATGTCCCGTTATTTTAGGAAGTGCAACTCCAACATTAGAAACGTTTGCTCGGGCGCAAAAGGGAGTTTACAAGCTGCTAACATTGTCTAATCGGATGAATAATCAATCGCTTCCCTCTGTTCAGATTGTCGATATGAGAGAAGAGCTCCGAGACGGAAATCGTTCTATGTTTTCGAGAGCATTGATCGAGGGCTTAAAGGAACGACTTGAAAAAAAAGAGCAGATCGTGTTGTTTTTAAATAAACGCGGACACTCATCTTTCGTTATGTGTCGCGATTGTGGTTATGTGGCAAATTGCCCTAATTGTGATATATCCTTGACATATCATCGCTATAGTCAGCAGATGAAGTGCCATTATTGCGGTTATGAAGCTTCTGTACCGAACCGATGTCCAGAATGTGATAGCGAACATATTCGCTATTTTGGAACAGGTACACAAAAAGTAGAAGAAGAATTAGGGAAAATTCTCCCAGAAGCAAAAGTGATTAGAATGGATGTGGATACAACAAGCCGTAAGGGGGCACATGAGCGCTTGTTAACAGAATTTGAGGAAGGGAAAGCTGATATTTTACTTGGTACGCAGATGATCGCCAAAGGGCTTGATTTTCCCAACATTACCTTAGTTGGTGTTCTTTCGGCAGACACAATGCTGCACTTGCCTGATTTTCGTTCCTCTGAAAAAACGTTTCAGCTGTTAACACAGGTGAGTGGAAGAGCTGGGAGACATTTGCTACCAGGTGAAGTCATCATTCAAACTTATACGCCAGAGCATTATAGTATTGAGCTGGCAGCAGAACAAAATTATGATCGTTTTTTTGAACGGGAAATGACGGTTCGCAAGGCTCGTCAATATCCACCTTATTATTATATTGCACTTATCACTGTTTCCCATGAAAATGTAGCAATGGTGGCATCGGTAACCGATAAAATAGCGAAGTTTGTACAATCAAAGCTATCGAATGAAGCGCATGTTCTCGGCCCTGTTGTTTCCCCTATTTCACGGATCAAAAATAGATATCGCTACCAATGTTTGATAAAATACAAACGTGAACCACAATTAAACAATGCATTAAAAACGATTCTTGACCATTATCAACAGGATATCGCCTCGAAGGGATTACAAATTTCCATTGATGTTAATCCCTATATATTAATGTAGAGGAATATCAGGAATCATTCAAGAAGGTTTAAATCTTGGTCTTAATTTTACGATGGATTGAAGGCAAAAAATAATTTTATTAAAGCATTGCTATAATAAAAAGGTTTATGGAGGAAATGATTTGACTGTAAAAGCAATTGTGACATATCCTGCTGAAATATTAGAGCAGGTTTGTGAGCCAGTAAAGACATTTGATAAAAAATTAGCAAAGCTCTTAACTGATATGTATGAAACGATGATCGAATTTGATGGTGTTGGTCTTGCCGCACCGCAAATAGGTGTGAACAAGCAGATCGCAATCGTTGATATAGATGATGAGTCAGGCACAATTGAACTGATTAATCCGGAAATTCTAGAAACGTCCGGAGAACAAAATGGAATCGAAGGCTGTTTGAGCTTTCCGGGACTATATGGAGAAGTGTTGCGACCATATTATGTGAAAATAAAGGCATATGATCGCAAAGGCAAGCCATTTATCATGGAAGCGGAAGATTATTTAGCTCGTGCCATTCAACATGAAATTGACCATCTTCATGGGATTTTATTCACATCAAAGGTCAGCAAATATTTAGATGAAGAAGAGTTAGAGGAAGTGGAGCAAAATGACTAAAGTCGTATTTATGGGAACGCCTGATTTTTCTGTACCTGTATTACAGCAAATTATCGAAGATGGCTATGAAGTAGTCGGAGTAGTCACGCAACCAGACCGTCCTGTGGGGCGTAAAAAGCTATTGACGCCGCCACCAGTAAAAGTAGAAGCGGAGAAACATGGTATTCCTGTCCATCAGCCGGAAAAAATCCGTCAACCAGAAGCGCTGGAACCAATTTTGGCTCTTCAGCCCGACTTAATTATAACAGCGGCCTTTGGTCAGATTTTACCGAAGTCCTTACTGGAGGCACCGAAGTTTGGCTGTATTAATGTTCATGCTTCTCTTTTACCTGAATTACGGGGAGGAGCCCCGATGCATTACGCAATCGTCGAAGGAAAAGAGAAAACGGGTATTACGATTATGTATATGGTGGAAAAACTTGATGCAGGAGATATGCTTACACAGGTGGAAGTACCGATCACTGAAACGGATACGGTCGGCTCGTTGCACGATAAACTAAGTGCTGCAGGAGCGAAGCTGCTATCTGAGACATTGCCCAAACTTTTAAAAGGGGAATTGCAAGCCGTTCCGCAAAACGAAGCATTGGCTACTTTTGCTTATACGATTAAACGTGAGCAAGAGAAGATTGATTGGTCAAAAACGGGAGAAGCTATTTATAACCATGTGAGAGGATTTAATCCTTGGCCAGTTGCTTATACGACGCACGAAGGCGCAGTAATGAAAATTTGGTGGGTCGAAAAATACGCAATCGCCTCAGAGCAACAGTCAGGAGAAATTATTGCCATTGAAGAGGATGGTTTTGTTGTTGCAACGGGGAATAAAACAGCTGTGAAAATTATCGAACTCCAGCCTTCTGGAAAAAAACGTATGAAAGCTAGCGATTTTTTAAGAGGAGCAAAGCTAGCGGTTGGAGACAGATTAGGAGAATAGAATGGGTCAGCAAAACAATGTTAGAGAAGGTGCACTTAGAATATTAGATCAGATTGAAAAAAATCAATCGTATAGTAACCTTCTGTTAAATAGCGAGATTAAGAAAAATCAGATTAACCCAAAAGATATAGGATTATTAACAGAGTTGGTCTATGGTACATTACAGCGCAGAATGACACTGGATTACTACATGGAGCCATTTTTAAAAAAAGCACATAAACTCGAACCATGGGTAAAGCAATTGCTAAGATTGACGATTTATCAAATGATTTACTTAGATAAAATACCTGATCGAGCTGCTATTTTTGAAGCTGTTGAAATTGCTAAAAAGCGTGGACATAAAGGGATTGCTAGTATGGTCAATGGGGTTTTAAGGACGATCCAACGCGAGGGTGTTCCTAGTTTGGAAGAGATAAGTGATCCTACCCATCGCCTTTCAATTAGTACAAGTCATCCGCTCTGGCTCGTTAAAAGGTGGGTCAAACAATTAGGTTATGAGCAGGCGAAGGAAATGTGCGAACTTAATTTAACGGCGCCTTTGCAAACAGCTCGAATTAATACGACAAAAACAAATTGGGAAGCATGTTTTAAAATGCTTGAGGAAGAGGGCTATCAAGTTGAAAGAAGCTCTGTCATTCCAGAAGCAATCAGGTGTTTAAAAGGGAACTTAGCTAACTCAATGCCCTTCAAGGAAGGATTGCTGACCATTCAGGATGAGAGCTCGATGATTGTCGCCTATGCATTAGGAGTAAAACAAGATGAGATAGTATTGGATGCTTGTGCAGCACCTGGTGGAAAGACAACACATATCGCGGAGAAGCTTGAACAAACAGGGCGAGTCATCTCATTAGATCTTCATGAACATAAAGTAAAACTGATTGCGCAAAACGCCAAACGGCTTGGATTGGAAAATATTGAAACAAAGGCTTTGGACAGTCGTAAAGCAGGAGAACACTTCCCTGAAGAAAGCTTTGACCGCATTCTCCTTGATGCTCCATGCTCAGGTTTTGGCGTAATGAGGAGAAAACCGGATATGAAGTACACAAAAAACGAACAAGATGTTCAACACCTTCAACGGATTCAACTCGAGCTTCTGAATTCTGTTGCTCCATTGTTGAAAAAAGGTGGTATTCTTGTTTATAGTACATGTACAGTTGATGATGCAGAAAACGCCTCTGTCATCGAGAAGTTTTTAAATGAGAATAAAAAATTTAGTGGTGATCATACATTGGCAGAGCGACTTCCTAAAGCGATTAAAGCGCTTTGTGATCGGTTTTCAATACAAATTTTGCCGCAGGATTTTGGGTCGGATGGATTTTATATTGCAGCACTCAAGAAGACTGAATGAAAGATAACCGTTTATGAATCGCGATAAACAGATACAATGTTGATGTATAGGCAAAGAAAGAAGGTGTAGGAAGTGGAACAAACAACAAGAGTGAAGAAACAAACAACCGAGCAGAAACCATCCATTTATTCCTTACAGTTACATGAATTGAAAGAATGGTTAGTGGAACGCAACGAAAAGGGATTTAGAGGAGAACAAATTTTTGACTGGCTTTATACAAAAAGAATCACGACCTTTGAGGACATGACGAATCTTTCAAAAGGTTTACGGGAAAAACTTGCTGAGCATTTCACGATCACAACATTAAATACATTGATTCAGCAAACATCTTCAGATGGAACGATTAAATTTTTGTTTGAGCTTCATGATGGATATTCAATTGAGACGGTCCTCATGCGCCATGAATATGGTAATTCAGTTTGTGTTACGACACAGGTCGGATGTCGGATTGGTTGTACATTTTGCGCCTCAACTTTAGGTGGATTAAAAAGAAATCTCGAAGCGGGTGAAATAGTTTCCCAAGTGGTAAAGGTGCAACAGGCTCTTGACGAAACGGATGAGCGCGTCAGCTCTGTTGTCATTATGGGAATTGGTGAACCGTTTGATAATTTTGATTCGATGATGTCCTTTTTAAAGATTATCAACCATGACAAAGGTTTGAACATTGGTGCTCGCCATATAACGGTTTCAACAAGTGGAATTATTCCTAAGATCTATAAATTTGCAGACGAAAACTTACAAATCAATTTCGCCATTTCCCTTCATGCCCCAAATACGGAGATTAGAAGTAGGTTAATGCCGATAAACCGTGCTTATAAGCTGCCGGAATTGATGGAAGCTGTTAAGTATTATATTAACAAAACAGGTCGCAGGGTCAGCTTCGAATATGGATTATTCGGTGGCGTAAATGACCAAGTGGAGCATGCGGAAGAGCTCGCAAAACTGATTAAAGGAATCAAATGTCATGTCAATTTAATTCCAGTAAATTATGTGCCTGAAAGAGATTATGTAAGAACTCCAAAGGAACAAATTTTCTTATTTGAAAAAACATTAAAGCAGCATGGTGTCAACGTAACGATAAGAAGAGAACAAGGACATGATATTGATGCTGCATGTGGACAACTACGTGCAAAGGAGCGAAAAGAGGAGACGAGGTGACTGGTAAAGTGAAGTCCATTTTTATGACTGACAAAGGGAGAGTGCGCCAGAATAATGAGGATAACGGCGGGGTGTTTGAAAATAAGAATGGTCAGCACCTCGCTATTGTTGCTGATGGGATGGGTGGTCATCGCGCTGGTGATGTAGCAAGCGAACTCGCCGTTACATCCCTACAAGCTTTATGGGAACAGGCGGAAGAAATCGCAACAGCCGATCAAGCTGAAAACTGGTTAAGTACTAATATTGTAGAAGTTAATAACAAAATTTTCGAGCATGCACAGGCGAATAAAGAATGCGACGGAATGGGAACTACAATTGAGGCTGTCATTGTAACGGAGCTTTTCACAACGATTGCCCATGTTGGTGATAGTCGCAGCTACATATTAAATTCGAGTGGTTTTCAGCAATTGACTGAAGACCATACACTAGTAAATGAGCTGGTTCGGACAGGACAAATTTCTGAAGAGGATGCAGAGCATCATCCAAGAAAGAACGTGATCTTACGTGCCCTTGGAACAGAATTAGATGTAAAAATTGATCTTAAAACAATTATGTTTGAAGAAGAGGATTATCTCTTATTATGTTCTGACGGACTTTCCAATAAAGTGAGCAACGATGAGATGAAGCGCATATTGAAGGGCGTGGAATCGATAGAAGAAAAAGCAACTACGCTCGTCAACCTTGCTAATGAAAACGGTGGCGAAGACAATATCACCCTAGTCATTTTAGAATTTGATCAAGGTCATGAAAGAGGGTGATGTAAATGTTAATCGGTAAAAGAATAAGTGGCCGTTATAAGATCCTCGATATGATCGGTGGAGGAGGAATGGCGAATGTTTATTTAGCCCATGACATGATTCTCGATCGGGATGTTGCCGTGAAAGTACTCAGACTTGATTTTTCTAATGATGAGGAGTTTATTCGCCGGTTTCATCGTGAGGCCCAATCTGCAACAAGCTTAGCACATCCTAATATTGTGAATATTTACGATGTAGGCGAAGAAGATTCAATATACTATATCGTGATGGAATACGTGGATGGACAGACATTAAAGCAATATATTCAGCAGCACTCTCCGGTAAGAGTGGAGACGGCACTGGATATTATGCAGCAACTCACTTCGGCCATTTCTCACGCCCACCAAAATCATATTATCCACCGTGATATTAAGCCGCACAATATTTTAATTGATCGGGAAGGGAATGTGAAGATTACTGACTTCGGGATTGCGATGGCCTTAAGTGCGACAAGTATTACACAGACTAATTCCGTTTTAGGCTCGGTTCATTATTTATCGCCGGAACAAGCGCGCGGCGGGATGGCGAATAAAAAATCGGATGTTTATTCCCTTGGAATCGTATTATTTGAACTGTTAACGGGAAGGTTGCCATTTTCAGGAGAGTCAGCCGTTTCTATAGCTTTAAAGCATCTTCAGTCAGAGACACCATCGATACGACGCTGGTATCCATCGATCCCGCAAAGCGTTGAAAATATTGTTCTAAAAGCAACTGCGAAAGACCCTTTTCATCGTTACGATAGTGCGGAAGATATGGAGCAAGATTTAAGGACAGCACTCGATCCTGCACGGATGAATGAGGAGCGCTTTACGATCCCTGAGGATAATGATGCGACGAAAGCTATTCCCATTATTACAAATGATCGTCCGTACGGTAATTTGGATGAAACGATTATTCATGGCAAAGAAACTGCCAAGGCTGATCCTGCGTTAGAGCAAGATGAACCAGCTGAAAAGAAGGCGAAGAAGAAAGAAAAACAGAAAAAGCGGAAGAAATGGCCCATCATTTTAGTTTCTGTGTTTGTTGTGCTTATTATACTGTTTATTTCAGCGGTAACAATTCTTCCTGATCTGTTGGCACCTGACGAAATTGAGGTTCCTGATGTAGCGACGATGGAATTAGAAGAGGCAAGGGCGGAGCTTGAAAAGGTTGGCTTCGTGGTCGGTGAAACGATTGAATTGCCAGATGAAGAAATTGAAGAAGGGCATGTAATTAAGACAGATCCGAAGGCTGGTCAATTACAGAAAGAAGGAACCACGATTGATATTTATGTGAGCACTGGAAAGGAAAAAGTCGAATTATTAGATTATCGTGGCCGAGCTATTGAAGATGTTTTGCAACTGTTGGAGGATCAAAACTTCAAGGACATTATTCCGACTGAAGTACATGATGATGAAGTACCTGCGGGTATTATTATTGAGCAATCGTTTACGCCAGGGGACGAAGTTGTACCAGAGGAGACAATCCTTGAATTTATTGTGAGTAAAGGGCCTGAAATGGTTAGCTTAAAAGATCTATCGGGCTATAATGCCAAAGGCTTGGAGGAGTATGCAGCTTCAGTCGGCTTGGTTGTTGATATTACACGGGAAGAGTTTCATGATTCGGTCGCTGAAGGACTCGTCATTTCACAAAATCCGAGAGCGGGTACGGAACTGAAAAAAGGCGACAAAGTTTCAGTAACAATTTCGAAAGGGAAGAGAGAAATTCCACCGAAGGATGTTGTTGAAGAAGTATCAATTCCATATGAGCCAACTGAAGAGGGTGAACCACAGACAGTACAAATATTTGTGGAGGATATGATCAATAGCAGTACAGTACCGTATGATTCGTTTGAAATTATGGAACCTCGAACGATAAAAATTACTTTAAAAGTTGCCCATGATCGGAAAGCAGGCTACAAGGTAATTGTTGATGGCCGAGTCATCATTGACAAATCCGTACCGTATCCACAGGAGTAAACAAGGGGACAATTCCCCTTGTTTACTCGACTGGTATTTCTTAAATGAGAAGGAAGAGATTCCTGCCTGACTTAAGAATATTTTTTAATAAAGGAGTGTATTTATGCCTGAGGGCAAAATTATTAAAGCGTTAGCAGGGTTTTATTATGTTTTAACAGATGAAAAAAAAGTCATTCAATGCAGAGGGCGTGGTGTATTTCGCAAGAAAAAGGTGAGCCCTCTTGTTGGTGATGAAGTTCTATTTCAAGCAGATAATGATCAGGAAGGGTATATTCTAGAAATTAAAGAACGAAAAAACGAACTCGTTCGACCGCCGATCGCCAATGTCGATCAAGCTATTTTAATTTTTTCTGCAGTTGAGCCTGACTTTAGTACGGCTCTGCTCGATCGTTTCCTTGTCCTCATTGAATTTAATCGAATCCGTCCGATTATTTGTGTTTCGAAAATGGATTTGATCAATGAAAAGGAAAAAGAAAGAATCTTGAAATATGGCAAGGACTATGAAAAATCTGGCTATCATGTCCTGTTTACCTCTTCAGCTACGGAGGACGGGGTGGAGAAATTGCTGCCCTTATTAGAGGGTGAAATTTCCGTCTTTGCCGGCCAATCTGGAGTGGGGAAGTCTTCTCTATTAAATGTTTTGAAGCCTGATCTTAAATTGGAGACAAATGATATTTCAACCCATTTGGGACGTGGTAAACATACAACAAGGCATGTGGAGTTAATTGAAATTGGTGCTGGCTTAGTTGCAGATACTCCTGGATTTAGTTCATTGGAATTTATGGAGCTAGAAATAGAAGATTTAAATTATTGTTTTCCAGAGATAGAGAAGGCAAGTGAATCTTGTAAGTTTAGAGGCTGTATGCATATGCAAGAACCGAAATGCGCCGTCAAAGCAGCGGTTGAATCCGGTGATATTCCTGAATACCGTTATGAGCATTACAAGCAGTTTTTGCAAGAAATAAAAGAGAGAAAGCCGAGGTATTAGCAATGGTGAAAATTGCACCTTCGATTTTATCCGCAGATTTTTCCAAACTAGGAGAAGAGATTAAAGATGTAGAACAAGGTGGGGCAGACTATATCCATGTTGATGTTATGGATGGTCATTTTGTACCTAACATCACAATTGGCCCTTTGATTGTAGAAGCGATAAGACCTGTCACTAGTCTTCCGTTAGATGTCCATCTAATGATTGAAAACCCTGATCAATATGTAGAGGCGTTTGCAAGAGCTGGAGCAGACTTTCTGACGGTTCATGTAGAAGCATCAAGGCATCTCCACCGCACTATCCAAAATATCAAGTCTTGCGGTGTTAAAGCTGGAGTAGTTTTAAATCCAGCTACATCGATTGAAACGATTAAACCGATTATTGACGATGTGGACATGGTCCTGTTAATGACAGTTAACCCTGGCTTTGGCGGTCAAAAGTTCATCCATTCCGTTTTGCCAAAAATCAAAGAAGTGAAGGATTTGGTGCAATCAAGAGGTTTAAAAACTGAAATAGAAGTTGATGGTGGAGTAAATGAGGAGACTGCGAAATTATGCATTGAGGCGGGGGCGAACGTACTCGTTGCAGGATCAGCGATCTATAATAAATCGGATCGAAAGCAAGCAATTGAAGTGTTACGAGGATAAAGTCAGCTGCAGCATAGCTGACTTTTTTCGTAATGTGGTTACATAATTAAGCAGGGGGGTGGAGAAATGTACATCAATATTGTAGCAGGTGGACCAGCAGAGCATGTGCCTGATCTTGCAGAATTTAACGATAATTGCACCTGGATTGGGGTAGATAGGGGTGTATTGCTTCTCATAAGCCATGGAATTGAGCCGGCCTATGCTTTTGGCGATTTTGATTCAGTAACGGATGAAGAATGGGCGCTGATCCGTTCAAGAGTAAAAAATATCGAAGCGTTTAGAGCGGAAAAGGACGAGCCCGATATGGAACTCGCCGTGAATTGGGCACTTGAACAGAGCGCAGAAAAGATTCGCATTTTTGCCGGTACGGGAGGAAGGCTTGATCATTTTTTAGGCAATGTGCAATTATTGTTAAGACCTATACTAAACCGTGTTAACGCGACTATCGAAATAATTGATAAAAAAAATATTATATTTGCCAAAGGACCTGGAAGTTATCGCATAGAAAAAGATGAACAGAAAAAATACATTTCTTTTATTCCGTATTCTAGCGCAGTGTCTGGCCTCACGCTCACTGGATTTAAATATCCGTTAAATGATCGGCATATTCCGTTAACTTCTACACTATGTATTAGTAATGAACTTATTGGTGATAATGGTACTTTTTCTTTTACGAAGGGCATATTATTGGTGATAAGAAGCAATGATTAACTAATTTTTTTTGTAAGAATATAATAGTAATGCATTACTTAGGAATATGCTGTATGCGTGAGATGGTAAGGAGGGACATGATGAAATTTTATACAATTAAACTTCCGAAATTTCTTGGTGGTATTGTCCGGGCCATGTTGGGAACATTCAAAAAGGGCTAATGTAGCTCATCTTTAAAAGTAAATGATGCGCACCTCATTAAAATGAAATGAGATGTCAGACTATAGACAAACTTGAGAGAGCAAGTTTGTCTATAGTCTTTTTCTTTTATCATGGCGATGACTTATGATGAATGTTTGCACAGTAATATGGTTTAATAAATCTTTTAGAAAACAATCCTTGCTCTTCGTCTCTGTTTTAAAACATATCTTTCCCTTTGTTTTGTAAAGCAAGAAATAGGATAAACTATGGAAGAAATGTAGGGGGAGTGAAAAAAAGAAAAGAGCATCTACGAGGATGCTCCCATTCTTCTTATACACGTTCAACTTTACCTGATTTAAGTGCTCTTGCAGAAACCCAAACACGCTTAGGCTTACCGTTTACAAGAATACGTACTTTTTGAAGGTTTGCTCCCCATGTCCGCTTGTTAGCGTTCATAGCGTGAGAACGTGCATTACCTGAAGTTGTTTTTTTACCAGTGATTACACATTTACGTGGCATATTTATTTCCCCCCTTACTTATGAAAGGCGTATCATTTCAACCTATACATCCTGCGCAATGAATCTTGCCGTTTTTAATTTAATGCGAAAAATTACAAAACATTTTTCGACCATTAAAAGATACTTTAATAATTTATCATACAAACATTCGGAATGCAATAGGGATATAAAAGAGTTTCAAGATTATTACCTTGACAGGTAATTTGATTAATAAAATCAGCGGAAGAAGTTGATGCTGATTCATCCGACCTTTTTACGAAGAGTTTTCTGCAGACTTTCAAATTTGAAATCATTATAGTAAAATGACTGTAGTTGCATTAAATTGCAAAAGTAAGTTCATGTTTTGCGATTAAGTGAAATATGTTGAAATCAACGAAGTTGAATGAGTTTACCGAATTCGAAGTCATAAAAGCATTCAATACGGATTAATTTCCAAAGGGGGAAGACCTGTGTCCATTGAATTGAAAACGAGCTACGGACAAATTGATATCTCGAATGATGTGATCGCTACAATTGCAGGTGGAGCGGCAGTTGACTGTTATGGTATAGTAGGAATGGCGTCAAAACATCAAATAAAAGATGGATTAACGGATATACTGCGTAGGGAAAATTTCACACGTGGTGTCATCGTGCGCCAAGAAAATGATGATGTGCATATTGACATGTATATTATCGTTAGTTATGGAACGAAAATTTCCGAGGTAGCCCACAATGTTCAGTCTAAAGTAAGATATATATTGGACAAGACAGTCGGACTTAGTGTGGAATCGGTAAATATATTTGTTCAGGGCGTTCGTGTTACGAACCCGTAGTGAGGAGGAAGTTTAGTGTCTATGAAAACTTTAGACGGAAAACGTTTTGCAGAAATGGTAGCCGTAGGGGCGAACCACTTGTCCACAAATGCTAAATATGTGGATGCATTAAACGTTTTTCCTGTTCCAGATGGAGATACTGGAACGAATATGAACTTATCGATGACTTCTGGTGCGAAAGAAGTTAGAAATAATGTTCAGGACCATATCGGTCGTGTTGGTCTTGCTCTATCCAAAGGTCTCCTAATGGGAGCTCGAGGTAACTCAGGGGTTATTCTATCCCAATTATTTCGCGGGTTCTCAAAATATATTGAGCAAAAAAGTGAAATAAACGCTTCCGAGTTTGCCCAAGCGTTTGAAGCAGGGGTACAAACTGCTTACAAAGCAGTTATGAAGCCTGTTGAAGGTACCATTCTTACCGTCGCTAAGGATGCAGCAAAACGGGCAGTTGAAGCGGCAGAAAAAAGCGATGATATTGTGAAAATTATGGAAGCGGTTGTTAAAGAAGCAAAAGCATCATTAAAAAGAACACCAGATTTGCTCCCAGTTCTTAAAGAAGTAGGGGTAGTCGATAGTGGTGGTCAAGGTCTTGTTTTTGTTTATGAAGGTTTCTTGGCGAATTTAAAAGGGGAACAATTGTCAGATAATCCATCTGACCTACCAAATATGGAAGAGCTTGTTAGCGCAGAGCATCATATGAGCGTACAAGGTCATATTAATACAGAGGATATAGAATTTGGATATTGTACAGAGTTCATGGTGAAATTTGAACCTGAAAAGCTTTCTCATAATCCTTTTTCTGAGGAAAATTTCCGTCAGGATTTAAGTGAATATGGAGATTCCCTTCTAGTAATAGCAGATGAAAACGTCGTAAAAGTACATATTCACTCAGAGCAACCGGGAACTGTTTTATCATACGGTCAAAAGTATGGAAGCTTAATCAATATGAAAATTGAAAATATGCGTGAACAGCATACAAATATTGTTGGTGAGCAGCATAGAACAGAGGTCCCACCTAAGCGTAAGGAAAAGCTCGAGTACGGGATCGTAACGGTTTCAATGGGCAGCGGCATAGCGGAGTTATTTAGAAGTATCGGTGCTCATGCTGTAATTGAAAGCGGACAAACAATGAATCCAAGTACAGAGGACATTGTAAAGGCGATCAAAGAGATCCATGCGGAAAAAATTATCATTTTGCCTAATAATAAAAATATTATTATGGCTGCTGAGCAGGCAGCTGAGGTTTCTGAAGAAGATGTCATTGTCGTTCCATCAAAGACAGTTCCACAGGGCTTAGCAGCGCTTCTTGCCTTTAATCCAACAGCGGATCTTGAAGCAAATAAAGATGGAATGTCAGAGGCATTAGCTCATGTGAAAACTGGACAAATCACCTATGCTGTACGTGATACGAATATCGATGGCATTGAAATTGCTAAAGATGACTACATGGGGATTGCCGATGGTAAAATTATCTTGAAGGACAAAGACA
The DNA here is from genome assembly GCF_008764295.1 of Bacillus methanolicus. Classification (GTDB taxonomy): domain Bacteria; phylum Bacillota; class Bacilli; order Bacillales; family Cytobacillaceae; genus Robertmurraya; species Robertmurraya methanolica_A. The sequence goes on along the minus strand of NZ_VTQX01000001.1, from coordinate 71,714 downwards.
GAGCGAAGGCTGCCATTGAATTATTAAAGAATATGCTCGATGAAGACTCTGAAATTTTAACTGTTCTAAAAGGTGAAGATGCAACAGAGGAAGATGTCCAAGTAGTGACAGATTTCGTTGCGCAACAATTTGAAAATGTTGAAATTGAAGTGCATGATGGAAAGCAACCATTGTACGCATTTATTTTCTCCATTGAGTAAATATGAGCCAATGTTACTTCAATCACCTTCTAAATACTTACAAAAAGCATGGCTAATTTAGTCATGCTTTTGTGATTCTCTTTAAGTAAAGGAGGAGTGTAATGATGAGTGGGGATAATCGTTTAAAACAATCCGTTACTGCTATAAAAGGGATTGGCGACGAAACTGCTGCGGCCTTAGCTGAGATGAACATATATTCAATTGAAGATTTGCTTGAGCATTTTCCCTTTCGTTATGAGGATTATCGTCTTAAGGATTTAACCGAAGTGAAGCACGAAGAAAGATTAACCCTTGAAGGAAAGGTGCAAAGTGAACCATCCCTTGTTTATTATGGTAGAAAGAAGTCGCGTTTGACGGTTAAATTGCTCGTTGACCATTTTTTAATCCAAGTAATCTTTTTTAATCAGCCATACTTGAAGAAGAAAATAGTGCTTAACGAGACGATTCAGGTCACAGGAAAATGGGACATGCATCGGCGCACTATTACAGCGTCTGAAATGCAATTAGGACCTTCTGATCAAAAAGAGATGCTCTCACCTGTTTATCATGTAAAAGGAACGATAACAGTAAAAGGAATTCGCCGTTTTTTGCAATTAGCTTTTCAACAGTACGGTGACATAATCCATGAAACTTTGCCTCAGGATCTTCTCGCAAAATATCGCCTTCCCAGCAGAAAAGAATCAATAAAAATGATTCACTTTCCTTCTAATGATGATGACATTAAGCAGGCTAGAAGAAGGATTGTTTACGAGGAGTTTCTTTATTTTCAATTAAAAATGCAGGCTTTACGAAAGTTTGAGAGAGAACAATCACAAGGTGTCATGCAAAGCTATGATTTAAAAAAACTCAAAGCTTTTCTCCATTCGTTGCCTTTCCCGTTGACCAACGCTCAAAAAAGGGTTGTCAACGAAATTTTAGCAGATATGAAGTCTCCGTATCGGATGAGCAGACTCCTTCAAGGCGATGTTGGTTCAGGAAAAACAGTAGTCGCAGCGATTGCGTTATTTGCTAGTATCTCTGCTGGTTTTCAAGGAGCTTTGATGGTGCCGACTGAGATTTTGGCAGAGCAGCATGCGGAATCGCTCACTGGCTTACTGCAAGCATTTAATATTCAATGTGAACTTTTAACAAGTTCTGTGAAAGGAAAGAAAAGAAAAGAAATTCTTGAGCGACTGCGATTGGGGGAAATTGATGTTTTAATCGGTACGCATGCTTTAATTCAAGATGAGGTACATTTTCATAAGCTTGGTCTAGTTATCACCGATGAACAACATCGTTTTGGCGTCGAGCAGCGGAAAATCCTGCGCGAGAAAGGAGAAAATCCCGATGTACTCTTTATGACCGCTACTCCAATTCCGAGAACGCTTGCGATCACTGTCTTTGGTGAAATGGATGTTTCAGTCATAGATGAAATGCCTGCTGGAAGAAAATCAATTGAAACTTATTGGGCGAAACATGAAATGCTTGAACGAGTATTGGCGTTTATGGAAAAAGAGTTAGCAAAGGGTAGGCAGGCATACGTTATTTGTCCATTGATCGAAGAGTCAGAGAAGCTTGATGTTCAAAATGCGATAGATGTTCACGCTGCCCTTATGACATACTTTGAAGGTCGTTATCAGATCGGATTAATGCACGGTCGCTTAAATGCTGATGAAAAAGATGCAGTTATGAAAGCTTTTAGCCAAAATGAACTTCAAGTTCTCGTTTCCACAACTGTTGTGGAAGTCGGAGTTAATGTGCCGAATGCAACGCTCATGGTCATTTATGATGCAGAACGTTTCGGCTTAGCGCAATTGCACCAGCTTCGTGGTCGTGTCGGCAGGGGGAGTGAGCAGTCTTATTGTATATTACTTGCCAATCCAAAAACAGAGATTGGAAAAGAACGTATGCAAATTATGACTGAGACGAACGATGGCTTTGTCTTAAGTGAGAAGGATCTGGAGTTAAGAGGTCCTGGTGATTTTTTTGGAAGAAAGCAAAGTGGTGTACCCGAGTTTAAATTAGCAGATATGGTCCATGATTATCGTACTTTAGAAACAGCAAGAAACGATGCGGCGGCGATGATTCAATCGGAGGATTTTTGGCATTCTCCTAGTTATGCTGATTTACGAGAATATCTTCATAAATCAGAAGTATTAAAAGGTGAAAAGCTGGACTAATGTGGCCCGGTAGCATTACTAGAATAGTTTACAGGAAGAATTCTTTCTTGCAATCTGTATTTTTTAATCATATACTACTATTAGTACCTAGTCTTAATATCTTGGACGGTGTCATAAATGAGAAGAAATAAAAGAGAACGGCAAGCGCTTTTAACAGAGACAATCAAAGAAAATCCGTTTGTCACAGATGAAGAACTGGCAGATAAATTTTCCGTAAGTGTGCAAACGATCAGATTAGATCGGTTAGAGTTATCGATCCCTGAACTTAGGGAGCGGATTAAAAACGTTGCAGAAAGAACGTTTGAGGATGAGGTTCGCTCTTTACCAATTGATGAAGTAATTGGGGAAATCATTGATATGGATTTAGATCAGTCAGCGATTTCTATCTTAGATATAAAAAAAGAACATGTATTCAAACGAAACCAAATTGCTAGAGGGCACCATTTATTTGCTCAAGCTAACTCACTGGCGGTTGCTGTGATCAATGATGAACTCGCATTAACAGCTAAAGCGAATATCCGTTTTACCCGCTCAGTAAAAGTAAGTGAAAGAGTGGTCGCAAAAGCAAAGGTTCTTAATATTGATGAAGAAACTGGACGCACACTCGTTGAAGTAACAAGTTATGTGAACAGCGAGATTGTTTTTAAAGGTGATTTTGAAATGTATCGCTCGCATGCCTAAAACATTGTTATACTAAACTGAATATAAGGAATGAGGCATAATGAAATTAGCCATTGATGCTATGGGTGGAGACAACGCCCCAAAGGAAATTGTCCTTGGAGCAATGAAGGCCATTGAGGCCTTTTCTGACTTGGAAATAATGTTAGTTGGTGATGAAAGCAAGATTAAGGAATATCTTTCAAATAAAGAAAGAATTTCGATTGTACATACTGAAGAAGTGATTTTAGGGACAGATGAACCTGTTCGTGCAGTGAGAAGAAAGAAGAACGCATCGATGGTGCTTGCTGCGAAGCTTGTCGCTGATGGAGAGGCTGATGGCTGTATTTCAGCTGGAAACACAGGCGCATTAATGGCGGCAGGATTATTTGTTGTTGGCCGCATAGAAGGAATTGATCGGCCTGCCCTCGCCCCGACCTTGCCAACAATTGGCGGAGAAGGATTTCTATTACTTGATGTCGGAGCAAACGTAGACGCAAAAGCAGAGCACTTATTACAAAACGCAATAATGGGATCGATTTATTGTGACAAGGTTAGAGGCGTTGAAAATCCGCGAGTTGGACTTTTAAATATTGGAACGGAAGAGAAAAAGGGCAATGAATTGACGAAGCAGGCATTTGATCTATTACAGAACTCTGATCTTCATTTTATTGGAAACGTCGAGGCTCGCGATTTATTAGATGGCGTTGCTGATGTAGTTGTCACGGATGGATTTACTGGCAATATGGTGTTAAAAACGATCGAAGGAACAGCGATGTCTGTATTTAGTATGCTGAAGGCCGCTCTTTCCAGTGATTTAAAATCGAAGCTTGCCGCTGCCGTTTTAATGCCTAATTTAAGGGCTTTAAAGGCAAAAATGGATTACTCTGAGTATGGTGGCGCTGGATTATTTGGTTTAAAGGCTCCTGTCATTAAAACACATGGCTCTTCAGATGCAAACTCACTTTATAATGCAGTGCGTCAAACCCGTGAAATGGTTCAAAAAGAAGTGATCCAAACAATTAAAGTAACGATCGAAGAAAAATCGAATTAATCTACCGAAAGGAGATTTTTAATGGGGAAAATTGCTTTTATATTTCCAGGACAAGGTTCCCAAACGGTTGGAATGGGACAAACACTTGCGCAAAAAGATAAATCAGTGCAGGCCATATTTCAAAAAGCAGATAAAAGATTAGGATTTGCTCTTTCAGACATTATTTTTCAAGGACCGCAAGAAAAACTGACATTAACAACTTATGCCCAACCAGCGTTGTTAACGACGAGCATTGCAATCTTACATTATTTTGAGCAAGCTAACATTAGAGCCGACTTTGTTGCCGGTCATAGTTTGGGTGAATACACAGCTCTTGTTGCAGCAGGCGCGCTTTCATTTGAAGATGGGGTCTACGCTGTTCGAAAAAGAGGAGAATTTATGGAAGAAGCCGTTCCTAATCGAGAGGGGACGATGGCAGCGGTATTGGGGTTAGAGCGCAATGAACTTGAGAAAGTTACGGCAGAGATCGCGGCTGGGGGACAGCCTGTTCAATTAGCGAACATAAATTGCCCTGGTCAGATTGTTATTTCTGGCTCGCGCCAAGGAGTGGAATTAGCTTCCGTTAAAGCGAAAGAAGCTGGCGCTAAGAGGGTTCTTCCTTTGGAGGTCAGTGGGCCGTTTCATTCAAGCTTAATGAAACCAGCGTCTGCTAAATTAGCAGCTGTTCTCGATGAGGTAAAGATTGAAAAAGCAGCGATACCTGTTATCGCAAATGTATCGGCAACAGAGATGGTAGAGCCTAATGAGATTAAAGAAAAATTAATTGAGCAATTATATTCCCCTGTTCAATGGGAAGATACAGTGAAAAGAATGATCGGACTTGGTGTTGATACTTTTATTGAAATTGGTCCTGGAAAAGTTCTATCAGGATTAGTGAGAAAAATTGATCGCACCGTTGCAACTTATGCTATTTCAGATGAAGAAAGCTTTAAGATTGTGTATGAAGCCTTGAAGGAGGGAGTACAATGAAAACTGAAGGGAAAAATGCCATAGTAACTGGTGCATCAAGGGGAATAGGAAGAGAAATAGCATTGGAACTGGCAAGACAAGGTGCTAATGTAGCGGTAAATTATGCTGGTAGTGAAAAGATGGCAAACGATGTTGTGGCTGAAATCAAATCTTTAGGCCGTAAGGCAATTGCTGTCCAAGCAGATGTTGCAGACGGTGATTCTGTTTCCACTATGATGAAACAAGTAGTAGAGCAGTTTGGTACTATTGATATATTAGTTAACAACGCAGGCATCACTCGAGATAATCTGCTTATGCGTATGAAGGAAGAAGACTGGGATGCGGTTATCGATACAAATTTAAAAGGTGTCTTTCTTTGTACAAAAGCGGTCACTCGTCAAATGATGAAACAAAGAAGCGGGAGAATCATTAATATTTCCTCGATCGTGGGCGTAGGCGGAAATGCTGGACAAGCCAATTATGTTGCCGCTAAAGCTGGGGTGATTGGCCTAACTAAAACAACTGCGAAGGAGTTGGCATCACGGGGAATTACTGTGAATGCTGTTGCGCCAGGCTTTATTACGACAGATATGACGGATCAATTAAATGAAGATGTGAAAGTGGAAATGCTAAAGCAAATACCACTTGCTCGTCTCGGTGAACCGCAAGATATTGCAAAAGTGGTTGTTTTCTTGGCTTCTGAAGATAGCCGTTATATGACTGGTCAAACTTTACATGTTGATGGTGGAATGATCATGTAGAATGACCGTTGGAACACCTAAAGTTGCATAGGTGTTGCCATTAAGAAGCGGAAAAGGCAGAGGCTTTTAAGGAAATGAAGACATTCACAAGCATGCGAATTAAAGATTTATCTATAAAAAATGAAAACGAGATTTTAATTTAAAATAAAATCATCTATAATGGCTTGAGGGGAGGTGAACAAGCATGGCAGAAGTACTAGAAAGAGTAACAAAAATTATCGTTGACCGCCTTGGCGTGGAAGAATCTCAAGTAAAACTTGAAGCAACTTTCAAAGAAGATCTTGGTGCTGATTCACTAGATGTTGTTGAACTAGTTATGGAATTAGAAGATGAGTTTGATATGGAAATTTCTGACGATGATGCTGAAAAAATCCAAACAGTTGGTGACGCAGTTAATTACATACAAGCCAATTCATAATGCAAGGTCTTTTTTAAAAGCTCCGTTTTTAACGGGGCTTTCTTCTATAAGGGAGAGCTTTTGATTAAAAAAGCAGCTTCTTTAAAAAGCTCCTTCATGATGATGGGCATTTAAAGAATTTCTTTGCGTTTTAAAGGAAATAAAAGTACACTTGAATCTAGAATGTAAAAATATAGCAAGGTGGATGCAGGATGCGTAAAAGTGGTAAAGATAAGGACAAATTTGCGTTACGAAATAGGGATAGACAGTTTAAAGAATTTCAAGATAAAATAGGTGTGCATTTTACCAATGTAAAATTACTTATACAAGCTTTTACTCATTCATCATATGTGAATGAGCATCGCAAAAAGCCTTATGATGACAATGAAAGGCTGGAGTTTTTAGGGGATGCAGTTCTTGAATTAACGGTGTCTCAATTTCTTTATAATAAGTATCCAACAATGAGTGAAGGAGAGCTTACAAAATTAAGAGCAGCAGTAGTTTGTGAGCCTTCTTTAGTGGCATTTGCTAACGAACTCACCTTTGGCGAGTATGTGCTATTAGGCAAAGGGGAAGAGATGACAGGAGGGAGAACAAGGCCCGCCTTGCTAGCAGATGTATTTGAAGCGTTTATTGGTGCTTTGTTTTTGGATAAAGGAATTGAGGCCGTCGTGCGATTTTTAGAGAAAGTTGTATTTCCGAAAATTGATGCTGGTGCTTTTTCTCATGTGATGGATTTTAAAAGTCAATTGCAAGAGCATGTACAAAGAGACGGATCTGGTTTAATAGAATACAAGGTCTTGCAAGAAAAAGGGCCCGCTCATAATCGGGAGTTTATTTCCCAAGTTTCTTTGAATGGGGAAGAGGTAGGAGTAGGCACAGGTAGATCAAAAAAAGAAGCAGAGCAGCATGCAGCCCAAATGGCTCTCGAAAAACTAAAAGCACATCTTTAGAATAAGCGTATAAGAGGATTTTTTGGCTAGTGTAACCGATAGATGATAAGGAGCGAAGGGGGATACAAACGTGCATCTTAAACGTTTGGATGTAGTAGGGTTTAAATCTTTTGCTGAACGCATTGGGGTCGATTTTGTACCTGGTGTGACAGCAGTTGTTGGACCTAACGGAAGTGGAAAAAGCAATATTACGGACGCTATCCGTTGGGTGCTTGGAGAACAATCAGCTAAATCCCTTCGTGGAGCAAAAATGGAAGATATTATTTTTGCAGGTAGCGATTCGAGAAAACCACTGAACTTTGCTGAAGTTACTTTAACTTTAGAAAATGAGGATCAATTTTTGCCGATTGATTATCAAGAAGTAAGTGTTACAAGAAGAGTTTATCGCTCTGGAGATAGTGAGTTCTTTATTAATAAACAAAGCTGTCGCCTTAAAGATATTGTTGATTTATTTATGGATTCCGGTCTCGGTAGAGAAGCGTTTTCAATTATCAGCCAAGGAAGAGTTGAAGAAATTCTTAATAGTAAGGCTGAAGAAAGAAGGACGATTTTTGAAGAGGCAGCAGGAGTTTTAAAATATAAAACAAGAAAGAAGAAGGCGGAAGGGAAGCTTTCAGAAACACAGGAAAATTTAAATCGTGTCAATGATATTATTCATGAACTTGAAGGGCAAGTGGAACCATTAAAAATTCAAGCTTCTATTGCAAAAGATTATCTTCAGCAAAAGGAGGAACTTGAAAAAATTGAGGTAGCTCTTACCGTTTATGAGATTGAAGATTTGCACGAAAAATGGGAGCAATTATCCACCCAATTAGAAAATCATAAACAAGGTGAAATGCAGTTGTCTTCCACTTTGCAAACAAAAGAAGCAAAAGTAGTGGAAATGAGAGAGCAAATTGCTGCCTTAGATGAATCGATCAATGATCTTCAAACCGTTCTCCTTCATGCAAGTGAAGAATTAGAAAAACTTGAAGGACGGAAGGAGGTTTTAAAGGAAAGAAAAAAGAACGCAAAGCAAAATAAAGAACAACTTGAAAAGAATATTCAAACATTATCATTGAAGATAGATGAACTTACAAGGGAAAAAGCAGAGCAAGAAGAGGTGGCCGCTGCCCTTGAAAATGAAGCAGCAGAGATTGAGGTAACCTTAGTAGAAAAGCAAAATCAATTAAAGCTTTTCAGTGAAAATATCGAAGAGACAATTGAATCTTTAAAAAGTGATTATATCGAAATTTTGAATCAGCAGGCCACATATAAAAATGAACTTCAAAATGTTGAGGCTCAGCTTGGACAGCAAGATCATCGCAGCAAACGTTTGGAAGAGGACAATGAGAAATATTTAGAAGAGCGTCGTCTTATCGAAAATAAACGAGCAGGTATTCTTGCGAAATTATCGGAAGTGCAAAAAGAGCTGGAACAGCAGGTGCATATTTTTAGAAACGAGCAAAATAAGCTTGAAAACTTGCGTAATCAATATGACAAGCAAGAAAAGACTCTCTATCAAGCCTATCAATATTTGCAAAAGGCAAAATCAAGAAAAGATATGTTAGAAGAGATGGAAGACGATTATTCCGGATTCTTCCAAGGTGTTAAAGAGATTTTAAAAGCAAGAGACAGCAAACTTTCTGGTATTGAAGGGGCAATTGCCGAGCTTATTCAAGTTCCAAAAGAGTATGAAGTCGCAATTGAAACGGCTCTTGGCGGTGCGATGCAACATGTTGTAGTAGCTAACGAAGAGAGCGGTCGTCAAGCTATTCAATATTTAAAGAAGAATTCGTTCGGAAGGGCGACATTTTTACCGTTAAATGTAATTAAAGGAAAATCATTGTCCTATCAACAGCAGCAATCAATTAGTATGCACCCAGCTTATGTTGGGATTGCTGCTGAGCTTATTCGCCATGATGAGAAATATAGTCAGGTGGTTTCAAGTCTCCTTGGCAATGTCGTAATTACAAAAGACCTTAAAGGTGCTAATGAAATGGCGAGAGTTCTTCAGTATCGCTGTCGTTTCGTTACTTTGGATGGGGACGTTGTTAATGCTGGTGGAGCAATGACTGGTGGTGCCTTAAAGCAAAAGTCGTCTTCCCTTTTAAGTAGAAAAGGTGAGCTAGAGGAATTAATTGCAAAGCTTGGGGAAATGGAGCAGCAAACCGCTGTAAAAGAAGAGCAAGTTAAGCAAGTTAAATCCAATATTCAAGCTCAAGAAGCCCATCTTGATGAGCTCAGAAGAAATGGGGAAGAACTCCGTTTGCTAGAGCAATCCATAAAAGGTGAGCTTCGAGAGGTTGAGCTAGAAGAAAAGAATATGAATGAAAAACTTACCTTGTACGACATGAATATTTCTCAGTATGGGGAAGAAAAAGAAAAACTCACGGCTCGAAAAGAGGAATTAACAAATCTTTTAGCTGTTTCTGAAAAAGAAAAAGCAAAATTGGACAAGGAAATCACTATCTTGACAGAACAAAAAAATTCGCAAATTTCATCTAAAGAAGCATTAGTCGAGGAAATTAGCGAATTGAAGGTTATGCTTGCAGCGAAAAATGAACAATCACGCAATGCACGTGAAAAACTTGCGAAAACGATGTTTGAGCTTGAAGAAAATAAGGAAACCTATGCAACAATCTCTGAGGATCTACAGTTGCTTTCATCAGAAATGACCGATAGTACATCTGGAGAGGAACATTTAGAAGAAGCAGCGAATCGTAAGGCTCAGGATAAAAATGAGACGATGAAGTTAATCTCTGCTCGGCGCGAGGAGCGTCTTCAACTCCATAATCAAGTGGAGGATGCGGAGCTTGAAGTGAAAGAGTTAAAACGTCAGCATAAAGGGATAATCGGCATATTAAAGGATGAAGAAGTGAAGTTAACACGTCTTGATGTGGAACTTGAAAATCGCTTAGCGCGACTACGTGAGGAATATTTGCTTTCCTATGAAGGAGCGAAGGAAGAATATTCGTTAACGATACCGGTCGATGAGGCGAGAAAGAAAGTAAAGCTTATTAAGCTAGCAATCGAAGAATTAGGAACTGTTAATCTCGGTGCAATTGAAGAATATGAACGTGTTTCAGAGCGTTATGAATTTTTATTGGAACAGAAAAACGACCTTCAAGAGGCAAAGGATACCTTGTTCCAAGTCATTGGCGAAATGGATGAAGAGATGAAAAAACGCTTTGAACAAACGTTTTATGGTATTCGTTCGCACTTCGAATCCGTTTTCCAAGCGCTCTTTGGCGGTGGACGAGCTGATCTTCGCCTTACTGATCCGGATGATTTATTAAATACTGGTGTTGAAATTGTGGCACAACCACCAGGCAAGAAGTTACAAAATCTTGGCTTGCTTTCTGGTGGCGAAAGAGCGTTAACAGCAATTGCCCTCCTTTTCTCCATATTAAAGGTAAGACCTGTTCCGTTTTGTATTTTGGATGAGGTGGAAGCGGCTCTTGATGAGGCGAACGTTCATCGTTTTAGTCAATACTTAAAACGATATAGTCATGAAACGCAGTTTATCGTCATCACCCATCGTAAAGGGACGATGGAAGGTGCAGATGTTCTGTATGGTGTGACCATGCAGGAGTCTGGTGTTTCAAAATTAGTATCTGTAAGACTAGAAGAAACGAATGAACTAGTAAAATCGTGAAGATTGCAAATGGTAAAGGATGATAAAAAATGAGTTTTTTTAAGAAATTAAAGGAAAAGATTACGAAGCAAACCGATGCGGTAACAGAAAAGTTTAAGGATGGCTTGACGAAGACGAGAGACAGTTTTTCTGGCCGTGTCAATGATCTCGTCGCCCGTTATCGAAAAGTGGATGAGGATTTTTTCGAAGAACTTGAAGAGATTTTAATTCAAGCTGATGTCGGCTTTGAAACAGTAATGGAGTTAATTGAAGAATTGAAAATGGAAGTAAAACGACAAAATATTCAAGATCCTGCTGAAGTGCAAAGCGTTATTTCTGAGAAGCTTGTTGAAATTTATCAAGGTGGAGAAGATGAGACGTCACTTTTAAACATCCAAGCTGAAGGGTTGACGGTTCTTTTATTTGTTGGAGTTAATGGCGTTGGAAAAACTACGACAATTGGAAAGCTTGCTCACAAATTCAAAGCTGATGGTAAAAAGGTTGTTCTTGCTGCAGGTGATACTTTCCGAGCGGGGGCAATCGAACAGCTTGAGGTATGGGGAGAAAGAGTTGGAGTGGATGTCATTAAACAGGGAGCAGGTTCTGATCCAGCAGCAGTTATGTTCGATGCTGTTCAAGCGGCGAAATCGAGAAATGCGGATATATTAATTTGCGACACAGCAGGACGCTTGCAAAATAAGGTTAATTTAATGAAAGAATTGGAAAAAGTAAAGCGTGTCATTGAAAGAGAAATACCAGGTGCACCGCATGAAGTTCTTTTAGTCCTTGATGCGACGACTGGTCAAAATGCATTAATTCAAGCGAAGACTTTCAAGGAAGCGACCAATGTAAGCGGAATTGTATTGACAAAATTAGATGGTACTGCGAAAGGTGGAATTGTGCTAGCAATACGTAATGAACTTGGCATTCCTGTTAAATTCGTGGGCCTCGGTGAAAAAATGGATGATTTGCAGGAATTTGATGCCGAGCAATACGTTTATGGCTTATTTGCCGATTTAGTGGAAAAAGAAGAGATAGAATAATCGTCGAATGCTCGGTATTTTGCTGTGCCGGGCATTTTGTTTTAGTTTTAGATTTTCGAAAAAAACGATTAATTCTGGAAAAATTGGTAATAATTCCGGGAAAACATGCCACAATTTCGTAAAAAAATGCATAATTCCCAAAAAACTCATCATATTTCCGGAAACCTACGTTGACATCCCATATCGATGCGTGTAAACTGTCAATGTAAAGGCTTTTCACTTAACAAGGAGGGATGCGGTGTGCTCGAAAAGACGACGCGAATCAATTATTTATATGATTTTTACCAATCCTTGTTAACACCAAAACAGCAAAGCTATATGTCTCTTTACTATCTTGATGATTTTTCTTTAGGGGAAATTGCTGATGAATACGGTGTGAGTAGACAGGCTGTGTACGATAATATAAAGCGCACAGAAGCAATGCTCGAGGAGTATGAAGAAAAGCTACTTTTATTCGATAAATTCCAAAAACGGAGCAAGCTACTGAATGAAATAAAAGTAGTATTAGACAAAGATGCTCCGTCGAAGCAGGCATTGCTTGAAGCAATAGCTGAGCTTGAGAAATTGGATTAGGAGGCGGCAAGATGGCATTTGAAGGATTAGCCGACCGACTGCAAAGTACCATGCAAAAAATCCGTGGTAAAGGGAAAGTCTCTGAAGCGGATGTCAAAGAGATGATGCGTGAGGTTCGCCTTGCTCTATTAGAAGCGGATGTTAACTTCAAAGTTGTTAAGGAATTCGTCAAAAAAGTGAGCGAGCGTGCTGTCGGGCAAGAAGTGTTAAAAAGCTTAACTCCTGGCCAACAGGTTATTAAAGTGGTGAAAGAGGAACTCACTAATCTTATGGGGGGCGAGGAAAGCAAGATTGCTGTATCGAATCGTCCGCCGACTGTCATCATGATGGTTGGATTACAGGGTGCCGGAAAAACGACAACGACGGGAAAGCTCGCGAATTTACTTCGCAAGAAATATAATCGAACCCCTTTGCTTGTAGCAGCGGATATTTATCGACCTGCAGCAATTAAACAGCTTGAAACACTTGGCAAACAACTTGATATGCCAGTGTTTTCACTTGGTGATCAGGTGAGTCCTGTTGAAATTGCGAAACAAGCAATTGCGAAAGCAAAGGAAGACCATCATGACTATGTTTTAATTGATACAGCTGGTCGCCTTCATGTCGACGAGGCTTTGATGGGCGAGTTAAAGGAAATTAAAGAGCTCGCAAATCCGAATGAAATTTTCCTTGTTGTTGATGCCATGACTGGTCAGGATGCTGTGAATGTTGCTGCAAGCTTTAACGAACAGCTTGGTTTAACTGGAGTTGTTTTAACAAAGCTTGACGGGGATACACGTGGTGGTGCAGCCCTTTCCATTCGTTCGGTTACGAACACCCCGATTAAATTTATTGGTCTCGGGGAGAAATTGGATGCGTTAGAATCCTTTCATCCGGAAAGAATGGCCTCCCGTATTCTTGGCATGGGAGATGTTTTAACTTTAATTGAAAAAGCGCAGGAAAATGTCGATGAAGAAAAAGCAAGGGAAATGGAGAAAAAGATGCGAACCGCTTCCTTTACTTTAGATGACTTTTTAGAGCAGCTTGGTCAGGTTCGCAATATGGGGCCTCTTGACGAGCTTCTGAAGATGATGCCTGGCGCGAACAAAATTAAAGGTCTAAACAATATGCAAATTGACGAGAAGCAAATTACCCATGTCGAAGCCATCATCCAGTCGATGACGAAAGAGGAAAAAATTCATCCGGAAATCATTACGGCTGGTCGCAGAAAAAGAATTGCAAAAGGAAGCGGAACATCAGTCCCTGAGGTGAACCGTTTATTAAAGCAGTTCGAGGATATGAAAAAGATGATGAAACAAATGACAGGAATGCAGCAAAAAGGGAAGAAAAAAGGAAAGAAAAAAGGTGGATTTAATCTGCCGTTCAATCCTTTCCAATAAAATCTTACATTATTTTATTAACTGACAAGAAAAAACACTTTACAAACTATTTATCAATCTGTTATCATTTTATCTTGTGTGAAACTATTCGGAGGTGCTATTAATTATGGCAGTAAAAATTCGTTTAAAACGTATGGGAGCAAAAAAATCTCCTTTTTATCGTATCGTAGTAGCTGATTCACGTTCTCCTCGTGATGGACGTTTCATTGAAACAGTTGGAACTTATAACCCAGTAGCTGAACCAGCTATTGTAGACATCAATGAAGAGTTAGCTCTTAAATGGTTACAAGACGGTGCTAAGCCATCTGACACAGTTCGTAACTTATTCTCTAAGCAGGGCATTATGGAAAAATTCCATAACGCTAAGCACAGCAAGTAAGACGTATGAAAGAGCTGATTGAAACAATTGTCAAGCCTCTTGTGGACTTTCCTGAGGATGTTCAAGTGGATGTCGCGGAAGAGTCTGACCGGATTACGTATAAACTAAACGTGAATAAAAGCGATATGGGGAAGGTAATCGGAAAACAAGGGCGAGTTGCTAAAGCTATTCGAACTGTTGTCTATGCCGCAGGAACAACTGGACAGAAGAAAGTCTTTTTAGAAATTGTTGAGTAAAGCTCTAGACTACAAGAATGACAGCGAAAAGGAGGGAGAATCCCCTCCTTTTTTTTGTAAGAGCTGATAGTGCGATTTTTGGCTCATTTTAGCTTTGAGATTATGAAACGCTATACGAAAGCAAGCTTTCTCCTGCATTCCATACACCTTTTAGAGAAGCTGAAAGGTGTATGAAATGAGCTAAAATTCAACTATATATAAACACAAATCCTTTTTATTATTTAGCAATAACCTTTCATAATTAAATGAGGGAGGCAAAGAGTATGAATATTCTTCAAAAAATTGTCGTCAAGCAAGTGCTTACAGAGAGAAGCAGAGCGGAACTTCATCAAAAATACGAAGAAAGTTTGCTTCAGTTAAAAAAAGAGTGCGAACAGCTTCGATTTGAGTTAAAAAAGCTAGAGAAGACGAAAAAATATCCATTGGGAAATTTAACAAAACAATTTGAGAAGGAACTCCATACTCGCCAAGAAAAAATGAAGCTTCTCGATTTTCAAATAGAACAATTACATATGCTACCTTTAGGTAGTGAACTGCAAGAAAAGGAAATTCAAGGGATCATTGAAGTTAATATTGGAGACGCTTGGGAGGACATTGCTACAAGCAAAACAATTGTCATAAAAGACGGCGTCGTTGCGGAAATTCGGTAGAGGTGATGACTGTTGGAAAAATGGTTTAATGTCGGTAAAATTGTAAATACTCATGGAATAAAAGGTGAAGTTCGAGTTATTTCAAAAACGGATTTCGCTGAAGAGCGTTATGCTTCTGGCAATCAATTATATTTATTCATGTCGGATTCAAAGGAACCGGTGGAATTAATTGTGGCAACCCATCGAGTTCATAAAAATTTTGATTTATTAACGTTTAAGGGTTACGAAAATGTGAACGAAGTGGAATCGATGAAAGGCGGCATTTTAAAAATCCATGAAAGTCAACTAACAGAACTGGAAGAGGATGAATTTTATTTTCATGAAATTATTGGCTGCCTCGTATTTACGACAAATGGGGAAGAGATTGGCAAGGTCAGGGAAATCTTAACTCCTGGAGCAAATGATGTTTGGGTTGTCAAAGGGAAAAATGGAAAAGATATATTGATTCCATATATTGAACAGGTTGTGAAAAAGGTTGACGTAAAAGAACAGATCATTTTAATCGAACCGATGGAAGGGTTACTATCATGATGAAAATTGATGTCCTTTCCTTGTTTCCAGAAATGTTCCCAGGAGTATTAGGTAGCTCGATATTAAAAAAAGCTGCTGAACAGAATGCTGTTGCCTATCAGGTCGTTAATTTTCGTGCATTTGCCGATAACAAGCATCAAACGGTTGACGATTATCCGTATGGTGGAGGTGCTGGCATGGTGTTGAAGCCACAGCCCATTTTTGATGCCGTGACCCATTTAAAAGAGCAGGCTGAGAGTGAAAAGCCGAGGGTCATCCTTCTTTGTCCACAAGGCAAAACCTATAATCAAAAAATGGCAGAAGAACTGGCGCAAGAAAAGCATTTAATTTTTATATGTGGACATTATGAAGGCTATGATGAAAGAATACGAGAGCATGTCATTACAGACGAAATATCAATTGGTGACTACGTATTAACTGGGGGCGAACTGGGGGCTATGGTGGTAATTGATAGCGTTGTTCGGCTGCTGCCGAAAGTTCTTGGAAATGAAGAATCACATATGAGAGACTCATTTAGCACCGGCTTGCTAGAGCATCCACATTATACAAGGCCAGCCGATTTTCGCGGAATGAAGGTCCCCGATGTACTTATTTCCGGGAATCATCGTCTCATCGATGAATGGAGAGCAAAAGAATCGTTAAGGAGAACGTACGAACGGAGACCTGATCTTCTCGAAAAGGTTGAACTAACAGATGAACAAAAAAAATGGCTTCATGAAATAGAAAGCCTTAAAAAATAAGCTTGAAGTTGATGAAACGTTATGGTATGATACTTCTTGTGACTTAGATGTGTTAGTCTTTGTCTTATAACGATGTTCCGCTGCAATTTAGTGAGCTACAGTGATGCATGAGCATCTGTTGGAAGGAGTTGAAAACGATGCAAAAATTAATCGAAGAAATCACAAAAGAACAACTTCGTACTGATCTTCCTGCTTTCCGCCCTGGTGACACTGTACGTGTACACGTTAAAGTTGTCGAGGGTACTCGTGAGCGTATTCAGTTATTTGAAGGTGTTGTGATTAAGCGTCGTGGTGGTGGAATTAGCGAAACTTTCACAGTTCGTAAAATCTCTTACGGTGTAGGCGTTGAGCGTACATTCCCAGTACACACACCAAAAATTGCGAAGCTTGAAGTTATTCGTCGCGGTAAAGTTCGCCGTGCTAAACTTTACTACCTACGTAATCTACGTGGTAAAAAAGCTCGTATTAAAGAAATCCGATAATAACAAAAGTGTAGAGCAGCACTTATGCTTGAAGCTAAACAAAAAAAGCAGAAGAATTGAAATTGATTCGGCTGCCTAACAATGGAAGGAGCTTGTTTATGTAAAGATCTATTAAGGATTTTTACTTGCAGGCTCCTTTGTTGTTAAAAGGCTGTTTTTGACAACCGTTTCTGCTTTTTCTACTATTACATAATAGCAAGATTAGAAATGGCAAACCCTAAGCTGTGAAGGCTTAATTAAGATGGAGCTCACAAAAGGCTTCGCTTAATTGAGCTAAATCAACGGTAGCGTAAGCAAGCATTTATCCGTCGGGGGCCTGTTTACTCTAGCTTGTTTTGTTTGATTTCATTGGCTATCATAGTTTACTCTAATAATATGGGATTTGTAATTTTAGTGTATTTTAAGAATGGTGGGGATTCAGAAAGTGGCTAAGAAAAAAAATGAACTATGGGAATGGATAAAAGCACTTCTTATTGCTGTCGTGTTAGCAGCTTTTATACGCTATTTTTTATTCGCCCCTATCGTAGTAGATGGTTTATCGATGATGCCAACATTACATGATCAGGATCGAATGATTGTGAATAAATTCAGCTATAAGATTGGCAAACCAGAAAGATTTGACATCATTGTTTTTCATGCACCAGAGGATAAAGACTACATAAAAAGAGTAATCGGTCTCCCAGGAGATAAGATTGAATATCGAAATGACACTCTCTATGTCAACGGAGAAGCGTATGAAGAACCGTATCTCAATGACTTTAAAAATCAAGTCATTGATGGGCCGCTGACAGAGCCATTTACACTTGAAGAAGTTACAGGCCAAGAGGTTGTCCCGGAAGGACATTTATTTGTGATGGGAGATAATCGCCGTTATAGTAAAGATAGCCGTCATATCGGGACAATTCCTATGGAAAAAGTTTTAGGTAGTACAAGTATGATATATTGGCCATTGGAAGATATTCGAATTGTAAAATAGCAAAACAATACATTGTATGGAAAAAATGGACATGCCGTTCAGTAAGGAGGTGCTGCAATGACGATACAGTGGTTTCCAGGACATATGGCGAAAGCGCGCCGGCAGGTGACAGAGAAGCTAAAGCTTGTTGATATTATTTTTGAACTAGTTGATGCGAGAATACCCCATTCCTCTCGAAATCCGATGATTGATGAAATCATTCAACATAAACCAAGATTGGTTCTATTAAATAAAGCTGATATGGCTGATAAAGAAGTAACGAAGGAATGGATCCATTTTTTTGATCGGCAGGGAATAAAGGCTTTGGCAATTAATTCACAGGCTGGAACAGGAATGAAAGAGATAGTTTCCGCTTCTAAATGGATCCTAACGGAAAAATTTGCTCGAATGCAGGCAAAAGGAATTAAACCGAGAGCAATACGAGCGATGATTGTCGGAATTCCGAATGTTGGAAAATCGACGCTGATTAATCGCTTGGCCAAGAAAAATATCGCAAAAACCGGTAATACTCCTGGGGTGACGAAAGCACAGCAGTGGATTAAAGTAGGAAAAGAGCTCGAATTATTAGATACTCCTGGGATTTTGTGGCCGAAATTTGAGGATCAGGAAGTAGGATCAAAACTGGCTCTTACTGGAGCAATAAAAGATACAATTTTAAACCTCCAAGATGTCAGCATCTATGGCTTGCGCTTCTTGGAGAAAGAATATCCACAGCGTTTAAAAGAGCGCTATCAGCTGCAATACATTCCAGAAGATATTGTAGCGCTTTTTAATGAGATCGGTAAAAGAAGGGGCGCGCTCATGAGCGGTGGTGAAGTCGATTATGACAAAGTGGCAGAGCTTGTCATTCGCGATATTCGTTCGGAACAATTAGGACCACTTTCTTTTGAAAAGCCGCAATATGAGGAATAAGTGTAAAATACCACGCCTTCTTTCCATCTGAGGATAGAAATGAACCAAAAAATGCAAAAGTAAAGACCTTCTTTAGTAAATGGAAGGTCTTTATTTTTTTCTGACCGAACCGATACATATGATAAGAACTTGTTAAGAAAAGGGGTATTTGACCTTGACGATGTACACGATTAAAGAAATTGAAGAAAAACTTGCAAAAATTAAAGATGAAAATGACCCGTTTCTTGAAGAAATAAGGCCTGATGCTCGAAAGGGAGTGCAACGTTTAATCGAAAGGTGCGGACGGCGATTACAACAAAAAAAACAGGCGCTGGAAAAATTCTCTCACATGTCTCGTATTGAACGGGACCTTTATAAGCAAGGGTACAGGTTTATAGCCGGAATTGATGAAGTGGGACGTGGCCCGTTAGCTGGTCCCGTCGTTGCCTCATCCGTAATCCTGCCGGAGGATTTTCAACTAATAGGTCTTGATGACTCAAAAAAGTTGTCTGAAGCAAAACGTGAAGAGTTTTATACTTATATACAAGAACATGCACTTGCAATTGGAATCGGGATAATCCAGCCAGAAGAAATAGATCAAGTTAATATTTATGAAGCAACTAAGAAGGCTATGTTATCTGCAATTACTGCAATGCCTATTGTGCCAGAGTATTTGTTAATAGATGCGATGAAACTGGATACGCCGTATCCGTTACAAGCGATTATAAAAGGGGATGCAAACAGTATTTCCATCGCTGCTGCCTCCATAATAGCGAAGGTAACGAGAGATGCGATAATGAAGCAATTGCATCGAGAATATCCTATCTATCAATTTGAACGAAATATGGGCTATGGAACGAAAGAACATCTCGTGGCTCTAGAAAAACATGGAATAACCCCATATCATCGAAAGAGCTTTGAACCGATTAAAAGTATGATGAAATGAGAGGATTAAGAAGATGATTTCAAACTTTATTCAGTCCTTGCAAAAACAGCAGAATATACGTGGGCAAACAAATACTTTTCAACCAGGGCAAATTATTTATGGACGAATTGGCAAGCTATTTCCGAATCAGATTGCTGAGGTGCAAGTCGGAAACCAAAAAATGATTGCAAAACTTGAAGTTCCTCTATCATCTGGTGGGAAATATTGGTTCCAAATCCATTCGAATGAAGGCCGTATCCATTTGAAGGTTTTACCAATTGAAGATTCAGGCGGGAACAATCATCATCCGATTCATAGCTTGTTAAAGCAGTTGGGCTTATCTGAGACAAATGAACATAAAGAGCTTATCCAGTTGTTGTTGAATGAAAAGCTTCCTATTACAAAAGAGCTTGTTCAAACAGCGGTGCAATTGCTGCAAGAGCAAGAAAGAGAACCAGCTAAACTTGAGGTATTAAAGGAAATGATGTCGCGGCAACTGCCGCTTACAAAAGAGGTTTTTAACAGTGTGCTTACAACAGTGAAAAATGAACCAATGCATCAATTAATGGATGCGTTACGGGCCAATTTAAACACTTCTGCGCACATAACAAAGGATGGACAGCAATTGCTCCGTTTGCTTGAGGAAATGGTTCTGACGGGTCGAGAGAAGATGACGGAAAGAGCGACTGTTCAATTATTTAAAGAGTGGTTTAATAGTTCGGGAACAACCACTTCTGGAACGGCCTTTTCTCTATTGCAAAAGCTTTCTATAATTGATAATAGGGAAGAGAGAGAACTGCTTATGCTTGCAGCAAGCAAGCTAATCGATAAAGCTAATGGAACTTCTTTAGGGAATAGTGAAATAAGCAGAATTGAGGATGCGCTTCGCCAAAATCAAGCGGGACTGACAAGTATATTTGTTAAGGCCGCCCTTGCTAGAGAAGTGGATAACGGTATGATTAACCTGAAACAAATTGTATCTTTATTTTCCTCCGATGGCAAAATCCCGCAAACGATGCCTTTTTTTCAACAATTATTGGATAATCCTACAAATATACTAGAGAAAATTCCATCTCAATTTACTAAAGAGGAAATGGTGATGCTACAAAAAGTCGCCAATGATGCCCATGAGGTACTGATTAAGCTTGATTCAGGTAAAAATGTTGCAGAAATGCTTCGTTCACTAACAGGAAAAATAGGCTTTGATTATGAGTCGAAATACTCATTATCCATGTCTGATAAAACGGGCGATCTTCAAAAGCTTGACGTTCTCAAAGCACTTCTTCTCCGTTTTATGAATGGAGAGCAGTCTGGAACAGCTAAGGGAGAGGCAGAACAGCTTTTGCATAAAATTACAGGTGTTCAGCTTTTATCGCAGGAATCAGCACCTCTTAACCATTATGTATTGCAAGTTCCCCTCTCCTTTTGGGAAAAGAAAACGGATTTGACGGTGCAATGGAGTGGCCGAAAAAAAGAAAATGGTGAAATAGATCCGGCGTATTGCCGAGTGCTTTTTTATTTAGAGTTAGACCATCTCAATGAGTTAATCGTCGATATGCAAATTCAAAACCGGATTATGAATATGACTATTATTAATGATGCCGAAAAAATAAAGGCAATCGCTGAACCATTTATCGACAGCTTGAAAGAAAACCTTCATCGCTTAGGATTTACTTTAACAAGTATTTCCTTTCGTCAAACTGCAGAAGACGTCCCAAGGATAAAGAAGAAAGAGCATCAATACCAATCTAGTTCTTATAGTGGAGTTGATATTAGAATATGAAGAATGAAGAACTGGAGCGGAGAAAAGAAGCGATAGCTTTAGGCTATGAAAGTGGAACGAAGGATGCGCCGAGGGTAATTGCAAAAGGGAAAGGGATCATTGCAGAGAACATATTAGAACAAGCAGCAAAGCATGAGGTTCCAATACAGGAAGATGCTGCTCTAGTAGAACTATTAAGCAAACTAAATATTAATGAGACGATTCCGGAAGAGCTTTATCAAGCAGTAGCGGAGGTCTTTGCGTTTATTTATAAAACAAATCGGGAGGCAGGAAGAAAGGGGAGTTCAGCTGATCATAGCGCAGTCAAAAATCAAAAATAAAGATGGACTAATTGAGATTTCAGATTTTATTGACAAGAAAGAAAATTATTATTTTTGGCATAATGGTAGACAACTTATTTTTAGTCTTATAAAATGAAAGCGCAGTCTAATTTTAGGAAGTAAGATAGGTCAGTAAAAGGTTGGTAATAGTTGTAACGATACCAAAGTTTTTAAAATCCTTTTACAACAATAAGGAGGATGGGAAATGAATATTCACGAGTACCAAGGTAAGGAAATCCTCAAAAGCTTTGGGGTATCCGTTCCTAACGGAAAAGTGGCTTTCACCGTGGAAGAAGCTGTCGAAGCAGCGAAAGAACTAGGAACGCAAGTGTGTGTTGTTAAAGCACAAATTCATGCTGGGGGACGCGGAAAAGCAGGTGGTGTAAAAGTAGCAAAGAACTTAGATGAGGTTCGTACATATGCTAGCGAAATTCTCGGCAAGACGCTTGTTACACATCAAACGGGTCCAGAGGGAAAAGAAGTAAAACGCTTATTGATTGAAGAAGGCTGCGATATCAAGAAGGAGT
The DNA here is from genome assembly GCF_008764295.1 of Bacillus methanolicus. Taxonomy (GTDB): domain Bacteria; phylum Bacillota; class Bacilli; order Bacillales; family Cytobacillaceae; genus Robertmurraya; species Robertmurraya methanolica_A. The sequence continues at coordinate 49,534 of NZ_VTQX01000001.1, read as the reverse complement.
ATTATGTTGGTCTTGTACTAGATCGTGCCACTTCTCGTGTTGTTCTAATGGCTTCAGAAGAAGGTGGAACTGAAATTGAAGAAGTTGCAGAAAAAACTCCAGAAAAGATTTTTAAAGAAGAGATTGACCCTGTTGTAGGTTTACAACCATTCCAAGCAAGACGAATTGCTTTTAATATCAATATTCCTAAGGAATTGGTGAATAAAGCCGTCAAATTTATGTTGGGTCTTTATCAAGCATATATTGAAAAAGACTGCTCCATTGCTGAAATTAACCCTCTTGTCGTTACAGGAGACGGAAATGTTATGGCATTGGATGCGAAATTAAATTTTGATTCAAACGCCCTTTATCGCAGAAAGGATGTTTTGGCATACCGAGATTTAGAAGAAGAGGATCCGAAGGAAATTGAAGCATCTAAATATGATTTAAGCTATATTTCGCTTGATGGCAACATCGGATGTATGGTTAATGGTGCGGGGCTTGCAATGGCAACGATGGATATCGTGAAGCATTATGGCGGCGAACCGGCCAATTTCCTAGATGTTGGTGGCGGTGCAACCGCGGAAAAAGTAACAGAAGCATTTAAGATCATCCTTTCTGATCAAAACGTAAAAGGCATTTTTGTTAATATTTTTGGTGGCATTATGAAATGTGATGTGATTGCAACTGGAGTTGTTGAGGCAGCGAAGCAGGTTGGACTCAGCGTTCCATTAGTAGTTCGTTTAGAGGGGACAAACGTGGAAATTGGCAAGAAGATTCTCGCTGAATCCGATATTGAAATCATTTCCGCTGACTCAATGGCTGATGGTGCACAGAAGATTGTTAATTTAGTAGGATAATATCTTCAACACGATGGATTTAATCGTTTTAATTGTAATGTGCTAAAAATGTATGCTGGGAAATGACTATTTACCCATGTTGTTAGACGGATATCAGAAAGGAGATAAATCTCGTGAGCGTATTTATTAATAAAGATACAAAAGTTATTGTACAAGGGATTACAGGCTCCACTGCCCTTTTTCATACAAAACAAATGCTGGAGTACGGAACAAAAATTGTGGGGGGAACCTCACCTGGTAAAGGCGGTCAAGAGGTAGAAGGCGTCCCCGTATTTAATACGGTTAAAGAAGCGGTGGATGCAACTGGCGCTACTGCCTCAGTTATTTATGTACCTGCGCCGTTTGCAGCAGACGCCATCCTTGAGGCGGTGGATGCAGAGCTTGAGCTTGCGATCTGTATCACTGAACATATTCCTGTATTAGATATGGTCAAGGTCAAACGTTATATGGAAGGGAAGAAAACCCGTCTCGTCGGGCCAAACTGCCCAGGTGTGATTACAGCCGACGAATGCAAAATTGGGATAATGCCTGGTTATATTCATAAGAAAGGTCATGTAGGGGTTGTTTCGCGTTCTGGAACACTAACTTATGAAGCTGTACATCAATTAACAGAAGCAGGCATTGGTCAAACGACAGCAGTTGGAATCGGTGGAGATCCAGTTAATGGTACGAATTTTATTGATGTTTTAAAAGCATTCAATGAAGATCCTGAAACATATGCGGTCATTATGATTGGTGAGATCGGTGGTACTGCTGAGGAAGAGGCAGCTGAATGGGTCAAGGCAAATATGACAAAACCGGTAGTAGGGTTTATTGGTGGTCGTACAGCTCCCCCAGGAAAGCGCATGGGCCATGCTGGGGCCATCATTTCAGGTGGTAAAGGAACCGCTGATGAAAAAATCCGCGTTATGAATGAGTGTGGAATTGCCGTAGCAGATACTCCTTCTGTTATGGGTGAAACATTAATTAAAGTTTTAAAAGAACAAGGACTTTATGAAAAATGTAAAACACATTAATGAAATGCACAAAGCTAGTCCTTTCTGTAAGAAAGGGCTAGCTTTGTTAAACGAAATTGTTGATTATGATTTTTGGCATCTTCCGTGTGAAACCGAGGTTTCGCACGCCTTTTAGTTGTGCTAAAAAGGTGGAAAAAACCAATCAAAAATCAACTGCTACATATAATAAAAGGAGAAGCAATAATATGGATGAATTTAAACGAAGGCTTGTTTCCTTACAACACTGTAAAGGAATTGGTTGGAAGACGATTTATCAATTATTAAAACATGATCCAGATCTGTCAACCCTTTTTGAAAAGAAGAAATTCCCTTCATCACTCCCACAAATACCAAAAAATCTTCTTGATAACCTTCACTCCCATTCTATTTATGAACAAATCCGCCAATACGAATTAAATCAAATTCACATGATCACCCTTTTTGATGATGAGTATCCAGAACGTTTACGGGAGACTTACGAGCCTCCATGGGTACTATATGGGAAAGGGAGAATCGATTTGTTGCAACGGCAGCTAAAGCTCGCTGTTGTCGGGTCAAGAAATGCTACTGAATATGGAAGAAAAGCAATTGAGGCGATCTTCCCAGCCTTGATTGAGAAGGAGATCGTCATTGTTAGTGGTTTAGCAACTGGAATTGATACCATTGCCCATGAGACATCAATTCGGCTTGGAGGTGCGACAATTGCTGTTATCGCAGGTGGTTTATTTCACATCTATCCGAAAACAAATAAAGAATTAGCAATAGAATTGATGAGGAATCAGCTCGTTTTATCCGAATATCCGCCAAACTCACTCCCTTTAAGGTGGCAATTCCCGCTGAGAAATCGTATTATTAGTGGGATGAGCAATGGAATCTTTGTTGTCGAAGCAAAGCAAAAAAGCGGCTCTCTCATTACAGCAAACTGGGCTGTAAATGAGGGAAGAGAGGTGTTTGCTCTTCCGGGAAATATATTCAGCACCACGTCCGCTGGAACAAATGAACTTATTCAGCAGGGGGCAAAACTTGTATTGAACGGAAAGGATATATTAGATGAGCTTAATTTTTAAGCCCGTTTTTTTTCGAACAAACAATGTCTTCTCCGGTGTTGAACACTCCTTTAGAAAATGAACAAAAAATAAATTTTTCGAAAAAAGGTTGAAATTATCTTAAAACTGGTATACATTTTGCATCAGGTATTACATATTTTATGTTTTGAAATTGCAGGGATAAAATATACTATTCTTGACAATTACTATTTACCTGTTTAATAATAGTGAATATTTAAAATTAAATGAAGAGACTTTATGTATGATTTCGATGGGAAATGCTGATAAATATGGGATGAATAATAAATGTACTTATAAAAGGACAAACTGCCCATCGAAAAAAATCGTTTAAATCTTATAATCCCTCTTAAGGAGGACAATTGATGTCTGATTTTCTTGTAATCGTTGAATCGCCAGCAAAGGCGAAAACGATTGAGAAGTATTTAGGAAAAAAATATAAAGTAAAGGCCTCTATGGGGCATATTCGTGATTTGCCAAAGAGTCAAACAGGTGTTGACGTTGAGCATAATTACGAGCCGAAATATATAACTATACGTGGCAAAGGACCTGTCTTAAAAGAGTTAAAGACTGCTGCAAAAAGAGCGAAGAAAATTTTTCTAGCGGCTGACCCGGATCGTGAAGGGGAAGCAATTGCTTGGCATCTAGCCCATAGTCTAGATATGGACATTCATTCAGACTGTCGCGTGGTTTTTAATGAAATAACGAAAGATGCAATTAAAGAGTCATTTAAACATCCACGTCCAATCAATATGAATCTAGTCGATGCACAGCAGGCGCGGAGAATTCTTGATCGTCTCGTTGGTTATAATATTAGCCCTCTTCTTTGGAAAAAGGTAAAAAAGGGTTTAAGTGCTGGGAGAGTCCAATCAGTAGCAGTGCGACTCATTATGGACAGAGAAAAAGAGATAAAAGATTTTGTACCAGAGGAGTATTGGTCCATTGACGCTCAGTTTTTAAAAGGAAAGGATACCTTCGATGCTTCTTTTTACGGAGTGAGCAAAGAAAAGGTAGAGCTTAAATCTAAAGAAGAGGTTGACGCAATACTAAAACAAGTCAAGGGAAACAAGTTTACTGTAACTTCAGTTACGAAAAAGGAAAGAAAAAGGAATCCGGCTGCTCCTTTTACAACATCATCATTACAGCAAGAGGCTGCTCGTAAATTGAATTTTCGAGCGAAAAAGACGATGATGCTTGCCCAGCAATTATATGAAGGGATTGATTTGGGGAAAGAAGGAACAGTTGGTTTAATCACGTATATGAGAACGGATTCAACACGGGTTTCTGAGCTTGCTCAAAATGAAGCGGCAGAATTTATTCAATCCGCTTATGGAAGCGCCTTTTTACAAACAGAAAAGCGGAAAGAAAAGAAAAATTCTAATGCCCAAGATGCTCATGAAGCGATTCGCCCAACAAGTACACTTCGTGACCCGAGCACGATGAAGGAGTATTTATCCCGCGATCAGTTAAGATTGTACCGCTTAATTTGGGAGCGTTTTGTGGCAAGTCAAATGGCTCCGGCAGTCATGGATACAATGAGTGTTGATTTACAAAATGGTGATGTACTGTTTCGAGCCACAGGTTCAAAAATCAAGTTTCCTGGTTTTATGAAGGTATATGTTGAAGGTACGGACGATCAAACAGAAGAGAATAAGAATAATATGCTCCCTGACCTTAAAGAAGGGGATGAGGTGCTGAAAAAGGACATTGAACCGAAGCAACATTTTACTCAGCCTCCTCCTCGTTATACCGAAGCGCGCTTAGTTAGAACTTTAGAAGAGCTTGGGATAGGACGGCCATCTACTTTTGCACCTACACTGGACACCATACAAAAAAGAGGGTATGTTGCCCTTGATAATAAGCGATTCGTACCAACAGAACTGGGTGAAATCGTCCTGCAATTAATTATGGAATTCTTTCCGGAAATTCTCGACGTGGAATTCACAGCGAAAATGGAGCAGGATCTTGACTATGTAGAAGAGGGGAAAACAAGATGGGTTGAAATCATCGATGACTTCTATAAAGACTTTGAGAAGCAATTAAAGAAGGCAGAGAAAGAAATGGCTGAAGTCGAGATTAAAGATGAGCCTGCTGGAGAAGATTGCACTGAATGCGGAAGTCCAATGGTATTTAAAATGGGGCGCTATGGAAAGTTCATGGCTTGTAGCAATTTTCCGGACTGTCGTAATACAAAGCCAATTGTTAAAGAAATCGGTGTTAAATGCCCAAAATGTAATGAAGGAAATATCATAGAAAGAAAAAGTAAAAAACGACGAATTTTTTATGGCTGTGATCGTTTTCCAGAATGCGATTTTATATCTTGGGATAAACCGCTGCCTCGGAGCTGTCCAAAATGTGAAAGTCTCCTAGTTGAGAAAAAGCTTAAAAAAGGAATTCAGGTCCAATGTGTGAATTGCGACTACAAGGAAGAGCCACAAAGTTAAAGAGTGAGCAGCTTGCTCACTCTTTTAAGTGCGCAATTATGCCTAATTTTGCAGAAAGTTTTACGGAAAGTACTTGAAACTTTATTATTTATCAAACGTATTATAAAATGCAGGAGGAATCACAAAATAAAGAAAAGCAAGAATGTTATTTAGAATTACGAAGGACAATTCAGAACTTTGTGAAAAATTTGTAAATTATCTTGCGTGCGGATGTTTAGTATGGTAATATTGAATAGCTATGCCCTGTGAGGTGAATAAAGTTGGGTAAAGACGAAATGGTCACAAGGCTGTTTTTACAATACTTGCAAGTTGAAAAGAACTATTCCCAGTACACGATCGAGTACTATCATGGGGATCTATTAGATTTTAGATTGTTCATGTCTGAACAATCTATAACGGAGTTTGAGCAGGTCGAGTATTCGGATGTTCGATTATTTTTGACAAAATTATTTAATCAAAAGTTATCAAGAAAGTCTGTTGCTAGAAAGATTTCAAGCCTTCGGAGTTTCTATAAATTCTTGCTGAGAGAAAAGCTAGTTTCCAAAAATCCATTTGCAGGGGTTTCGATCCCGAAAGTTGACAAAAGGCTTCCAAACTTCTTTTATGAAGAGGAATTGGCAATCCTTTTTCAGGCCTGTGACATTAGTGAGCCAATTGGTCAGAGGAATCGAGCAATACTGGAATTACTTTACGCAACTGGAATAAGGGTAAGTGAATGCTGTAGTATTCACTTGCAGGACATAGATATGGATTTATCTACGCTGCTGGTACACGGAAAAGGGAGAAAGGATCGTTACGTTCCTTTTGGCAGTTTTGCAGCAGAGGCTTTGGAGCGGTACATAACAGAGGGCCGTGAAGCGATCATGCAGCAAAATAAACAGTCACATGATGTTTTATTTGTAAACTTTCGCGGTGGGCCGCTGACGACTCGAGGATTGAGAACGGTTTTAAATAAAATTGTTGAGCAATCATCATTAAACTCGAAAATACACCCTCATAAATTGAGACATTCATTCGCAACCCATCTATTAAATAATGGGGCAGATATGAGGACGGTTCAGGAATTACTAGGACATGAGAATCTATCATCGACGCAAATTTATACACATGTGACGAAAGATTATTTGAAAAAGACGTATATGGAGCATCATCCGAGGGCATGAACACCCAAATAGGAGGAATCTGTATGAATCAATTTCATGCGACCACAATTTTCGCAGTACAACATAAAGGCAAGTGCGCAATGGCGGGAGATGGTCAAGTTACATTCGGCAATGCGGTTGTAATGAAGCACACAGCAAGGAAAGTTAGAAAGTTGTTTAATGGTAAAGTATTAGCGGGGTTTGCCGGCTCGGTTGCTGACGCCTTTACCCTTTTCGAGATGTTTGAAAGCAAGCTAGAAGAATATAATGGAAATCTTCAGAGAGCTGCTGTTGAGCTTGCGAAGCAGTGGAGGAGCGATAAGGTATTACGGAGATTAGAAGCAATGTTGATTGTGATGAATGAGGAAAGCATTCTGCTAGTGTCTGGGACCGGAGAGGTGATTGAACCTGATGATGGGGTGTTAGCGATAGGTTCAGGAGGGAATTATGCATTATCCGCTGGAAGATCCCTTAAGCGATATGCTGGTGAGCATTTAACTGCTAAAGAGATTGCTCAAGCTGCCCTCCAAATTGCTGCTGAGATATGTGTTTATACGAACGAAAATATCATTGTTGAAGAGCTAGGAGGAATGTAGACGTGACAAAAGAAAAGAACTTGACTCCACGGCAAATCGTAGAACGTTTGGATCAATACATAGTCGGTCAAAAAGACGCTAAAAAAGCTGTCGCCGTCGCATTAAGAAACCGTTATCGTCGCAGTTTGCTCGATGAAAAACTACGGGACGAAATCAACCCGAAAAATATTTTAATGATTGGGCCAACAGGGGTTGGTAAGACGGAAATTGCTAGACGAATGGCAAAGCTCGTTTCGGCACCGTTTGTTAAGGTGGAAGCAACAAAGTTTACTGAGGTTGGTTACGTAGGCCGTGATGTTGAGTCGATGGTCAGGGATTTAGTTGAGACGTCTGTCAGACTTGTAAAAGAAGAAAAAATGTTAAGCGTTAAAGAGCGTGCTGAAGAAAATGCAAATAGAAGACTTGTCGATTTACTAGTGCCTTCAGCGAAAAAGTCTAGCAACTATAAAAATCCACTTGAAATGTTATTTGGTGGAGGCTCATCTGAACAAGAGCCGGAGCCAAACCCAACAGAGGAAATGAACATTCAGGAAAAAAGAAAAGTGGTTAGAGAAAAACTAGCGATGGGTGAGTTAGAAAACGAAATCGTGACAGTGGAGGTAGAAGAACAGCAGCCTTCAATGTTTGATATGCTCCAAGGCTCTGGCATGGAGCAAATGGGCATGAATATGCAAGATGCATTAAGCGGTCTAATGCCTAAAAAACGGAAAAAGCGCAAACTGACTGTAAAAGAGGCAAGAAAAGTTTTAACGAATGAAGAAGCACAAAAGTTAATCGATATGGATGAAGTCACACAAGAGGCTGTACTCAGAGCAGAGCAATCAGGGATTATCTTTATTGATGAAATTGATAAGATCGCTAGTAAGAATCAAGGTGGTTCTTCAGCGGATGTCTCACGCGAAGGTGTGCAGCGTGACATACTTCCTGTTGTTGAAGGTTCTACTGTTGTAACCAAATATGGTTCAGTCAAAACAGACCACATTTTATTTATGGCTGCTGGAGCATTCCATATTGCCAAACCATCTGATTTGATTCCTGAGCTTCAGGGGCGCTTTCCAATTCGTGTTGAATTAACGAAATTAACGGTTGATGATTTCTTTAAAATTTTAATCGAGCCAGACAATGCGTTAATTAAACAATATGAAGCATTGTTAGAAACGGAAGGTATACAAATTGAATTTTCTGACGATGCTATTCGTAAGATAGCAGAAGTAGCATTTGAAGTGAATCAAAATACGGACAATATTGGGGCAAGAAGACTTCATACCATTCTTGAAAAGTTACTGGAGGATCTATCATTTGAGGCTCCAGACATAACGATGGAAAAAGTTACAATCACACCGCAATATGTGGAAGAGAAACTTGGTGCTATTTCCAAAAATAAAGATTTAAGTCAATTTATATTGTAGTTGTTTTTTTAAACGGCTGAAGAAGATGGATTCTAGTTGCCAGCCGTTCTCAGTTTCAACATATTTTGTATTGGTCTTAAAAAAATAATAAAATAATCGAAGCAACAAGGGTTGTAAGGAAATAGGAGGAAGAATAATGGATTTATTAACAAAAACAAGAAAAATTAATGCTTTATTACAAAAGGCTGCAGGTAAGCCAGTAAACTTCAAGGAAATGTCAGAAACGTTAAGCGAAGTGATTGAAGCGAATATCTTCATCGTTAGTAGACGTGGAAAATTGCTAGGCTTCGCGGTTAATCAAAAGATTGAAAACGATCGTATGATTAAAATGCTTGAAGATCGTCAGTTCCCTGAAGAATATACAAACAATCTGTTCAACATTAAGGAAACTTCGTCAAATCTTGATATTGATAGTGAGTACACTGCTTTCCCAGTTGAGAATAAAGAGTTATTTCAAAATGGTTTAACAACAATTGTACCGATTATTGGCGGTGGAGAAAGACTTGGAACATTAATTTTAGCTAGATTACAGGAGCAATTCCATGATGATGATCTGATTCTAGGAGAATACGGGGCAACTGTTGTAGGAATGGAGATTCTTCGTGAAAAAGCGGAGGAAATTGAAGAAGAAGCTCGTAGTAAAGCGGTTGTACAAATGGCAATCAGCTCACTTTCATATAGCGAACTTGAAGCAATTGAGCATATATTCGAAGAATTAAACGGACAAGAAGGCTTGCTAGTTGCTTCTAAAATTGCTGACCGTGTGGGAATCACTCGTTCAGTAATTGTCAATGCCCTTCGTAAACTTGAAAGCGCTGGAGTCATTGAGTCTCGTTCACTAGGAATGAAGGGGACATATATTAAAGTGTTAAATGACAAGTTCCTCGTTGAGCTTGATAAGCTTAGAACAAATTAATTAAGGATAGAAGCTGCATCAATAAATCGTTTTTTGTTTCAAAGTGTAGACAAACTCGAATATCTCGAGCATGTCTACACTTTTTTCTTTTAAGAAATCGAAATATAAAGGTTGATTGCTACAAAGGGTGGACACTTTAATGCGAACAGGAGCTTTGGGTATAAAATTATATTTATGAAAAATAACATTTTAAAGGGTATTCTACGCTTAGCGTAAGCTGCCAAAGCTTAACAAACAAAAATCTCGTATTTGTGATTTTTCAATATCTGAAAAACTAAAAATAAGCTATCAGTTTGTAAAGTATATGTAAAGATAGGTCGAGAAAATTTAAAATTACAGAGCGGTTGAATAAGGGTGTTTTTTGATAAACTTTGTTGCAATAATTTGTAATTTTTCGTCCATGAATACGTTTACATTTTTATACATAATCAATAAATATATTGACAAAACGATTTGTTGCACATTTTATGCGAAAAAAGTCGATTTTTGTAAAAAAACTCACACTTTCTGTTGCAAATGTGTCATAATCAAGGATAATGATAATGATTCTAAAGTATCAGCTTTTAACGTTTTAAATAATATAGTCCTAATGCAAAATGAATGAAAACAGGTCATATATCCCATTTTTTTTAACGATTATTGCATAGACATATTATTCCTTATTCATTACAATTAAGTATGTATTACATTTTTCATCTAAATATTACAATCTTCAACAAAATCCCTTAACACGGATTAAGTATAATAATGGGGGTGAGAAAAATTGAAGCTGTTTTCAAATACGATTTCAACACTAGAGAGTGCTTTAAACTATTCGTCAACAAAGCAAAAGGTAATTGCTCAAAATATCTCAAATGCTGACACTCCTAATTATAAAGCTAAAGAAGCTAGCTTTAAATCCGCGTTAAATGATGCACAAAATGCTTCAATGACAGCAAAACGGACGGATATTAGACATTTTAATTTCCGAGGAGAAGATTCATCAAACGTAATGATTAGAACTAATAATCGAACTTCGTATAACAATAATGGAAATAACGTGGATATGGATAAGGAAATGGCAGATTTAGCTACAAATCAAATTTATTACAATGCACTAACAGAAAGAATTAGCGGAAAATTCCAGACTTTGCAATCGGTAATAAAAGGAGGTAAGTAATCATGTCCATCTTTCATAGTATAAACACTTCTGCTTCTGCGCTGACCTCTCAACGACTGCGAATGGACGTTATTTCATCGAATATGGCCAATGTCGATTCAACAAGAGCAACTCAGGTAAATGGTGAGTGGGTTCCATATCGTCGTAAATCAGTTGTCCTTCAACCGAAAGAAGGAGGTTTTTCTTCATTTTTAAATGTGGCAATGAATAAAAGTGAAGCTGGAAACGGAGTGAAGGTTTCAAGAATTGTCGAGGATGATTCTCCTTTTAAAGAAGTATATGATCCTGAACATCCTGATGCCGATGAATTTGGCTATGTGCAGATGCCGAATGTTGATCCGTTAAGGGAGATGGTTGACTTGATTAGTGCAACCCGGTCTTATGAAGCTAATGTAACAGTATTGAATGCCTCAAAGGGAATGCTGATGAAAGCATTAGAAATAGGGAAATAAAAGGAGCCATTTTAAATGAATAATATATCGTTTCCGAATGTATCGAGCGTATTTCCAGTGAACTCTGAGGTGAAGACTTCTCCAGTTACACCATACGAGGCACAGAAGAGTTTTGCGTCCGTACTTAAGCAATCGATTGAAAAAGTCAATGAAGCCCAAGTACAATCGGATGTTATGACTGAAAAGCTTGCAAGGGGAGAAAACGTTGATTTACACCAAGTGATGATTGCAAGCCAAAAAGCAAGTGTAACACTACAAGCAACAATGGAAATTCGCAATAAAGTAATTGAAGCGTATCAAGAAGTTATGAGAATGCAAGTTTAGTAGTTGAGGGGGCTATGCCCTCTCAATAATTAGACAGAATAGCCGGGGGATAAGAATGACAGTTTCGTTTCAGAAATATATTAACAATTTAAAAGAATACTGGAATGGCCGTTCTAAACAATACAAAATGATCATTATCGGATCTATTCTGTTAGGTGTCATTATTCTTTCTTTGGTCATTTTTTTTACGACAAGATCAAATATGGTTCCTTTATATAAAGATTTGTCTTTAACAGAAATTGGAACTATTAAGGAAAACCTAGACGGTAAAGGTATTAAGTATGAAATCTCTGATGGTGGAACAACGATTAGTGTTCCGCAGGAACAGGCGGATTCTCTCAAAGTGGAGTTAGCAGCAGAAGGCTTACCAAAAACAGGTGGAATTGACTATTCTTTCTTTAGTCAAAATGCTGGAATTGGCATGACGGATAATGAGTTTAATGTCATGAAGCTTGACGCTATGCAAACCGAATTAGCCAATTTAATTAAAGGTGTTGAAGGGGTAAGAGATGCGAGAGTGATGATTACTCTTCCAACACAAGGGATCTTTGTAAATGATGCAAATGAAGAGGCAACAGCCGCAATTATTTTGAATACTGTTCCAGGTTATCAATTTGAAGAAAAGCAAATCAATGCTTTGTACCATCTTGTTTCAAAAAGTGTACCAAATCTTCCTACAGATAATATCGTCATTTCAAACCAAAATTTTGAGTATTTTGATCTAAAAAATAATGAAAATTCTTCAGGTGACACATTTACGGCACAAAATGATATTAAAAAAGAAATTGAACGAGATGTGCAACGTCAAGTACAAAGCATGCTTGGAACGTTAATGGGGCAAGATAAAGTGGTTGTTTCGGTAACAGCTGATATCGATTTTACAAAGGAAAATCGTGAAGAAAATCTTGTCACACCTGTTGATGAAGAAAACATGGAAGGAATCGCTGTAAGTGCTCAAAAAATTACGGAGACTTTTACCGGTAATGGTGCAGGAGTTGGTGGTGTTCCCGCTGCTGAAGATCCTGCCGACACCCTGGGCGGTACATACCAAGAAGGGGCATATGGAAATGGCGATTATGAAAGAATTGAAGAGACGATTAATAATGAAGTAAATAAGATCCGAAGAGAAATTATTGAAAGTCCATATAAAATTAGAGACTTAGGAATCCAAGTAATGGTTGAACCTCCGATTGCAGATGATGAATCTTCACTTCCGCAGGAGAGAGTCGACGATATCACGAGGATGTTAAGTACGATTGTTAGAACGACAATTAATAAAGATACAGTTGATGGAGAATTAACGGATGAAGACATCCAAGACAAGGTAGTTGTTTCCGTACAACCATTTAATGGCAAGCAACAGTTTAATACAGAACCGCAAAGTGCAATTCCTTGGTGGGTTTATGTGCTAGGTGGAGTGTTACTTTTAATTATAATTGTTCTAATCTTCCTATTTGTAAGAGCACGTAAAAAGCGTGAGGAAGAAGAGATGGAAGAATTTGAAGAAGAATCACAAGTTCAAATTCCTGATGTAAATGAGGAACAAGAAACTGAAGGAAGCTTAAGAAGAAAGCAGCTCGAAAAAATGGCAAAAGAAAATCCGGAAGACTTTGCGAAACTATTAAGGACGTGGATCTCAGAAGACTAGGAGGTTTGAAAGTTGGCAATTAGAGAGCAAAAAGAATTAACAGGAAAACAAAAAGCAGCCATTCTTCTCATATCACTTGGCCCTGATGTATCTGCGTCTGTATATAAGCATTTAAGTGAAGAAGAAATTGAAAAACTAACATTGGAAATTTCCTCGGTTAAAAAGGTGGACTCTCAAGCAAAAGAGGAAATCATGGAGGAATTTCACAATATTGCGCTAGCTCAAGATTATATTTCTCAAGGCGGAATTGGCTATGCAAAAACCGTTCTTGAAAAAGCATTAGGTTCTGAACAGGCGTCTGTCATTATAAATAGACTAACCTCTTCATTGCAGGTGCGTCCGTTTGATTTTGCTAGAAAAGCTGATCCAGCGCAAATTCTCAATTTTATTCAAAATGAACACCCGCAAACGATTGCCTTAATTTTATCGTATTTAGATTCTACTCAAGCTGGGCAAATACTATCAGAACTACCACAGGAAATGCAGGCTGATGTGGCGCGAAGGATTGCGGTTATGGATAGTACGTCACCTGAAATCATTAATGAAGTTGAGCAAATCTTGGAACGGAAGCTTTCTTCAACCGTCACCCAAGATTATACGCAAACAGGCGGAGTCGAAGCCGTGGTCGAAGTGCTAAACGGCGTAGATAGAGCAACGGAAAGAACGATTTTAGATGCATTGGAAATCCAGGATCCAGAGTTGGCTGAGGAAATCAAGAAACGGATGTTTGTATTTGAAGATATTGTTACTCTTGATAATCGGGCTATTCAGAAGGTTATTCGTGATTGTGAAAATGAAGATTTAATGCTTTCATTAAAAATTTCAAGTGATGAAGTGAAAAACATTGTTTATAAAAACATGTCAACGCGTATGGTTGAAACGTTCAAAGATGAAATGGAATATATGGGACCTGTTCGTCTTCGTGATGTTGAGGAAGCTCAATCAAGAATTGTTGCGATTATTCGCCGTCTAGAAGAAGCTGGTGAGATCGTCGTCGCTCGTGGCGGAGGAGATGATATCATTGTCTAGGCTTATCAAATCTAGCTGGTCTAATGTTGAAGAGCAGAACAATAAAATAATCTCTATTCGAAGCTTTAAAGTGGAAAGCGAAGAGGCTGACGTTGAGGCGGCTGCTATCGACATTTCCTTGCAGCAAAAAGAGATTTTGAATGAAGCGAAGGAAGAGGCAAACAGGATTGTTGCAGAGGCAAGAGCGTTCCAAGAACAGGTGCAGGCTCAACTGCAGGAAGAAAGAAATAATTGGGATGAAGAGGTCGTAAGGTTAACTAATCAGGCACAGGAAAGTGGTTATGAAGCTGGTTTTTTACAAGGAAAAGAAGAAGGCTACCAACAAATGCATGAACTGATTGAGCACGCCAAGGAAATCGTTAACCTTTCCAAGACAGATTATCATCGAACGATTGAAGAATCAGAGCCCATTATTTTAGACATTGCGTTAAAAGTGGCTGAACGCATTCTTGGTCAGCATCTTGAAGGAAAATCAGACCATTTTCTAAGCATTGTGAAAAGGGCGCTGAAAGAAGCAAGGGAATATCGTGAAGTTCAATTGCACGTACACCCAGCCCACTATGAGCTTCTCTTGTCTCAAAAGGAAGATTTAATTAAAATTTTCCCGAAGGAAACGGAGTTATATATTTATCCAGACGGAGATTTAACAGAGCTTAGCTGCATTATCGAATCAGCGAATGGAAGAATCGATGCAAGTGTAGATCAACAGCTTTTGGAAATTAAAGCAAAGTTATTCGAATTGCTGGAGAGTGAATAATGTGAAATTAGCTGACCTATTAGAGCAAATTGACCAAATAGACACATATAAACATTACGGTAGAGTTAAGCGAGTAGTAGGTCTGATGATTGAGTCACAGGGCCCAGAAAGTTCGATTGGTGATGTTTGCTATATCCATGTCGGCCATAAGCACAAAAGAAAAATCAAAGCTGAAGTAGTGGGTTTTAAAGATGAAAATATTATTTTAATGCCCTATACAACGGTTAATGACATCTCTCCAGGAAGTTTAGTTGAGGCAAGTCACAAACCTCTTGAAATTAAGATTGGTCCCGGTTTAATTGGCACTGTACTTGATTCACTTGGCAAGCCGTTAGATGAAGAAGAACTACCAAAAGGGCTGACACCTGTATTGACTGAGCAACAGCCGCCCAATCCGTTAAAACGACCGCCTATCTCTGAATCTATTGAAGTCGGTGTTCGAATGATAGATTCGTTACTAACAGTAGGTACGGGACAAAGAGTCGGAATTTTTGCCGGAAGTGGTGTCGGAAAGAGTACGTTACTAGGGATGATTGCCAGAAATACAAAAGCGGATTTAAATGTTATTGCACTTATTGGTGAGCGTGGTCGAGAGGTGCGAGAATTTATTGAACGTGATCTGGGGCCAGAAGGCTTGGCGCGTTCGATCGTTATTGTCGCCACCTCTGATCAACCAGCATTAATGAGAATTAAAGGGGCATTCACAGCCACGGCTATTGCAGAGTATTTTCGAGATCGCGGTTTGAATGTGATGCTGATGATGGATTCAGTTACGAGGGTTGCGATGGCGCAGAGAGAAGTAGGTTTGGCAATTGGTGAGCCACCGACAACGAAAGGATATACACCATCCGTTTTTGCGATACTTCCAAAGCTTTTGGAAAGAACAGGTACTAATATGCTAGGCTCGATTACAGCTTTTTACACTGTTTTAGTAGATGGTGATGATATGAATGAGCCTATCGCAGATACGGTTCGCGGAATTCTTGACGGACATTTTGTCTTAGACCGAGAGCTGGCTAATAAGGGTCAGTATCCTGCGATTAACGTGTTGAAAAGTGTAAGTAGAATTATGAATAATATTGTTCCAGAAGAACATCGCAAATCTGCTGAGAAGCTTAGAGAACTTTTAAGCACGTATATTAATTCAGAAGATCTTATCAATATCGGTGCTTATAAAAAAGGGTCCTCCAGACAAATCGATGAGGCTATTCGTTTGTATCCAGACATTATTCGCTTTTTAAAGCAAGAAACAGACGAGAAGGCATCGTTTCATGATAGCTTAAATGCTCTATATGAGTTAATGGAAAAAGGTGAGAGTATCCGATGACTTATCATTATAAGTTTGCTAGAGTATTAGCTTTGAAGGAAAGGGAGAAAGATGAAGCTCTCTTTACTTATCAAGATGCAGTTAAAAAATTTGAAGAGGTCGCTGAAAAGTTATACGAATTATTGCGGAAAAAAGAAGATTTGGAAGCTTTTCAATCTGCAGAGCTTAAGAATGGTTTATCGATTGTCGAAATCCGTCACCACCAGCAATTTATTGGGAATTTAGAAAAGACAATTAACCATTATCAAAAAATGGTTATTAATGCCCGTAATCGGATGCATTTATTTCAGGAAAAACTGATGGAAAAAAATATAGAAGTAAAGAAATTTGAAAAAATTCGCGAGAAGGACTTGGAGCATTTTCTCCATTCCTTAAAAACAACTGAGAATAAACAAATGGATGATATCTCGATTCAGCTTTATATGAACCGAGGAAGTTAGGTGATTTGATGGCAAAAATAGCAGAAGAAGTAGAAGGAAAAAAAGCGAATAAATTCCAATGGTTTCTTTACACTGGAGTTATCCCAGTACTATTTCTAATTGTCGTTCTGTTAATTGTTTTCTCAGTTGCTGGCATTAATGTTTTTGAAAAAGCTCAGGAATACAGTCAAAAGATCCCTTTTCTGTCGCAAATGATGGAAGAAGAGCCAAGCAAAACGATTGAAGACTTAGAAGCAGATACCATTGAGCTTGAAGGGATAATTAAAGATAAAGAAGCACAAATTGAACAATTGCAGTTAGAACTAGAAGGAAAAGATACTGAAATCGAGCGAAATAAACTAGAAATTGAACAACTTCAGCTGCAAATTGACGATCTTCTGGCGATTCAAGAAGAAAATAAACGTGCTTTTCAGGATATTGTGAAAACTTACGAAACGATGTCAGCGAAAAGAGCTGCCCCCATTATTTCACAAATGCAAGAACAAGAAGCATTGCAAATTTTATCGAATATTAAAGCAGACAATTTAGCGGCAATATTGGAAAATTTATCACCAGAGGAAGCTGCTAAGTATACGGAATTATTAACAAATGAATAGCCACTTTATGGAGCGAAAGGAGGTGAAACGATGGAGATCGGAGCTGTTAATATGATAAGTTCATCCTCATCCTCGCAAAAAGCTGGCAATTTTAAAAATGAAACTGGTTTTAAAGGACTTGTTGGAGCTTTTTTACAAGAGCCCAAATTAGCAGATGAATCAGCAGCTGAGCACAAGCCATTACAATCTTTTTCGAAGGAAGCATTGCTGGATTTAATTGCATTTTTGCAGACTGAGGATGTATTAAATTTGGATGAGGGGCTGCTCATGTTCAATCAATCACTATCCGTTCATCACGAAGATGACTTATTTCAGTTAATTGAAGAAATATTGCTGCCAAATATGTCACTTTCGCAGTTGCCTGCGACAATTGATGTTGCTTCTTTTGAGCCCGGTGCGATTAGAATCGAGGATTTAGTAGCGGTTTTAGAGCAATTGAATGCCATGACACCAGAGGAATTGCGAAATTCGTTAAACGGTGATATGGCCCAAATACTTAAGGCAGTAAAAATGTTTGAACTTCTGGCTAGTGAACAGAAATTGTCTGCAGACCAGGGAAAACTGAAAAACCTATTGCAGCAATTTACAAAAGGACTTGAACTTCTCCTTTCAACAGAAAGTGAAAATAAGCCGCAATTGAATAGACAGGAGTATATCCTAAAAACATTTTCGGCAGTAGCTCAGGAGCTTAGTAGCAAGCAGCCACTGGCAAAGCAAACAGGCGAAGCGACGCTTGAACCTAAGAATTTAACTACTAAAGCAGACACGCTTCATGGCATGATTCAATATCATCAAGTGTCAAAGGCTGAGCAATTAACGTTGTCTTTGCAACAAGGAGAACGGCCAACAGGGGCAAATGAGCTAATTAAGCAGTTTGAAAATATTCTTGCAAGAAGTAATTTTTCCAATAACGCTGGTACTCAAAAACTTTTAATTAAGCTCAATCCAGAACATTTAGGAGCTTTACGAATAGAATTGATTCAACGTGACGCCGGATTAGTGGCGAAAATCATGACAACCACAAAATTGGCAAAGGAAACATTAGAGACGCATTTGAATGGCTTAAAACAGGCTTTTGGCACGCAAAATATTCAAGTCGATCGCGTTGAAATTTCCCAATCGATGAATCAACAACAGGAAAGATTTTTTGGACGTGAGCAACAGTCCCAGCAAAATGGACAGGAGAACAGACAGCAGGAGCAAGGCAAAAATGAAACAGAAGAGACTTCTTTTATGAATTCCTTTGAAGAGGCGCTCTTAAATACTGAAGTATAGGCAGGTTAAAAATATGTCAAATACTATTGCACCTTCTTTACTCTATTCCAATTATCAAAATGAACAGAAAAAAACAGGTTCTAACACATTAGGAAAAGACGATTTCTTAAAATTGCTAATTACCCAGCTGCAAAATCAGGATCCTACAAATCCCATGCAGGATCGTGAATTCATCGCACAGATGGCTCAATTTTCTTCATTGGAGCAAATGACAAATATGAATACAACGCTACAAAAAATGGCAAGTGGGCAAGAAGAGAGCAATCTTATCTCCTATGGGCAATTTATAGGAAAAGAAATTACTTGGCATAAACTTGAAGAGAATAAAAACGGTGAAATCAAGATATTAGAAGGAACGGGAAAAGTGGTTTCTCTTCAATTTAAAGAAGGTAATGTGTACTTTATTTTAGAAGATGGAACGAAGCTAGAACCGGGTAATATTTCACAATTTAATGAACAAATATCAAAGGATAATGATCTTATCCAAGCGAGTATGCTGATTGGTAAAACAGTGACATATTTAAGTAGCAGCAAAGAAGAAGTAACAGGCGTGATTAAATCAGTATCAATCAAGGACGGTAAAGTTCAATATCAATTAGATGATAGTAGTAATACGACAATCACTTCCTCGCAAATGATAAAAATTCAATAGGAGAAGGTTGATTGGATGGATAAATTTGATTTTAGGCCCATAAAATCTCAACCGATTACTCCCCAAACTGTTCAGACGAAAAAGATGAAGTCAATGAGTGGGAATGTATTTTCCCAGCATTTACAACAGGCAATCATTGATAGCAGCAAGCTTACATTAAGCAAACATGCAAAGGAAAGACTCGAGCAGCGGGATATACACATTGATGATAAACGTTGGAAGCTAATTGAAGCAAAGGTTAGTGAAGCGAAGAAAATGGGAGTAAAAGAATCATTAATTTTATTAGATGAAGCGGCATTAATTGTCAGTGCAAAAAACAATACGGTCATTACAGCAATGGACCGTCATGAAGCAACATCCCAGATTTTTACCAATATAAATGGGACGATTGTTCTCGAATAATCTAAGGCTGGACCTGGATAGGAAGCCAAAGCTGTGGAATGACTGAAGCAGCTTAATTGAAAGGAGAAATGTTACTTATGCTACGTTCAATGTACTCTGGAATTAGTGGTTTGAAAAACTCGCAAACAAAGCTTGATGTCATTGGTAATAATATTGCTAATGTCAATACTTATGGTTTTAAAAAGAGTCGCGTAACATTTAAAGACATGCTGAGCCAAACGGTTGCTGGAGCTTCTGCAGCCACTGATTTACGCGGAGGGACTAACCCTAAACAAATAGGACTTGGTTCCACTTTAGCAACGATTGATACGATTCATGATGGCTCTAGCTTGCAAACTACGACTCGTTCTTTAGATGCAGGGATTGATGGCGACGGCTATTTCGTTGTAAGACAAGGAAACGCCCAATACTATACAAGAGCAGGTAACTTCTACTTGGATGATAACGGCACACTTGTAAACGGGGATGGTTTAGCTGTACAAGCTTATCGCTACGATGCTAACGGCAATTTAACAAATGTTTATGGAGATGTGGCGGTAAATATTAATGCGGTTATGCCAGCAACGGTTACAAGCAATGTCGTATTTTCAGAGAATCTATCCGCAGATGCGATTACAGATTCTATTTATACTCAGCAGATTAGAGTGATTGATAATGGTGGAAATCCACATAGCATTGATGTTCATTTTAAAAGAACAGCAACAGGATGGGAATATTTCATTAATAAGGATCCGGAAGCAAATCCTGCCCCAACTAGCGATGGTGCTTTAACCTTTGGTGCCGATGGGAATTTAACAAATCCAACAGCGCCAGTAACCTTTAACTTAGATATTGATGGACAAGCTGCCACCACTGTAGACAATTTAGCTCTAACCCTTAATTTTGCCGACTTAACGATGAATTCTGGACCAACAACAGCACTTGTGAATCCGAACGGAAACACAGAAGGAAAGTTGGATAGCTTTAATATCGGGGCTTCAGGAGACATTAGCGGCGTGTATTCAAACGGTGAAATTGTGACGCTAGGTCGCTTGGCGTTAGCTAAATTTAGCAATACATCAGGTCTTACGAAAGCAGGGAACAATCTTTTTCAAGAATCCATTAACTCAGGTGCCGCTAATATTGGCGCAGCAGGTGATGGAAGAGGCTCATTGGTATCAGGCGCCTTAGAGATGTCAAACGTAGACCTTTCAGAGGAATTTACAGAAATGATTGTTGCTCAGCGTAGCTTCCAAGCAAATACGCGGATTATCACAACTTCTGATGAGATACTGCAAGAGCTTGTAAATTTAAAACGATAGGGTAGGGAGGGACAGGACTGAAGTGGTAAGAAGTCTTCAGTCCTGAATATTACCGTGATAAATGTTACAAGATTAAATGGAAAGCCTTATATTATTAATGCAATTTATATTGAAAC
The DNA here is from genome assembly GCF_008764295.1 of Bacillus methanolicus. Taxonomy (GTDB): domain Bacteria; phylum Bacillota; class Bacilli; order Bacillales; family Cytobacillaceae; genus Robertmurraya; species Robertmurraya methanolica_A. The sequence continues at coordinate 28,651 of NZ_VTQX01000001.1, read as the reverse complement.
AATTGAATCCTTTCCTGATACGACGATTACCCTGTCAAATGGTCATAAATATGTTGTGAAGGAAACCGAGGAAGAAATCGTACAGTTAGTGAATAAGTTCTATCAAACTGTCAACCTATTAGGAGTTCAACAGTTGGAGGGCCCAGAGCATGAAAAATAATAAGCTTGTCATGATAATGTTAATTATTCTAATCACGATTACTCTTGTTGGAGCTGTTGCTGTTGTAGTCGTTCTAAAGGTAACAGGGGCTGAAAACACCGCGGGACCAACAATTGATGAGTTATTAGAGTATTCGGTGGACATTCCAGAAATTACGACTAATTTAGCTGGAAATGATTTTATCCGTATCTCATTCAAAATTCAAACTGACAGTAAGAAAGCAAAGGAAGAATTGGAAAAACGAGATTTTCAAGTTAAAAACATTATCATTCATACATTATCTGAAAAAAGCTCAGAAGAGATTCAAGGATCACAAGGGCAAACAGTTCTCGAAGAAGAGTTGAAGGAAAAAATAAATGAATTGATGATGTCTGGAAAAGTGGAGAAAGTATACATCACCGGATCACTCCTCCCGTAATTTTTCGACAAAATTGAGATGTAAGTGAATGGAGGTGAGGATTCGTGTCCGGAGAGGTTTTATCACAAAGTGAAATTGATGCATTATTATCTGCCATTTCGACAGGAGAAATGGATGCTGATGAACTTAAGAAAGAGACGAGCGAGAAAAAGGTAAAAGTTTACGATTTTAAAAGAGCATTAAGATTTTCTAAAGACCAGATTCGAAGCTTAACAAGAATTCATGAAAATTTTGCCAGGTTGTTAACAACTTTTTTCTCCGCTCAACTAAGAACCTATGTTCAAATTTCAGTCGCATCTGCTGATCAAATCCCATATGAGGAATTTATCCGCTCCATACCAAAAATGACGATCTTAAATGTATTTGAGGTGCCGCCATTAGACGGTAGGGTCTTAATGGAAGTGAACCCTAACATTGCTTATGCAATGATGGATCGAATGATGGGTGGGAAAGGCAGCAGCATCAATAAAGTTGAGAATTTAACTGAAATTGAAACAAAAATTATGACGACGACGTTTGAACGTTCTCTCGAATACTTACGTGAAGCTTGGGAAACAATCGCTGATATTGAACCAATAATGGCTGATTTTGAAGTGAATCCTCAGTTTTTACAAATGGTTTCACCGAATGAGACGGTCGTTGTAATATCACTTAACACTACGATTGGTGAAACAACGGGAATGATTAATATTTGTATTCCTCACGTTGTTCTAGAGCCGATAATACCAAAGCTTTCTGTCCATTATTGGATGCAAACAGATAAAAAAGACAGGGAGCCTCAGGAAGTCGAGCTTTTAGAAAAACGATTAAAAAGAGCAAGTCTGCCTATTGCGGTTGAATTGGGAAATGCCGAAATCACGATTCAGGATTTCTTGATGATGGATGTTGGCGATGTTATAGAATTAAAACAAACGATAGAAAATCCGTTAACAATTAAAATAGCTGAAGTTCCAAAATTCAAGGGACAAGCTGGAAAACTCAATAAAAAAATTGCCGTGCAAATATTAGAGACATTGAAGGGGGGAGACGATAATGGTGAGTGATGATATGCTCTCTCAAGATGAAATAGATGCTTTGTTAAAAGGTACAGATGATGTAGAGCTAGACAGCGCCAAAAACGACGACGTGAATGTGGAAGAACATTTAACAATGATGGAGCAAGATGCTTTAGGGGAAATTGGAAATATTTCCTTTGGGAGCTCGGCAACAGCATTATCCACGTTATTAAATCAAAAAGTTGATATTACAACACCAACCGTTTCAGTCATTTTAAAGAGTGATTTAGAGGATGAGTTTCCACACCCTTATGTAGCCATTCAAGTTAAATACACAGAAGGTTTCTCAGGAACGAATCTACTTGTCATTAAACAAGAGGATGCAGCCATTATTGCTGATTTAATGCTTGGAGGAGATGGATTAAATCCTGCTGAGTTACTGGGAGAAATCCAGCTTAGTGCCGTTCAAGAGGCAATGAATCAAATGTTGGGTTCTTCAGCAACTTCAATGTCTACGATCTTTAGTAAAAAGGTGGACATTTCACCACCATCAATTGATATGTTGGATGTACAGCATGGTGAAGGAACTGAAAAAATACCGAAAGATGATATGCTTGTCAAGGTTTCATTTAGGCTGAGAGTGGGAGAGCTTATCGACTCCAGTATAATGCAGTTGTTACCGCTTTGTTTCGCCAAGGAACTAGTTGCAGAACTGTTAAATCCATCTGGTGGCAAGGTTGAAGAGTCAGCTTCAAGCGCTGGTGCGAACGCTGAAGCGGCTGTCCATACTGAACAGCCTCAACCAGTAAGCGCCGCTGTAAATGTTGGAGCACAAGCGTCGGCTCCAGTGTATAGTGAAGCTCCACAACAAAGTTCACAGCCTGCTGGATATCAAATCCCGCCAATGCAGCAGCCTATGGCCCATCACCAACCGGGTCCACAGCATTACGGAGCGCAGTATCAAAACGGTCCACAGCCGACAGTACAACCAGCTATGTTTTCTAGCTTTGACCAGTATCAGCTTCAAGAATCTGAAGCGAAAAACTTAAATATGTTATTTGATATTCCGCTTCAAGTAACAGTTGAGCTAGGAAGAACGAAAAGATCTGTGAAAGAAATCCTTGAACTATCGCCAGGGTCCATTATAGAATTGGACAAGTTGGCAGGTGAACCAGTTGACATATTAGTAAATAATCGCTTGATCGCAAAGGGTGAAGTGGTTGTTATTGATGAAAACTTTGGGGTCCGTGTAACAGATATCATTAGTCAAACAGACCGACTAAATAAACTAAGATAAACAATGGGGGAAAAGATTAATGGCGCACAAAATTTTAATTGTAGATGATGCAGCATTTATGCGGATGATGATTAAAGATATTTTAACAAAAAACGGTTTTGAAGTAGTAGGTGAAGCTGCTGATGGTGCACAAGCACTTGAAAAATATCAAGAAACGAATCCAGACTTGGTGACAATGGATATCACAATGCCAGAAATGGATGGAATTACAGCATTAAAGGAAATTAAGAAGTTAAATCCAAGTGCGAAAGTAATTATGTGTTCAGCAATGGGACAGCAGGCGATGGTTATCGATGCTATCCAAGCTGGGGCAAAAGACTTCATCGTAAAACCGTTCCAAGCGGACCGAGTTATTGAAGCGATCTCGAAAACATTAGCATAATGTTAATTTAAAGGGCGGCTTTCGTGCCGCCATACTTTACTTTCTTTTCTCTAATAGAATTCAAAATATAGAGGTGCATCCAGTTGCAAGTAATTCAGCAATCCGTCAAAATCCTTCTTCTTTCCGTTATTTTAGTAATCGGATTTCATACAGAAGCTAAGGCAGAGCCCGACGATAGTGTGAAAAATATGTTTGAACAAGAACAACAAATTGTGGAGGAAGAATCTGAAGAATCTGAACAACAGGAGATTCCAAGCAATGAGGCTGTTGATGAAAGTGGCCCAGCAGGAATTACGATTTGGGACTTCATGAAAATGATTGTTGCCACCATATTTGTGATCGCACTTCTGTATTTTTTACTAAAGTTTATAAACAAAAAAAGCCATGGTTATCGTGATACACAGTTGATTCAAAATATTGGTGGGACATCTGTTGGTTCAAATCGTTCCGTCCAGATCATTAAAGTAGGAAATAGACTGCTTATAGTTGGTGTGGGGGAAAATATTCAACTATTAAAAGAAATTGATGATGAAGAGGAAGCTCGAGGAATTATCGAGGATCATAATCACAAAATCGAACAATTAACTCGTCCAAGCGATATTGTGACAAAGGTAATTGAAAGAACGAAGGCCTTTCAAAAACAGGATCAAGAAAAAGAAAGTCTATCTTTTTCTTCACACTTGAAAACACAGTTAGATCAGATCACAAAGCAAAGAAAGAAGCTGTACGATGAAATGGAGAAGAAAGGGTCAGAAGAGAAATGAATGAGTTTATGGAATTCTTTAACAATAGCGATCCTGCTAATGTTTCAACATCAGTTAAACTGATCCTACTTCTAACCGTGATGTCCTTGGCTCCAAGTATTCTAGTGCTGATGACTTCATTCACTAGAATTGTGATTGTTCTTTCCTTTGTCAGAACGGCGCTTGCCACTCAGCAAATGCCACCAAACCAAGTAATCATTGGTTTATCATTATTTTTAACGTTTTTTATTATGGCACCTACTTTTAGTGAGGTGAATCAACAGGCTTTAACACCGTTATTTAATGAAGAAATTACCCTTGATGAAGCTTATGAAAGAGCGGCGCTGCCATTAAAGGAATTTATGAGTGCACATACGAGGCAGAAGGATCTTGCCTTGTTTCTAGAGTATTCACAGGCTGAAAGGCCGGAGTCAATTGAAGACATCCCTTTAACCACACTTATACCAGCGTTCGCAATAAGTGAAATTAAGACAGCTTTTCAAATTGGCTTCATGATCTTTATTCCTTTTTTAGTAATAGACATGGTCGTGGCAAGTGTTTTGATGTCAATGGGAATGATGATGCTTCCACCGGTAATGATTTCACTACCTTTTAAAATTTTATTATTTGTTTTGGTAGACGGTTGGTATTTAGTTGTGAAATCTCTATTGGACAGCTTCTAAATATTGGGGTTAGGAAACCACTGAAAGTAAGCATTTAATCATATTCATGTGTACAAGAGCGAAAAGAAGGTGAAATTGGATGACTCCAGAAAGTGTAATTTCAATCGCAGAACAAGGGGTTTGGATTGTTCTTTTGATTAGTGGACCACTTCTATTGCTTGCTCTTATAGTAGGTTTAATCGTCAGTGTATTTCAAGCTACGACGCAAATCCAGGAACAAACATTAGCTTTTGTCCCTAAAATAGTTGCTGTCTTACTAGGAATTGTTTTCTTCGGTCCGTGGATGTTAAGTCGCATGCTTTCTTATGCGAACGATATTTTTTCTAATTTAACGAGGTTTGTAGGCTGATGTTATGGTAGATTTACTTCCTGAATTTCCTGCTTTTTTACTTATTTTTGTTAGGGTTACATCATTTTTTTTGATGATGCCTCTTTTTTCTTACCGAACAATACCTGCAAGACATAAAATTGGCCTCGGCTTTTTTCTTGCTTGGATTATGTTTTATACAGTAGAAGCACCGCTATTTGAAATAAATGGTGCCTACTTTTTACTAATTATGAAAGAAGCGCTCGTAGGCATACTGGTTGGCTTTATTGCTTATTTAATCCTTTCTGCTATCCAAATCGCTGGGGGATTTATCGATTTTCAAATGGGATTTGCCATTGCCAACGTCATTGACCCACAAACAGGTGCACAAAGCCCTTTAACGGGACAGTATTTTTACATTATTACACTGCTTTTTTTGCTGAGTGTAAATGGTCACCATCTTTTAATTGACGGTGTGTACTATAGTTATCAATTTATTCCTCTCGACCAAGCATGGATTCCTTTTGGGGATGAAAACATGGTGGAGTATGTGGTTAAATCCTTTAGTTCCATGTTTATGATTGCTTTGCAAATGGCTTTACCTGTTGTAGGGAGTCTGTTTTTAGTCGACGTGGCTTTAGGTATTGTTGCGAGAACTGTTCCTCAGTTAAACGTATTTGTTGTTGGTCTACCGCTGAAAATCGGAGTTAGCTTCATTGTCATATTTGCGGTTATGGCGATTATGATGGGGGTTGTTTCACAGCTGTTTGAACTGATGCTCGGTACCATGAGGGGGCTTATGGATCTAATTGGGAGTTCGTAATATGGAATGGATAAAGTTAGACTTACAGTTATTTGCGGGTGAAAAAACAGAGAAAGCGACGCCGAAAAAACGGCAGGATAGCCGAAAAAAAGGACAGGTTGCTAAAAGTCAAGATGTTAATACTGCAATAGTACTGTTAGCGGTTTTTTTGATTTTATTATTTGCAGGAAAGTTTTTCTTTGAATCGCTGCTCAACATCTTTAAGCACTCATATCAACAATATATTGGCTTGGACGTCACGGAAAATAATTTGCAGATGATTCTTCTAGATATTCTTCAAGAACTTATCTTTGTCCTTGCACCGATCATGGCTGTCGCAATGATAGCGGGAGTTGCAGCAAATTATATGCAGTTCGGCTTTCTGTTTTCAACAGAAACGATTCAGCCCAAATTGGAAAAATTGGACCCGATTAAGGGGTTTAAAAGAATTTTTTCACTTCGAGCGATCGTAGAAATGTTAAAGTCAATTTTAAAGATTTCGTTTGTTGGCTTGGCAACTTTTTCGGTCCTCTGGTTCCGCAAGGAAGAGATTTTAATATTAGCACAAAAGTCGGTTGGAGCGGGACTTACAACGATTGCCAATTTAACCGTTCAAATGGGATTAATTGCCTCGGTGTTATTAATTGTCTTATCGGTCCTGGATTATCTTTATCAAAAATACGATTTTGAGAAAAATATAAGGATGTCGAAGCAGGATATCAAGGATGAGCACAAAAATATTGAAGGGGATCCATTGATCAAGTCAAAGATTAAACAGCGTCAACGTGAGATGGCAATGAGACGAATGATGCAAGAGGTTCCTAATGCTGATGTCGTTATCACAAATCCAACCCATTATGCAGTCTGTTTAAAGTACGATGAAAGTAAGCTAGATGCACCATTTGTTGTTGCAAAGGGTGTTGATTATGTAGCGCAGAAGATTAAGTATATTGCGAATGAAAATGATGTCGTTTTAGTGGAAAATCGTCCACTTGCAAGAGCTTTATATAGCCAAACTGAGATTGGCGATGCCATTCCTGAAGAATTTTTTAAAGCGGTGGCAGAAATATTAGCCTATGTTTATCGAACCAAGAACAAGATTTAATTTTACAACAGGTTTTTAATAAAGATCATAATGGTATTTGATTCCTTTTTAATCCCTGTTCATTTTCTTAAGGTCTAGCAATGGGCACTATTGATTAAAAGTTTGTAAAAGGACCAGCAGAATATTTAGTGCCTATTTGTTTCAATTAGGGGGAAACACCATGCGAGCTAAAGATTTAATTGTATTACTCAGTGTCATTTTAATTGTGGCCATGCTCATTATTCCATTTCCAACGTGGCTATTGAGTATCCTATTAATTGTGAACATATCATTAGCTCTTCTAATCTTATTGATTTCAATGAATATGAGTGAACCACTTCAATTTTCGGTCTTTCCTTCATTGCTCTTACTAGTTACGTTATTTCGATTAGGACTAAATGTATCGACAACTCGTTCTATTCTTTCTAAAGGAGACGCAGGTAATGTCGTTGAAACATTTGGTTCCTTTGTGGTCGGCGGCAATATTGTTGTAGGGTTAGTGGTCTTCATTATATTGGTTATTATCAATTTTATCGTCATCACAAAAGGATCAGAGCGTGTATCTGAAGTTGCAGCACGTTTTACATTGGATGCGATGCCAGGAAAGCAGATGAGTATCGATGCTGATTTAAACGCGGGGATGATTTCTGAGCATGAAGCAAGGGAACGCCGTGAAAAGATTGGTAGAGAAGCAGACTTCTATGGTGCTATGGACGGTGCCAGTAAGTTTGTTAAAGGGGATGCCATTGCTGGGATTATTATCACTTTAATCAATTTACTTTTTGGAATTGTCATCGGTTCAATGCAATTAGGACTTCCTATTGGGGAAGCAGCTACACGTTTTTCTCTCCTTACTGTCGGAGATGGAATTGTCAGTCAAATACCAGCATTATTGATCTCCACAGCAACGGGAATTGTCGTGACGAGAGCGACTTCTGACGGCAATCTTGGGCAAGATATAACGAGACAGCTTCTATCTTATCCAAAAATGCTGTATGTTACAGGTGGTACGATTATATTGTTGGGGCTATTGACTCCAATCGGAGCATTATTAACACTACCAGTAGGTGGTTTAATGCTTCTTGGTGGATACCGAATGTCTAAAGTGCCAGAAACTGCAAAAGAACAACTAGAGGATATAGATGAGGATGTTCAAGCAGATGAAATGAAGAGTCCGGAAAGTGTCGTCAGCCTATTAAATGTCGATCCAATTGAGTTTGAGTTTGGCTATGGCTTAATTCCGTTAGCAGATTCAAACCAAGGGGGAGATTTATTAGATCGGATCGTTATGATTAGAAGGCAATTAGCAATTGAGTTAGGTCTCGTTATTCCAGTTGTGCGAATTCGTGATAATATCCAGCTCCAGCCAAATGAGTATCGACTTAAAATTAAAGGAAATGAAATGGCGCGAGGAGAACTCCTTCTTGATCATTATTTAGCAATGAGCCCGGGAGTCGAAGATGATTCAATCGAAGGCATTGATACAGTGGAACCTTCCTTTGGTCTCCCTGCTAAGTGGATTACAGAAGATATGAAGGAACAGGCAGAGATCTTTGGTTATACAGTAGTCGATCCACCATCTGTCGTATCAACTCATATCACAGAGATTATAAAAGCGAATGCCCATGAACTACTTGGAAGACAAGAAACAAAACAACTAATTGATCATATTAAAGAGAGCTATCCAATTTTAGTAGAAGAAGTGACACCAAATCCACTATCTGTTGGAGAAATACAAAAGGTTCTCGGAAAGCTGTTACGGGAAAATGTTTCAATCCGCAATTTGCCGATTATTTTTGAAACATTGGCCGATTTTGGGAAGGTGACATCTGATACTGATTTATTAGCTGAATACGTTCGACAAGCTTTGGCAAGACAAATTACGAATCAGTACAGTTCAGGCGGTGAGCAATTAAAAGTTATAACCGTTTCTGGAAAAATCGAAAAAATAATCGCAGATGGCATTCAACAAACAGAGCATGGCAATTATTTATCGATTGATCCGAATGTATCTCAGTCGATTTTGGAGTCCATCGCTGCACAAGTGGAACAGCTTTCATTAATGGAGCAAACTCCGATCGTTCTTTGTTCACCAGCTGTTCGCATGTATATTAGACAATTAACAGAGCGCTATTTTCCACAAATTCCAATATTGTCTTATAACGAACTCGAGGCGAATGTTGAGGTACAAAGTGTAGGGGTGGTGAATATTGAGTGAAGGTAAAGAAATTTGTGGCTAATTCAATGCCTGAAGCGATGAAGCGAATTAGAGCTGAATTAGGCAATGATGCGGTCATCTTAAATTCAAAGATCGTTTATACTGGCGGGTTCCTTGGGTTATTTCGAAAGAGGTGCATTGAGGTAATTGCGGCAATGGATCAAGTCTCTAATAATCGGGTACCAAAGATAAAAGAAAAACCGGTTAATACAATGCTTTATTATGAACCGGTTGCCAAACAAAAAGAAAGTCCTGTGCTCAATTTTAACAAGGTAGAAGAAAATACATCCTCTGAAGTCATGAAGGAATTAACAGAGGTAAAACAATTGTTGCAAAATATTTCTTCTACAAGAGAAGATACCGTCTATCCAGAATTAGTGCAACACATCAATCAAAAGCTCATATCACAGGAAATTGATACCTCTATTCGCAACGAGTTAATGGTTTCATTACTTGAAAAATGGTATACGAATCGAACTGATTCCAAGATTGCCGATGTCAAACGGTGGTGCCAGCAGGAGATGGCTGAGCGAATTTCTATGTATAAATTTGGTGATATCTCATTTTCAAAAAAATACGTAAATGTCGTTGGTCCAACGGGTGTTGGAAAAACAACCACATTAGCAAAAATTGCTGCTGATTCAATGTTAAAGTTCCGTAAAAAAGTGGCGCTAATAACAACCGATACTTACCGGATTGCAGCAATTGAACAATTAAAAACGTATGCAAAAATACTATCTGTCCCATTAGAGGTATGTTACAACTTGAATGACTTTAAAAAGGCCTGCGATACTTTCAAGGACTATGATGTCGTTTTAATTGATACAGCAGGCCGAAATTTTCGTGATTCCCGTTATGTGGAAGAGCTTAAAAATATTATCGATTATGAAAACGAAATGGAAACATTGCTCGTTTTATCGTTAACTTCAAAGCAAAGTGATATGGAAGAAATATTTAAGCAGTTCTCAAGCAGTATTGACATTAAGCAGTTTATTTTTACAAAATTAGACGAAACAGCGACGTATGGAGCTATGTATAATATGATTGATAAATATCAAATTGGTGTAGCTTATTTAACGAATGGTCAAGATGTACCTGATGATAAAATATCTGCTTCTGCAGAAGTAATTAGTAAATTGGTTCTCGAGGATGAATCTGATGAAAGATCAAGCTGAAGCGCTGAGAAGACGTCTAAGTAATATGTCGAAGTTAAGAAAAATGAAAGCTCTTGCCGTAGTAAGTGGTAAGGGAGGAGTCGGAAAATCAAATTTTTCATTAAACTTTGCGATCTCCTTGTGTCGAAAAGGTAATAAAGTACTACTATTTGATATGGATGTAGGAATGGGCAATATTGATATTTTATTAGGCAAATCATCAAGATACACCATTGTTGATTTCTTTGATAAAAAAGAATCCCTAAACAATGTCGTGATGGAAGGTCCTGAGAATCTCCATTATATTGCTGGTGGTACAGGGTTGAATAGACTTTTTAAGTTGGACAAGGATATGATTGAGGAATTCACGGAAGAATTTTCGGCTGTTTTAAATGCATATGATTATGTCATTTTTGATATGGGGGCGGGGGTAACGGAGGAAACTCTCCAACTGATACTGTCAGTCGATGAAATTATCCTTGTTACTACACCAGAACCCACTTCAATTACAGACGGCTACGCCATGTTGAAACATATACATATGCAAAATGAAAAAGTCCCTTTTTTAGTTGTTGTAAATCGAACAATTGAAAAAAATGATGGATTGACGACATTCAATCGGCTTAATTCAGTAACGAAGAAATTTTTAGGACGTGAATTAAAGCTGCTGGGAATGATTCCAGATGATAAATCGGTCAGAATTGCCGTAGCGAATCAAACACCGTTTGTTTTAACAACAAAATCTCTAACTGCTAAAGCGTTAGTAGAACTTACAGAGCGATATGAACAAGATAACTTTAATGAGATTCAATCTTCTAATGCTTTGCAGTTTGTTTCAAAGTTAAAGCGATTTCTCTTTGAAAGGTAGGGCGCGTAATGCCAAAAATTAAAGTGCTTATTGTTGATGATTCAGCATTCATGAGAAAACTGATAAATGATTTTTTGTCAGAACATCCTTCTATAGACGTAATAGGCACAGCAAGAAATGGGGAGGATGCATTAAAAAAAATCAGTGCTTTAAAACCGGATGTTGTAACAATGGATATCGAAATGCCTGTAATGGATGGTTTAGAAGCACTCCAAATAATAATGAAAGAACATCCGGTCCCTGTATTAATGTTGTCAAGTACAACACAGCTTGGCGCTGAAAACACTATGCTAGCGATTTCTTATGGGGCGATCGATTTTATTACAAAGCCTTCTGGCCCAATATCTCTTGACCTTATTAAGGTAAAGGAAGAATTGATTGAGAAGGTCATCTCTGCCAGTAAAGCTAATCTGTCTGGAATTATGAAAAAGGCTACTTATGCCAAAAGTACTATTCCATCAACAAAAGAATGTAGTAAAATAGAACGAAAGGGACAGTCACTTCGTCCCGTTCAAAAAAGTCACGCTACTGCTAAAAAGATTATTTGTATAGGGACATCAACAGGAGGTCCTAGAGCGTTACAAGAGGTTGTCACAAAGTTACCTAAAGATTTGGATGCTACTGTTTTTGTTGTACAGCATATGCCAGCTGGATTCACAAAAAGTCTTGCTTCTAGACTCGATTCTTTATCTGAGTGCCATGTGAAGGAAGCAGAGGATGGGGAATTTGCTGAGAAAGGTACGATTTAATTGCTCCCGGCGGTTACCATTTACTTGTAAAGGAAGCAGGAGCAAGGTTAAAGATTGAACTGAGTACAAGCATACCGCCTAAAAGCGGTCATCGCCCTTCTGTAGATATCATGTTTCAATCGATCAGCACGCTTTCAGGTTACACGAAAATTGCTGTCATTATGACAGGAATGGGCGCTGATGGTTCACAGGGATTAATAGAGTTAAAGAATAGTGGAGATGTAACAGCGATTGCAGAGTCAGAGGCGACTTCGATAGTATATGGAATGCCTAAGGCGGCTATCGCCACTAATTTGGTCGATGAAGTTGAAGATGTGGATAAAATTGCTGAAACGATTTTGCAATATGTTTAGGGAAAATGGAAAGCCACTCTAGTGATTGTTCAAATTATGAGACTAGAAGGTTGAGATGTCTGCTATGCTGGGCAATGGAGAAACTATTTGTCTAAGTAAAGTCGGAGAATTCGCTAGCTATCTCGCACAAACTTTTTGAACATCCCAGATATGTCGAAGGGGGTAAGAAAATGGAATTGAATCAATATCTTGAAGTATTTATTGAAGAAAGCAAAGAGCATTTACAAAGCTGTAATGCACGATTGCTAGATCTTGAGAAAAATCCAGAAGATATAGACATTGTTAATGATATTTTCCGCTCGGCTCATACTTTGAAGGGAATGTCTGCAACAATGGGTTATGAGGATCTTGCAAGTTTAACCCATCAAATGGAAAACGTTCTTGATGCGATTCGCAATCATAAGCTATCGGTCACGCCTGAAATTTTAGATGTTGTCTTCCAAGCAGTTGATGATTTGGAGGCAATGGTATTTTCGATTGCTGATGGTGGAGATGGAAAAAGAAATGTAACAGAGGTTGTAGAAAAGTTAAAATTGATTGAAAAAGGTGAGAGTCCGCAACAAGCACAGTCACAGGCTGAAGTAGCTGCTACTTCAACCGTTGTAACAACATCAACGGGAGCATCCTTTAAAAGTGAATACGATGAATTTGAATACACAGTTCTAGAGCAATCGAAAGAGCAAGGTTTTGAGGCCTATGAAATTACGATTGCCTTAAGGGAAGATTGTCTTCTTAAAGCGGCTCGAGTGTACATGGTATTTGAAGTATTGGAGAAGGTTGGAGAAGTCATTAAATCAACACCACCTGTCGATCAACTCGAAGAAGAGCAGTTTGATCAAGAATTTACCGTATCGATTGTTTCCAAAGAAAACCAAGAGGACTTAAAGAAAATAATAATGAAAGTTTCCGAAGTTGAAAAGGTGGAAATCAATGCGATTTCACTTGAAGGCATCCGAAATAAGCAGGAAACAACTAAGGCTGAGAGTGAAGAGGAAAGTAAGAAAACAGTTGAAACGACTAATTCTGATGTTCCCGCTGAGGCGGAACAGAAGAAGCAGACAAGTACGGGGAAACAAGCTAGCAATAAAACAATTAGAGTAAATATTGAAAGACTTGATATTTTATTAAACTTGTTTGAAGAGCTTGTGATTGACCGTGGTCGATTAGAACAGATTTCTAATGATTTGAAAAATCAAGAGTTACATGAAACAGTGGAGAGAATGTCTAGAATTACTGGTGATCTACAAAACATTATTCTGAATATGAGAATGGTTCCTGTAGAAACGGTGTTTAATCGTTTCCCTAGAATGGTTAGACAATTAGCTCGTGACTTAGGCAAAAAGGTTAACTTAGAAATTATTGGCGCTGAAACGGAGCTCGATAGAACCGTTATTGATGAGATTGGTGATCCCCTTGTCCATCTCATTCGAAACGCACTCGATCATGGGTTAGAGACACCGGATGTTCGAAAAGCGAACGGAAAGAATGAAGAGGGGACTGTTGTGTTAAAAGCATTCCACAGCGGTAATCATGTCTTTATTGAGATTGATGACGATGGTGCAGGAATCAAAAAGCAAAAAGTTCTTGAAAAAGCAATTAAAAATGGAATCATTAATGAACAAACTGCCTCAACATTGACTGATAAGGAAGTATTCGAGTTAATCTTTGCTTCTGGATTTTCAACTGCTGATAAAATCTCAGATGTTTCCGGTCGCGGTGTCGGGCTAGATGTTGTGAAAAACACAATTGAATCACTGGGCGGTGCGATTTCAATTGAGTCAAGAGAAGGGAAGGGTTCGACGTTTTCTATCCAATTACCTCTTACTCTATCAATTATTTCTGTTATGCTCGTTGAAATTGAAAAGGAAAAGTTCGCAGTTCCCCTTTCTTCCATTATAGAAACAGCAATTGTTAAAAAGGCTGAAATTTTAAATGCCCATAATCAAAAGGTGATTGATTTCCGCGGCAAGGTTGTACCACTTCTATTCTTGAAAGATATTTTTCAAGTGCCGAGCCAAGAGGAAGAAGATGAGTTTTACTCTGTTGTCATCGTAAGAAAAGGCGATAAGATGGCTGGATTGATTGTTGATTCCTTTATCGGCCAGCAAGAGGTTGTTCTTAAATCGCTGGGCAATTACTTAACGAATGTCTTTGCTATATCTGGTGCAACAATCCTTGGTGATGGTCAAGTTGCACTAATTGTAGATTGCAACGCATTAATCAAATAGATGTGTGAAACGATCCTCCACGAAAAGCTGTGGAGGAACCCCTTTTAAAGGAAGGTGACGATAATGGCTGAAACTTTAACAGAGGATATTAAATTTATTGTTTTTCAGTTAAAAGAAAAGGAATATGCCATTCCAGTAAACAAAGTGAACTCGATCGAAAAGATAGAGCATATTACAAGAGTACCTGGGTTAACTCCATATGTGAAAGGTGTCATTAATTTAAGAGGTGTTGTAACCCCGATTATTGATTTAAGACTGCGTTTTGGTCTTGAAGAAATTAAATACACAGAAAGTACAAGAGTGATCATCATTTCATTTGATGATATGGAGGTCGGCTTAATTGTCGATGCGGCCAATGATGTTATTGATGTGAATATGAACTCTATTGAGCCACAGCCAGAAGTGGTTGGTGTTGCGGAAGCGGAGTACATAAGTGGAGTTGCCAAAATTGATAAACGACTTCTTATCTTATTGGATCTTGAGAAAATTTTGAATCGGGATGAAATTCGTTTAGATAGTAAGATAGAAGGCTAGCAATATGAGTTTTCTTGAGAAAATTTCAACCGTTCATTTAGACGTTTTAAAAGAAGTTGGGAATATTGGGGCTGGAAATGCTGCAACCGCTCTTTCAACTTTGCTTAATAAGAAAATTGATATGAGGGTGCCGAAAGTTAGAGTTGTTTCCTTTGATGAAATGATGGAAATGGCGGGTGGTCCAGAAAATATCGTCGCAAGTGTTTTTTTAAGAATTGAGGGAGATGCTCCGGGAAGTATGTTTTTTGTTCTATCTTTGGAACAGGCAAGTACGTTTATTCAACAGATGACTGGAGATAGTCAATTTTCATTTGCTAAACCACCTTATGACGAAATAGCGATGTCTGCTCTACAGGAGCTTGGCAATATTCTCTCTGGCTCCTATTTATCGTCTTTATCAGATTTTACTAAATTAGATTTATATCCATCTGTCCCTGCACTAAGTATAGACATGGTTGGTGCCATTATTAGCTTTGGTTTAATCGAGTTGTCCCAGGTCAGCGACTTCGCCATTGTGATTGATACAGCATTAGATGATGATGATTATAATGGTCCGAAAAGTGTAAAGGGGCATTTTTTCCTTTTGCCTGATCCAGACTCCTTTGAGATTATTTTTCAAGCATTAGGAGTAACTGAGAATGAATGATACGGTTCAAGTGATTAAGGTTGGGATTGCAGATATGAATATTGTAAGAACACCTTATCATATAAGAACATCGGGATTGGGCTCATGTGTTGGTGTGGTGATCTATGATCAAGGGAAAGAGCTTGCTGGATTAGCGCATGTAATGCTACCTGATTCTACTCTTGCAAAGGGTGGAGCATTTAATATTGCAAAATACGCGGATACTGCTGTAAAGGAACTGGTCAATCGATTGTTGAAAAATGGCGCACGGGACTATTCATTGAAGGCAAAGCTGGCTGGCGGAGCACAGATGTTTCAATTCTCTAGCTCGAATGACATGATGAGAATTGGTCCAAGAAATGTAGAAGCAGTGAAAAGAGAGCTTGCAGCTTACAAAATTGCCATTGTTGGAGAGGATGTTGGTGGAAATAGCGGTCGAACGATTGAGTTCGATCCCAAAACTTGTCTACTCAACATACGCACCGTTAACAAAGGTGTTTTTGAACTTTAGTCATGTTGAATCAGTCCCCTAAAAAGGACTGATTTTTCTTGTTAATGGGTATATTTTCCTATAAACATGTTTGATAATGTTGTGACAATTTTCGAACTTCTTTGATATGATGAACGTGAATTTGCTATAATAATAGTATATAATCTATTGCCTCATAAAGAACGAAAATATGCTAAAAATAAATGTAATTCGCTATCTGTTTTTTCAAAAAGTGCGACGATTATTGGTAATAATGGTCGGAATTTAATGAAATATTGGGAGGTTGCAATGGGACAGGTATTAACAACTGAGGAACAACTAATATGGGATAAATGGATTTCGGCCCGCGACTCAGAAGCAGGAAACCTGTTAGTCAAAAAATATATGCCTCTTGTCAGTTATCACGTACAAAGGGTAGCTGTTGGCCTTCCAAAAAATGTATCAAGAGATGATATTCATAGCCTTGGATTAATGGGTTTATACGATGCACTGGAAAAATTTGATCCGACAAGAGAATTGAAATTTGATACTTATGCGTCATTCAGAATTCGTGGGGCAATCATTGATGGTCTAAGAAAAGAAGATTGGTTATCAAGAAGTACGAGGGAAAAAGCGAAAAAAATCGAAGCTACTATTGGAAAGCTTGAACAAAAATTTATGAGGAATGTAACGGCTAAAGATATCGCTATTGAGCTGGATATGCCGGAAGAAGAAGTCCATGCCACAATGAACGAACATTTTTTCGCAAGCATTCTTTCAATTGATGAGCGTGGGAGCGACCAAGACGAAAAAGATGGTCAAGCCTATACGATAAAGGATATTAAAGCCGATATTCCCGAAGAAAAAATCGTAAAGGATGAACTAATTCAAGAAATGTCGGAAATGATCTCTCAATTAAATGAGAAAGAGCAACTCGTTTTAAGTTTGTTCTATCAAGAAGAACTCACCTTAACAGAAATTGGACAAGTACTAGATTTATCAACTTCAAGAATTTCACAAATCCATTCAAAAGCAATATTTAAGCTGAGACAATCTTTAAGTAAAATGATCTAATACACTTGTAAATGGAAGATAAGAAAAGAAAGAGGGCCGGAGAAAATGGAGATACCCTTTCGCGTGAGAATAAGTAAAGATCAATTGAAAGCTGAAATTGAATTGATTGATAAACAGGACGAAAAATTTTCAATTTCAGTTAATGCACTTGAGACATTTTTAGGGGAGCAAAATGTCGCTTTTGGAATAAATCATTCGTTGCTTCATGAAATTGCCGCAAAACCGAAGGTGCAAAATTATCCTCTAACGATTGCAGAGGGCATTGCACCAAAAAATGGCGAAGATGCGCATTTAATTTTAGAGATACAAAAAGAGGAATCGGAAAAGAAAGAAAAAATTAATTTTCGCGAAGTACTCGATATCCCTTCAGTAAAAAATGGCCAGGTGATTGCCAAAATAGTTCCGCAAACTAGCGGTGTAAACGGGCGTGGAGTAACGGGGAAATTACTCCCTGCTCGTGATGGCAAACCATTGAAGACAAGGGCTGGCAAAAATGTTATCAAGGAAGGAAATCAATTTATTGCAACTACGGACGGTCAAGTAAGCGTTACTCAAAAAACAGTTACGGTTAATCCTGTTTTTGAAGTAAATGGTGATCTAGATTTAAAAACAGGCAACATTAATTTTATTGGCAATGTTGTTATTCGTGGCAATGTTCCAACTGGTTATGAGGTTATTGCTGGTGGTGATATTAAAATTGCTGGACTTGTGGAAGGTGCACAACTGGTTGCTAGAGGGAATATCCTCATCTCTGGTGGAATTACAGCAGGAAATCGTGGTAAAGTAGTGGCAGGAGGAAGCATCCAAGCAAACTACTTAAATCAGGCTAATGTCCGTGCTGGTCAGGACGTAATTATTAACACCTCCTCTTTGCATAGCCAGATTGAGGCGAAGGAATCAATTTACTGTAAACAAGGTCATATTATCGGTGGCGTTCTTCGTTCAGGTAAAGATATACATGTGAAAGAGGTAGGAAACCATCTATTCACAAAAACAGAGCTTTATGTTGGCTATGATTCTTCTATTGAACAAAAAGAAATAGAGCTAAGAAAAGAGATGAAAGAGCTTTCAGAAAATATAAAAAAATTAAGGATGATCGAAAACAAATTAGTTGAAGCTGCGAAAATAAAAGGTAAGCCTACCACGCAGGAACAAGCGTTAATTGTCAAACAAAGAGCAACAAAGCAGCAATTAGAGCTTAACTTAGCACAGGTTGAAGGTGAGCTTGAAGCAATTGAAGCAAAAAAAGGAAACCGAGAACATTATGCTGTCTATATTTATGAAAAAATATATCCAAACACAAGTCTTTGTTTTGGCAAATATGTCAGAGTAATTCAGAAAACGCATTCATATGTGAAGTTTTTATTAGAAAATAAAGAAATTGTATTTCAACCAATTTAGTTCGCCTTGCCTTTAATTATATTAGTGAGGAAGTGAATGAAAAGTGAGCCTCAAAGCAATTGAAATGCAGGTCGCGCTTCCAAGAACACATGATGCGGGCAAATTATTAGAGCAAATGCAGCAACGAGGTCAACTACAGCATGATCTTGCCTCCGAAAGTGTGAAAAGGGAAGAGGAAAAAAAGAAAAATTCAGTTATAAAGCAGGAACAAAAGGATATTACCCGATTTCAAAAAGAGAGGCACCATGAGGAACAGTCTCAGTCTCAACAGCATGGATCGAATAAAGGAAAACAGAAACACCATCCAAAGGAACAGCATCCATACAAAGGGACAAGGGTGGATTACAGCGGATAGAGGGGTACCATGACGAACTTATTTTTATTCATCAGTTTAATTTTAAATATTGTTGCTTTATTTTGTATTGTTATTCTTTATTTGCGTCAAAACAGACTTCTTGTAGTCGAAAAAAGGCAGGAAGAAATTCTTAAAGAGATCGAAGAGGTAATATCGAGTTATTTAATAGAAATGACAGAGGAAAATGAAAAATTTATCGAGAAGTTAAGTCAAGTTCAAAGTAAGACTGAAGCAGGGCAGGGAATGGCGATCACCGAGCAAATAGACGATAATATGGAGCTTAACAAAGAACGCGTCCAGCTTGAAAAGGGTGAAAACATCACCTATCGTAAAGGAACTGTTTTTCAAGCAGTCAAAGCATACCGAAATGTAAATGGTAATAGTGAAGAAAAACTTGACCAAGAAAAGGTCAAGCCTAATCTTGAGAATAAGGAAGCACAGAGAGAGAAAATAGAAGATAGCGATGATATAAATGATGAATCAGTTTATCACAAAGCAATTTTGTTGCAAAAACAAGGTCTGTCAATTGAGGATATTGCTAAAAAGCTTGGTAAAGGTAAAACGGAATTAGAATTATTATTCAAATTACGACAAAATGAAAAAGAATGACTTGATTCGTCATTACACATGTGCTATATTTACAAATGGTGTTAATACACACGTTCATGGATTTAGGCAAATGGTGCTGTTTAATATGAAGACAATTCGTCAATTGCTATTAAACAGTTTTTGACTAAAGATGATATGGGCGGAGGAAAACAAAACCATTAGGAGGAAGAAACATGTCAGTAATTTCTATGAAGCAATTGCTTGAAGCTGGTGTACATTTCGGACACCAAACTCGCCGTTGGAACCCAAAAATGAAGAAATATATCTTCACAGAACGTAACGGCATTTATATTATCGATCTACAAAAAACAGTTAAGAAGGTTGAAGAAGCTTATAACTGGGTAAAAGAATTAGCTGCAAATGGCGGTACAGTTCTTTTTGTTGGTACAAAGAAACAAGCACAGGATTCTGTGAAGGAAGAGGCAGAACGTTCTGGAATGTACTATGTAAACCAACGCTGGTTAGGTGGTACTTTAACAAACTTCGAAACCATTCAAAAGCGTATTGCCCGACTTAAAGATATTGAAAGAATGTCTGAAGACGGTACTTTTGAAGTGCTTCCAAAGAAAGAAGTAGTTGGATTAAGAAAAGAGCAAGAGCGTCTTGAAAAGTTCTTAGGTGGAATTAAAGATATGAAGCAACTTCCAGATGCTTTATTCATCATTGACCCACGTAAAGAGCGCATTGCTGTTGCTGAAGCTCATAAATTAAACATTCCTATCGTAGGTATTGTTGATACAAACTGTGATCCAGATGAGATCGATGTTGTAATCCCTGCAAATGATGATGCTATTCGTGCGGTTAAACTATTAACTGGTAAAATGGCTGACGCAATTTTAGAAGCGAAGCAAGGCGAAGAAGTAACAACTGCGTAATGGGAAAAGTGGTAGCGCCTTGCTCAGTTCTGACAAGCACAAGGCGAGCTGCTAGAGAGGTTGAGCTTCAACTTTCTTAGCGGATTGTGCTGTGACCACGAGGGACTAGGCGCTGGAACTAGACATCATAGAGTTGATTCAATGAAGGTGATAAGAGGGCTTTACCCTTCTTTATCACCTTTTTTTGAGAATAATGAATGATTGAAGATTAGCTTTTGCTAGTCTAGCTAAAAATAATGATACATAGATTTAAGGAGGATAACTCATTATGGCAATTACTGCACAAATGGTTAAAGAACTGCGTGAAAAAACGGGCGCAGGTATGATGGATTGTAAAAAGGCGCTTCAAGAAGTAGATGGCGATTTAGAAAAAGCAGTTGATCTTTTGCGTGAGAAAGGAATTGCGAAAGCTGCGAAAAAAGGCGATCGTGTCGCTGCGGAAGGTTTAACTTCAGTAAAAGTTAACGGCAATGAAGCTGTTATCCTTGAAGTAAACTCTGAAACAGATTTTGTTGCAAAAAATGAGGGATTCCAAACACTTGTTCAAGAGTTAGGCGCTCATCTGCTTGCGAAGAAACCAGCTACGGTTGAAGAAGCTGTTACCCAAACGATGGAAAATGGTTCTACAGTTGAAGCTCATATTAATGCTGCGATTGCAAAAATCGGTGAAAAACTGTCATTGCGTCGCTTTGAAATTAAGACAAAAGGTGATAACGATGCATTTGGTGCATACTTACACATGGGCGGACGCATTGGGGTTCTTACAGTTCTTGAAGGTACGACAGATGAAGAAGCTGCTAAAGATGTTTCCATGCATATTGCCGCTTTAAATCCAAAGTATGTTTCTCGTGATGAAGTGTCTGCAGAAGAAGTTGAACGTGAGCGTCAAGTTCTAACTCAGCAAGCCCTAAATGAAGGAAAACCTGAAAATATCGTTGCAAAAATGGTTGAGGGTCGTCTAGGTAAATATTTTGAAGACGTTTGTGTTAACGATCAAGCATTTGTTAAAAATCCTGATCAAAAAGTTGGACAATTCGTTTCAGCTAAAGGCGGTAAGATTCGTGACTTCGTTCGTTATGAAGTTGGAGAAGGTATCGAAAAGCGTGAAGATAACTTCGCAGAAGAAGTAATGAGCCAAGTTAAAAAATAATTTGAATTTAAAACCGATAGGGGACACGTTGTGTTCCCTATTTTCAAAAACAAACTTGATGCCTTTAGTTTAAAGTAGCAATGAACAAGGGATCCGAATTATACATACGGAGGTTCTCATGAGCAGTCCAAAATACAAACGAGTCGTCTTAAAATTAAGTGGTGAAGCATTAGCTGGTGAAAAAGGCTTTGGAATTAACCCAACCGTTATAAAATCGGTGGCAAATCAGGTGAAAGAATTAGCTGATCTTGGTGTAGAAGTTGCTGTAGTTGTGGGCGGAGGAAATATTTGGCGCGGAAAAATTGGTGAAGAAATGGGCATGGATCGTGCTAATGCTGATTATATGGGAATGCTAGCAACGGTGATGAATTCATTGGCGTTACAGGATAGTTTAGAACAAGCTGGAGTAGAAACGAGAGTACAAACATCGATTGAGATGCGTCAAGTGGCAGAACCGTATATTAGACGTCGGGCTATTCGCCATCTCGAAAAGAAACGCGTTGTCATTTTTGCTGCCGGAACAGGAAACCCATACTTTTCCACTGATACAACAGCCGCATTGCGAGCTGCAGAAATTGAAGCAGATGTCATTTTAATGGCTAAAAATAATGTCGATGGTGTCTACTCGGCAGATCCAAGAGTGGACGCAAATGCGAAGAAGTATGATGAATTATCATATTTAGATGTGTTAAAGGAAGGTTTAGCAGTGATGGATTCTACCGCTTCATCTTTATGCATGGACAATGATATCCCGCTAATTGTATTTTCAATTATGGAAAATGGAAATATTAAAAAAGCTGTTCTTGGTGAAACGATCGGAACAATTGTAAGGGGGAAATAAAAATGCCAAAACAAATTATTGCGAACGTAAAGGATAAAATGACGAAAGCGATTCAGGCATACACTCGTGAGCTAGCAAGTATTCGCGCAGGAAGAGCAAATGCTTCCTTGCTAGATAGAATTACAGTCGATTATTATGGAGCACCAACTCCAATTAATCAATTAGCTGGTGTATCTGTCCCTGAAGCCCGTTTACTAGTGATTCAACCGTATGATAAATCAGTTTTGGGAGAAATAGAAAAAGCCATTCTAAAATCAGACCTTGGCTTGACACCAACAAGTGACGGGAATATTATTCGCCTTTCGATTCCACAGCTTACGGAAGAACGCCGTAAAGAGCTTGTGAAAGTGGTTAAGAAAGAGGCAGAAGAAGCGAAAATTGCTATACGTAACATTCGCCGCGATGGCAATGATGACTTAAAGAAGCTTGAAAAAAATGGTGAAATTACGGAAGATGATCAACGTGGCTATGCAGATGATATTCAAAAGCTAACAGATGAGTATATTGCTAAAGTTGATAGCTTAACAAAGGATAAAGAAAAAGAAATTTTGGAAGTATAAAGATAACTTTATCATTTGACCCTCTAATTATAGGGGGTTTTTATTTTACAAAAATGAATAGAAAGGGTAGGATATTGAGGGGGTTAGGGTAATTATAGAAGTAGAAATTTTTGTAGTCTTAATTTCTCTTGCTCGTACATAATTTTTTATAGAGATATCTCACTTA
The DNA here is from genome assembly GCF_008764295.1 of Bacillus methanolicus. GTDB lineage: Bacteria > Bacillota > Bacilli > Bacillales > Cytobacillaceae > Robertmurraya > Robertmurraya methanolica_A. The sequence continues at coordinate 5,551 of NZ_VTQX01000001.1, read as the reverse complement.
TTTTTTGTTATGATAGAGACAGCTACGGAAAAAAGTGGAATATTGAATGGATGGCTCATTTTTTCTTCGTGCTGAACGTAAGTATTTGAGAAAAAATGATCCCTCTGGAGGAGCGGAATCATGTTAGATAAATTAAAGTCATGGAAAAATAACAAAAACTCTCCCATTCTCCGGGAACAAATAGAATTTTTAAAAAAGCAACCTATTCCAGAACATGTGGCGATTATTATGGATGGAAATGGTAGATGGGCAAGGAAAAGAGCACTCCCTCGAGTTGCAGGGCATCATGAAGGGATGAAAGGTGTCCAAAAGATCACGAAGCTAGCGAATGAGTTAGGAGTTAAAACGCTTACTTTATATGCCTTTTCAACTGAAAATTGGAAACGTCCGAAAATGGAAGTCGATTATTTAATGAAACTGCCTGAAGAATTTCTCGGAACCTTTCTCCCGGAGCTAATTGAACAGAACGTCCGTGTCGAAATGATTGGTTATAAAGAAAGTTTGCCCTCTCATACGATTGGAGCTATCGAGCATGCGATGGACAAAACGAGGGATAATGATGGTCTTGTCTTAAATTTTGCCCTTAATTACGGGAGTAGAAGTGAGATTGTCGACGCTGTAAAGCGCGTCTTAGAAGATTACAAAAGTGGTATAATAAAGGAAGATATGATCGATGAAGAGGCTTTTTCCTCTTATTTAATGACGAACAAACTTAGTGATCCAGATCTTTTGATCAGAACAAGTGGAGAAATCCGTTTAAGCAACTTCATGTTGTGGCAGCTTGCTTATACGGAATTTTGGTTTACGGATGTACTATGGCCTGATTTTAATGAACAGCACTTCATTGAAGCTGTAGAAGCATACCAAAATCGGCAAAGGCGTTTTGGTGGAGTATAATAAAGGTGTTGAATATATTAGATGAAGCAAAGAATTATTACAGCAATTATCGCAGCAGCAATCTTTCTACCGATTGTTATAATAGGCGGAGTACCCCTGATTTTTCTCGCCTATTTATTAGCATCTATCGCTCTTTATGAATTATTAAAGATGCGAAAATTAAAGTTATTTTCAGTACCGGGCTTGATAGCGTTAATTGTACTGTGGATTTTTTTATTACCGAATCAATTACAAGATATTTTAATAGCCCTCAAATATTCAAAGGTAGAGGTTGCTTTGTTAGCAATTCTGCTATTTTTAACCTATACTGTGGCAACGAAAAATAAATTTACCTTTGATGATGTTGCCTTCTCAATTATGTCGATTATCTACATCGGGATGGGTTTTTTGTATTTTATCGAAATAAGGGAAACGGGCGGGTTAATTTACATTTTTTACTCCCTTTTTATTATTTGGGCGACAGATTCAGGAGCGTACTTTATAGGCCGAGCATTTGGAAAGAGAAAGCTATGGCCGGAAATTAGCCCTAATAAAACAGTAGAAGGTTTCTTTGGTGGCATTTTCTGTGCGGTAGTTGTATCTATATTGTTTGTCATCTTTTCAGATATAGATGCATCTTTTTTGAAATTAGGGATCATTACCATCTTTCTTTCCATATTTGGGCAAGTGGGTGATTTAGTTGAATCTGCGTTAAAGCGACATTATCATGTCAAAGACTCTGGGAGATTGCTACCAGGTCATGGAGGGATATTAGATCGCTTTGATAGTTTATTATTTGTTTGGCCACTACTGTATTTCTTTCATTTTTAATTCAGGTGGAAGGCTCATGGTAAGTGCTTTTATGATCAGGAGTGAAATCGTTGAAATATATTAGTTTATTAGGAGCAACTGGTTCAATTGGAACGCAAACGCTGAATATAATTAAAGAACATGCAAATGAATTTCAATTAGTTGCAATGAGTGTAGGGCGTAATATTCCACTTGCTAGGAAAATCATTGCTGAATTTAAACCTGAATTAGTATCTGTCGCTGACAAAGAAGATATGGCTAATTTAGAGATAGAGTATCCAAATGTGAATTTTACTTTTGGTGATGATGGTTTAGTAGAAGCTGCTACATATGTAAAGTCAACTATTCTTGTCAATGCTGTTATCGGAAGTGTAGGATTATATCCGACACTGGAAGCGATTCGTGCTGGCAAAACAATTTGTATAGCAAATAAAGAAACGTTAGTAACGGCAGGACATCTTGTGATGCACGCAGCAAGGGAGTATAATGTCCCTATTCTCCCTGTAGACAGTGAGCATTCCGCGATTTTCCAAGCGTTACAGGGGGAGAAAGAGAAAAATATTGAAAAGCTAATCTTAACTGCTTCAGGGGGAAGCTTTCGGGATAAGAGCAGGAATGAATTGCAAAATGTCACTGTTTCAGAGGCATTGAATCATCCGAACTGGTCCATGGGTGCGAAGATTACGATTGATTCGGCAACGATGATGAACAAGGGCTTAGAGGTCATTGAAGCACATTGGCTCTTCGATATTCCATACGAAAAAATCGATGTTTTGCTCCATAAAGAGAGTATTATTCATTCTATGGTAGAATTTCATGATAGTAGCGTGATTGCACAGTTAGGAACACCAGACATGAGAGTTCCGATCCAGTATGCGCTAACCTATCCAGATAGAATGCCTTTAAATACGGCGAATAGATTGAACTTAGCTGAAATTGGCCGTTTGCATTTTAATCATATGGATTTTAAGCGATTTAGGTGCTTGCAGTTTGCTTTTGATGCAGGTAAGGCAGGAGGGACTTTGCCAACGGTGTTAAATGCTGCCAATGAAGCGGCAGTCGAAGCGTTTCTCAAAGGCAAAATTACGTTTCTTCAGATCGAGGAACTAATCGAAAAGTCGTTAACTGCACATGACTCCATACAGAATCCAGATCTTTCCCTTATTCAAGAAGTTGATCAGGAAACAAGAGCATTCGTTTACTCACTTCTAAAATAAAGGCGATGTTTATCTTTTTGACTTATTGCAGCGATTGATGGAGGATGAACGAGGGAGCTCCTCTTTACTCAATTCCAAGACAATGAAACTGGGAGGCGCTAAATTCCCAACAAAAATGAGGCAAAAAGCGTATTTAACGTAGCCTAATTAAAAAGGTGGTTATATTTTGAGTACAGTTATAGCCTTTATTATTATTTTCGGGGCGTTAGTATTTTTTCATGAATTAGGACATTTAATCTTTGCGAAAAGGGCGGGAATTCTCTGTCGTGAATTTGCGATAGGGATGGGACCAAAGCTCCTTTCATTTACAAAGAATGACACGGTTTATACGATTCGCCTTCTCCCGATTGGAGGGTATGTACGCATGGCCGGTGAAGATCCTGAAATGGTGGAGATCAAGCCTGGATATCGTGTTGGTCTGTTGTTTGATAAAAATGATGAAGTATCTAAAATTGTACTTAATAATAAGGAAAAATATCCTGATATTCGCGTAATTGAGGTTGAGCATGCTGATGTTGAACATGAATTAATGATAAAAGGCTATGAAGAGGGCGATGACGAGCGTCTGCAAACCTTTCGTATCAGCAGAAAAGCAAATTTTGTTGAAAATGGGAAGGAAACATTAATTGCTCCTTACGATCGTCAATTTGCCTCCAAAACACTTGGGCAAAGAACAATGGCTATTTTTGCAGGTCCATTGATGAACTTCGTGTTGGCCTTTGTTGTTTTTGTTATTATCGCATTAATTCAGGGAATGCCTACTCATGAACCGATGCTTGGTAAATTAACTCCTGATGGAGCTGCATTAGAAGCAGGTCTTAAGGAAGGGGATATTATCCATACAGTCGATGGAGCTGAAATATCCACATGGGAAGATGTGGTGGAAATTATCCAGAAGAATCCTGAAAAGGAATTGGATTTCTTCTTGGAAAGAGATGGGCAAGATATGAACATTTCAGTTACTCCAAAAGCACAACAAGTAGAAGATGGGAAAACGATTGGAATTATTGGCGTCTATAGTCCCATGGAGAAATCACCACTCAAATCGATCACGTATGGAGCAAAAGAGGTTTATATTTGGACAAAGGAGATCTTCTCCATGCTCGGCAAGCTGATAACAGGTCAATTTTCAATTGATGCTTTATCTGGTCCTGTGGGGATTTATGTTTCAACTGACACGGTGGCTAAATCCGGTATCCTTTATTTAATGAAGTGGGCAGGAGTATTGAGCATAAACTTAGGAATTATGAACCTTCTGCCTATTCCAGCATTAGACGGTGGAAGATTGATGTTCTTTGCTGTAGAAGGATTAAGAGGTAAGCCGGTTGACCGACAAAAAGAAGGGATGGTTCACTTTATCGGTTTTGCATTATTAATGCTCCTTATGCTCGTGGTAACGTGGAACGATATTCAAAGGTTTTTCCTGTAAAATAATTAAATTAAAGAAGCTGGTATTAAAAGGTGTCATTAGGTACTGCACCCCAGAAGTTAGAGTTAAAAATCTAACCTCTGGGGTGTTTTTGTATGGCAAAATATAGTGAAGAATTTAAATTAAAAATTGTAATGGAATATCTAAGGGGCAAACTAGGATATTACTTATTAGCCCAAAAATATGGTATTCCTGCTGAATCTCAAGTCAGAAGATGGGTTCGTGCTTATAAAGAATTTGGAGAAGACGGACTACGTAGGAAGCATTCTAAACAAGTTTACTCTGTCAAATTTAAGTTAGATGTATTAAACTTTATGAAACACACAGGTGCTTCTTACCAAGATACTGCGATTATCTTTAAGATGAACAATCCTTCATTGATTACCCATTGGTATAGAACCTTTTTGGAGAAAGGGATAGAAGGCCTGCAGGATAAAGTGAAAGGACGGCCTTCTATGTCTAAAAATCATAAAGCAAAATTGCCAAAACAAGAAAAAGAGTTATCTCGTGAAGAACGATTAGAACGAGAAAATGAACTTCTACGTTTAGAGAATGCCTATTTAAAAAAGTTAAAAGCTTTTCAAGAAAATCCGAATGCCTCCCTCGAAAAGCACAAACAGCGTTGGCATTCGAACTCAAAGAAGAAGGATTCAAATTAAAAGATGTTTTAGAAATAGTGGGGATTCCAGAGGCAACTTATTATTACCATGTGAAGCAATTACAGAAAGAAGATCCAGATAGAGAATGGAAGGAAATAATTACTGAAATTTTTCAAAAGCACGAGGGTAGATACGGGTATCGTCGCATTTGTTTAGAGTTAAGAGGTCAAGGTTATATCATTAACCATAAAAAAGTTCAACGAATAATGAGTGAACTGGGATTGAAATGTGTAAAATTCACACGTAAATCTCGTTATAAATCGTATAAAGGCACGATTGGTAAAGTAGCCAAAAACCGCTTGAATCGTAGATTCAATACATCTATCCGTCTCCAAAAACTAGTAACAGATGTGACCGAATTCAAATGTACTGAAAATCAGAAACTATATTTAAGTCCCATTATGGATTTATACAACGGCGAAATTATATCTTTTGGTCTATCTAACAGACCAACATTAGACTTCGTTCTAGAGCCATTAATTGAAGCATTAGGAACCATTACAAATGAAGCAGAATATCGCACCACCATTCATTCGGATCAAGGTTGGCATTATCAACAT
>NZ_VTQX01000087.1 GCF_008764295.1 Bacillus methanolicus | reverse complement strand
TCGCATGGTGGAGAAGGCGATCCAATATGGCTGTGGCTAATACTTCATCCCTAAAGATCTTGCCCCACTCAACAAATGACTTATTAGAGGTAATGATAAGAGCTCCTCTTTGATCATATCTTTTAGATATGACCTGGAATAACACATTGGCACTAAGTTCATCAAAGGGGAAGTAACCCAATTCATCAATAACTAGTATATGAGGTCG
>NZ_VTQX01000086.1 GCF_008764295.1 Bacillus methanolicus | reverse complement strand
TTCCTGCTCGCGAACTCCCCTTTCTGTCCGAATACACTCTCTATTCGGACTCTTCCTGCTCGCAGGATCACTTTTCTGTCCGAATACACCTTCTATTCGGACTCTTCTTGCTCGCGGGCCCCCTTTTCTGTCCGAATACACTCTCTATTCGGACTCTTCCTGCTCGCGGGATCACTTTTCTGTCCGAATACGCCTTCTATTCGGACTCTTCCTGCTCGCGAACTCCCCTTTCTGTCCGAATACACTCTCTATTCGGACTCTTCCTGCT
>NZ_VTQX01000017.1 GCF_008764295.1 Bacillus methanolicus | reverse complement strand
AAAAAAATACCTATAGATAAAACACTCTTTTTCAAGTGTCCTAACTATAGGTACCATATTAATTCCCTTTTCTCCTTTAAGCTTGTTTACACCATTTTTTTCAGTTTGGTAGAATTTACTTCTTCCAAGGAATCAATCATTAAATCTGCTAGCGATAAATCCATTTTGATCGACCGATGTCTCACAGCCACTTTTTTCATATTTGCTCGGGTCGCTGCTACTAAACCATTCGTTGAATCTTCAATGACAACGCATTGTTGCGGGGGGTTGCCAAGCAGTTTTGCCGTGTGCAGAAAAATTTCTGGGTTTGGCTTGCTATCGGCAAAATCTTCACCGCTCACAATTACATCAAAAACATACTGCAAACCGCAATCCGTTAACACTCGATTGATTCGTTCTTTATCCGAGGAAGATGCCAAGGCAATGCTAATTCCATTACTTTTCAGTTCCACTATTAAAGGTAGAACACCTGGAAAAAGAATCTCCTTAAAGTTAAATGGTTTTGCGCGAAAGAATTCGTATTGGTACTGAATCAGGTCCTCCACTGATTGTGAAAGCCGACAGTGCTCCTTAATCAGCTGCCATTTTCGCTTTGAACTGCCACCGATTAACTGTGCTCTTATTTCTTCTGGAACGGTAATATTTAAGCGCTGAAATAACTCCCGATTCCATATCCGATATACCGGCTCACTATCTACAACAACACCGTCCATATCAAAAATAACTGCATATGTGTCTTCTTTCATCTGTTTAATTCCATTCCAGCCTCAATAATTGTTCCATTTTTCCCACTTCTGTTTTGCCGGTTTCTTGATCAATTAATGATGTATACAAATGGGGAATTACCGTTTTCGCACCATGATCAAGGCAGGTCTGAACAATTCGCTGAACATTTTCCACATCGATTCCACCCGTCGGTTCAAAAATGGTTAATCCCGCATCGACAGCAGCCTTCACCATTGCTGCTACTTCATCAAGGCGTCTATCACCGTCAATTGGGTAGAACTTGACAGAATCTATACCAAGCTCAGCGAGCATGGTTGCAGCCATTTCACAGGATACCTTTTCTTTGAAACGAGAACTGCTTGGTCCAGTAGAAACGTAAACTTGACCGGGAGAGCCAGAAGGTTCAACAAGGGCATTTACGAGCGTACGATCTGCCCCAAGCTCGTGTATGCGTCCGAGCGTATAGCCCGCTGCTGGAAATACTTGGTTTATATGATTCGGCACTGTTTTGGCTGAAACGTCTGCAACCATTTTCCACATTGCCGGATCGCCTGCTCCAAGCCCTACTGAAACAGGGATTTTATTATCTTTATAGAGTTCAACTTGTTCGATCGCCGCTTCAGCCGAAGGAAAATTTTTTACCATAACACCGATAAGCACACGATCACCAGCTAAATCTGCTAGCTCTTTCGCGTTCTCTACATCTTTTGCTAATACATTGAAAATAACTTTTTGCTTCATGATGATTGCACCTCTTTTAATATCCGTTTAATTTCACTTGCAATGATGTCTTCCTGTCCCTCCAATAAAGGTCGCGGATCGACCGCCAAAATCCCGACATTTACATAATGATGCCTTAAAAAAATGGCAGGGTTTCCTGTTTCAAGTCGACTAAGAAGCTCTGCTGCTGTCATACCTGCATTACTTGCATCCACCTGAATTTGCGCGCGATAAATCGCTCTTCCGGCTTCGTCCTGCTTGATGGAACAAGACAATCCTTTCACATCTGCCAAAGCAGTATTCAGCCTCGTCATGCGCTCAATCTGTTCTTCAGCATTATCCTTTTTAAATGGATATTGTTTTAAAGCGGCAATAAGCCCAGCAACCCCTTCTTTTCCAATCTTCATTGGACGGCCGATTCCTTTGTATTGCATGCGGCAGGCTTCCATCCACTCTTTCTTCCCGCAAATCAAACCAGAAGTTGGACCTTCCAATGCCTTTCCTCCACTGTATATTACGATGTCTGCTCCCATGCGGATATATTTTTGAAAATCTTCTTCTGCCGCCGCATCGATAATGAACGGTATTTGGTGCTCTTTCGCAATCTGCATCATCGTTTCAATCGACTGCATGCCTTTTTGCACGGCATGATGCGATTTAACATAAAGAAGTGCAGCCGTTCTATCTGTGATTGCCTGCTTGATATGATCCGCCTCTACCTTATTGGCATTGCCGATTTCGACAACTTTTCCACCGCCAAGTCGAACCATTTGTGCGATGCTTGCTCCAAAATGAACCTGCTGTCCCTTTTGAATAATAATCTCATTCCTGAGTCCCTCTGAATCTGGCATTCTTTCAATTAAGGAAAGATTTTTCCCAGTGATGACAGCGGCTGTGGAGATCGCGATTCCAGCTGCGGCGCCGCATGTCGGGCATCCATCCTCTGCCCCTGTATATTCAGCTATGACGCGGCCGGCAAATTCCATCATTTCTTCAATATCGACGTAGTCCTGGGCAGCTCTTTTAAGCGCATCTGCAACTTCATCACTGACTGCAGAAGCCCCCAGCGCTGTCATTTTCCCACTAGCATTAATGACTTTACGAAGACCGAACTGTGCAAAAATACTCATTGCTACTCCTCCTATTCTAAAGATATTGGGAATATTGCACCAAAAATCATGGCACCTAAAATTGCTCCTCCTGCTACCGGCTTTTTCCATATATAAAAGATCGCCGCGCCAATTGTTGAACCGATTCCAATTGGAATCGACGCGCTAGCCGCTGAGATGACGATGAGCGGTCCAAGAAAGCGACCCGATGCATTTCCTGCTCCCATCATGATGTCTGCTCCAAAAGTAGAGTTGGACTGTCCGACTGTTAATTTACGAATCGCTAAAATTGAATAACCAACCAGTGCCCCTAGTAGAGCGCCGGTAATTAAAGAAAGAATAAAGTTTTCAACAGGAGCAGTAATTCCCGATGCCAGCAAAATCGCAGGCACACCGATCCCAATACCGGTTTGTAATGATCCGCCAATATCTAGAATCCCAACAAGCGCACCTTCTAACACTCGGGCAAATAAAAAACTTGCACCAAAAGCTGCTGCTGCACCGTAGCCAGCTCCTTGAATTCCCGCTTCTAGCATGGCAACAATCGCAACATCATTAAATGCGCCAATTTTATACACATAATACATATGAGTTCCGGCAAAAATACCTGCCGATAGAAGCGCTACAAAGATTGGAAACGACCAATCTGCATACCAAAATGATTTATACATATCTTTTTCTAAAGACTCTGTTTGCGTTGTCAATTTACTTCACCTCTAGTCCTAATAGTTTATGGAAATCTAGCAGCCATTCTGGCGGCGTGATGTACATGCTTTCCAATAATTGAATATCAAAGCCACGGAAGAATGCACTCAAAATGAAGAGAACAATGACTGAAATAAGCAATGTCTTCGTCACTTTATTCCAGCCGCTATCATCGACTCCCTTGCCGATTAAGATCCCAAGCACAACGCCTGGTACGGCATTCCCCATAATCAAATGGGCAGCACCACCGAAAATCGTGCCCCAGAAGCCAGAGCGCTTTCCAGCGTCTAATGCAGCCAGCCAGAAAATAACAGGCATAACAGGATTAATTAATAAATTCGCTGCCGGCACAAGAACATGAACAGCAATCGCTTGCAATGATTCCGGAATGGCAGAAGCAGTTAAATTTAAAAAAGCAACAACAATGATTCCAATAATTCCGCCGGAGATTGCCATTTTTTTCGGATTATGGAGTGTATCCTCAGGACGTCTGCCTTTTCTCATCAATACTGCTGCCGCCCAGTTCGGAATAATCCGGTGATCCACATCCTGTGTGAAAGCACCTGCCCCAACTGAGGATGCCCATGCGTTAAAAAAGAAACCTAATCCAAACGAAAAGTGGGAAGCGGCATCGCCAGCACAGGCATTCAGTTCCCCTAATGTCCGAAATGCCCCCATTCCTTGCGCTTTCGGTGCATGAAACATTCGAGCAGCTCCAGCACCGACGCCAACACCGACAAGAGCACCAATAATAATTGATTTTATTGCTACTTCTATCAATTCCATACGTTTCTCCTCCGCTATTTATTTATCCGCTACTTGCCCATTGCGGAAAATATTATTTACAATACCATCTGGTGACTCGATTTTTTTAAAATCAATATCTTCAACTTTTAATAGCGTAATCTTTACATCCACGTCCATTAAAACCTTATAGACACTCCTTTTTCTCGGAAAGAAAAATAATAAAAAGCGCTCCGTATACGTATGTTCAATCGCTTCAATCACATCGATGCTCACAGGTTCAATACGGATGATCATTGCTTTGTACTCTTCCATCACCTTTCTCTGAATTTTCCCAAGTGCAGTGTTAATAGCGAGCTCCTTTGACTTTCCTTTTCCTTCTACCGAAACCTTATACTGAACGATTTTCTCCATTCGTTTACCCTTGTACTTTCTTTAAATATGCTTCCGTAATTCTCTTACCTAGTTCTTCCGTATCCATAAATCCAAAACCGAGAACTTTTTTGCCTTCATTTATCGCTGTAACACCCTCTTCTATCGAACGCATGCCATAATGTGCCGGATAGCCGTATTTTGTCTGCGCAGTGATTGCGCCAGCTCCACCGCTTCCACAGAAAGAAATGCCCAAATCTGCTTGTTCTGTTTTCATGACATCACCGAGGCGCATATCAGCACCGACACCAGAGATAACAATTGCCTTTCCACCAGCAGCTTCCACGCCTTTTGCGACATTTTGTCCTTTTCCTAAGCGATCTCCAATTACAACTACAACTTGACTCATGTTACATTCCCCCTTATTTCATTAAGCTTCCATTTTTGCAGTTTCAAAATGAATGGAAAGCAGGTATTTCTCATCTTCATGTAAATGTGGTAATTTATTGCACACTTTGCCTGCCATTTCAATCGATTGTTTTGACACTTCCTGAAAAAGATTTCTATCAACTGACTGAATCATTTCCTTATGCTTGGAGCGATAGACCATCGCTGAAATATGCGATAATAATGAGAGTTTTTGCGCATCTGTCATCTTAATCTTTTCTTCAGATAACAGCCCTTCCGTATATTTCATTACTTCCATACATAATTGCGGATTTTCACTTTTCTGGTGTAACTCTTGCATTTTGCCTTCCATTTTCCTTCGTGTATGCCACCTTTCCAGTCTTGATGGTAATATATGGTGTAAGTACTTGATGATAACTCATTTCCTCTCCTTCTGAATCAATGAGAGTGAACATCCCATCTTTCTTAAGGGCAAATATCGTCACATCAGCGATCGAACCAATTCGAAATGTCCCCTGCTCCTTTAAATGAAGCGTATCGACAGCTCTTTTCGTTACGGCAGCGACAACCTCTGGCAATGTATAGCCCAGAGCGAGAAGCTTGGTCATCGTCGTCATTAGACTGCCGACTGGATTCGAGTAGTTCTTTTTATAAATATCTGTGCTGATCGTAAATGGGAGATGATAATTGCCCTTAAACTTTCGCATCGTTTTATAGCTAAAGCTCGAGGTACCATGTCCAACGTCAAAACGAACCCCCCTGTCAACAGCACTTCTTGCTTCCGGTATCAATTCGCCCGCTTCATTAAGGATGCCATGCTGTTTTCCGTGGAAAGCATGGGTGACGATATCTCCCTTTTGAAGAAGCGGAAAAATCTCTTGCAAATTAGGTGGAGGGTTTCCGATATGCACCATTATCGGCTTGCCAAGTTCATCTGCAATCTCTCTTGCGTGGACTAACGGTTTAATTCCGCTACCCTTCACCACCGAACCGCTCATGCGCGCTTTTAAGCCGACAAGGCTTTTCTCCTTCTGAAATATTTCTTTTGCTTCTTCCAACGTCATTAGTTCTTCTAATCTAGCAAGCTCGGACAGCCCGTTACATAGACCTTGCCGCGAAATATTTAAAAAAGCCAATATTTCTGTTCTACTTTTTTCGATTATGCTCTCTTTAAAGACATGGTAATGGTCGAATCCTGCACTACCTGCATCGACGATCGTTGTAACCCCTTGCTCAATGCCGACTAGATCAGGTGCAATTCCGAGTTCAGTGTAATCTTTGAAAACATGCGCATGCAGATCGATAAATCCAGGTGCAACATAGTGATCGGTTGCATCTATGTATTCAATCCCTGCTTCTCCTTCCTTCCTGACATCTTCCACTGTGGCAAAGACACCGTTTAATATGCCAATCTCTTTTTTGCTAACTGTCGAACTCTCCGGATCAACGACTAAGCCATTTTCGATAATTATTTTCTTACACATACCATCACTTCCATTTTTTCAAGTACTGTATCACTGTAATAATCTCAGCCTCGTGCACATGTAAGTCTTTCTCTTTTAAAATTCGCTGAACACGGTTGAACATTTCCTCATCACTATCGAGCATTTGATAGTGGGCATATAAATATTGGTCATATTGCTTATCAAAGTAATAGCGATGTACCATAAGGAAAATGTGCATCATAAAAGCGTTTTTCCAGTTTTCTTCTTTTTCAATTGGAAAGGCTTCCAATAATGCGTGTGCGACTTCAAAGCCTTTTAAAATAATCTCTTGGCTGAGACTTTCACTATCTTCACTGCTCGTAAAATCATTGTTTTCAAGCAACTGGTTCATTTTCTCACCATCTGAACCAATCATTGCCCGCACTTGCTTGCGGATTTCCTCAATATCTCTTTTGACAGGCAACGGTTCGACTACAATAACAGGTACTGCAGCTTCAACAGGAAAAACACTGATGATTAAGTCTACCTCTTCAGTCTGACAAATTTCTTCCACTTCAAGGAGGGAGCAATATGATACAATATCGACCGCAGGGATTTCCTTTTCCACCTTGTTTTTGATCAGACGGGCAACACCTCTCCCTGTAGAACATACATACAGTACCTTTACTTTCTTTTTCGGCTTAAATGTATTTTCATAGGAAACGAGAAAATGCAAAACAATTAAAGAGCTAAATGAGTCTTGAGCAATCAATGTATGCTGCTTCACAAATTTGCGACATGCCTCTTGAACAGTTTGAAAAAGTGAAGCATGATTTCTTTTCACTTCGTCCTCCATCGGATTTATTTCGTTCAAATATAATGAGCCATTCTGAAGCCTTAATGACAAATGTGACAGCAAGTTGCTATAGAGCTTCGGGTCTTTTTTATAGTCGATTCCTTCCCGAAGGCTCACATATTCAATGATCTTCTTTGTAATTCCTACTACGTCCGTTTGTTCCGCTGCTTTTTCCATATTTCCTGACACGTATAGAAACTCTTCCTCAAGCAATGGCAACTGCATTTCTGCATAAAGCTTTTCCATCACAGATACAAGAAAAAGAGATAGCTCATCTTCATATTGAGATCGTTCTAATACCCGATAGCTGTTTATCGTATGGCCCATATTTAGTCTTGCAACCGAAAAAGTAAGGCGCAGCAGAAACTTTAATAGATCTGAGAGTCGAAGCAAAGGAGCTAAGGAAGGGGAATATAACCCACTCATATGTTTTTCAGCAGTCTCATAAATTTGTTTTAGTGGTCTCTCCAATACGGTACCAATCTCCACTTGCCGCTCTTGTTTTGTAATACGGGTAGTCATTTTATAAATTTGGTAATCATCTAAACTATTGTAAATAATATGCTCCAGCACAAGCCGCAGTTGAAGCTCGTTGCCGTTCAGACGGTAACCTACTCTTGGCTTTCGCTCTAATTCAATATTCGACGATGTTAAAAATTCATCAACATGGTTCAAATCACTCAAAATTGTATTTCTGCTTACTTGAAGCAACTCTGAAAGCTCTGCAGCCGTCTTATAACCATTTGTTAATAATAAGGACAGAATAATCCTTTTTACACGCATTGCTTGATCCGGATAAACTTGAAAACGCTTAAATTGATTCAAAACCCTTCTAAGCTCTGCACGCTCCCGTTCATCGCAATGAATCCAAATTCCCTTACTTGTTTGAGAATTTACGGTCAAGCCCTGAAGTTTAAACCACTTTCGAACATTTTCAAGATCATATTTGATCGTTCGTGTACTTACTCCAAACTCCTTCGATAAATCCTTAATTCTAATCGGAGCTTTTGTATTTAATAGCTTATTCGTTAACTGAAATTCTCTAGCGCTTAGCATCATTTCACCACTCTACTAGTAGTCGTGCTTCATAATCGATTATTAGCTCCATTATAAGGACATTTTTTCATCGCGGACAGACAAAATTACTTCCCTATCATTAGTGAAATAATTTGAATATTGGTTCATTCACCTCAAACCATTTTATGCAGTTCCATATTAAGGAATGGTAGAGCTTTTTTATCGATAAACTGTTCATGTTTACCCTAATAAAAAACCTCCTACAATACAGTAGAAGGTTTGATTTAATACTTGTACTCTTGTCGAAATTGTACTAAGTTTTCATAGATTTTGTTATATGTGATGTTAATACTAACCTCAACGCTACAAAGCATCATTGAAAGTCATGTGAAACCAAGGCTTTTCACGAATTGAGTCCTAAATCATTTAAAAAAGCTTTGGTCATTTAGCGGCTAATCATCTTTTCTTAGATTGTTTTGACAGTATCAGCATTCCTTCTTAATTCCAACACAACCTATTTTTTCATTGCGCGCGGACAGATGTCACAATATTTAGGTGAACTTGTTGTTAAATAATAAAAACAACAGGTATGACGCATTCTCGTTGCTCCGCTGTCGTCATTTCTCTGCCTCAGCGAAGTACGAAAGCGTGCAACCGGGTTATAAGACTCTCCGAAATTAGCCCCATCACTTAGTGCAAGCAGTGCGGCATAATCGGCCTGCGCTTGTTCCTTTTTACAGTTGGGCAGCTCTAGCTTAGCAATTTTTCTCTCAAATAACGAATAAATGCGCACTGCCGTATTTTCCCACAAGATAATAGGCGATACCGAAGATGCCAGTGCCAAACTCCGCCACAATGGAGCAAGATGTAATAAAAAAAGCTGAGAGATCGAACAAAAATACCAGTCTCTCCGTTCCTCAGCTGTGTTGCCAAATACAGGAGTAATATTGCTTGTTTGTAAAATAAGGCTCGGTTGCCAGCTCTGTTGTTCATTATTATAAAGCTGCACATGCTTCAATGAAACATCGAGCGCCTTATCATAGATACTCATTGTATATAGAGCTGGTACTACTAAAAGTGCCGCGTAGCGTTTTGCAAATTGTGAGGCTGCGACAGCAAGCGATGGTGCTCCAATAACTGCACATAAGTACCGCAAATATTCTGTACAGTGTTCTTGCTCCAATAGTTCCTCCATACATAGAAGCCGATTTGATGAAGGAGTTTGTTTCGTAAAAAGTTTCAAACAGCTAACTGATTTCTTATCAACCATAAGCTGAAAACGACTGGCTAATTCATCGAGCTCCAGCTTAGTCAATTGCCTATTTGACATCACGTTCCCCTCAGCTCCCACTCATAGAATGCGACAAGCGACGTCCTTTGCCATAAGGTAGAAAAAGCGGTGTGCCAAAAATCGGATCATGCATTAGCTCACACTTCATATCAAATACAGCTTCTACCGTGCTAAGCGTCATCACTTTTTCCGGCGCACCTTTGGCGACAACAGTTTGATCTGCTAAGGCGACAATATGATGAGCATAGCGACAAGCAAGATTCAAATCATGCAATACCATAACAATTGTACAACGATCCCGTAAATTCAATTCATACAATAAATCAAGTATTTCAACTTGATGAGCCATATCCAAATAAGTTGTTGGTTCATCAAGCAATAATATATTCGTATTTTGTGCAAGGATCATGGCGATCCAAGCGCGTTGTCGCTGGCCACCTGACAAGGAATCCACTGTGCGCTCCGCCAGCTCACTCATGCCCGTATCTGCTAATGCTTTATTCACTAAACGCTCATCCTCTTTCGTCCATTGCGACAACAAACTTTGGTGAGGATACCGCCCTTGACGTACAAGATCCTTTACAGTAAGCCCTTCCGGAGCAAGAGGAGCTTGTGGCAAAATCGCAAGCTGCTGGGCTACCTCCTTTGTTGACCATTTCGATATTGCTTTTCCATCCAATAAGACTGCTCCGCCGTCTGGTTTTAATAATCGGCTTATTGCTCTTAGCAAAGTGGATTTACCACAACCGTTTCGTCCAACAAACACCGTAATTTTCTGAGATGGAATTTTCAAATCCAACTCATTAATAATAGGTGATTGTCCGTAGGAAAGTGTTAACGCCCTTGTTTCCAACATCGTCATATGTGACCGCCTCCTTAATTGTTGCGATTGCGAAACAGCAAATAGATAAAGAAAGGGGCTCCAACTGCGGCAGTGAACACTCCCACTGGTATGTCCTTCGGCAAAAATACAGTTCTGGCCAAAGTATCTGCCAACAAAACAATAAGCGAACCCGTTAATGCTGAAGATACTATTAAGCTTCCGCCCGACGCTCCCGTAAGCTTCCGGGCTAAATGCGGCCCAATCAACCCGACAAAACCTACTGCCCCTGCTACTGCAACCGATGATCCTGCTAAAGCCACACTAATAACAAGAAGCACTGCCCGCTGTTGCTGTACAGATGAACCAAGTGCTGCTGCCACATCATCTCCTAGCTCTTGTAATCTCAAGTGCCTGCTGTACATAAATGCCAGTGGAATAAAGACCAATGACCACGGCAATAACGAAAGAACATTGACCCAAGAAGAGCCATAAATACTTCCTGTCATCCAAATATAGGCCTGACTCGCGGAAGCATTTGGGCTTAATGTAATCATGAGCATCGTTAGCGCTCCAGTTATTGCTGAAATTCCGATGCCGATTAAGATTAAACGCACGGGACTAATTCCTTTTTTCCAAGCAAGCATATAGATGAGCAGCGAAATTAGTCCAGCTCCACAAAAGGCAGCTATCGGTAGAAAATGGATGCTCGCTTTACCAGACAACAAGGTAATATAAGCAATTGCTGCAAGCGATCCTCCTCCAGAAATTCCTATAATATCAGGCGAAGCGAGCGGATTTCTAATAATTCCTTGCAAGATGGAACCTGCCACACTGAGCGAAGCGCCCGCAAGCATTGCTACGATAATACGCGGTAGTCTAAGTTCAAAGACGACAAGATTCATTTCAGCATTTGCTAAACCCGCTGCTACACTGGAAAGTTCTGCAAGAGATAACCATTTGCCGCCAGCGCTTAAACTGATGATAAAACTAACAAGAAGTAGAAAGATAAGCACCGCTATCACCATGAGCTCGCTCAAATTGATCAAAAAGCTTACTTTCTCTCGTTTGCTTCGATAGACTCTCTCGTTCATGGTCCTTCCTCCCTTGAACGCAATCCTTTTCTAGCTATGTAGACAAAGAAAGGTGCCCCAATCAATGCCGTCATAATTCCGATAGGTACCTCCCCCGGCATTACAATATAACGTACCGCAATATCAGCAAGCAGCAATAAAATCGCACCAAGGAAGGCACTGTAGGGAATAACCCAGCGATAATCAACCCCTGATAAAAAACGGGCAATATGAGGCATAACTAAGCCAACAAAACCGATCGAGCCGGCAACCGAGACGGCGCTACCTGCCAATGCCACAATCACGGCTGCGGTCGCTCCTTTAATGAGCACCGTTTTTTGACCAAGTCCTTTGGCAATATCATCGCCAGAATTAAGAATGGTTAACGGCCGCGCCAGAAACTGTGCAACGAAGAACGCAACGAGCAAGTATGGGAGTACAATCTGCAAATGCTGAAGCTCTCGTCCAGCGATCGAGCCGGCCATCCAGAAAAGCACATCCTGCAGCCCCGATTCATTAAGCACGAGCATCCCTTGGGTAAACGATGAAAACAAAGCAGTAGCCGCAGCTCCTGCAAGCACAATTTTTACTGGCGTCATACCATCACGACCAAGGGAACCAAGGCTAAAAACGGTCATTGCCGCAACGGCAGCTCCAAGAAAGGCAATCCAAATTAGCGCACTCATCGAATTGATCTGCAAAAAATGAAGCGCGAGTACAATAAAAAAGACCGCGCCAGCATTGATCCCAAAAATGCTCGGCGAGGCAAGCGGATTGCGAGTTAGTCCCTGCATAAGCGCACCTGCCACAGCTAAAGCAGCCCCAACAAGCAATGCAATGACCGCCCGTGGCAATCTCGTTGTACGAACAATCATTTGCTCTATCACTGTGCTATCGTAATGAAACACGGCATCCCAAACAGCTTCCCAAGTAATTTGGGTGGTACCGAGCTTCAAGTTCAAACCAAATGAAACGATGAGCAGGATACTACAGAACAGCAAACCTGCCCACCGCGTGATTGACCGATTCAAAAACGGAATCACAACTTCTCCTCCACTCCAAACCAAATCCTTATTTTTCTAGTTCAAAATACTCATATAAATCCTCAAGCATTAAAGTAGCGGCTATTGGACCCGAACCGTTATTCCAAACTGCCGTATCGACCTCATATACTTTGTTATTTTTTACGGCACGCAAATTTTGCCACAATGGATGCTCCATCCATGATGCACGTAAATCCAGTCTTCCATCATCGCGTGATGTACTCGTCTGGTCAAATAATATATCTGCATCCATTGACGGGATATTTTCCTTCGTCGTCAATTTTACACCCCAAGACTCTCCCTTCTGATTATCGGGACGAGGAATACCCAGTTCGTCCAATACGAGAGCGGCAAATCCGGTATAAACAATTCGGACATGATCAGTACGAAAATCAATCACAGCCACCTCCGTGTCATTCAAACGTTCACCCACTTGCTTCTTAAAATCAGCAACCTTCTCATCCCATTGCTGGAGGAAGCTTGCCTCTTCTTCCTGCTTGTTAAGTGCTTCAGCCGTCAGTTGCAGCGTATCTTTCCAAATATGAACCTCCTCGGTCATCACAGTCGGGGCAATCGCTGAAAGCTGCTCACTTATTTTTTCATGTCGCGTTTTTGAAGCAATGATAACATCTGGCTTTAGTTCAGCAATTTTCTCCAAATCAGGCTGATTTTCATCACCCAAGTTTACAACTCCGTCCATTTGATCGCGAATGTACTCATACCAAGGCTGTTCAATCCATGATTCAACGGCAGCAACCGGTTTGACCCCGAGAGCCAACGCCGCATCTGTTGCTCCCTGAAATAAAGTAACAGCACGCTGTGGCGTTCCTTCAATATCGGTTGTCCCCATTGCATGAGTGATTGTACGCATCTGTCCATCCTGTGAACCACTTTGTTCAGTAGCCTCAACCTGGCTAACGGCCGTTGCTTGCTCTTCCTTTTCTTGCTGATTTTTAGATGTATTCGTTTCCCCTGCCCCACAAGCGACAAGCATGATTATGGTTAGCAGCATAATGAATACCGTTCCTATTTTTTGCATTTTGGTAACTCTCCCTTTGTTAATTAATTTCTCTCATTAAATTAAATGATAACGAGAATCATTATTAATGATAAAACATAGTCAAGCTCAAATACATGAACATTTCTGACATTTTGGTCCATTATGCTGCATGTTCCAATTTTTTTTCGAAAAAAAACCAACTTATGTCAATGCAAAAGTTGGCCAAAAAAGTTTACACAAAATAAGCAATATAATTAAGAAGTAATTCCGCGTTTTATGGCATCCAGTAGCAAATTATGCGACCAAGGATTATAACTCGTATATAAATGACCGCTGGCAATTAAACTAAATGTTTTTCCTTGTCGCACCGCTGGCAATTGTCTCCATTGCTGTCTTGCCAACAACCTTCCAAGTTCATTTGTAAGCTTAATCTTCGATAATGATTTTCCATCATATTGGAAGCTAACCAACACAATTCGTTCAGCAGCATAGGTTGTTACAAGTTGCTGTAGGGACACTTGTTGATAATGCGAAATCTTCTCTACACCTTCTGGCATCTGCAATCCCAAATCATGATAGAGGACCGAACCAAGATTACGTTGACCATAAATGTACAATTCGCCAGCCGCATTTATACCAAGAAGCAAAATACGCTCTGAACCCACTTTGTTGCGAAGCACGCTGCGCAGTTGCAGCGCCTTATCCTCATAACGGTCCAACCAATTGTTAGCTTCATGCTGTTTATTCACAGCACGGGCAATTTCCTGAAAATGATGACGCCATTCCTGCGCAAAGTCCAGCTTGAGCGTCGGGGCAATTTGATTTAATTGCCGCAGACGCGGAGACAGTTTCTCATCACGATTTCCTCTCGTAACGATGATCTCTGGCTTTGCGTCGTTCAGCTTGTCCATTTCTGGATTAAATTGACCAATCGGGACAACTTGATCCAAGTGCCTTTTTACTTGAAATGCACAATTAAGCACAGCCGCATATGGCGTTATACCGAGCGCTAGCAAATGACCTGTCGTAAGATGATTTAAGGAAGCGATTTTTTCGGTGTTCCTTATACGTTTTACATATAGAGAAGGTGCCAAACCCACCTGTGATTTAAATCTGCGGCTAAAATAAAATTCATCGCTAAAACCTAAATCATAGGCAATCATTTTGGCAGGCTCTATTCCACGTAGCAAACGGCTTTTAGCATAACGAATCCTAATATTAGTCAAATAACGCATTGGACTGCATGCAAACTGCTTTTTAAAAGCTCTAGTATAGTAATCTGGATGCAATCCAGCTATCGTCGCTAGCTGTTCTCTAGTAATGACTTCATTAAAATGCTCCTCCATAAAAACAACCGTTTCCTGAAGCCGTTCAACCAAGGTTTGACGCACTACTTCACCCGAAGCGATCTCATCGTCATTTTTTCGCTCTGTCATCGACGTTTCCCTCTTTCCATAAAACCATAAATGATAATGATTATCAATATCATTTTATACAAAAACGGGCAAAGGTTCAAGATCAAGACTTCTATCTTTCCTCATGTTCCTTTCAATCTCTCACCAAATCGCCGTCATTGGTGAAAGCTCATTAAACGATTTTCTATTAGATGCAAATGAGAGCAAAATTTGTAATTCTTAAATAAACTTCCATGATTTATCAAATCATCTTTTTAAAGAACTTATTTTAACTTCATATTTATTTCCATATGTTCTTGGTGATGGAATTTCTTCCTTTGGTCCATAATATAACAGTTTAAACTCGTCATCCTTATACTGAATAACAAAAAGATCATCGAACTGGTCAAATGTATTTTTATTTATCGATATAAAACTATTATCCTGTGCAGTTGTTTTAACACTAATTCTTCGTCCGTCCTTAATGACATCAAAGCCATGTTGATTGGTCACTCTTGCAAGCTCACCATTCGTGTAAAGAACACAGTAAAATTCGCCTAAACGACCGATAAGATGCCTTAGTTCAGTTGCCTTGCATCCTAGAACATTCATTTCAAATCGAAGCATTTCCATGTAATTTTCATATAGCTTCTGTATTTGCGAAATTCCTATTGTTCTTTGTTCACTGATTTGTTTGTTTGGATAAAGAATTAGTTTCCCATTGTCCCATTCTCCCACAACCGCTTCATAATCTGCTCCTTTTGGCTTGTGAAAGATGAGTCCTGTATATGGATAGTTTTCACCTACATACCTATAAGTACTTCTGTTGATATAAACAAACAGATGTTTATTAAAAATTGCCCCTTTGTTATAACGGTTGTAACAATAATCTGAAAGAATAATGCTACTCGGATTTGTATTATATTTTGTTATTAATCTATCTCTTATCTCTGCAAACGTAAAGGTATCTCCCATTCTTTCTCTAAGAGCTTCTTTAAGTTGTTCATAAATAGTCAGCAAAGCACTCACCTCATTAATGTGAAATTTTAGGAATCTTTTATATAGGACAAATTTGCATCAATCTGCTCCCTTTGTCTCGAAAATAACACAATTGTTATGAAAAAAAAGTAAAATTACCGCAGTGATTTTTTTACATCTTTTAACTATTTTTAGATTCAAATACTGAAGCTTATCTAACGTAATCACAAGCACTAGATTGGCTTTAGTTACTTATGCTAATTGAGCGTTGTTCAATCTCAACTTTTCCTCTCTTTAGAACATAATAGAAAGCCACTTAATTATCGTGAGGAACAGCGGTTTTACTTTTCATTTTAACAAGTATAGATATGTTTAAATAATACCGTTTTGCAGTTTTAAATTTTAGCAATTTGGCAATAATGGTTTGTTAGAAAAAATTTAAACCACCAGTTTACACTGATGGTTTGATGATAGTGTTCGTTCATTATTAGACAGTTCTTAAATTAAGTTTTTTTTGGATTATTCCATGAAACAAAGATTTCCCACGAAATGAGCCAAAAATCAACAAAGCTAAATGGAAGATTCTTTCTTTTCGCTCATTCCTTCGTTATTTTTTGCACTGCCTCTTCAATTTCTTCTATTGTCCTGCCAATGCCAGACTCAACTGCTGCAACATAGGCTCCTTCCAATATTGGTGCATTAATGACTTTTACATGATCATATCCGCACAGCTCTATCGCTAGCTCCGCATTCATCTTAGCACTGCCCAAATCATAAAATAAGAGTACCCCTTTTTCACTATATGCCCGCTCAATTGCATTGTTTATCTTCTCTACACTAGTGCCGATCTCATCATCTTCTGTTCCACCTGCTATTTCAATTGGAACATTATGAACGACCTGCTGGATAATTTCTTGTATACCCGCTACCACTTTGGAGCTATGGGAAATAAGAACAATTCCGACATTTGCCATCTCATTCCTCCCCTTCTTTTAAGACCTCTGCTAATGAAGCGAATAAATAATGGGAGGAGACAGAACCTGGATCAAGATGACCGATGGAACGCTCTTTTAAATATGCTGCACGTCCCTTTTTCGCCATTACATCTTTTGTCGACTCCATCGCATTTCTGGATATTTCTTCTAACGAGAAACTTTCTACAACATTTTCATTCTTAAAAAGCTCAACAACTGGCGTCCATACGTCAACAAGCGTTTTATCACCTAGTTGGGCTTTGCCTCTTTGCAAAATACCGTTAAGCGCATCTTCAAGAGCATTTTCTAAAGCTTGTTTATCCATTGCTTCTTTTCCTTTTACGGACACCGACATTTTTAGGAAAGCGGTACCGTACAATGGACCTGATGCTCCACCTACCTTTGATAACAGCGTCATGGCAACATCCTTTAATAAATCCTCTACAGAATTATAAGATGTACTCGTGATTTTCCCGATTACTTCCTGAAAACCACGGGACATGTTAATCCCGTGATCACCATCACCAATTGCTTGATCTAGTGAGGTTAAGTATTCTTTATTTTTTTGAATCTTTTCATTCGTTTTTTCCAGCCAGTTTATCACTTCTTGAATGCCTAATTTCATCGCTCTTCCTCCCATTTACTAGTTGCGAAATGCTGGAGCTTGTGATTCCGCATTAAGCAGCTCTTTTAATTCATCATCAAGTTTTAAGAGGGTTACTGAGCAGCCAGCCATCTCCAACGAAGTCATATATTCACCAACAAAGGTATTATAAATTTCGATCCCTTTTTCCTTTAGGATTTCATTTACTTTTCCGTTCACGATATAAAGCTCCATTTCAGGTGTTGAGCCAAGGCCATTGATCATCACCGCTACTTCATCACCACTGTGTAAGTTCATATCATCTAAAACCTTTTGCGTTAACTCTGTCGCAATCTCATCTGCTGTCGTAATTGCTTTTCGCTCTGTTCCCGGTTCTCCGTGGATGCCCATTCCTACTTCCATTTCATTGTCAGCCAGTTCAAAGCTTGGCTTTCCAGCGGCAGGAACTGTGCATGGACTTAACGCCATCCCCATTGAACGAACATTCGCAACCACCTTTTCAGCAATAGCCTTTACCTCTTGCAGTGAGCCACCAGCCTCAGCTTTTGCACCAGCAATTTTATGAACAAAAATTGTACCAGCAATCCCTCTGCGTCCAGTAGTAAAGGAACTATCCTCTACCGCAACATCATCATTGACAATCACCTGTTCCACTTCAATTCCATCTGCTTGCGCTAATTCAGCAGCCATTTCAAAATTCATAACGTCGCCAGTATAGTTTTTAATGATTAAAAATACACCAGCACCACCATCTACTGCTTTAATCGCTTCATAAACTTGATCAGGAGTCGGTGAAGTAAATACTTCCCCACACACCGCTGCATCTAACATCCCTTTTCCAACATAACCTGCATGGGCAGGCTCATGTCCACTGCCTCCACCACTAACCAAACCAACTTTTCCAGTTGTCGGAGCATCCTTCCTCACAATTACTGTTGTATTTGGCACCTGTTTGAAACTGTTTGGATAAGCAGATACTAATCCTTTCAGCATATCTTGTACTACCAAATTAGGGTCATTAATAATCTTTTTCATTATTATCCTCTCCTTTGATAACTGCAGGCTAAGTTACCATTTTTATGAAAACCCTTTCAATAACTTCATTCTATTACAAAAGTGAGAGAAGAACTACTTTAAAATTCATACTTTTTATGAAATAAAAGTGAAAACTTTAATGAATGTGAGGATACAATTGAATTGCCTTCTCTTATTTTATATCCTCATCTCAATTTACTTCCTCATATAGAAGGAGACAAAAGAGGGCAACAGTTTTATAATTGGTGCAAGTGATTTCAATCCACTCCCTCATACAGAGGGAGACACCCCTGAGAATTGCTTATTTTCATACTCAGGTATTTCAATCCACTCCCTCATACAGAGGGAGACTGTGATTCATCTAAACAAATTATACTAGATGGCTATTTCAATCCACTCCCTCATACAGAGGGAGACTGATTGTGGGAGCCTGTTTCTTCTTCATGTTTGGATTTCAATCCACTCCCTCATACAGAGGGAGACGAGATTGAGCTTGACGAAAACGGAAAAATCACAATTTCAATCCACTCCCTCATACAGAGGGAGACACGGAGCACTGTATAATTCGATAGACTCGCCTCTGATTTCAATCCACTCCCTCATACAGAGGGAGACGTAAGGTCGAACGTATAAACTCGATTAAGATTGCGATTTCAATCCACTCCCTCATACAGAGGGAGACAAAGTAAAGACAGCTTTGCAGTCCTGGTTAAAAATTTCAATCCACTCCCTCATACAGAGGGAGACGCAAAAACATCAACAGTAAAAACAAAAAACAAAGATTTCAATCCACTCCCTCATACAGAGGGAGACAAATCATACATAGTTGCTAATCCGGCAGCATAATATTTCAATCCACTCCCTCATACAGAGGGAGACGTGAGAATGGGGATGCTTCAAAAAGCACAAGAAGATTTCAATCCACTCCCTCATACAGAGGGAGACGCTTATATTCGCGTCTCCACCCATATGCAAGTAATTTCAATCCACTCCCTCATACAGAGGGAGACGAATTAAGTTCATATTCCACATCATCACAAGCAATTTCAATCCACTCCCTCATACAGAGGGAGACGATGAAGGTATTTCCGCTAAAGACATGGACAGACCGATTTCAATCCACTCCCTCATACAGAGGGAGACTGCAAAGTCAGCGCCAATGTCTGATTGGTTTTCAATTTCAATCCACTCCCTCATACAGAGGGAGACTGCAACAAAATGATAGTCCAGTTGATTAGGAGGATTTCAATCCACTCCCTCATACAGAGGGAGACTTATCACCATCAAATACATTCTTAATCCCTTTGCCATTTCAATCCACTCCCTCATACAGAGGGAGACGATATCGCCAAGATTGAGACCGACAACTACGGCAATTTCAATCCACTCCCTCATACAGAGGGAGACATAATCACCAACTTTTGCATAAGAATATTTAACAATTTCAATCCACTCCCTCATACAGAGGGAGACTCACCATCCTTATAATCTAAAGCTAGTAAACAATATTTCAATCCACTCCCTCATACAGAGGGAGACGCTGCTTATTAGTCATATTTCCAATCACATTCTATTTCAATCCACTCCCTCATACAGAGGGAGACTTAAAAACAAGTACCACCAAAATCGTAATTCCAATTTCAATCCACTCCCTCATACAGAGGGAGACTTCGTGGTTAAGGAGCCCTTTGACGTTCTCAAGATTTCAATCCACTCCCTCATACAGAGGGAGACCGATAAACCCTCCGAATAACCAACCGTACATTTCATATTTCAATCCACTCCCTCATACAGAGGGAGACGTCACACCATTTTTTGTACTGTTTATCCCAAACACATTTCAATCCACTCCCTCATACAGAGGGAGACCGCAACATCTTTTAATCCACTAATACTTTGACACAAGATGTTGTGTAACTCTCAACTCTGAAGTATTCAAGTTCCACAATCCGCTTACAGAAACAGGAAAATTAACGAAAAATCTCGGAAAACCTCCCCGGGTTTTCATGTTCACTTCAGGTTTTCCAGCGACGTCAAAAGATGAGCGGGTCTTCCACATTGAGCGTTTCCTTGGCGCCGATGTGATTCACTTTATTGCGGTATTGATTACCCAACTGGTAGATTCGGATACTGTCAGATTGCTGGTCAATCACCTTCATTAAATCCATTTCCAACCTCTTTTTTTGGGTCGCGTCTACGATGCATTCAAAAACAGAATTTTGAACTCGAACACCATATTGCTCACAGATCTTAGCCACTCTTCGCAATCTGGCCGCTCCGCCGTTTGTTGTAATTGCCACATCGTAGGTTACAAGCACTAACAAAGCTATCCCCTCCACATAAATGGGGGATAAACATCCAGATCATCGCGTACATGTCTGGCCAAGAGCAACGATTGGACGTGCGGTAGCAAGCCCCATTTGATTTTTTCTTTGAGAAACGGATGCTCAATCTGAACATTTTTCTGCTCTTGCCATAGCTGGAAGAACTTTTTTCTCCCTTCATCGGTGAGCAGACAGGCGCTGTTTTCCTTTACCTTGAAATCTTTGGCCTGAATTTGTTTGCGGTTGATGAGATTCAGGACAAATCTGTCAGCCATCACGGGCCGCAATTCCTCCATTACATCCAAAGCCAAAGACCTTCGACCCGGTCGATCTCGATGCAAAAAACCTACGTAAGGATCAAGCCCCACGCTCTCCAGTCCAGAGGTCACTTCATTGGCGAGCAAGCTGTAAGCTAGAGAAAGCAAGGCATTGGTCCGATCCAGTGGCGGCCTTCTTGACCTGCCGTGGAAAAAGAACGCCTCTTTCTGCTGCAAAATCAAATGATCCCAAATCTGAAAATAGCGGGATGCGGCTTCTCCTTCCAGCCCTCGCAAGGATTCTAGATTATCCACCCGCTTCAACTCGTCAATCCTGCCGCTCAAATATGCAATTGTTTCATTCAAAGCGTCAAGCTCAATTCGTAAGGCATGAGACTTCCTAACTTGTTTCAACAGATGGATCGTATTGTATACTTTGCCGATAATAAAATTTCGGGCAATATCTGTACTGCGCTCTTCATCGTCCGACCATCGGTACTGCGTTTTGCGCAGAGTGACATTGCCATCGATCGTGCCCGTGATTCTCGCCCGGAATCTACCGTTCTGATTGAAAAATGAAATGCTAATCTTCCTTTCCAGGCATTCTTCCATTAGTGCAGGACTGATTCCTTGGTGACCAAATGTACAGATTCCCTCCAGGTTATTCAAAGGGACCTTCGCAATCGATTGCTGATCAACCAGCAGATTGATATTCCCACCTGATAGAGCCAGATAACAATTCGGGATCGTCACATAGATGACATTTTGCAACTTCTTCACAAACGCAACATCCTTTCTACATAGGCGGAGGCTTTCTCTTTATTCAACAGTTCTGGCAAACAAATATGCCGTAACGAACACTGTCGACAATGCTTGCCCGTCTTTGCTTTAGGAGTATGTCGCTGTCGAAAATATCGATGCATCTCCGTTGTAATGTCCCGCACTTTATTTCGGAGTTCATCTGTAATGGTGACTTCCTCGCGTCTTCGTGTCTCATTGTAATAAAGATAAGCAACAGGAATTGGCGGATGGACGAGCATTTCTTCTAAACACATCACTTGCGCCGTTAGCTGCAGGCGATCCGCATCATGAATCTTGGTTTTGCCACGTTTATACTCTACAGGATAAACGTGATAAGTTCCTTGTTCTCCAGCAATCGGCACTCCTTCAGGATGCTGAACGCATTCCACAACGTCGCAAATCCCACTGATTCCCAGGCTTGCGGATTGGAGGGGAAGAGCTCGTACAATGAGCAGCTCTCCCCTCTTTTCCCTGCTCATGGCATTGTCTGCTCGCTCATGGACCAGTTGCCCTTCCAGTGTCAGCACATTGTCCTGCCATTCCTGCTCAACATGGATTAACGCCCATTGTCTGCGACAAAAAACAAAATGTTGAATGCCGGACAACATAAGAAAGTCGTCCTCATTATAGACCTTCATATATTTCACATGCCAAGCCTTCCAATGTTTCGATCGAGATGTCATAGTCGTTAATCGAATGAACCGGTTCTGCTTTTTTATTAATCTTTAAAGCGCGATGAATCTTGGCCGACGAATACTGGCCAATTTGGGAGGAATGCTTCCACCACAACACTTTGTTAACCTCCATGCTTCCATCGGGTCTTGCAGAGGAGGCATCATTGACAAAGAGTGTGATCAAAGCCTGCCGGATTTTCTCGGCATCGGCTTCGGTGAATCCCGTCTTCTCTGCCAATTGCGGATTGATGCTGCCATGAAACACATAGACGCCAAAATCTACCCGATGCTTCATCCCCATCGTATCCCGAGTTTTCTCGCCCGGATTCTTTTTATTGGTTGTGGAGTTGACACTCTTGGTAATCTGCATACTGGCGACGTCTACGGGGTCCAGACTCGTTGCGGTATGAATCGACACCGGCCCCCGCACACCGATGGATAATTTATTGTCCTTGAACGCAAAGACTTGCCCAAAGGCCCGCACATCTAGCCATCGCTGACAAGCCAGCATTGCTGCGATATCTTCATCGCCCTTTGTATCATTGAGTAATTTTTTCAGTTCCTCAACCGATTCCGCCCGATCCTTCAGACTGCGATAGCCGTCAGTTCTTCGTTCATCCGACTGGACAAAGATGGATTCCCCCTCGTCTTGCAGCCGGTTGCGTATTTTACGTTTAAGCGCCACATCCGACACTTCACCATGGCCCATAAAATCCTGACGCGGTCGATTGCCGTTCAGCGGATCTCCATTGGGATTGGCTTTGTTTACTGTAAAAATAACCGAAAAATCAATTTTGTTCTGCAACACTGCCATCCTTCTCTACCTCTTTCTTTTTATATAATTCTTGAACCTGACTGCTGTAACCAATTAGAAACAACGGTGATAATGCCGTATTGTTCATGTCCGACTCGCGGATCGACGCTTCAACTTCCTGTATCAAAATCTGATAATGCGTTGCCTTCTTCCCCATCCGATTGAAATAAGGCTGCAATTGTTTACGGATCACCAGCCATGTTCTGGCCGGACGATTGGCAAAAGCATTGAAATAACGCGTTGCATTGGTGGCGCGATTTTCTTCCTGCTCGCGCAAAATACGGCTTTCCATTACTTCTGCAATCCCCAGCAAACGTCCAAACAAATAATCACGAGATTTATTCTCCATGTCTAAAGCCACATTCAATCCCTCCTTTTCATACATTTTATTGATCAGTGCGCAAGCGATGTTTAAAGTAGCTTCCCATGATTCCTTCGTATTTTTAAAACTTTCCGGATTCTTCACACGTTCGAAAATGGAGTAAACAATATCTTTAGGGATCGCCTGTTTCTCGACAATGCACGGCAGCAGCCGGGTGTACAATTCCTTCTTCACTCTTACATCGGCTCTCTCCCCGTACACAGCCTGGGAGATTCGGTAAGTAGAAGGCGTACCTATATACGCAATCACTTTGTGATCTTCTTTAGTGGTCTGCAGCCAGCGACAGGTTTCATGCCAATGCGTCAGATTGCTCAAGTAAAGCTTACTGTCGACCTCCTGATAATAAACAATCGATAAACGTCCTTTCGTGGCCGCATCGAGCGCCATGACGATCGTCTGGTCAAAGAAACCGCTCACGAAGCTATGGACCAATCCCTGCAGCGCCTCGGCCACCTGACCCGCTTCAACGATTCCTGTGCCTCGTTTACGTTCAGCAACTTCCTTCTGGTCGCCGGGAACTTGCAGCGCCGCAAGCAAATCAAACGACGAGGCGAATATATCCGTTGCCGTATCGCCAAGCTTTCTGAATACGACAAAATACCGGGAATCAACATAGCTTCCCTGCCGTTGAATCAGCCAACGTAAGGCGTGGTGAGCCTTTTGTGATACGTGGTAACTAATCTGCACGGCTTCTTCAGGCTCTTTCCATTTGCCTCGGAAGGTATAACCCTGATCGTCATTGGCCGATATCAACTTAGCGTTGTCGCCCGCATTACGAATTCGTGCACCATGCTGAGTGGTCGGCACTGCATAGTCTCCTGTGGCATAACACAGCGATTTGGGGTTGTCCCGGATCAGCACCTCATTCGTGTATTGAATAAAGCGCTGGAAGAGCTCTTTGTCCTCCCATATGTCTCTGTCTTCCGGATGGGACTTGACTACATTAAAACGGACGCCGATATCGAAAATGGTTTGCTGCAGCAGCTCATATAGCGGCGGTTTATCTGAATTTAGTAGTTGTGACGCGCGGTTGTCCCACTTCTCGACGATCTTCCCGTCCGGATACTGCCTGATCAATCCCGCTTCGATAAGATCTTGAATCACTTGCCCCTTCGCCACATAGTTTGTGACCGCGTTGACTTTGTGATGGCCGTAAGCAGAGCTCGCCCACTTTTCCATTTGTTTCATGTATTCCCCGTAGTTTTTGTTTCGCTTAGCGTTCGTGCCGAACTTTATATAATCACCTGCCACATAGAACAATTTGTCGTGAATATAGTGAGGCGCTACCTTGCTCCCGGAACGATTAGCCGAATCAAGCGTCATCGGCGTAATCGTCCGCGCATCCTCCTTAGGCACAACTTCCGCATTATAAAACTCGCCTTCGGCCGTCACCGTAATCGTCACTTGCACCCCTTGCGTCATATGCGCAACTGGCAGCAAAGTGAAGCGCAGCTTGTGACGAACGGTAAACTCCCCTACCTCACCACTGTTTTCATCATACATAGCTTGAAGCTGTTGCATCCAGGCCACGGCCTTCCCTCCTTTCCTTACTCCTTGGTAACCAGTTGCATATTTTGCCCCAATACAAATGATTTTGTATCCATTTCCTTCACCGGTCGCACCCATTCACATTGCTCCGGCGGCGGGAAGGCAATCACCCCATTTACCATTTCGGCTGCCCACAGACGTGTTTCCAGCTTCGCTCCGCCCGTTTCATCTGGGTAGTTGAACCCGTGAAACATTGGTCCAAAGGCAATCTCTCCATAGTCGTCATAACAGCTTGTACCGGAACCAAATGCAGCGTACTCGACGTAGCCCTGGCATTCCCTAGTTCCGAGGAAGATATCTCTTCTCCCTCCCTTTAAGACAGCGCGTTTGGCAATATTATGATGCTTCTCCTCGACCCAATCTGCTTTCAAATCTGGTCGAAGTTGATTAAATTCAAAATGAGCCCGTACCTGATAGCATGGATTGCGCAAATAAGTGTAGTAAGCGAGGTCATTTTCGTTATCATGATATCTGATCGGACGCATCCCTTTTACCTCGGTCTGAATCGGATGCATGACTCTCACTTCATCGACAATCCACGTAATGCTAGGTTTCCAGTAAATGGATTCCGTTATTCCTTTGAGCGCTTCGTAAGTTGGCACCTGATAGGTAAATTTCTCGCCGCCAATTTTGGTAATCGGATCGGTAAATAGTGCGTATTTGCCATGGACGACGTATTCAATTTGATTGCGCATGTGAATCACCTCCTGTAATGTACTTGGTTTTTAATAGGAATACAGGACAGCCGAACCGCCGCCGTCGACAGCCAGTCCATACTCATCGCTGTATGCCTGTTCATCGAGATAATAGATGCTTTTTTCAAATAAAGCGTGAACCAGACTGGACCGGCCGAGCTCAAGCAATGTTTGCGAGAACACGTTAATGCTGTATTGTTGAGCTTCCGTGATCAGTTGATTGAAGATAGACAAATCTCGAATCTCTTCATTTAATTGCACGATGATTTCTTTCCCTCGTCCATAAGGGACCAGAACGGTGGTTGTCGGAGAATCAATCGCTTGAAAATGCGCTTCTAATGTTTTATACATGGAAGGAAGGATCGTCTTCTGATACTCCCTGAACACCTTGTTCTCATCAATCAATTCGATCAGCTCTCGCTGTAATTTGGGATGGGTCAACCGGTTCTGATGATGTAGTTGATGATAATAATATTGGTAGTAGCGCCTAATCGAATCAGGATGCAACAATCTGTGCCTATAATCGGGGTCATTTAAAATATAGTCATTGGTCACGACTTTACCATGCTTGATTTCCGGCACACGATCTAAATACTCATCGGACACATTGACTAGATAGATACAACCACGATCCTCCTTGCCATGGCGATTACATCGTCCGGCTGCCTGGGCAATCGAATCCAGTCCAGCTACCGCTCTCAGCACGGCCTGAAAGCTGATGTCCACCCCTGCCTCAATCAACTGCGTGCTGATGCACAGAACGGGTTCACCGGATTCCAGCCTCGCTTTCACCTCATCCAGAATCACCGTTCGATGCGCCGGACACATCAGCGTGCTAAGGTGATAGACATGTCTTGCGCCCTTTCTGGTCATCGCCTCAAACAATTGCTGTACACTCTTCTTGGTATTCAGAATCACAAGCAGCGAATGATGCCGCTCGTACAGTTGCTGCACATAGTCGGCCAACTGCTCTTGATCCATACCAGCCAAGGCCTGGTCCTCCAATTGAAACTCCACACGTTCGAATGCCACGACCACCTGATCCAAATCTGCGACCATTTCATGGTTCGTCGAGAGATGCAACGGATAGTGCATATCAGCCACGGCAGGCTGTGTCGCTGTACAAAGCAAGATGCTGCTGCCGCCAATATAGTGGAGAAAGTTCACTGCTTCATTGAATAAATGATAATGCTGAAAGGGTACCGACTGCACCTCGTCAAAAATAATGACGCTGTTCATCAAATTATGTAATCTTCTGGCTTTTCTCGTCCCTTTCGCATAGAACGCATCCAGAAACTGCACCATCGTTGTAAATATAATCGGGTAGTCCCAGTTGTCTCTGGCCAACTGCAGCTGTTTATGGAGGGGGTGACCATAGTAATCAAAGTCATGATCCAGCAGTTTGTCATCAATGACATTGCCATGATGCTCCAGAACGCTGGTCTGATTTTGAATGATTTTCCGGATAGCAGCCGCATTCTGTTCCAATATGGTTGTGTAAGGAACCACGTAGATGATGCGGTCTTTTTGTTCCTCCAGCGCATGCTTCAAGGCGTACCGCAAGCTCGCAAACGTCTTCCCACCTCCGGTCGGAATTGACAGGGTGTATATGCCCGACGGCCGTACCGCCCAATCATCACATTGAGCAGACATCCGGCTGCGCAATTCATCAATGCGAGTCTCGCTTCCGCCTGTCTCCCACTTTACTACCTGCTCCATCAGATGCCCGTACGATTGTCGAAAGAACGACTGAACATCTGCCTGCTGCGGGTTGAGATCATTTTCTTCAAACCTTCTCGTATTGGTCCTGTCGGCATCGATCAAACAACTGAATACCGCCTTCATAACGAAGCTCAGACTGAGCAACAGAGGATAATGCCGAAACTTGCGGCGCAGCTCCAGCAAGTTGCTCAAAATACCCTGCATTTCCTGGGTGGATTTCTGCATCAGGCGTTTCACCTCGGCCATGTTTTCATGGACTTGTTCAAAGTTGCGGACTACTTCCTCATAATAGGGCAGTTCCTTCTCCTGTACTCTCCGGATAAAATCGGATTGGCCGTCTTCTCCTATAAAATCCTGCAGACCGGAATGGTGCGAGAGAATCACCATCCCAACAACCTCTACGACCAAATTTTGCGCCCATTGCTCGATCCCCAGCTGTTTACCGACATCGTGAATATAGTAGTTCTCATATAAATATCTCGCCCCGGCAGTGGAATGGTCGATATAAGGTGACAATCGTTCTTTGTCAATCACGACCTTGTGAAGATATTCGCTGAATTCGCTCGTCCATTTGCCCATGTCATGCAGAAAACCGCTTAGCTCCGCCATGTTCTCTACTTGCAGCTTCCTGCCAAATTCCCTTGCCAATAGTGCTGTTTCTGCTGAATGCTTACCGACCGTTTGAACCTCAAAATCACTCTCTCTTATATGAGCAGCAAATCCCAGATCTATCACTCCCTTTCCAGTTGTCCTGATCAATCTAGCCTTGATAGGTTCGTATGACATGCTTGGATTTGGTAAAATGAAGCTCTATCAAGACTTTGAAATTAATCTTTTATTCTATTATACTTCATTTTATGACAAAATGTTACAATAATGGAATTGATAACTACAGCGATTGTCCAAGGTAAATACTACTTCTCGTGCCAAGAGATAGGCTGCTTCCCACAGTGAATATTAACGACACCGTGGATTTTTCGCACTGTTACTTCTCACATCCGCTAAACCACTACGGCAAGTCGTAACATACATCTTCATTATTTATACTGCCATCGCTACTGGCGTTTCGCAGTTCGCGAACTGATATTTGGCAAAACTTCTGCTACTCAAGTAAGTAACAGCGGGTAGCAACAGTTTAACAAAATACGGATTCGAAGTAGTATTCTCGATATTTTCTCGAGGTATTTGATCTAATATGCATGTTGCCAAAACGCCACGTATAGACGAAATTTCACAAATAACTTGATAGGCTAACATATCGCTAATGCTTAAACAAAATTGAAATGTGTGCTTTCCTTTTTGAACATAATAATCTGCTATTTTCTAAAACTTTCGTCACCAAGGTAGATCACACTCACTTTATCCGCATAAAGGAAAAACATGGAAAATAACCTCTCCAGAATTATAAAACAACAGAGATAGAAATGTGAGGATCCATCCATTGTCCGTTATCTTTTTTAAACTTTCCATATATCATTTGTCTTCTGTATTTTGGTGCAAGGACAATGTGATACTAACAATTCCATTTTGTATGTGCTAAACTGTTAACATCAGACGACATAAAGGTACCCGTAGCTAGATAAATTTGGTTTAACCAACCAAAATTTATTTTGCAACTTAGAAGGGGCTTTTTTAATACACTGCTGAAAACTCCCCGGAACAATACACCTAGCGTATGGTTTTCTTTCTATAAAAACCCCAAGTGAAGTTAATCAGTATTTCCAATATTTGTTGCACGCGGGGAACCCTCGCCAGTACGGAGCATATCCCCCTTGAAAGGTTGCTCCTTAATATACCAATATTTCCTTTACGAAACTACGCTATCCCACTCACATTCAAGAGGTCTCTTTCTTGAACTCTCTTAACTTTTATTTAAGTGCTAGAATACATAAAGCCATACAATTATTAAATGAACCCTTCATGCGGACACGCTTCGCTCTTTTTTAGCTTTCTCTGTCCTCATGAACTCAAACTACGTTCATTACCAGCTTCCCCTATTCTCTTGAACCGTTCTATGAGGACAAACGATATCCTATTCTGCCCCAGCTTGTTCTCCATGGATCAGTAGAATCGAAACTATGACAAACTAAAAAAAGGAGATTACGAATCTCCCCTTTACCCGCTTCAAGATTAGCCATTATTTTCATCATCGCCTAATCATTTCTAAAGTTAGTTAAATATAAACCTACTACACCTCGCAATTACCATCTTGCCGTTACCATTTTTCTTCTTGTGTAAAATTCTACCCCATCCGATCCGTTAGCATGTAGGTCTCCATAGAAAGAGTTTTTCCAGCCAGAGAATGGGAAGAATGCCATCGGTGCAGGTACTCCAATATTTACTCCGAGCATTCCCACCTCAATATTCTCCCTAAAATACCGAACATTATGACCACTTTGCGTAAAAATACATGCCCCATTGCCGAAATCAGATTTGTTTGTTAAGGCAATGGCTGCCTCTAGACTTTCCACTCTAACAATTGATAGGACTGGTGCAAATATTTCTTCCTTCCAAATAGTCATATCAGTCGTTACATGATCAAAGATCGTTGGTCCTATAAAATAGCCATCATGATGGTACGCTTCATCTTTACTTCCATCGCGGACTAATTGTGCCCCTTCAGAAACACCTAATCGTATATAATTTTCTGTTCGATTTTTATGCTCAGGACGAATCACTGGTCCTAAAAATACATCCTCCTCTAAACCATCACCTATTCTAATTTCATCTGCACAATCCTTTAATTTTTTCACGAGTGGCTCCACCACTTCACCTACCGCTACAACGACTGAACAAGCCATACATCTTTCTCCTGCTGATCCATAAGCGGCGCCTATAATCTCCTTCACAGCTGCATCTAAATCTGCATCAGGTAACACGATTGAATGATTTTTTGCTCCTGCTAATGCTTGAACTCTCTTTCCGTTCGCACTTGCTTCTTTATATACATATTCCGCTACTGGTTGTGACCCTACAAATGAAATAGCCGGGACATCTTCATGTTGTAATAGACTATTTACCACATCATGGGCACCATGTACAATATTGAGGACACCATCTGGTAAACCTGCCTCCTTAAATAATTCCGCTAATCGATTAGCTAATAGTGGTGTACGTTCACTAGGCTTTAATACGAATGTATTTCCTAAAGCAATCGCTAATGGGAACATCCAACATGGTACCATCATTGGAAAATTAAAAGGAGTAATTCCTCCTACCACTCCAACTGGATAGCGATACATTCCAGATTCCATGTTCGTTGCAATATCAGGTAACTGCTTCCCCATCATCAGGCTCGGTGCTCCTGCGGCAAATTCAACACATTCGATACCTCTTTGTACTTCTCCATATGCATCTTTATAGGTTTTCCCATTTTCTATAGTGATTAGTTTTGCAAGATTACTCCAGTTATCCATTAATAATTGATGATACTTAAAGAGGATTCTTGCTCGTTTCGGAACTGGTGTCTTGCTCCAAATTTTAAAAGCTTCCTTTGCAGCTGATACAGCATGATGGACATCTTCTTTAGTAGATATAGGTACTTGTGCTATTTCTTCTCCTGTTGCAGGGTTAGGGACAGAAAGATATTGTGTAGCACAGCTTTCTTTCCATTCCCCATTAATAAAATTCTTTAATTTACCCGTCATTTACTTTCACCTCTTTACTTTTCCTTGAGTATTACGAGTTTGCTTGAAATACCTTTTTTAACACATTGACGATGAAATTTAGATCCTCATCTGTACTGGATAATGGCGGACAAATCGTTAAAATATTGTTAAAGCCTGCAACGGTATCTCCATTCTTTCCGATAATTAATCCTAAATCCCTGCACTCTTTTATGATTTTACTTACCCTTGTAGGGTTTGCTGGCTCCTTCGTTTCTTTATGCTCGACTATTTCGATTCCCATTAAAAATCCTTTATGGCGAATGTCTCCAACATGTGGATGGTTCTCTAACTCTTGTAATCCTTTATATAATTTATCTCCAAGCACTGCCGATCTTGCCACTAAGTTTTCTTTTTCCATAATTTCAATATTCTTTATTGCTAACGCACAGGCAGCTGGGTTTCCTCCAAATGTATTAATATGTCTAAAATGGCTGGTTTCATTACTGGACTTAAAAGCTTCATATATTTCCTTTCTTACGGCTGTGACTGACAATGGAAGATATGCACTTGTAATCCCTTTAGCCATCGTAATAATATCCGGCTTTATACCATAATGCATAAACCCAAACATTTTACCTGTTCTTCCAAACCCACAAATGACCTCATCCATGATCAGTAATACATCGTGCTTTTGGCAAATTTCATATACTTTCTCAACATAGCACTTATGTGGGATTAACATCCCCCCTCCTGTTATAATTGGCTCCATAATGAGCCCGGCGATGGTCTCTTTTTGCTCCCATATGATTTTCTGTTCGAGTTCTTCCGCACATTTCAAATTATATTCTTCTACAGATAGCTCTTTAGGCCTTCTAAAATTATCGGGAGGAGCAACGTGAAGGAAACCGGATGATAATGGTTCGTATTTATATTTTCTCAACGCTTGACCAGTTGCGGACAGTGCCCCCATTGAACTACCATGATAGGCTCGATACCGTGAAATAAACTTATATTTTGAAGGAGTTCCTTTTTCAGCATGATATTGACGCACTAGTTTAAATGCAACTTCATTTGCATCCGAACCACTATTACCATAGAAGAATACATAGTCATCATCTAAATATTTATTCAATTTTTCAGCTAGTTCAATGGCAGGTACATGACTTTGTGTCATCGGAAAATACGCCATTTTTTTTAATTGTTCATATGCTGCAATTGCTAATTCTTCCCTTCCATAACCTACATTTACACACCATAATCCTGACATACCGTCTAAATATTTATGGCCATGATGATCGGTAATCCAAGACCCTTGCCCTTCATATGCAATTAGCGGTGAATGATTTTCTGTATACGGAGTAATATGATGCCAAATGTTCTTCTTGTCTTTCTCTTCCAGTGACTTGCTATTCTCTTTCACAATATCACTCATCTCATTTTCAGCTCCAATCGAATGATTTTACACTTTGTAATGTGTTTAAGTAGCGCCCGTTCTATGAACTGACTCTTATCACGACACGGTCTACTTTCCATTGACACAAAGGAATGTCTATTTAATAATAAATTTACAGACTATTTGCACTTTTTTCACTTTACACATTGTTAAATCTTATCCATTTTCCTTAGACAAACGGGAGGGATTACTGTTGAAAAACAATTTTAGTCTTACTGTTCGGGATGTACTAAACAGAGAAACATTCCGATATGCGAAGCTACTTGCTGGGGAAGGTGGTTTGGATAAACAAATCAAATGGGCCCATATACTTGAAACGAAAGACTTTGAGTCTTTATTAAATGGAGGAGAATTAATACTTACTACCGGTTTAGGACTAGAACTTGATTCCTCAAGCAATCATAAAACATACGAGCTACTCATGAAAAAGAATGTGAGCTGTCTTTGTATAGAAAAAGGCTCTTACTTTCATACCCTTTCTCCCGAAATTAAACAGTTAGCGGATCAAGATAATTTCCCAATTATCATTTTTGAGAAAGTCGTTAAGTTTGTCGACATTACACTAGATTTACATACATTAATCATCAATCAACACTACCAGATGTTAAATCAACTGAATGAAATCGCAAAAGAATTTACAAATTTATCACTCACTCATAATGGAACACTGAAAATTTTGCAAAGATTATCAAACTACCTTCACAAAAAGGTCATCTTTATGTCTAAAGATGAACAAAGCTTTCACTATCCGCCGGAAACCAAACATTTCAACAATCTCTTACAATCAAACTATTATAGATTACAACAAGTGAAAGAGCCTGAGATAAAAACCATTGAAAACCAAGATATTCTTATTTACCCTTGTATTGGTTTAGGACAAGTATGGGGTCATTTATGCCTTGAAGTTGCTTCTAAAGATGATAATGAGTTCACCCTATCTGTTCTAGATCGTTGCGCTTCTGCAATCGCACAAATTTTATTACGAAATCGAACGATAGAGGAAAGAAAACTTAATCAAGAAGATGAAGTGGTTCAAAACTGCATTCAAGGAAAAAAATATCCAATTGAAGAATTAATGACTCTTTTTCCATTTCCCAATCATTTTAAAAATGATTATCAATTTAGAACGATTGTTATCCAAACCGATTTCGAGAAGTTGGTTACATCGACAAATGAGTGGGAAGAATTAAAACTACAATTATCTCTTTCGATTAGAACGTTGTTCTCTCAACAAAATTTCGTGCCTATTATTTCTGTTAGAAAAAATCAAATTGTAATAATTTGTTTTTCGCAAACAAAAGAAACCATTGCTGAAAACAAAAACAAATTACGGCATCTAAGTAAAAAAATCATTTCCCTACTATCTGGAAAACAACAACAGAGAAACACTTTTGGCATTAGCCGATTGGATACAGACATTTCCTTACTTAAAAACTCTTTTTCAGACGCAAAGAAAAGTATAAGGTTGCAAGAGGCCAACCTCATTTCTTCTCCATTTTATGAAGATATCGGCATTCATCATCTTTTCTTTCAGCTAAAGGATAAAGACGAATTAACAGCTTTTATAGACCAACATATTGGTCCTTTAATTAATTACGATAAAGAGAATGACAGTGATTTACTCCGCACTCTTTCAACTTATTTAGATTGCCTCGGTTCAAAAAAAGAAGCGGCCGAACAATTATTCATTGTTAGACAAACCCTTTACCATCGGTTAGAAAAAATTCAGCAATTACTTGGCAACGACCTATTGGAGCCAGCAAGTCGCTCAGCGATTGAAGTTGCCATAAAAGCGCATTACTTCCAACATAGTAAAGCGACTTAATCTACCAAATCTGACTCTAAACGCATGCCATTTATCCACAGGCATGCGTTCAATCATTTCTCACGTCTAAAACACGTTTATAAATGGTATACTGCCAGAATCTAAGACAGAACATCTGTTTATTTGTCATACCTTAAAGCAACATTTTTCAATTGTGTATAATTTCTTAATGCTTCAAGCCCTTTTTCTCTGCCAAAGCCACTCTTTTTGTATCCACCAAATGGCATTTGGATGCCACCGCCTGCACCATAATTATTGATAAA
Source organism: Bacillus methanolicus (assembly GCF_008764295.1). Lineage (GTDB taxonomy): Bacteria > Bacillota > Bacilli > Bacillales > Cytobacillaceae > Robertmurraya > Robertmurraya methanolica_A. Next base: position 52,950 of record NZ_VTQX01000017.1, on the reverse strand, counting down.
GACTTGGCCACTGCGGACTTTATTGGCTAGTCTATGGGCTCGCTTCACATCATTTGTCCAGATCCCCGTCACCAATCCGTATTCCGTATTATTGGCAAGCTCAAGCGCTTCTTCCTCTGTTTCAAAACTAAAAACAGATAATACAGGTCCGAAAATCTCTTCCTGAGCCAATTTACAGTCTGGATCGATCTGATCCAATACCGTTGGAGCGAAGTACCATCCGCCTTCACAACCTTCTATCTCCACTGCTGTTCCCCCTGTTAATATCGTAATTCCTTCGGCTTTTGCAGTTTCAATAAAAGATTCAATTCTCTCAAATTGCTTTTGTGATAAGATTGGACCGATATCTGGATCGGCCACACCTGGACCGACTTTTAGCTCTTTCATTCGACGAGCCACTTTAGCTACAAACTGATCTTTAACTGACGCTTCTACCAAAAGTCTTGAGCCAGCCGAACAAGTTTGGCCTGCATTTTGAATAATGGACTTAACTACCCATTCAATCGCGGCTTCTTCGTCACAGTCGCTAAAAACGATATTGGGCGATTTTCCGCCAAGTTCAAGCGTTACCGGAACGATGTTTTCTGCTGCAGCTTTCATCACAGTCATCCCTGTTGCTACAGAACCTGTAAAAGTAATATGATTGATGTCATGGTGTTTACACAATGCTGCTCCTGCCTCATATCCATAGCCTGTAATAATGTTCAAGATCCCTTTCGGCAGCTTCGTTTCTGAGAAAATTTCTGCTAGCTTTAGGGCCGTTAATGGTGTATCCTCTGCTGGCTTTACAACACAAGCATTGCCCGTTGCGATTGCTGCTGCAACACTTCTTGAAATAATCTGGATTGGATAATTCCACGGGATGATATGTGCCGTCACGCCTATTGGCTCCCGAACTGTATAATCGATGATCCCATATTCAATCGGGATCGTTTCTCCTAAAATTTTGTCTGCCATTCCCGAATAGTATTCAAAATACCTTGCAGCGGCCTCTACATCCGCATATGCTTGAGAAAGGGGTTTTCCCACATCAATCGCTTCCAACTGCGCCAATTCATCTTTAATTTCACGTATTTTAGCTGCCACCTCTAACAATACGTATCCTCTTTCATGTGGACGAAAGTTTTGCAGCCATCCTTCTGATTCAAAAGCCATCCGAGCCGAACGAACCGCATGATCAATATCCTCTTTGTTCCCCATTGGTACTTTAGCGATTTCATCACCAGTTGAAGGGTTTATAACCGTGATCGTCTTTCCAGAGATGCTGTCTACCCACTCCCCATTTACGTACATTTTTAACATTTTCACGTCTACATGCTCCCTTCCAAAAACACTTTGTCCAATCAGGCTTTGTTTCATGCAAGTTTAAAGACCCCTTCCACCATCTACATGCAAGACGGTTCCTGTGACCATCCTCGCTTCATCGGAGCATAAATATACTGCTGCATTAGCAATATCAACAGGTTCGATCAGCTTGCCTAAAGGAACACTTTGCTTAAATACATCATCTTTCATTCTTTCTATATCTGCTCCCACAGCAGCAAACTGTCCAAGCATTTGCGTATCACTTGGTCCTGGATGGATAACATTTACTCTCACATTTTTCGGTGCCAATTCAATCGCTAATGCTTGAGAAAATGCAACAGTTGCTCCTTTAGATGCTATGTAAGAACTTAAACCAGGTCGGGGCCGGACTGCTGAGATCGATGCTACATTTACGATAACTCCTTCACGTTCGGCAAATGCTCGAACCACTGCACGATTAATCAAAAAAACCGCCGTCGTGTTAATAGCCATTATGCGATTCCACTCATCAATTGTTACTTCCTCAACTGGTGTTGATTTTTGAGCAATCCCTGCCATATGTACGAGACCGTCCAATTTGCCAAATGTAGCAATGGTTTGAGCTGTAATATGGTCTACATCTTTCTCATTCGTCAGATCCCCTTCTACAGTCAAAAGTTGTTTGTTCTGCTTAAAAGGCTCAGAAAATGAAAGGTCACAAGCCACTATATTAGCTCCTTCTTCTAAAAAACGTGCAACCGTTACCTTCCCCATTCCTCCTGCTGCACCGGTAATCATAAATGTTTTTCCAGCAAGTCTCATTATCTATCACCCTTTCATTCTATTGTTCAAAGATCATGGAAGTTTCATATTCATTCCACTTCACAGACTCCTTTCCTTAGAACGCCTATGTTTATTTGCTGAAATCCTCTCTATAATCGCTTGACCCATCTCAGCAGTTGTAGCTGTTCCTCCTAAATCTGGAGTCAATACTTCTCCATTCCTTATCACTTGTTCGATAGCATTCATAATCGTGTCTGAAAGATCCTTACGCCCTAGATGTTCCAACATCATTGCTGTCGACCAAATTTGAGCGATTGGATTCGCTTTACCTGTACCAGCAATATCAGGAGCCGAACCATGTACTGGTTCAAACATTGATGGGAAATCCCCGTTTGGATTTAAATTTGCAGATGGTGATATCCCTAACCCACCAACGAGTGCCGCTCCTAAATCAGATAAAATATCTCCAAATAAGTTGGAGGCGACCACGACTTCAAATGTATGAGGACGCTGAATAAAGTATGCGGCAAGAGCGTCAATATAATTTTCTTCAAGTTTAATTGCAGGAAACTCCCGTGCTACCTCTTGGACTGCTTCATCCCATAATTTCATTGTGTGAATAACAGCGTTTGATTTCGTTCCACTTGTTACCTTTTTCTTTCCTTGTTTAACAGCATATTCAAAGGCAAACTGAGCAGCTAATTTTGTCCCTTTCCGAGTTATAACCGTGTTTTGAATCGCCATTTCTTGGTCCATTCTTTGATAAAGGCTTCCACCGCTGTTCGAATATTCCCCTTCAGCATTTTCGCGAACAATGACAAAATCTATATTCACATCATCGTATCTTGTTTGGATACCAGCTAGTTTTTTTACTGGACGAAGATTAATATATTGCTGGAATTGTTTACGAATCGGCATAATTAAATCCCAAATGGTAATTTCATCGGGAACACGTTCATCACCAATGGCACCAAACAGTATGGCATCATAGTTTTTCAACGTTTCAATGCCATCCTTCGGCATCATCCTGCCATGCTGTAAATAATAATCGGAATTCCATTGATAAATATCAGTGTGACATGTAAATGTGGAATCTTGCTTTTCTAGCACTTCCAGCACTTTCAAAGCTTCCTCCATCACCTCGGGTCCAATTCCGTCTCCTGGAATAACCGCAATTTTGTAATCCTTCATATCCATATTCTCCTCACTTGCTTACTTCTCGATTTAAAAACAGCAATGCGGCTGTCCGATAGATTTCAGTGGTTTCTACCAGTTCATCTATATCCACATTTTCATCAATTTGATGTGGAACTTCCCGATCTCCAGCACCGGTTGTCACAATTGGGACTCCGGCCAAATGCAGGAAAGTTCCATCTGTTGCACCAGGGACTCCATTGTAAATTGGCTTTTTCCCTGTTACGGTTTCATAAGCTTTTGCAACAGCCTGAACTACAGGTTCGTCCTTACTCGTTTCCGTCCAAGGGCGATCCTCAATGACCTCGAACTCTGCCTTAAAGTCCTCGTCTCTCTTGGCAATCCGGTCCAATATACTTTGAATTTCTTTCTTGATGGTTTCATGTTCCTGCCCTGGAACAGTTCTGACATCAAGTGTTGTCATACACTGATCAGGAACTACATTGATTTGCGCTTCTCCTCTAACTGGTGCTTGGAGAATAGTAGGGGTAATGCTCGGCCAGCCAAGTTGCGGATGACAGCCTAATCTCTCTTTTTCACGTTGTTCAAACTCATCCAATGCACAAATGATCTTAGCCATTCGCGTATTCGGATTAATTCCACTGAGTGGGATAGCACCATGAGCCATTTTTCCAAAGACACGGATAATGATGCGCATCGCACCTTTCTGAGTCACGCATACTTGATTTTCTTCCGGTTCACAAATGATCGCTCCATCTACATTTTCCGCCCAACCTCGCCTAATAAAATGCTTGATGCCAATCATCATTCCCTCTTCATCACATGGAATACAAAGAATGATTTTCCCTGACCATTCCTCTTGATCTCTTAAAAGGGAATGAGTTGCTGTGATCATACATGCCAGATTTCCTTTCGTATCATTCGTTCCCCTGCCATACATGCGCCCGTTCTCTATAACTGCTCCAAACGGATCATATGACCATGCCTTCCGATCTCCCTCGGTAACTACATCTGTATGACCTTCAAATAACAACGTCGGACCTGGCTTACCCGAATCAACGATTCCAATGACATTTGGTCGTCCTGGCTCAACCTCTTCAACATGAACTTCAATGCCTAATTCTCTTAAATATTGGGCAACGAAATTTGCAACTTTTTCTTCGTTTCCTCCTTCAATACCAGGTCGATACACACTCGAAATTTGCACTAGTTTTTTCGTTAATTCAATCACTTCCTCTCGATCTCTAACACTTCTATTTACATAAGATTGTTTAATTGACGGCATGTTATGCTCCTTTCTTTATAAAAAATTCGAAAGGTGGATACACGCTATTAGATGATGCTTTTTTTCACACATCTCTTTTAAATTCTCCACCTCTATATTTTTAAGCATGTAATTTATTCGTACTGCTAAATGAGGAATTTTTAGTCAAGAAACTAACAAGGACAAATGCAATGAGTGAAAATAATATTGGAAATACAACAGAATGAACACCCATCATATTCGGCGCAAAATTATGAATAATAATATAGGAGGAAGCACCAACAATCATTGAAGCAAGTGCACCATGTTCATTTCCACGTTGCCAATAGAGCCCCATTATGACCGGCCATATAAATGCAGACTGTAAGCCCCCAAATGCGAATAGGTTCAACCAAATTAATAAATCCGGTGGACTTAATGCGATCGCAAACACTAAGATTCCTAATACCGTGGTCACACTGAAACTAACTTGTTTTATTTGTTTATTCGTTGCTTCCGGTTTGATGAAATTTAAATACACATCCTTTACTACTGCGGAGCTTACTAATAACAAAAGGGAGTCCACCGTGGACATGATCGCTGCTAGTGGTGCTGCAAGTACAACGCCAGCAAGCCATGGTGGTAGTACTTCCATCGTAATCATAGGCATAACGGTATCCCCAACTTCGATGCCAGGAAGAATCGGTCTTGCAAATACCCCGATTAAATGCATCCCAAGCATGATAAAACCAACAACAATCGTTCCAGTAACAAGTGCACGATGCATAGCTTTTGAGCTTTTGTACGACATTGCCCGAACCGTAACCTGCGGCAACGCAACAACCCCAACACCGACTAAAATCCAGAAGGAAGATACATAAGCTGGAGTGAGACCACCATCATGTCCGAACGGAGTTACGAGATTTGGATTTTCCGAAACAAGTTCTGCCATAATATTCGAAATACCACCACCCGCTATAATAGTGCCAATTAAAATAATAAATGTACCTACAAGCATTACGATCCCTTGGATTGTATCGGTTACAGCGACAGCACGAAAGCCACCGATAATGACATAGATAATGACACAGATTGCAAAAATAAACAGAGCAGAGGTATACGAGAGACCTGTTATCGATTCAATTAATCTAGCCCCGCCAACCCATTGGGCTGCCATTGCAGAAAAGATAAAGATAATAATGCTAAATGCAGCTAAAATTGAAACAGATTTATTGTTGTTATAGCGACTTCTTAAAAAATCAATAAGCGTGATCGCCTTATATTTACGAGCATATATGGCAAATTTTTTCCCAAGAATTAATAACGTAAAATAACCTGTCGCTACTTGGGCCATAGCGAGCAAAACCCAGCCCAATCCTTGAGTATACGCAGTACCCGGACCACCGATAAAACTACTCGCACTACCATATGTAGCCACCATCGTCATCGCTAAAATAAAACCACCTAACTCCCTGCTTCCAAGGAAATATTCCTGCAAAAAATTAGTAGAATTCTTGAGATAACGGGAGGACCAAAAACCGACAACAAATATTGAAATCACAAAAATAACTAATGGAAACATTACTTGCCAGTTCATCTATTCTCCTCCTCTTCCTCAAAACTTACTTCCGTCAAAAACCCTTTTACAACAATGATTACAAGGACAATCATTAACAGCGTCCCCACAACACAACTGTAAAAGAACCATGCCGGCAACCCGAAGACATATGTATATTCTTCAGGAGGAACAGAACCTAACCCGTATGCGAAGCCATACCACCATATAAAATTGATGACAACGAGAGCAACCCCTATTAATGCTTCTTTGTTAGCTATTTTAAACCTTGGATCATTTTGATCAATCTGGCTATGCTTCATTCCCGTTTCTCCCCCTTCAATTCAATAGATCAAACTAATTAGTTTTCCTCCACAACCTTCTGTGCTTATTAAAACTACACAACCTCCTTTGCCAGCAACTGAACTCAAATAAAAGAACTTTCAATTTTTAATATACAGAATATTTTAAATTTATCGTATAATGATACCACTTACATAACATTAGACAAATCATCAAATAATCCTTTAAAATGTTGTGCAATTTGTCCACGTAGCCCGAATTCTTTAATATAATTGCATCTCACTTAAATATGGAAAAGCGGCATAAATTGGGGCTGGTCTAGTTTGCTAGCTTTATGATGAACTCTTATAGAACAATTAAAAAAAGAACCACAATTAAAAGCGGTTCTTAAAATTTTTTCTCAAATTAGGATTTTACCACATTCTAATTATCCCATTTTTGAGGAAACCATTCATACTCATATTATTGTATTTCTGTTACTCTTTCTGTATTTTCCATAGATCATTTGCCTTCTGTATTTTGGTGCAAATACTATGTGATGCTTACAATTCCATGTTGTGTGTGCTAAACTATTCATGTCCTTCATCAGGGCATACCTCCTTCATGCGTGAGATAAAGTGGTCGAGAAACCAACTTTATCCTACCATGAAGTGAGGTTTTTTGTTACCACGCTTTAAGCTCTCTGGAACCCCCGGCATAGCCAGGTGTTTTCTAAGCATTTCATTTCTTGTCTTGGCCCAAAATGCGATTAAATGTATAACGATTAGATTTAGAAGATGATTTATAATGTACTCAAAAACTCCTCGCTAAAAAAAACATGTTTTTTCTTCTCAATCTTTTTTTGCGAATTTCATGCTTTGATCTTGCAATTTAATAAGTACCTTACCGAATCGTCCTCCCTGGTGAATCGTTATTTTGTTACTTGAATCATATTGATCCAAATAATCTTCAATGATACGATGTGTTTCTTCATTTATAGGAAGTTTATAAATTTTTAACCAGTTCAAAACCTCTTGAATAGCGGCATCTCGAGACAACTCAGTGACTTTCATTTCTCGAGTGACAAGCGAATGAAATGCATACCCTTTCAGTAAAAGCAGCTGCATCAAATACATCATCTCAGCACTATTGGGTTTGTTGTAAGGACTTTTTAGAAGCGGTAATAATTCATCGATAAGACTATGCTCCTTTGGACCTGCTGACAGACTAATATAACAATACTTCCTGGCGCAACTCAATACTTTCTCTACGCTCTCCCAATCCACTATCGCTGGACACATAGACACGAATACTACATCAAAGGCCCCTTCCCATCCCTGCTGTTTTATATCAATATTTTCAAAAGCACCCTCAACTATCTCTACATTATCCTTAGCCCACTTTTTGCTGTTTTCCTCTAACAGTTTCACAAATGGGAGACAAGGTTCAACGGCTGTCACTTGCGCTCCCCTTTCCGCAAAGGGAATGGAAAATCCGCCGGACGCTGCGCCGATGTCCAATACAGAGGCTCCATTAAAATCTACTCCTTGGTCTTCCAGCCAACCGATAATTCGCTCTGTTCGCATTTTACCCTCTTCGCTAAATGATTGCTCATTGTACCTTTGAGCAATTGAATCAAAAGCGCGTGTCGGCTCTATCCCCCCTTCTTTCATCGTATTTACACTTGTCGATCGATCCTCTCTCCAAGCTTTTTCCCAAGCGAATTCATTATAAATATCTTTTAACATTGCTACACACCTCTTCCTTTTATTTCAAACAATCTAACTAATCCATTCAAAGAGTTTAAAGACTCCTTTTGTCCTTAATGATAGTAAAAAAATTTATCAGCATTGAGCTTCTTTTGCAAGAGCTGCTATCGTCATACTTTTTAAGTAATCCTCCATCTTCTTTTCTGCTTGCTCAACTACCCTTTGAATTGGGCATTGCGGACCATGGTCGAAACTGCAATCAAACAAAGAAGCAGAACCTTCAATAGCATGAATCACATCTAGAAACGAAATGTTCTCCCAATTGCTTTTCAATTTATAGCCACCATTCACCCCTGGCAAGGACTCAATCATTCCTGCCTTAACAAGTTTCGTTAATATTTTCGAAAGATAGGTAGGAGAAACATTTTGTCGCTCCGCTAATTTATGAACACTAATCGTTTCTCTCGGAGTAGCCTGAGCGAGGAAAAGCATAGTATGTAACGCATAATCTGTAGCCCGAGAATATTTCATTGTTCCACCACCTTTTAAAAAGAGACTTTACTTGTCTATAATATCCTCATTTAGTTTCGCTGTCAACAAATCCGCTGTCCTTCTCCACATACGCAATGAAATCAAGATAACCGATAAGTCCTAAGATAATAATGCATTTGAACCCACCCTTACCTATTCCTCAAATTCAGGATTTAATGCGCTATCGGGTTAAATTGAATCAATTTTAACTTTACTCTTCCTTACCATCTCCAACATAAGGAAGAGTGGAAACAGAAATTTTCTAAGAAATTTCGGGCGCTTGAAGGATCAATTGTATTCAGGAAGATTCCAATATCAAATTAAAAACACCGTGTGAGTAAGGAGTCGTTACATTCCTTACTTACACGGCTCATAATACTCGCAAAAATGCAGTCAAAAAACATCGATTTTTTTATAATCGATTTCATTATGTACATCCACAAAATACGAACAAAAGTAGACAATAACAACATTGCCTCACTCATAGCACTTTATTATTTTATGATTTTTAAATTATCTAGGGGAAAGAAAACGACTTTTGCAGTTCCCAATATTTTATCCTTTGATACAAATCCTACACTTGGATCTCGACTATCAGTACTATTCCGGCGATTATCTCCTAGGACAAAAAAGTATCCATCTGGCACTACTTCTTCACCTAAATACTCTTCTAATGTAAAGTCTTCAGTAAAAGTACCGCTGTCCTTTAATCTATCTTTATATTCTTCTAAATAAGGTTCTTCATATTTCTCACCATTAATAAAAAGCTCATCATTTTCATAAACAATGCGGTCCCCAGGGATACCAATAATACGTTTAATATAATTAGTATCTTTTTTTGCTTCAAATACAACGACATCAAATCTCTCATAATCCGTTAATTGGGGGCCTATTTTATCGACCACAACTCTATCTCCATTTTCAAATGTAGGCATCATTGAGGCACCATTAACTTCAATCGGTTCAAATAGAAAAAAGTGAATGCCCCATGCGGAAACAAACACAATCCCTATTGTTTTTATCCATTCGAATAGTTCATTTTTTTCTTTCTTTTTCTCCACATAAACACCTCATTCTCTTTTAAACTGCTATTATCGTTACTAACACTTCCTCTATCATACTAGCATTATAAAGTCTCACAGTGCAACGACTGCAAAATTAAAAGAGAATTTGTGTGTGGAAATCTTCTCTCTAAGTCTATTGAATCCATTGTTGCAATCCCTGTACAACAGAAAGGATTGGTAAGTACACCTATTACCCTTATTACATCCATGGTAGGAGAATTCTCTTTCATAGACTCACCGAATCTAATAAATTAAGAAAAAGACAGAACCTCTCATTTAAGAGTTTCTGCCTATAAGAGAACTTTTTTTACCTTAATCCATAACTACCCGCTCCGCTATCTCCGGCTCAGCATTTGAATGCCAAATTAGTCGCATCCCCTCGTCACCCTCATCGCTATGAAACTCAAGTTCTGTCGCCGTTTGTTCCTCATAGTAGCGTGTTGATGATAATGGTAACAACTTTAGCACCATTCCATTTCCCATCTTCAAATATAACTTATCCTGCTCTACAAATACATCTACATCAAAAATATCTCCCTGTTCATTTGAAAATCTGTATTTTCCAAGCAATGTCCCAGCCTTCTTCAGATCTAGTGGAATGATTTTCTTATTCTCTAAAGGCTTTGGTACCGTGTAAGCCTCCCCACTTAAAATCTGTTCGATGCTATTCACCAACTGCTGTGTGTAAGCATGATCCCGCTCGCCATTTTGCAGCATAATTAATGTGAGATCACGGTCAATGTAACGTTTAAGTAATGTAGAGTATCCTGGCCAACCTCCACTGTGGTAGACGCTTTTCCCAAGTCGCTCATCATCCTCAAGCAGCCAGCCCATTCCATAATCAAATGTCTCACCATTATTCATTGTAACTGGAGAAAAAATCAACTGGCGCACACTCGAATTAAAGAAATCATCAGCATACAGGCCCCTATCCAGTCGCAATAAATCATCAGCGGTACTATTGACCATCCCATCCCCTTGTAACCCATCTAAATATTTTACATAATTCAGTTCCGGAATTTCATCAGGCAAAACATACCCATGTTCAATCCTATAAACATACCCAAAAGCGTAATCATCTGGAACATTCCTTGGATCGACTCGGCGATTATAGACCTGCGTTCGCTTCATCCCGAGAGGTTGAAAGATTTGTTCGTCCAAAAAGTCGCCGTAACTCTGACCACTAATCCGCTCGATGAGGATGGCTAACAAAATATAACCCGTGTTGCTGTACAGCCAACTCTCATTAGGAGCAAACAACGGCTCAGGCTGATGCTCAATCAGCATACGCAGCACATCCTCATTGTAAGCATAACGCATAGGATCCCACTTGTTTGCAAATAACTCCATATAATCAGGTAAACCCGATGTATGACTGAGTAAATGTCGTACTGTAATTCCTGGATACGGCAGTTCAGGAATCCAGTTAGCAATGGGATCATCCCAATTCAACTTCCCTTGTTGTTGCAAACGGACAATACCTAAAGCCGTAATTGGTTTGGATACAGAAGCCAGTTCGAACATGGAACCCCTCGTCAAATGGCGCCCGTTCCCATCATTGTATTCCGCTCTCCCTATCGCTTCACATAACACTGTTTTCCCTTCAACAGCTACAAGTACCACACCATTGAAAAATCCTTGATTTTTAATCTCTGTAAATAATGATGTGAATTGCGGCTCCAACTCTTCTTTTCTCATTATTTTCCACCTCGATTTATCGTCACTTTCATAACCGTTTACTTCTCGGAAGAATTGAACAGTTATAATAGCTCTCCGATTTGCTGTATCAATTCTCCATTATTTCTTGAAATGCCTCCTTTGATTCCCATTGTAGTACCTAACGTAACTGTAGCTGCAAGTGATAAAATCAAATTCACCAAAACGATTTGCTTCGTTAATCTTTTCTCTGCCATAAATAAAGTAGTTTTTTCAAATCAATCAATAGTACTTATTTTTCTTCCAGTAACCCAACCAAAATAAAGATTTATACCTTGAATTTGTACTTGGCCCACTATGCTATCTTTCGTAGGAGATAGATGAAATAGTTTAACAAACTCTGCATAGTCTGAATACCATTTTCCAGTTTCACTAAATGAATGAACAAGCATTAGTGTATGCTTGGCAGTCATATTAGCGGCCTCCATCATCGCAGATGCTGCTCTATGTAATAATTGGTACCTTATTTTAAGCACTTGTTTTTCTTGCAAACCTAATATTTCGAGTATTGAATCTAGTCTATTTCTCTTCCCTTTACTAGGATGATTCCCCAGCCAAGTTTCCACAGTTACTCCAAAAGGCTCTGAAACCTTTCCTTCGACCATAATCGTTAATAGTTCAGCATTTGACTTGGCAAGAATAAAAAGATCGTTTTGAGAGCTTGCCCTCCCACCAGGTAAAGGCACTTTGTACTCTGGAAATCCAAATAATACTTCTACATTTTTGAATATTGGTAACTCACTTTGTTTGAATACTCTTTCAACACAAGCTGGTAGTTTCGTGGCTCCTTCCCAGCAATAAGCCAATTCGTAAGCCGAATATCCACTTTTCCACTGCTTATCAGGATTAGCAAGGCATTTTCTCCATGACTCTGGACCATCAGTTCGCACAAAGTAATCTCCCATTAACCTGCCTCCTATATATTTTTTCATTGATTAATAGTTTTATAATTTATGTAATGCTCCACCGTTTTCAAATATGTTTTCCAATCCTTATAATGTTCTTGAATCTTCCTAACCAAGATATCATCAATCAGATCCTCTTCGTTATATATGCCGTGTCGACGCATGCTTTCTAGCCTATTGAAGTACTGTTGTACAGAAACAGATTTTAACTGCCTCTCTCCTTTTTTAAGAATATGTTTTTGCATTAAATAATCTTGAAAGTCCATTTCTTTCTCCCCACTTTCTGCATGAATTTTATGACGGTAAATATTATTTTGATTTTTCAAGAATAGCTCTCTCACCCATTCCTCTCCCTTTTTGGACAGATGTGTTACAAACTCCTGACCAATACCTGTCTTCACTGTACAAAATTTTTCCTGTTCAATTTGCCAGGTCTTTTGGTGGACCTGTGTAAGATTCTTATAAAAAAAGATTGGCAATTTCCAAGTAGCTTTATTAGATTCCTTACTGCATGAGAGTAATAAATCATCATTTAAGGTAATAAAATAACCGCAGCCTGGAATATTTAAGTCTTCAAATAACCATTGATCGGGTAAAAAAATATAATTCTTCTGGTTTCTTTTAAAAGCGGCTTCTGTGATGTGAGGATGATGTTCGAGGTTGTATGGTTCGATGATTTCTTTACATTCCATATAAGTCTCTATTCTTTTCTTTATCTTTAACCACCCGTAAATATAATGGCCAGATACTATTTTATTGGATGTTGACTGAAACCCACCAAAGAATAGAAAAATGGATCCATCTTTTACATTGTGATTCTCCAGATGAGGCGCAGCATTAAATTGTCCAAACCCCTTACCAATTATAAAATTCTTATTTTCCACTAACCAAGGAGGCTTTCCTAACATCGGATCGAAATGAGTAAATAAATTAGGATCATCAATAGAAGCATACTCGTTTTTTCGTAACTTTACCTGGTCTTTCCCCTTGAAGCTTTTATATACTTCGCTTAAATTAGAACCTTTTAGGTTACAAAGATATTCATTTTTTACAAGTATATCTGTATATCGAATCTGATTTGAGTAACTATTTACTTTCTCAGGTATTGGAAACCATATATAATGCCCTGAGTCATGGTCATATGGGGACAAACATCCTCCACTCCCAGAGTCAAATCCTTTTCTGCTAAGAACTAATTTCATAAAATCGCCCTCTTTAATTTTATTTAAAAAAATTTTATAAACACTGTCCATTTATAATACAGGGCTTTATAAAAAAAAATTACCATTCCGATTCCATAAAGCTCCTTTACAACTCTTTCTTTGCATTGATCCATTTTTAAATATCAAAAGCCAAAAACTTAATTCAAGGTACTGCTTAAGAAATAGTCAAAAACCATTGTTTTCGTCTTTCTAGCCTCAGTATTTAAATAAACAATCAAACATCATCAATGAATAGTTTTTGTTTCTCTTAAAATATTGAAATCCTGATCTATTAAAATGACATTATCAACCAGATACTTAGGATCGGTTGTTTTTGCATTAAAAAAACCAAGTACTGCACTATAAAATTTTTCTGCCTCTTGCTCATATTCTTTTCCTTTAGATTGAATAATAAAAGTTTTGCCATATTCATTTATAACAGCATCTGTACCGGAAACAGAATCAAACCAAGTTGTTTTATGATATCGATAGAAGTTTTCACTCATGTACATATCAAGTGCTTTTTTAATCGCCTCTTCTTGTTGCACATGTTGGTTATCACTATTTAACTTTTCATAGTTTTTATTTTCTAAAGTATCTGAAGTAGTTGAAGATATCTTTGATGGATTATTAGCATTTACACCTATTATTACTCCAGCGACAATTACAATAAGAAGCATCCATATATTAATTTCGCGTTTCATTTTATCCTCCTATTCAATTTTGAAGAACATATTAGTTATTATTTTTCTTTTTTCAATATGTATTTATCAATCTATTCTATCAATAGTTTCCCTTTTACCATTATTAGTTAAAGGTTCCCTCCATTTTCAAACACTATATATAAATATTCAACAACTGTAAAAAAAAACCTGTTTTTAATGTAAAAAGACTCATTTCAAAATCGAATGAGTCTTAACTAAAATTCATTATTAAAAATTTTGCAAAAGAAGATACATAGTCTAACCGGTTGATTCTTTTTATCTGATTAGACTAACCTATTTTATTAAAATTGTTATTTCTATTTAATTAACACTAAATCAAGTGTATTTCCAAAAAAGCCCTACAATCTCAAAGAATGTCAAAGACGATTGGTCAACGAGTTGGGCGAAAGATAAATTTACTAATAGGTGAGTTCCACAATTCCATCATACATCAGCAGATTAGGGGAACTGATACTTATGATTATTTATCTTCCCTTAACATATACTCGTTTCCATCTTGATCATAAAAAACGAACATACTTCCATACGGCATTTTTAATAATTCCTCCACCTTTACGCCCTTTTGCTTCATATCCTCATAAGCCGCTTCAATATCAGTAGTACTAAAGAGAACAGATGGATGAGCAACTTTAGATGGCTGTTGATTCTCCATTAATGATTTAGAATAAAGAATTAACGTGGTAAACTCATCCTCATTAGGGCCTACTTCAATCCAAGTCGCATTAGATCCCATTGGTTGTTCTAGCTTTAATACAAAGCCAAGTTTTTCTAACCAGAACGCTTTTGCTTGTTCTTGGTCTTCTACATAGATAGTAATTTTCCCAATTTTATTAATCATTTAAGTTCCCCCACTTACTTAAATTCTGAATCTTATATCTTTTTTTCCAGGTATTGCATGATTACACCACTTATCGTCTCACTGGCAGTATTGTTTTATACTGCTGAACTCAAAAAACCCCAGCCTTTAGGCTAACAAGCTGTATCTTCACCGGCACGCCACATATCAACGGTTTTGTGAATAAATTGTTCCAATCCCGTATCTTCCATCATTATTGATTTTTTAATGCGAATACAGCCTTTCCCATAACTATAGCCCGCTAGTAGGGTTTCTGCATTTTCGATTTTTTCTATTGTACCCACATAGAGACTGACATAATGTTTTTGCGCATTTAAAGCAAAAATATAGTTGTCGTCTTTACCATAATTCAACATTTTATAGCGGATAACTTCTTCTAGTTCAGATGCGTATGTAAATATCATTTGTCGAATTGCGAGCAGTTTCTCTTTTCTCCAATCGTCTTCAAGCATTTCCAAATATTCTTCAGCATTCTTTGCATCATATTGCATGTTGAAGTTTCACTCCTACATTTTCAGTTTTACCGTAAACAAATTCAGGTTTTTTAATAATCTTTAGGAGACTTTAAATTCTTTGGAACACGAGAGTCGTACATTTACTAATAAGGTTGTGCTGTACCATTAACTCTTCTTCATTTAGCAATGGTCATTAATCTACATCAAATGAATGATATTAACATCTTTACGATATTTTTTAATGTATTCAGCAAGCACTCTCCGATGGCAATGATGAGGCTTATGCTCACTGCAAAGTAAACATACTGTCTTGTTGCCTATTATCTCATCTATTTTTTCTTTTATATTGCGTTCAATTAGCAATTCTAAATATCTTTTTTCAAACGTATCTGAAGAAATCTCCTTTTTTCTAAACGCCTTTACTAGATCATCCGTTGGTGCAAGAAGAAGTTCATGAACATACTCAATCTTTCTTAATTCCATAATATATTGTAAATCATCTTTTTTTGAATAACCCGATAACTGTGAAGTATTATTTAGTCTGATATCTATTAACTTAGCTACATGATTACGTTCTAATAACTCTACGAAAGTCCGTAAATTTTTTTGTGAAAAACCAATTGTACATAAATCCATTGTCATCGTAACTCTCCGAAAATTTTGTTAAGTATCTATCGTCCTGAATAAGCTGACACTCTTATTACAAATAATGCTTGACTTAATTGGCATACAGCTAAGGGCAGTATTGGACATTGTCAAATCATTATAAAAGGTGGGTAAACCAGCGGTATTACGACCATGCGAAAGCTTTCAAACTTGTATATTATCGCTATACTATTCGCTTTGTCTTTTTTTCGTATATCACAACGGTCAAAATTGAAACAAGAACAATCGCAGCGTTTGCAGCAATAGTTCCCGGCCATGTCATCGTCATGGTGCCAAAAATAGGGGATGCTGCATTGAACATGGTATGGAATAATACGGACATAAAGACAAAGCCTTTTCCTGAAATTTTGTAGATTGCTCCGTGGAAAAACCGAAAAGCCATGAGTTGAACTACAAACATCCAAAAGTTAATGAGCCCTTCACCGTGATTCGTCCCCGCAATGAAGAAAAGAGGGATATGCCATACAGTCCAAATAATCCCAGTATAAACAGAAGATACAACAAATCCGTATTTTTTGGCGAGTTTAGACTGCAATATGTACATCCAGCCAGCTTCCTCTAAGCCGCCAATAATGAGATTACCAGGCAGCGAAAGAAAAAACGTATAAAATGGAAGCACCATTTCCGTGTGGTCTGAAACTGCAATATGGATCAAGAAGTACAGTGCAAGCCCTGCAAAAACAAAGAAATAGACAAATATATTGTTTTTGACGTAGAAAACCGTTTTCAACCATTCCTTAAAACCTGCTATTTGTTTATTTTTCTTCAAAATGACATAAGAAGCAATAGCAGGCGACAAAATATAGATTGCAAAAGGAATATTCATCAAGAATTGCTGGAATGTGTAAACCCAATTGTGAACCGAATATCCAAATGGTCCAAGAGCAATCAAAGCACCTGACACAAGATAGGCGATACAAAAGGTCAGCAGCGTAAATTGTACTGTAATTTTTTTGTCTGTCACAATATCCTCACCTCACATTTTAAAGCATCCTTTTAACGGAACACACCTCATCTACCATCAATGTGACTCAGCTTTTTTATATTAACAAGTTCTGAATTTGCCCTTGAATCCAAAAGATGCCTCTAATGTCGTAAATTTAAGTCATCTAAATTCCGGATCAGCAATCCCCTTACTAAAAAACCGACGATCTGATTCTGACCATAACCTTTCTTTCAATGCTGCATCCTCGACAAATTTGACCTCTCCAATTAAAGTTACACTATCTGTGTCTTTAAAGTAACAGACTGAAGCTTTGGAATTATGTTCAAACTGTGTTGCCCTGCCATGAAGATGTGAACGCTTGGATATCAAAGAATATTTTTTTAAACCCATAATCGCAAACTTTAGCCATTAAACATGTTTTAAAGTAACCCTGCTCATTAATTTAGAAAGCGGGAGAAAATAACGGCATCTACTAAAATATCTATCATATCCTGATTGCTCACAAAGTTCATTAACAAATTAATATAACATGGAGTAAATCGTTAACCATGAGTCCTTTTGAAAATATATTGTGAATGTTCTTGTTAAAGACAATTATAGCATTACTTACTTTTCTATTTTTAGAAGTTTCGTCGAACATCTGTCATCATTACTGACAAGAGAAATGGCTTTATAGTCACTCTGATCAGGTTTGTCAGACCCCTCTCCTACTGCATTAAAATGAGCGAATTTTTTAACTTCATCAATAAGTGGAAACATAAAAAAGAGCTTGGACTTATCAAGCTCTTACTTGTTACTTCCATTTTCAATTATCCTGTACCATTACAGGAAGCAAAAGAAAAACAAGAAATATCATGTTATGATGATTCTGTTGGTTACATTAGAAAGCTCCATTTTTATAGTATCGCTTGTTAAAATAAAGGATACAATGAATATCGCATATTCGCTTTTCTAATCATTGAGCAAGCGACCATTATCATTCCACTGGCCATACATTTTATTTTCTCTTGTATTTACAATAAACTTTTCTAACCTTTTATTAAAAATACTAGGTTCGTTTCTATAGCTTTGAATCGTATCAATTCTAATTCTTCTATATAGTTCCGGAAAGTTAATAAAATTCTCGTATAATTGTTCGTCTTCTTTCAGAAGCGCTTCAATATCCTTATCTATAGTAAAAGATTCCGGTCTCATATCAGGGAGAATTTTCAGCCCTTCCTCTTTCATTAGACCTAATTTATCTAATCTCCTTACTCTTTCTTTATTTAATTCTGTCCAATTACTTGTTTTCTTTCTTGGGGAAAGCCTTTGAGCTAATTCAGTATCTGATATTTTTTTCTTTATTCCATCAATCCAACCAAAGCATAACGCTTCCTCAACTGCATCTAGATACTGGATCACTCCTGATTGTTCACTCATGCTTACGATTACCCAACAAAATCTTTCAGTATTTGAATTCGCCTCAAGCCAATCTCTCAATTCCTGCCTTGTCTTAGCTCTAATTAAATTCTTAACTTCCATTTCAAACATATCCTCTCTAATTCAATATGAGCGGTTTTACACTTAGAAAAATGAACGATTGAAACTGGACGACTTATACTCCAACAAGCAGGTAGCCTTGCCATCCCTCAACTGTTCTTCATAATAAACGACTTCCCTTCCACTCATTAACATAATGTTTTCATTGACAACTGAAATCTATAGTCTAAATATATTCTAAAACAAACAGTGCGTTTCCGCATGCATGTCACTATTACTTAGAATACCTTCCATTTCTTCAAAAAACGAAACCTGCTTGCGACAAACCCTTCTTAAAAACTTCTATCTTTATGCTCAGACTTAGGATATTCAATCACACTTAAAGGACCAATATGGCTAGTACTCATCTAAATTTTTGGACACCTACAATAACGTTAATTAAATTACCTTTACCAACTGTTTTCCTATATTCACCCCTTTAAATAAGCCGATGAAGGCATTGGGGGCATTTTCTAATCCTTCTATAACTGTCTCTTTATACGTTAATTTTCCTTCCTTTACCCACGAAATGAGCTGTGCGCTTGCTTCTCTAAATTGACTGCGATAGTCGCTGACAATAAAGCCCTGCATTAATGCACTCTTTGTGACAAGCTGACCCCCGACTCTTGGACCCATTGGCAGCGATTCTGCATTATACATCGATATTTGACCGCATAACGGAATTCTAGCTTTATAATTAATCCTTCTCATCACAGCGTCGGATACTTCTCCTCCGACGTTGTCAAAATATATATCGACTCCGTTCGGACAGGCTTCTTTTAAATTTTGATAGAATGATTCCTCTTTATAATTGAGAGCAGCATCAAAGCCTAATTCCTCTTTTAGCCACCTACACTTTTCTTCTGAACCTGCGATTCCTACCACTTTTAATCCCTTTAGTTTTGCAATCTGACCTACTATAGAGCCTACAGCTCCAGCGGCACCGGAGATCACAATGGTTTCTCCTTCTTGCGGTTTCCCTATATTCATCAAGCCACAATAAGCAGTTAACCCAGGCATACCAGTGATGCCTAGAGCAGTAGTCAATGATACTTCTCCATAGTTTTCAAGTTTACGTATCCCTTTCCCACTTGATATCGAATAATCTGCCCAATCGAGACTACCTTCAATCATATCTCCAATCAAGAAGCGCTCATTTTTTGAGTCAATAACCTCACCGATTACTCCGCCTGTCAATGGTTCATTCAATTCAAACGGATCGACGTAAGTCTTTACCCCGTTCATTCTTCCTCTCATATATGGATCGACTGATAAATAATTGGTTTTGATAAGGATTTCACCGTCTTCAATCGATCGTAGCTTTCTAGTTTCTAATAAAAAATCCTCTTGTACAGGCATTCCTTTCGGACGTCTTGCTAATAAGTAAACACGATTTACATTACTCATTTGAATCCCTCCTCTATTTAACTATATTCTTTCTTTCACCGCTTTTTCCTTTAATAGAAATGAAAGTCGATCAGGAAATCTTGACCGACTTTCACCTCGTATTTACTCAACAGGAGCAACCGCACCATCTTCAATGGCACCGTATTGTGTTGCTAAATTAAAGCCTCCATTTTCATCAATCTCTTCAACGACATAGACTTTCTTATCTTCTGGTAAGGAATCGATACCATCTTGCATATGCTCGTGAATCAGTTTTGCATCCTCTACACTACCGGCTGCCTTCATTGCTTCCACAAAGATAAAAAGAGATAAATAGTGGAATCCAGCTTCTGAACCTGGATCTTTGTTGAACTTTGCTTGATAGCTGTCAATAAACGGCTTTGTTCCAGGATAGTCTGAGAATATGAGCGGCATCGTTCCAATAGCTCCTTCAAAGGTTTCATACGTTCCTGAAATCGCTTTCATTTCATCCAGCTTCGCCTGATCCATCACGATAAAGCCACCTTCAAAGCCAAGCTCTCTAGCTTGAATCGCAAGTTTTGCCGTTGGCTCTGATGCTCCACCAATAAAGAGTACATCCGGATCATCCTTTAAAGCATTGGTTAAGATTGTAAAAAAGTCTGTTTCTTTAGAGAAATCGATCGCAGTATTATAAACAACTTCTCCACCTTGACTTTCCCAATAAGGCAATAAAGCTTCTGACCAATCTTTTCCATATTGTGTTGCCGTTGGTAGTGAAGCTATTTTCGGACCAAAACGTTCCAGCGCATATTTTGTGAAAGGCTCAATATACCCATCGTACGTTGGTGGAATTCGTACCGTCAAACTGTTTCCGACTTGAGTAATATCCGGTTCACTGGAATAAGCTGCGACGATAAATTGGTCCTGTTCATTGAACACTTGCATCGCTGCAATACCGCCACTATGCGGATTGTAAATGATTGGTGTTTTATTTTCTTGTACAAGTCGCTTGGCATTTGCTGCCGCTTCATTTGGCATATACTTATCATCTAATGATACGATTTGAATATTATATTTTTTCCCATTTACTTCAAAGCCCTCTTTATTAATTTCTTCTTCCGCTAATTGCAAACCACTTAATGTATTTTCTCCGTAATAGGCAGCAGGACCACTTAAAGGTCCACTATAGCCAATATAAACAATCTCCGCATCTTCATTTGTTTCTTTCCCTTCGTTTTCAACTGAAGGAGCTGGTGCGGTTGTATCGTTACTACAAGCAGCAAGAAACAACATGATTGTCAAAATAAATAATGAAACGATTGTCTTCCCCTTTTTCATAAACCTCTCCTCATTTCATTGTATGATTGGGCTCTTTTCGCAAAGATTGTTGCTTTTGAGCCGTAGTATGGATTAAAAAGCACCATTTATCTTGCAAACAATAGGCTAGTGACGTGCAAAAATAATGTGTGCTACTGAACCTCATTGGAGGTGTAAATGTTGGATTTTGGACATATATGGAAAAAACGCAATCATAGCGAAAATCGGTATGATTAAGCACCGATATAAGCTTTTCGAACCTCATCATTAGAAAAGAGCTCTTCTGAAGTACCTTCGATCACAATCCTGCCATTTTCAAACACATATCCTTTATCAGCAATGGATAACGCAGCGTTTGCATTTTGTTCAGCGAGGAGGATTGTTGTCCCGTCTTTGTTTATATGCTGTATGCTTGCAAACATTTGCTCTACGACCAAAGGTGCCAAACCAATCGATGGCTCATCTAAAAGCATTAATTTAGGCTTAGCCATTAATGCCCTCCCAATCGCAAGCATTTGTTGTTGTCCTCCACTTAATAAACGGGCTGGTTCATCACGTTTATCGTAAAGGATTGGAAAAAGCTCATACACTTCCTTTAAACTTTCTTTAAACTGCATTTTTTTGCTTCGATGTATATATCCGCCCATCATTAAATTTTGCTGTACAGACATTTGCGGAAATAGTTTGCGATCCTCGGCACATTGCACAATCCCTGCTTGCACGATGCGATCTGGTGATTTACCATTGATAGGTGTCCCCTCAAAGTTTACAGTTCCACTAGAAGGTTTTAGCAATCCGCTAATGGTTTTAAATGTTGTCGTTTTGCCTGCCCCGTTTGCACCAAGTAAAACCACAATTTCCCCTTCACTGACCTCAATATCAATTTGTCTTACAGCTGCATACTTTCCATAGTTGACCGTTACACCTTTTAATTTAAGCACTCGCACCGCTCCCCCCTAAGTAGGCTCGGATGACTTCCTCATTCTTATTGATTTCACTTGGTGTTCCTTCCGCAATCTTTTCGCCATAGTTTAGTACCATAATATGGTCAGCTAAATCCATAATCATGCGCATCTTATGTTCAATTAAACAAACGGTAATACCTTGGTTGACCATTTTTTTGATTAAATAGGCCAATGATTCTGTCTCATCTGGGTTCACTCCAGCAGTTGGCTCGTCAAGGAAAACAATCTCTGGTTCAGTAGCCAATGCTAAGGCAAATGCGACACGTTTCTTTTCCTCTTGGGAAATATTGGCGACAAGCTGATGGCCAATATGTGAAAGCTCAGTGAATTCCAATACCTCCAATGCCTTTTGTTTACACCTTTCCTCTTCCTCCTTTAACCGTTTTGTCCTAAATATGGCATCGAATAAATTCGATTTCGTCCTTAATCGATGACCGACCACGACATTATCAAATACTGTTGCCATTTCAAATAAATTCGTCGTTTGGAAAGTCCTCGCCAAACCTAACTCAGCAACTTTGTTCGCTGGCACATGAGTAATATCCTCACCCTTATAGAAAATTTGTCCGCTTGAGGGGCGATGAACACCGGTTATAAGGTTGAAAAATGTTGATTTCCCCGCACCATTCGGACCAATGATGGCATTGACCTTCCTTTCCTCAATATTGAAGTCAACATTTTTAACAGCAACTAATCCACCAAATCGCTTGGTCAGTTGTTTCGTTTGTAAGATCAAGTCTAGCCCTCCTTTGCTCTTGCATCTTTTAAAACCGCAGATATTTTTCGTTGGCGTTGGTGGTATTTTGTTATCACAAACCCAACAATTCCACGTGGTGAAAAAATAATGAGAAGGGTGAGCAATGGGCCAAAAATAAGCATTCGATAATCCTGTAAAAATTGAAGATTTTGCGATAATAACACGATTAAAAAGGTGCCAACAATTGGGCCAGATAATGTACCAATTCCTCCTACAATTAAATATGTTAAAAAGTCAAACATGAACGTTGTATAAGAGATTTCTGGTCCGATAAAGCGGATAAAGCTTCCGTATAGAGCGCCTGCAATTCCTGCAAAAAAAGTCGAGAGGACAAAAGACAACAACTTATTTTTCGTTGTAGAAATGCCAAGTGATAAGGCAAGCTCCTCGCTGTTGCGAATCGCAATGAATGTACGACCAGTTAAAGAATGAACGATTCTATAGACCATTAGGATACAAAGAAGCGTGACCACGAGGACAAAATAATACTGTGATAGTGGTGTAGTAAATGAAATTGGTCCGATATTGGCTGGAGCTGGAATACCGATTAAACCACGTACGCCGCCAGTTAACGAATCCCACTTATCGATGACTAAATAAATAATATAGCCAACACATAACGTATAGATGGCGAAAAAATGTTCTTTCGTTCTAAGAGCAATAAGTCCAATAAATGAACCGATAATCATTGTGATAATAGGAGAAATTAGAAAGGCCGACCAAAAGCTTAATTCTGCCTTGACGGTCAATAACCCTAAAGAATAGGCTCCAATCGCGAAAAAGCCTGCATGTGCCAATGAAAGATAGCCCGTAAAGCCTGCTAGTAAATTCAACCCATACACAGCAATTGACCAAATACAGGCAAGGGTTAATACATGCAAGTAATATTGGTTTTGCAGGACGAATGGGATAACAAACGCTAAAACAATCAAGGCGATGACTGTATTCTTTTTTGTAAAGATGGACGACATCTACACGCCCCCTTTGGCAAAAATACCATTTGGTTTAATCGTTAAGATCAACACAAGTAACAGAAATGCAATGATGTCCTTGTAATCGTTTGCTAAATACGTCGCACCTAAGCTCTCCGTAAATCCTAGAATGTATCCGCCAAGGATGGCACCTGGTACACTTCCCATGCCACCAATGATAATGATGACGAACGCTTTTAAGATGACGAGATGCCCCATACCTGGGAATACGAGATTAATAGGAGAGGTTAACGATGCACCAATAGCAGCTAGCGCTCCGGCAATGAAAAACGTCAGCATTGCCACCTTGTTCGTATTAATTCCAACCAGATTTGCCCCTTCACGATTTTGCGCCATAGCAATAATCGTTGCACCGATAAATGTTTTCTTTAAGAAAGCATATAGAGCGATCATCACAGCAATAGCGGTGATGACAATGATAATTCTCTGCATCGTCAGCGTCAAACCAAAAAGATTCACAACCTGCCCATACGGTGTTGGCATGGTTCGATAGTCCGCCCCCCATAAAAGTTGAGCCAACGCCTCAAGAAATAATAAGATGCCAATTGCTGCAACCTTATCTTGAATAGGTGGTGAATGCCGTAACGGATAGAAGATAAATCGTTCCATTAGTACACTTAATACCCCAACTACTGCCATTGAGACAAGAATGGCAAGGAGATAATGAACGCCAAAATTGGTCATCATCAGAAGCGTTACATAACCACCAACCATATAGAGTGCACCATGGGCAAAATTCGGGATATGCAATATGCCATAGACAAGTGTTAACCCTAAAGCCACTAAGGCATACACGCTCCCAATCGTTAAGCCATTAAACAATTGTTGAATCAATAATTCCATTATCGCACTCCTTTCTTATTTACAAATTTTCTTGAACGGGCTCCTCTTCTTGAAGCTTTATCCAGATTCTTCCCATTCATCGACATTGGCTCCTTAAACTCTACGATTCTTTTAAGCAGCTACCTCCTAATAAAAGCGTTTTCATTTTCTTCTTTTCAGTTACTTTGAACAAGCACGGCTTGATTTCCCGAGATTAGATTCCTCAAGCGTTGAATGACTTTATCATTAGCTCTCGATGTAAAGTAGCGCTTCTTAAGATGGCCGATTGGATGTATCTGCCTCAATTCACTTTTACTTTCCGGAAAACTGTGGTCCTCGCTTCTCCTTATATGCACGAACACCTTCTTTATGGTCATTTGTCGTCACAACCGTAGCTTGAGTAATTCTTTCTAGCTCTAACACATCTTCCAATGTTGCGGTTAACGATTGATTGGCAATTTTCTTTATAAACCCGTAGGCAACTGTTGGACCCTGTGCTAATTCAGTAGCGTAAGCAGTCACCTCTTCTCGGAATCTCTCTTTTGTGAAGATTTGGTTTACAATCCCAAGGTTTTTCGCTTCTTCTGCAGTAATGGGCTTTGCTGTGAACAAGAGCTCCTTGGCACGATGGATACCGATTAAACGAGGAAGAAAGTATAAACCACCACCATCTGAAATTAATCCAACTTTTGCAAAGCTTAATATGAACTTTGTATCTTCTTCTGCAACAATTAAATCCGATGCCAATGCTAAATTGAATCCTGCACCTGCTGCATAGCCATGCACGGCGCAGATAATGGGCTTTTCCAATGCCTGCATTTGAATAATTAATTCATTTAATCTTCCAATATGCGCGTATGTTTGTGTTGGTGAACCAGCACCCATCCCTTTTACATCACCACCTGCGCTAAACGCTCGACCCTCTCCACGTAATACGATGACACGGATTTGCTCGTCATCTTTTGCTAACGAAATTTCAGCTTTTAATGTAGAAATCATCTCCGCACTAAATGCATTTAAACGATCTGGACGGTTTAGTGTTAACGTAAGAACACCATTATTCTTTTCAACCTTCACATGATCGGTAGAAGTGATCGTCATTTTTTCAACTCCTCATTCATTTTATTCAAAACTGTACATTTCCCGTTTGTAAACTTAACAATTTGATGGTAGACGCTCTTTTGGGAGGCAAATTTCAATTCGTCTCCATACCCAGCCGAATGTATTTTTCTTCCTACTCTACTCGTCAACAGTACTTTTTCACCATTGTCTTTATTTCCTTCATAAAAAAGATGTGCTGCTATTGCTGAATCTGTTAATGCCCATTGATTACTGCACTGGAACAAGCAATCGATAAAATACCCTGCTCCATAAAAATCCTCTAAATTAAAAGCCCCATGTGAACCTGAACAAACCAACCACACCGTCTCGCTAGAATTTGTGGAGAAGATATGCTTTGCAATAGCCATACTGTTCAGCATAGAAGCAGCATACATCTCTTTCGCTTCTTGAGCATGACGCATCGCAACGGTTCCATTCGTAGTGGAAAGAATGACCGATTTATCCTTAACATGTCTCTTTAAAGCTTGAGGATAAGGGTCTAAAAACCCATTAATCGTTCTCCCTAAATATTCACCTGCTAAACAATAATTCTGATGAACAAAATTCTTCGCAACCTCATGAGCTTCTTCACTATCTTTAACAGGTATAACTTCCTCCGCTCCATTTTCCAATATCATTGCGATCGTCGTTGTCGCCAATAAAATATCAAAAACAACGACCACTTTATCCTTTAATTTCTCTTCTTGTAATTCTTCTTTTTTCATTAATACATGTAGCTTTCGCATCTCGCACACCTTCTCTTTATTTCAAACTTTTTGTAGAGGATTCGCTTGCATATAAAATAAGATTTGTGACAAATTCATTCATATTGGCAAAGCGAGCGTCCTCTGTTTGCCCTTTTCTCCAACGGTAAAAAATCTGCTGACAAATTACTGCTAGTTTGAAATAAGCAAAGGTTAAGTAAAAATGGAAATCTGTTATATCGCGATTGCTATATTTTGCGTATGCTTGTATGAACTGATCTCGCGAATAAAACCCTTTTACAGTTGTAATCGGAGTGTCACCTAAACCTTTTTTGAGCATATCTGAATCATCAGCTTGAATCCAATAACTCATGGCTACACCTAAATCAGCTAATGGATCGCCTACTGTCGTCATTTCCCAATCAAAGACTCCGACAAGGTTTTGAAACGTTTCATCGAACATGGCGTTATTTAATTTAAAATCATAATGAATGATTGCAGGTGCTGAAGATTTTGGGATCGATGCTATCATCCATTTTTTCAATGCTTCAACTTCAGGGATATCTTCTGTTTTTACCCGTTCATAGCGACCAATCCATCCATGAACTTGTCGTTCCATAAAACCTTCCGGCTTCGTAATGGTTGGAAGCTTTGTTTTTTCATATGGAATCTCATGTAAACGTGCAAGATTTTTTGCCATCAAATCAGAAATCCGTGTGCATAATGCTTCGGATACCTCAATATGCTCAGGAAAATCCTGATCGAGTACAATCCCCTTCTTTCTTTCCATAATGAAAAATGGAGCACCTAATAATGTGTCATTACTAAATAATAACGGCTTTGGTGCCGGAGAGTAGGAGGAGTACAGTTCATTTAATATAAAGTACTCTCTTTGCATATCATGTGCTTTAGGAGCAACGGGGCCAAGTGGCGGCCTTCTTAATACCGCTTCCCAATTCCCCTTTTGTAATAAATAGGTCAAGTTTGAGCGGCCTGCTTGAAACTGCCGTATTTGCAGAGGTTCCTCTGGGAGTCCTTCCATATGTTGACTTAAATAGTGTTCCAGTTTATTTAAGTCAAGCTCCTCTCCTTTTCTAACTTGAATGGTCTCTTGTACCATACCCCACACCCTTTTTATCGGAATATTCTGAACTAATAATGTGTATAAACCCTTGTTCCTCCCATCAGCCGCTACATGGATTGCTGATGGGATCCGTTTGGTTGGCAAAACTCATTTGATTAGCATGAAGCCGCTGTTTCAATTCCTCTGGGATTGGAACTGATTGCTGTGTTTCATAATCGAAACAAACAGAGACACATTCCGCATAAGCAATTGGTACTCGAGCTAATTTGTTCACAAGCTCATGGCTTAACTTAAAGCTTTTCGTCCCCACATCGATTACTTTTGTCCTAACAATTAATGATTCACTTGCATATGCTTGGTGTAAATAATCGCATTTAATAGAAGCTAGTATCATATTAAACTTTTGATTTCTTTCTTTAAAAATCTCTTGAAAAAACTTAGTCCTTGCTTCTTCGAAGTAAAGAAAATAACTTGTATTGTTTACATGTCCAACAGCATCTGTTTCACAGAAGCGTACAAACACTTCTATTTCATGCTGATTTCCCAATGACCTCACAACCTTTTCCTCTGTTAACTTCTCTGATCGATCCCTTCGAGTATTAGTTTTAGATAAAGGTCTGATAGCTCCTCTGCCGATATTTCACCATCTGGATTAAACCAATAATAGGACCGGTTTACCATACCTAGAATCGCGAAAGAAAGGATATCCGTTCGAATCGTTTCATTGAATTCTCCTTGTTGCACTCCTTCCTCAAGGATTTGTTGAAAATTCAACCTAAATTCCTTTCGCTTCATCTTGATCTGATTTAAATTATCTTCATTTAAATGGCGCATTTCACGAAAGACGATGCGTGCCATCTTCCCTTCATCTTTAATTTTGCTAACCGTTAAGTGAATGATCGCTAGCAGCTTTTCTTTATAATTTTTCGATTCATCCTGAAGGATTTCTTTTTGCTCCATTAACAGTCTTTCTAAGTAGCTTAGATGTATATCACGAAGAAGCTCTTGTTTACTCTTAAAATAATAGTAGAATGTCCCCTTTGTAACTCCTATTAAGTCGACAATATCTTGAATAGAGGTGTCACTGAATCCCTTCTTATCAAACAAATCAATGCTCTCTTTCATTATTTTTTCCTTCATCATATTCCTCCAAAAACTAGTTGTTGTATGAATCTTTATTTTTCAAAGATTCAATTTATTATAGCATTTCTCTTACTGTCGACTTAATAGTTTTCGAGCTTACGATAGCGGGACAACTCGTTTCGACTTAAGAAAAAACAACATTAAGCCTTCTCTATTAATACAGCAATTCCTTGACCTCCACCAATACAAGCTGTAATGATGGCAAAGCGACCCTTTCTTCTCATCAGCTCGTAAACGGCTTTCGTCACTAAAATTGCACCAGTCGCACCTAGCGGATGTCCATGTGCAATGGCGCCACCATTTACGTTTAATTTCTCAATGGGAATGTTTAATTCTCGATTCACGGCAATCACTTGTGCTGCAAATGCTTCATTTAACTCAACGAAGTCGATACCATCTAGTGATAATCCCGTTTTTTCAAGCAGTTTTTTCGTTGCGGGAACTGGGCCAATCCCCATAATATTGGGATCCACTCCGGCAACAGTAGATTCTCTTACATACGCTAGCGGCTTTAATTGAAGTTCATCAGCCTTTTCTTTCGACATGACCACTAATGCACTTGCTCCATCATTTAAGCCCGAACTGCTCCCTGCTGTTACTGTACCACCCTCTAAGAAGGCAGGCTTCAACTTTGCTAACCCTTCTAACGTTGTTTCAGGTCTTGGGTGTTCATCCTGAGCGAATAGAACCGGCTTCCCTTTTCGTACAGGTATGGTGATTGGGACGATTTGTTCTTTAAATCTATCTTCCTTTACAGCTTCAGCCATTCTTTTTTGACTTAAATAGGCGTATTCATCTTGTTCTTCTCGGGAGATCCTGTATTGCTTTGCTAAATTTTCTGCTGTTATTCCCATAGGGGGATCGCCAATTTCCTCTGGTGAATGTTGAGATTTCCTGAACTTCGGTGGAGAGGCACTATATGGCTTTTCCGCTCGTTCCAGTAAATAAGGAGCACGGCTCATGCTTTCAATTCCTCCAGCTACATAAATGTCTCCTGCCCCTGCCTTAATCGCTTGTGCTGCAAGTGCAACGGCATTCATGCCTGAACCGCACTGACGATCGACCGTGAGCCCAGGAATATTGATCGAAAGCCCTGTTTGTAAAGCGGATAAACGTGCGATGTTTCCGCCACCACTTAACACATTTCCCATGATCACGTCATCGACACTGTCTGCAGATACATCGACACGATGCAACGCTTCCTTAATAACCTCCGCTCCAAAGACATGTGCTGGGACAGTGGCTAAGCTGCCACCTTGACGTCCAATCGCTGTTCGTACAGCAGAAACAATGACCGCTTCTCTACTCATTTCTTCCCTTCCTTTCTACATGGCACTTGTTCCACCATCAACGGCAATCGTCTCTCCTGTAACAAAATCTGACGCCGCTGACGCTAAAAATAGGGCAACCCCTTTCAAATCATGATCAGACCCGAATTTTCGTAACGGAGTTGCTTCAAAGATTTGGTCTCCACCTTTTTCAATAATGACGCGTGACATTTTCGTAGGAAAGAAACCAGGAGCAATTGCATTAACATAAATTCCTTTAGGTCCCCATTTAACGGCCAAATCTCTCGTAAAGGAAATGACTCCACCTTTGCTTGTGTTATAGCCAATAGCATCCATCACTTCAGGTCTTGAGCCTTTTAGCCCTGCCACTGAAGCGATATTAATGATTTTCCCATAGTTTTGCTGAATCATAACTTTACCAGCAGCTTGTGACATTAGGAATGTGCCAACGACATTCACATTGATGACTTTATAAAAGGCTTCTAATGGCATTTCCTCTGCTGGTGCTCCCCACGATGCACCACTGTTATTGACTAAAATATCAATCCGTCCAAATTTTTTTAACGTTTCCTCTATGACATGATCGACCTCTTCTTTATTCGTAATGTCACATTTTAAAGCGAGTGTTTCAACCCCTAACCCTTTTAATTTCTCACTAACTTCAAGACAATTTTCCAGTTTACGAGAGCAAAGGACGATATTGGCTCCAGCTTCAGCATAAGCTGTGGCAATTTGTTCCCCTAAGCCACGTCCACCACCTGTGACAATGGCTGTTTTCCCTTGCAAACTAAATAACTCCTTAACGTGCATGCTCCTTTTCCCTCCCTTGTTTGCGATACTTTTGCAACTCATATTTGGCAATCGCACGTCGATGCACTTCATCAGGGCCATCAGCAAGACGTAGTGTTCGAATATTTGCCCAGCTTGACGCTAGAGGAAAATCATCGCTCACTCCTGCAGCTCCTAAAGCTTGAATGGCATGATCAATGATCTTCAACGCCATATTCGGAGCGACAACCTTGATCATGGCAATCTCGGCTTTTGCTGCTTTGTTTCCGACGGTATCCATCATATAAGCAGCTTTAAGCGTCAACAGCCTCGCTTGCTCAATTTCAATACGAGCATCGGCAATCCATTCTTGAATCACCCCTTGCTCAGCTAACTTTTTTCCGAATGCTTCTCGATTTGTAACCCGTTCACAGAGGATTTGTAATGCACGTTCAGCAGCCCCAATCGTTCTCATACAATGATGAATTCTCCCTGGACCAAGGCGTCCTTGAGCAATTTCAAACCCCCTCCCTTCGCCAAGTAACATATTGCTAGCAGGCACTCGCACGTTGTCATAGACAATTTCCCCATGCCCATGTGGAGCATGATCATAGCCAAATACGGGAAGCATCCTTTTAATCGTTACTCCTGGGGTATCTAAAGGGACGAGAATCATGGATTGCTGCTTATGCTTTTCTGCATGCTCATCATTTTTCCCCATCACAATCGCTATTTTGCAACGGGGATCTCCAGCACCAGAAGACCACCACTTCGTTCCATTGATGACGTACTCATCCCCGTCTCTTTTGATGCTTGCACGAATATTGGTAGCGTCCGACGAAGCTACATCTGGCTCTGTCATCGAAAAGCATGAGCGAATTTCCCCGTGTAAAAGTGGTTCCAGCCACAATTGTTTTTGCTCTTCAGTTCCGTAACGAACAAGCACTTCCATATTGCCTGTGTCAGGTGCCGCGCAATTAAACACTTCTGGTGCCATGCCTGAACGCCCCATAATTTCACAGAGTGGTGCATACTCTAAATTCGTCAGTCCCGCCCCATATTCACTCTCTGGCAGGAACAGATTCCATAATCCTGCCTCTTTTGCTTTTTGTTTCAACTCTTCCATAATCGGAGGGGTTTCTGAAAAAGGATTTTCTTTATTGATTTCGTTTACGTATGTTTGTTCATTTGGATAAATGTAATCCTCCATGAACTTGGTTAACTTTTTTTGATAGTGTTTCACTTTGTCTGAATATTCGAAGTGCATTCCATCACTTCCTTTCAATCAATGTTTTGCAAACACTACTTTTCCTTTAATGACATCCTTTTCTTTTTGATTCACAGCACGCACACTAAATATAAAAGCATTCTCTGTCTCTTCTGATAAAACAGCCTTTAATGTGATGACATCACCTAAAAACACCATCCCTGAAAAGCGAATTTGGTAGTCTTTCATAAACCCGATCTCATGATAGGGTGTGAATAATTTTGCTAAATTCCCCATTGTCCACATCCCATGAGCGATTACACCAGGTAGCCCAGCTTTTGATGCTTCTTCATCAATTGTATGGATCGGGTTAAAATCAAGTGATGCTCCAGCATATTTTATTAAATCCAAGCGAGAGACAGGCGGCAAAGTCACTTCTGACAATGATTCCCCAACTTTTATTTGCGTTAAGCTATTCATACCTTCATCGCCTTCCTTACAGCTTCCGTAATAATGGCCGTCATTTCTTCTGTAAAAATCAAGTTTCCTTCTGGGTCTTCGCCGTATCGTTTAATCACAACAAATCCCATCAAGCCATTGCCGCCTGTCTTTTCATAGTAATTTTGTAATTCGGTATAGCAGTACACTTCTTCTCCCACAAATAATGGCCGCTTAAAAATATAACGTTGCTCTCCATGAATTAATCCTTTACTTGGAAGTTTTACTTGTTCAAGAACGCCGAAGTCGAACACCCTTGGATAAGTTGGCGGAGCAATGTTACGGCCATACTTCGATTTTCTTCCATACTCCTCATCGACATAAATAGGATGAAGATCACCAATACTTTCTGCGAACTGTTTCACACGACCATGTTCAACGAAATTTTTTACTTTGTTTGATTTACTTCCGATTAAATCATGAAACATCGATATCCCACCTTTTTTTATCCTTCGGTCTGAATGTCGTTTAATAGCGCAATATCATAACAAGTGTCCGAATGCTTACCGGATAGCCTTTTAAGCCTTTGGACCACCTGCTACATAAATGACCTGCCCATTCACAAAGGATGACTTCTCATCTGCAAAAAAGGTAACGGCATTGGCAATGTCCTCTGGTTTTCCACTTCTTCCAACTGGAATCTGCGAAACACTTGCTTTAACCAATTCCTCAAATGGAATACCAATTCTTGCCGCAGTGGCTTGTGTCATCTCCGTTTCAATGAAGCCTGGTGCAACCGCATTGCAAGTTACCCCGAATTTCCCGAGTTCGATCGCTAATGTTTTCGTGAAGCCCTGTAGACCTGCTTTAGCCGTTGCATAATTTGCCTGCCCACGATTTCCTAAAGCCGATGTAGAGGATATATTGATGATTCTTCCGTATTTTTGTTCAATCATATATTTTTGTGCTGCCCTTGTTGCCAAAAATGCTCCTTTTAAATGGACATCCATGACTTGTTCCCAATCATTATCTGTCATTTTAAATAGGAGATTATCACGAATAATTCCAGCATTATTCACGAGAATATCGAGCGAACCGAACGCTTGAACAGCACCATCAATCGCTGCTTCTACTTCATCTGCATTTGTAACATTTGCCTTTGTTGCACGCAACTTGTATCCTTTTGCAGCAAATTCATCCTTCATTTGTGCTAATGCCTCTTCATTAATATCGATTATGGCAACATCTGCACCTTCCTCGGCAAATGCAAGGGCAATTCCTTTGCCAATCCCTCTACTGCCACCCGTAATAAATGCTGTTCTCCCTGTAAATCTACCTCGCATTTTCGCTCCTCCTCTTCTAAAATGTTTGCCCAATTTTGATGTGACCTTTTAATAGATTACGAGATATGATAAGACGTTGAATTTCATCTGTACCGTCATAAATTCTCCATAGCCTTGCTTCTCTGTACCAGCGTTCAATAGGCAACTCCCTCGTATACCCCATACCGCCATGAATTTGCAGAACCCGGTCGATAACACGGTTGCCCATATTGGATCCATATAGCTTTGCAATCGATGCGTAATGGCGATTATCTTCGCCTTGATCCAAGGTAAATGCAGCATTTAACACAAGCCATTTGGCAGCTTCAATTTCAACTGCTGAGTCGGCAATCATCCATTGAATCGCCTGTCTCTCGGCGATCGGTTTACCAAACGTTTCACGCTCCTTCGCATAATCAATCGCCATTTGTAGCAGTCTTTCAGCGGCACCCACAGCGCGGGCACCGACAATCCACCTTGCAAAACCGATCCATTCTAAACCGAGGTTATATCCTTTATGCAATTCTCCTAAGATATTTTCTTCTGGAACACGGACTTGATCGAAAACTAAACTTGCTGGCCCCCCATTCGCCCATCGTATGAATGTATTCAGATTTCCACCCCATCTCCCGGTCTACGATAAAGCATGTCACTCCTTCTCTTCCTCTAGAAGATTGATGCAGTTCTTTGTCCGTAATCGCTATCGCCATCACAAAATCTGCTTCATTACCACCCGTAATGAATGTCTTCTCCCCATTTAACACCCACTCATTTCCATCTTTTACGGCGGTCATTCGAATTCTTTGTGTATCCGAGCCTGCGGCAGGCTCTGTCATGGCAAAGCATGATTTCTTCGTTCCCTCAATCGTCGGAATGAGATATTTCTGCTTTTGCTCCTCATTTGCGTAGTACAGAATGTTATCGGCAGATCCACCAAATTGGAATGGAACAAATGATTTTGATGTTTCCATGATGACGATCGCCTGCATCATTTGCCCCAAATTTGCTCCACCATACTCCTCTGGAGTGTTAATCCCCCAGAAGCCTGCAGCTTTCGCCTTGTTTACTAACTCTTTTAATTTTTCTTTTGATAATGACGGCTTGCCTTGAATTTCATTTCGTAAAACCTCTGGCTCTAGTGGGATAAGCTCTTTTTCAACAAATTTCCGAATCGTTTCTTGGACCATTTTTTGTTCCTCTGTTAAACGTAAATGCATGTCTCTCTCTCCTTTTGATACTAACTAGTCAGTATGTTTTATTTTTTATAAAGGCGCCTTTCGCAAAACTTGTGGCTTTTTAAAGCATAAATTGGAGAACAATCCAATTCTGATTCAAAAAACGATAACAGTCCGGCGAAAAGGGCCATAGAGTGCCTCTGAACTCGCTTTAGAGATGTAAATGCCGTAGAAAAATATGGGCATTTGCGAACAAACCACAAACGTTTTGAAAACAGCGTTTATAACAGGATGGACGAATGGCGTCAGGCTAAGCTCTTAATTGTTCCTTTAAAGTGCGCTTAAGAATTTTCCCGACTGCGGTTTTCGGGAACTCAGCCATAAATTCAACGAATCGCGGACATTTATACGCGGCTAATTTTTCACGACAGTAGGCGATGATCTCCTCTTCAGTTGCTTGCTCTCCTTCTTTTAAAACGATAAAAGCTTTGATCGTTTCGCCACGATATTCGTCTGGAATGCCAACTACTGCTGCCTCCATTACTTTTGGGTGCTTGTATAGTACATCTTCTATTTCAATCGGGTACACATTATAACCGCTCGCAATAATTAGCTCTTTTTTACGACCAACAATGTAAAAGAATCCATCTTCGTCCATTTTGGCAAGGTCCCCCGTATAAAGCCAACCATCACGAATCGTTTCATCCGTTTCCATTGGCATTTTCCAGTATCCCTTCATCACTTGGGGACCTTTTACAATTAATTCTCCAACTTCACCGATTGGCAACTCCTCTTTACCTGTTGCGATATCGACAATTTTTGAATCGGTATTGGGAATCGGTATCCCGATGCTCCCATGCTTTTGCAACCCGCTTACCGGGTTTCGATGTGTCACTGGAGCTGCTTCGGATAGCCCGTATCCTTCTGCTACAGATGTACCGCTTAACTCGTTAAATGTTTCAATTACTTTGACTGGGAGTGGCGCCGAACCACTCGTACACGTTTTAAGAAAGCTTAAATCGAATTTTTTCACTTGATAATAGTTCAATAAGGCAATATACATCGTTGGGACAGCAGGAAAAACAGTAGGCTTTGTCTTTTCAATAATAGAAACGGTTTCTTCCACATCAAACTTTGGAAGAAGGATCATGTTCCCCCCTATGTAAAACGTTAAGTTCATACAACTAGTCATTCCATATACATGGAATAATGGAGAAATCGTTAAAAATCGCTCTTTGCCAAGCTCCGTCGATGTTTCCGAGGTCGAGTAGGATTGAAGGGTGTTTGCTACGAGATTGTAATGGGTAAGCATCGCACCTTTCGAACGACCTGTAGTACCACCTGTATATTGAAGGACAGCAACATCATTTTTTGCATCAATCTCAACTTTAGGGACTGGGTAGCCACGAGTCTTGAGCATTTCGTTAAATTTAGTTTCTTTTTCAAATGAGACTGGGATGATATTAATGAGGGAAGTTTTGTCTTTGATAGCGGTAACTAATGGTAATAATGGTTCGAATACAATGATCGTTTCGGCTTCTGAATCGTTTAATACATGTAACAGTTCCTCCGCCTTATACATCGGATTGATTTGCACAACTATCGCCCCACACACAAGAGTGGCATAGTAGCTAATTGGGTATTGCGGACTGTTCGGCAGCATCAAAGCAACGCGATCACCTTTTCCTACACCTAGATGATGAAGTGCTGCAGCTGCATTTTGAATGAGTTGATATAATCCTTGATACGTCATCGTTTTATCGTAGAATGTAACCGCAACATGATCGGGGTATGTTTTCACAGATTGATAGAACAAATCTTGAAGTGCGATTTCAGGGATGTCAATCGTTGTTGGATTTCCTTCTGGAACATGCTTGAACCAAGTTTTTTCCATGTAAATCCCTACTTTCCATATTATCCTTCTAAAAGATACTGAGCGGTCAGTATTTTCAGAGTATTCAATTAACATTATAAATCAACCGAAAGCGAAGTCAATATTTTTTTGTAAGCGAATACAAAAAATCTCGGTCATGAAATTTTCTGCAAATGCTCGCCACGATTCTTTTCAGCCCTTTCTCGTGCATTCAGCCATTTTCATATCTTCTTAACCTTATTGCAGCTGCCATTGATGCAAAGTGAAACTTACTTTCAAGTGTTATCGTAATTGCAATAATCAATGGAATATAAAAAAACTCGTGCTTCTTGTTAAAGTACGAGTTTTAAATGCATTGTGTACAATGATATTTTTGCATTATACACAGCGGCTTTCTCCCATATTCCCCATATTCACGGTTGATTGTCGTTACCGTTAGACTGCTTGAACGTTTTAGAGTGAACTTTCTAACTCTGCTATCTGTACTAACAATTCATTCAATGGGGAGTGAGAATGAAAAGATAGACTACGATCCTGTAATCGATTTAAATATCCTGGATGATAGGTGCGGAAAGATAGGGCTGGCAAATAGGTGCTTGAACAATTCAACCACTGCTTCTTTTTGAAGGATTTATGTAATTTAAACTCAATATTAGGAATATATCTTTTTAGATGCTTATCATACGAATGTCCTGTCCAGAACACCACTATATGGGGTTTAAGAATTTTTAGTTCTTCATGAAAGACATCAAAAGATTCTTTATTTATCTGCAAAATCTGTTCGTTTGGTTCCCCTATTTCCTTTGCTTTACCGATTTTCAGTATATTGTTCCAAACAAGCGAAACTTTTTTGTTAGGATATTCCTCCTCTATTGCTTGCTGCCATTTACGAATATATTGCCAAAAAGGACTCTTGCTACTCCCTTGCTTGTTTAAAAAAGCACGATACGTTTTCAGTAATTGGTCGATATTACGTGTTCCAAATGCTCCTTCCCAATCATTCGTTTCTTTTCCGACAAACATGACTCGCAAATCCGATTTTAAATATTCATCCTCATCTGGCAAGGAAATCAACAATGGATGGGTAGGGGCATATTCGCTCTCATCTTTCAATCTTTGAGTTAAGTTATCCCATTTAGAAACATATACCTCTTTTAAACTATTATTTATAGACATAACCGAATCCTCTTTCATAGATTTTCTGCAGCTTGAAATGTATGCTTTACTTTTTAAAGATAAAACAAAACTGCACCCCATCACAATAATGACATAAGAGTACAGTTATTTACAGATAATTAAAATATCTTTTTCAACTGCTAAAAGTTGATTGCTCTCAAAGTCTATAGATTGGAGAAATAGAGATGAAAGAATATCTTAGTCAATATAAAATCTGTAGCAAAGAAATTGGGTGTGAAAATGGTTAGTTTTTTTAATCGGATACTCATTATTTTTGCTTTGAGTGTGATAAGAGAGTAACAGGTATCGGAAAAAAGCGAGGACGGATCTACTGTTTCGCGGTGAAACACTAGATCCGTCCCTCTCTTTTTATTAGTGAACTGATACTGGGACAAATTCGAACTTTGTCACATCAACTAGTCCTAAATCGGTGATTTTCAACTTTGGAATCACAGCTAAGGACATGAAACCTAAGGTCATGATTGGATCGACATTCTCTGCAATTCCCAATACTTCACGGGCGACTTTATTAACCTTGATTTGTTGTTCAACAACTTCTTCTCCAGATAGATTACTCATCAACCCACCTACCGGCAAGGCCATGCTACAAATAACTTCACCATTGTTCACTAAGACGACTCCACCGTCTTGTTTTTTCAGACTCTCAACGGCCAATGCCATGTCCTCATCGTTCGTTCCTGTCACAATCAAATTATGGGAATCATGGGCAATGGATATCCCAATGGCCCCTGTTTTGATTCCATAATCCTTCAATAAACCAACGAATACATTTCCCGTGTTTTTGTGCCTCTCGATAACGGCAATTTTTGAAATTTCCTTCTCTGGATTGTACACAAATTCGCCTGACTTATCGCGATCCACATCAACGATCGCTTCGTTCGTCAATGCTTCCGTTTGAATTACTTCAATCGCTCTTGCTTTATTGCTTTCTAGTTTTAAACGAAGCTTCTCTTTTGTAAAATCACCGATATGAACACTGGATTGAACAGCAGAAATATCTGCTCTTGTAATCGGAGAAATATACTTTCCTTCTTCAGCAACTAGTTTCCCATCAATATAGGTTTGTTCAACAACAAGCTTGTCCAAATCACTGAAAATAACCAAGTCAGCTTTTAATCCAGGGGCTACAGCTCCTCGATCATCAAGTTGACAGCATTGTGCTGTATTAAGGGTGGCCATCTGAATGGCTTGGATCGGGTCCACCTTTTCTTCTACACAAATACGAATGGCATTGTCCAAATGTCCTTTTTCTAAAATCGTTTTGGCTTGGACATCATCCCCGCATAATACGCAGCGACGAGCGTTTTGAGGCGTAACCCCTTTTAGCAACGTACGTAAATTCTGGGTAACAGACCCTTCTCGTAGAAAAACATACATCCCGCGTGAAACACGAGCCTGCAGTTCTTCAACAGTCGAACATTCGTGATCGTTTTCCACTCCAGCCGCAATGTAGGCGTTAAGCTCTTTTCCACTTACCATCGGACTGTGCCCATCGATTCGTTTCTTTAGATTTTTCGCTACAAGAAGCTTGTCTAAGACACTGTCCTCGGCCCCGATCACACCGGGGAAATCCATAAATTCAGCCAGTCCCTCGACCATTCCTTCCTCTAATGGAGCCACCATATCTGAAGCCGTTAATATAGCCCCTGCATTCTCCATATTCGTTGCCGGCACACAGGAAGGGAGCATGTATTGAATGTCTAACGCCGTATGCTTTGCCGCTTCAATCATATATTCCAGCCCTTTTAGCCCTGCGACATTGACGATCTCGTGCGGGTCGGCCATGACCGTCGTCGTTCCATGGGGGACAAGTAAACGGCCAAATTCTTCCGGAGTCACATAAGATGACTCGACATGAATATGGGGGTCAATAAATCCAGGAGCGATATATTTCCCCTTTACATCAACAACCTCTTTCCCTTCATATTCTTCCCCAATCCCAGCAATTTTCCCTGCTACGATCGCCACATCACCTGTCATGATCGTTCCTTGATACACATCAACAATGTTCCCATTTTTCAAAACTAAATCTGCTGGTTTTCGCCCTGCAGCTACATCAATGAGGTGTGCCAATTCGCTTTTTTTCATCTTGTTTTCCCCCTATATCCGAAAATAAAAAAAACCGAAGACCTTAACTCCCTATCATCTTGAGGAGCAAGTTCTTCGATCTATATGCCGAAAAAGAACAGGTTGCAGACTATCAATCTCTTCCTATTCATTGCACCTCATAGTCAGTTCATTTACGGTGAACTGGTAGAAACTTGCAGGCCATATTCCTGCTATTATATGAGTGAACTTTATGCAGTTTTTGATTAAGTTGTATTATAGCATGGATTTATTGGAATTCAACAGGATAGCAAATAATCAAATAATTCGTATAATCGCTTTTTGAAGAGGATTGTAGATTAAAGGAACAGTCTCATTACTTATCAGATAGATGCCCTAGCAATATCCATTTTTACGACCATTCATTTTTTTTCGTCTCTTCCAATTTCTTTAACAAACTTTTTTGCTTCTCAAGGCGAAGCTACCTCTTCAAAAAAAGGGACAACTGAATTTTCATTGTTTCAGTGTCTTTACCATATAGTCATAAGTATGACCATTAATCTGTATCTCTTTATCTTTAAACTTCAATTCTTTCGGGATTATTTCTTCCCGACGTAGTCCAGATGTGGCACCGCCATCCGTGTGGCCATCTATAAAATAAACTTCATCATTTCTATTATCTTCAAAATGATAATTCTTCTTTTTCATGATTACACTCCGCTATCATATTTGATTCTATTATAATCGCAAAATCGAAATAAGTAGGTGGATTTGTAGTTTTTCAAACTTTCCATTTCCTATTTTAGTTTCTATGTCCTTTTCTATGACTAAATTATTCCCAGTGGAGTACACGCAGCGCTGGTTTTTTAATTGGTAAATGACTATTTTTCTAGAAGTATTTGGTCGTGCTCAATCTCAAAATTGGCTTTCATGACTTTTGAAAAATTCAAAGTATGTACGGACGTTTTCTAATTCCGTCCAGCGTCTCACCTTAACAGGGTTTTCATCAAGATTATAAATTTTTGCTCCCCTCATGGATAACAGAAATGGAGAATGTGTTGATATGATAAACTGGCATCCAAAAAATCGAGCAGAGTCTTCAATAAATTTCATCAATTCCATCTGACGTTTGGGAGAAAGACTATTTTCCGGCTCATCCAAAATATAAAGTCCATTTTCGCCAATTTTTTCTGTGAAATACTTGAATGCACTTTCCCCATTCGAATACTCTCTCACATTATCCATCAATTCATTTCTAACAAAACGAGACTGTGTTTTACTTCTGGCTGAGTTTACTTTTACGAGCTGCTCATAATCTGCCATAGACTTCATCTGAAAATGGGAATATTTCGCATCCAAATACTCCTCAAAGAGCTCTTCCCGTTTTTGGTCAATTCCCTCATTGAGATTTCGGATATTCAACATATAATCAAATACATCATCACTAGTAATAATCCTGCTATTTTCAGGAATGTCTGCTTTCAACTGCATATGACACATATTGATATAATCAGGGTAGAAGTTAGATTTATTATAGATAGAATCACGTTTGATTCCCGCTTTTTC
The DNA here is from genome assembly GCF_008764295.1 of Bacillus methanolicus. Taxonomy (GTDB): domain Bacteria; phylum Bacillota; class Bacilli; order Bacillales; family Cytobacillaceae; genus Robertmurraya; species Robertmurraya methanolica_A. The sequence continues at coordinate 11,221 of NZ_VTQX01000017.1, read as the reverse complement.
TGCTATCACATTTAATGCAGTTGACTTTCCTGAACCATTGCCACCATATATGATCGTCACTGGCTCAAAAACAATCGATTCAAAGCATTTTTTCGATAAAATCTTAAATGGATAAAACGAGTCATAGCACGTTCTTTTTATATTCATGAAAAAGTCGAATTCCATATCCTCATTCGGAAATGAAAAAGCATATAAATAAACCATACTTTCCTCCTTAACTACTGAATCTCTTTTACTCCATTATAATAAGATTCAGACTGACTTTGCGAATTCTGAGTAAATTTAGTCTAATACAAATATCAAAATGACTGATATGAAATGTATGGCTATCTCTGAATTTTCCTTGTTATAACCATCAATTCAAGCTGGGGTAGGTATGAGTCTCTCTTACCTACCTCGACCTAAAAAGCCCATTGAAATGGCTTCCCTTCTGCAACACATTCTCTAACCAATTTTAAAGACCTTCTTTTTTTCAAATTTTCCCCTTCCGTGAATGATCCATTTCTTTGAACAATGTTGCTGCTGCCTTTCTTCCTTTGCTAGATCGACAGAGATAGGGGCAACTGCCAAGTCACTCATCTCGACATTAAATATTTTACAAGTTAGGTGACACACTAGTTGAAAAAAAGAGATGGCTACCTAATTACGAAAAAAAGAGGAGCATGTTCAGCTATTCATCCATAATTATCACCATTATAAATCACAAGCACTTTTACATCATAAAAGATATTTAACAGCCCGTCTGAATAAGTACACGACTGTTCCAAAGATTACTACTGGTTCCTGTAACTAGTCAGCTTAACTTTACCTGACACAACGAATGGTTAATAGAAGCCTGTGGCACAATCTATTATAGCTCGTTAAATTATTTTCTGAATATTCCTTGTATGGAATAATAAATCCAACAACAAGTTATGACATCATTATTTAGAAATTCGGAGGTGATATTCTTAATATAATCACAAGCGATTATAAAAATTAGAAACATATACATGTTGGGAGATGATTCTATATGAACGTACAAACCTTCAGTGCACTAGCTGAATCCAACCGACTTGATATTGTTGACCTTCTTCTTGACGGACCACTTTCAGTAGGAGAGATTGCCCAAAAGTTAGAACTAAACCAGCCGCAAACCTCTAAACATCTTCGAGTATTGAGTAATGCTGGACTTGTTGAGGTTCATCAGGTCGCTAACCGTCGCATTTATAATCTAAGACCAGAACCGCTGCAAGAGTTGGATAAATGGCTTGATTCCTACCGTCGAATATGGGAAGCGCGGATGGATCGTTTGGACGATTATCTCAACGTATTACAGGGAAAAAAAACATTGAATTAAACTAAGGTTAAAAAATCAGCAAAAATGATTTATCAAGTTGGTCATGGACTCGCTTTGAGCGATTATAAAGCAAGCTCTAAAAGAACAGCAAAAGCGGAGGCATCCTAGTAATCATTACATTGCCATATTGGAAAAAGTTAATAAAACGGAGAAAAAGATATTTATTAAGTGGATGGAGGAATTAAGATGAATGAAATCATTTCAAGAGTTGAGAATGAGCGGGTACTGGTGTTGGAGCGCATTTTCGATGCACCACGGGACCTCGTGTTCAACATGTTCAAAGAACCTGAGCATCTCAAGCATTGGTGGGGACCTACTGGTTGGGAACTTCCGGTTTGCCACATCGATTTCCGACCAGGTGGAATTTGGCACTTCTGTATGAAATGCACGGATAAAAATCAAGGTGATTTTTACGGCATGGAATCTTGGGGGAAAGTTATTTACAAAGATATTATCGAGCCGGAGACCATTATTTACACCGATTACTTCTCAGATGCCGAGGGAAACATCGACGAAAATATGCCATCAACCGAGGTCACGTTGGAGTTCATTGATCTGAACGGCAAAACGAAACTTGTAAACCGTGCTGAGTATGCGTCTGCAGAAGCTCTCAAAAACGTCATGGATATGGGTATGCTCCAAGGAATTACCGAGACTTGGAACCGTCTGGAAGAGCATTTGAACGAGAGCAAATAAAATAATTTATACTTACAAGATGGGGAAATGATTGATAGTAGTACCAAAGATTGTCCCCTACCTTTGCTTCCTAATAGAATCGAAGATGGGGGACATTTTTAAACTTTTTTCTTAATTCAAAAGTCACCAATCCCGCAATACTTTGATCCAACACAAGACAAAATTTAGATTAGCTTTGGCAAAAGGTCATCACAAGACGGCACTTCACATATGCCACTTCAAAAAAAGGAAACGATGTAACCTGACATGGCCGCTAATCCTCACGAATAGAAAGGGGAGGAACGGCTATTTATCGCACTTTCTATGTAGTATGTTCGTGATTTAGACGATGTGTCAAATAAAACCCGTTACCGTATTCTAAAAAACTCGCAAACATTGATTTATCAACAAGCTAAGTGGATTTAATAAAATTTACGTAAATTATTTAGATGATCCTAGTGGTCTTCTTTTTTGCGGCCTATAACAGTCCATTAAACTTTAAGAAAATCTTGCAAAAATTTTCTATAAGAAATGATTGTATTTACTTAATCGCAAGGGCATTTTTTGGGGAATAAGGACTTAAAGTTTTTCTAAAAACCGTTGCACTTCCTTTGGTGTTCTTAATATAATTACTTCTTTATCTTTAGACAACCGTATGAGCCTTTTCAAAATTCCTGGCCTTTTTGTTTTTGGATATTTCCATATCCACATTAAAAAATCTAAATCAAATCTTTCTTTGCAGCCTTCTCCCATATCGGGCCTTGTTTTATTTCGGTACCTCAACATTCTTTTAAATGCACGATAGACACAAATTATTCTATGAAAATCAAGGAAAATTATTGTATCAGCAGCATTTAGCCTTATCTCCATTGTTCCACCATAGTTTCCATCAATAATCCATTCTTCTTTTTTCACTAAATCATTTTGAACTTTTCTTTGTTCCTCTTTAGGAATGGCTACCCAATTTGGCTTCCAAAATAAAACGTCAAGATGATAAACATTTATTTTTAGCTTATCACTTAATTGTCTTGCTAGTGTAGATTTCCCTGATCCACCTGAACCAATAAGTACAACCTTCTTCATAAGAACCCCTTAATAAACAATTCTATATCGTTTATTTAATAATAACTTAACCTTCGAAAATATGTAAAAGTTTCTTCTAGAATATCCCTCAGCACTCACCTATTTGGCAAATAGCTATTAATTATGGCGCCTGTCAAAAGATTTTGCCCATTTAAAATGGTATCCAAATTTTTGGGCACTAGGCAATAGCACTGCACATCCCTTCAAGTGTCTACCCTATCCTAAACTGTTGTCTCATTCGTTCCTTTATTTAGACAGTTCATTGAACTCTTATATTTTTCAGCAAATTCTTTTATTCGACATAAATTGCAAAAATGTTAACATTTTTTTAGTTTATTAAAAATCTATATTTAAACCTTAAAGTAAACATTAGTTTTCAGCACTACATTCTTTGAAATTAGTTTTTCCTTCATCTCTTATATCTGAAAAGCTTCCTTTGCATAGAGAGTCATGAGATTACATTTTACCTACCATATATAATATATTGTGTTTGAGTATAGTAATAAATTACCAATTTTCTGATAATAAACAAAATTCTATTTATTAACTTTGATTTTCTTGTTAATCTATTTACAGATTTACACAAGAAGGAGGTGTTATGATGAAAAAATGGATTATCCGCCTTGGCTTAGTGGCTATCATTACAGTAACAATCACTGCCCCAGCCTCTGCCGCTGGTCAAGAGAAACCTAATTTATGCAGGGATGCGCTATGTTGGATTCAGTACTAATGCCTTTTGAAATTAAAATTAATGGTGAATAAGGCGAGGATCTCATTAAAAATCTTGCAGCTTCGCCTTGTTCTTTTAATAGGATTTTTTATTAGCAAGCATAAAACACAAGTAAAACATACATACCACTCGCCAACGCAAAAAATTAATCTTATTTCAAAGACTCTTTGTAACAATGGCTATCACCATTAATGATTATCATTAGAATTTAATAAGAATGATATATTATTGCCATTACCAATTCTAATCCGATTTTATGTGATTTCCTCATTGAAAAAATTGGTGAGTACTAATGAACAGATTATCATACTTATCTTCAGTATGGTCAAATGATAAGAAAACTTAACTTAGAAGTGCCTATAGAACTATACTAGTAGCATATTACTAAAATGTATTATTTAAATCTCGTTCCTCAATAAATAGCGCCAGCGCATTATCGAAAGCAAGAAAAAAATGAACGTAGCGAACCTAGTAATTTCATGAGTACTTCTGTTTGTAATGCGTTAGTGCGTCTTTTCCGTGTCAATTTTCGCAACTCATTTCGCTAAATTTCCGACGGTTCGTACTACCACCGAGTATGACTTTTCGGTCAAAATCGTGTTCGCATACGAAAAAACGGCGACTCATCATTACGATAGTTCGCCGTCAAATCAATGTCTTATGATACCGGTGGTCGGGGTCGAACCGACACTCCAGAAGGAACACGATTTTGAGTCGTGCGCGTCTGCCAATTCCGCCACACCGGCATATTTTGATTGTCAAAAGATAAATAACATTATCTCAAGACAAAGAATATCATATCACGATAATATTAGTTTGTCAAACTAAATTTATGTTCGGATTGAAGTCAAATATTTTTGAGCAAAAAATTGTCACACCTTATTTCCAAACATGCGTTCACTGTTTTTTGTGATTCTGTCGGTGCTTGATTATCACCCCTGCTAGTGTTGCCTTTAACGCTTATTAATGGAGAATGCTGCTGTTCCATTTAAATATGTTGCCTCTTGCGAAGCAGACAAGTTCGACAGAGAGGTCTGCATCCTTATCTTGAATCGCAAGGGCGAGGTTATCCTCTCTCATCGGCCATGTTGTCGTTGTAGTGTGCGAATGGGAGACACGACAGAGCTTACCATAGAGTACGAAAGATATTACTTATTTGCATTAGAGTGAAATCAACGATTTTTGCTGGCGAAGGCATAGATGGAAAAATCACATAAAAAATCGCGATTGCCCAACCTAGTACAGTTAAAGTTATGAAAGCAATCTTTTCATTTTTTTCGACTGTTTTGATTTTCGGCCATTGGAAAATGAACATCAAAATAACGAGTGCCGTTATACTGACAATATATACCCATTTCATCCTCTTCACCTCTATTTTAGAAGCCTCAAGTTTCGCTTCCTTTTCCTGCTCTCAAAACACGGGCATCGATGTCAAAATCCACTTGAACAGTCGGAAATTTCTCATCCCAATCTCCTTTTATATTTTTCCATTTTTTAGGATGGTGTCGGCGAAATTCTTCCCCAAAACCGATGATATCAATCTTCATTTCTTTTTGAACCGTGTCTAGAGTGTCTGTTAGACGCTTTTCAATCTTTTGGACCAACTCGTTTTCCAGTGCTTTAAGTTTGTCTAATCTCTTCAAATCCCAACTCGTTTGGTTTTGGATGACATCATCTATCGTTACAATTTTAACCGTCATTTTTAATGATTGGCCGTCTATTTCCGGAACTAAATCCGTTCTTCCTTTAATTAAATTCATCGATATGATCTCGTCTGCTTCGTCAGGTTCGACAGTGACAATCGATTCATTGATCTCATTTCTAAACCAGAGCACTCCTCTTGATATCTGATCATTAATGACTCCGATCATCTTCCCTTGTTTTAAAACTGCCGAACGATGAATGTATGCAATAGATTCCGAGGGAAGCTGCCCTTCTTCCGGAGACAATTTATCAATCATCGGAAGAACGATCGCGCCTTGCTCTCCCTTCAGCATTTCCATTAAATCGAATAATGTCGCCTTCATTAATACTTCGGATTCCGCTAACTTTATCAGCGCTTCGGAAACACTTCGTTCCAATGACGGACGTAAGGCCATATTTTCCTTTGCCTTCCCGTCACTAATAAAGACATAACTTCTCAAACGGGGCTCAGGATGGCGGACAAAAAAATCCAATTCATCGCTTATTCCATTCTCAGCAAACGCTTTGCTGATCACGATCGCCTCTGCATGGCTCCACAGAATTTCCCGGGGAAGCTTTTCATTAAGGTTCTCGATCGCTTCTGGTATGGAGCTTCCTTTACCGATTTGGAGAACTGTGCTTTGCACGCCCCCTTGGTTATTGTCTTCTCCTCCACCACTCCCATTACCGCTCCCGCCAGGAGAATGTATTTCTGCTGTAAGTTCGATCTGCCCTTCTTTATTTTTATCGAGAGCGACTCCGGTAATAATCGCAAGATCATTGGTTTCCCTTCGATCCCAACAGCCCGTAAGCAGCACAAAAGCCATAAAAATAACGCCAATCATGATTGCACGTCTCAATTTGTCCGCCTCACTTTATGCTTAAAAATCGTTTTGCGTATGTACGCTCCTAAAAAAAGAAATATAGGGATCAACAGTCCGTACACTAAAGTATCCATTATTTCATGGGAGACTATTCGAAAATGTTCAGCTGCTTCTGCTGAATTAAGAAATGCCTGCATGGCAAATACTCCGATTAAAAAGCCCATTGGCAAAACGAGCGAGCGATAGTCTGAAAGGTTAAGCCATTCAGCAGTTCCGATCACCACGACATAATAGAACACGCAGAGCTTAATAAATGTCCCCGCAATCCAAATCGCCATTACGATTGATTCAAGATGTGACAGAAATTCGGCTAGGCTAATATATCTGGACGCGCTCATGAATGGAGCGTTAAAGTTCTCGGTCACATTCCCGAATAACCAAATAACGATAATATTGGTCACCACCAACGTTAACGTAACGACGAGTACCGAAAGCATTCCAAACTTCAGCCCCTTTTCACGGTCTGTTAAAAAAGGGAGAAAAAAATAGATGATGCCAAATTGAGCGAACCACGTGCATAACACCCAAGCCCCTTTTAGTGAAGGCATCAACCCGTTTTCCATCACAGGAAGCATTCTTTTTACCTCTACATCGGGTAGGACAAGAATGATAATGACTAAAAACAACAAGAAAAAAACTGGAAAGACCATTCCTGCCAGCCTTCCCAAAACTTCCAGTCCCCCATGTACCGCAAACGCACACAATATCACCATCATTCCAATAATCACGGATTTTGGCGTGTGCGGGAGAAATTCACTAACGACATATTCACCGTACTGCCAGAACATCACACTCAATGAAGTGATTAACAATAGCAGCAGGAGCAGCCCAAGCATTTTCCCCCAAAAGGTTCCAAGAATATGTTTGCTGTATTGCATAATCGTATCTTTGGGATAATACTTGTTTAACTTGTATGCGATATATACACTTAAAAACCCTAGAGGAGAAGCCAAAATAGGAGAGATCCAAATATCCTGTTTTGCAACATTAAAGACGGTAGCCGGAATAAAAAGAATCCCCGTTGCCAAAATAGCATGATACATCAATAATCCCATTTGCAATGCTGATATTTTTCCTTTTTCAATCACTGCTCTCACCTCATCATTACTCGCCGCCTTTATCGGAATGCGGCTTCTGATTGGAGCCTTGTCGGTGTTTATTATATTCTCCCGTTAAATGAGGACGCGTATTTAATTTCCATAATGGAGCTCGCATGAGTGCATCCTTCATATCTCTTCCTTTCATCGGTGCCACTGGTGAAAGGTACGGAACTCCAAAGGAACGTAATGTGCTCAGATGTGTCATGATTGCAAGAAGCCCTATCATGACCCCTACCAATCCAAACGTTCCAGCAAGCAACATGATAGGAAAACGCAACAATCTTATCGGAATAGCAAGATTGTAACGGGGAATGGTAAAGGAAGCGATACCAGTAATCGCCACGACCATAACCATATGATCTGAAACTAAGCCGGCATCCACAGCCGCTTGACCGATAACCAATGCACCTACAATGCTGACAGCTGCTCCTACTTGTTTTGGAAGTCTAAGACCCGCTTCCCGCAATCCTTCAAACGTAATCTCCATAAGCAGCGCTTCCACCAAGGCAGGAAATGGGACAACCTCCCGTGAGTCCACCATTGTAAGCAGCAAGGTAGTAGGCACCATCTCCTGATGGTATGTAATAACCGCAACGTATAGAGACGGTAACAGTAGAGAAATAAAGCAGAATAAATAACGGAGCCAGCGAGTTGCTGAAGATATTAAAAAATGATGATAATAATCTTCCCCTGATTGGAATAAGGAAAAGAACGTTGTCGGGGCAATCAACACAAAAGGCGTACCATCAACAATGATAACTACACGTCCCTCTAACAAACTCGAAACGGCAGTATCAGGCCGTTCCGAAATAAGCACTTGTGGAAAAGGGGTGTATGAATTGTCTTGAATTAATTCTTCAATATAACCGGATTCCAATATTCCATCGATGTCAATTCGTTCCAACCGTTGATTAATTTCTTCAATTAATGTTTCATCCGCAAGATCTTCGATATAAGCGAGGGCAATTGTAGTCTGCGTATAACGCCCCAGCTTTAATGTTTTTATTTTTAATTGAGGGCTTTTAATCTTTCTTCTTAGCAAAAGAGGTATTGACCTCCAATGTCTCAGTAAACCCTTCGCGCGGCCCTCTAACAACCAATTCACCCGTCGGCTCTTCAACAGCTCGTCTTTCCCACTTAGCCAATCCCAAGGCAAAGCCCTTTTCATCGCCTTCTAATAACAATATTGGATTCCCAACGGATAACTGTTCGATACAGGCCTCAAAAGAGGAGATCTTCACTACCTCTGCAACAGACAATGTCTCCTCAATCAAGGTTTTGGGATTAACAGTCCGCTTTTCGGATTTTTTCATAAGCGGGGTTAACACATTGTTATCCATTTCTTCAACATTGGAAAGACCTTTTATGTAAATTAACTGAGCTTTTGTATGACCAGCAATTAAAAATGAACGAAAAACGACATCCGAACATTCTTTATAAAGCTCACGCAGGATGTCCAAGTTTTTGTCCAAATCAGAAAATAGTGGCTTTGGAATTTGTTTATCACCTTGCTGTGTTTTATTAATGTTCTTATTGAAATTAATCTTTTTTCGAAAAAACACCCGCATCCCACTTTCTCGATGGTATCCATTATATTCCTATATACGTAGTATCACACTTACCAAGCAAAATATACCATTTCCGTACTTGCCTGTTTCTTTAGTTCAACCCGTAAAAGAGGATGCGTTTGGACTTGAAACTACTTTCGGACCAAGCTCATAAATATTGAGCTACTCTATTTCTGCGTAAAATCTCGTGTTTCTCGTATATGATGCTAACTAATTTATTTGAATTAAGTAGTTATAAACAGAATACCCATATAAGAAAGCGTTTTCATTTTTTAAGAATTCTTTTTAGTAATTAAATTAGCGTATTTCATACCATACAATCGAGTTTCCCTTTTTTTATGAATGCTTTCATGAACTACTTTCCTTGATGAATTTATGTACACCCCTTAAACAAATAAGGGAGCGTTCGTTTTATTCATACTTCTTCGTGAAAAATATGATTATTCTCCCATTCCTCTCGAAGCAGTCCCATACGGACGGAATCATAATATTTGCCATTATAATAACGAACCTTCCTGAGCCTCGCTTCCTCTTTCATGCCAAGACCTTCGCCAACTTTAATCATTCTCATATTCCCTGACCAGGTTGTATAACCAACACGAACTAATGGCAAAGTATGAAATAAATGATTAATCCAAAGTTTAATCACTTTCTTTCCATAGCCTCCATTCCAATAATGCGGATCATAGATCACAATCCCCATTTCAAGCCAAAGCGAGGGCTTATGCTCCCAATAATAACCGACCGTTCCGATAACCAATCCATTCACTTCAATCGCCCAACGCCGTTCATTATCGACATAATCATCCTTCTGACGTAAAAATTCCTCATATGAAATACTTTTATGCTCATAGTACGGAGCATCCCATTTTTTCCACTCGGGAGAATCCTCTTTATAGATTAATTCCCACAACCTACTTAAATCATCATTTGTAATTGGTCTAATTATTAAATCATTATCCTGATAACTCACTTCATCACCTAGCTCCCCATTAATAAAACAAATCAAACTCTTCTTTTAAAATGGCATATACCTTTAAATCCCAATATTGCCCTTTTATATACATGCTTTTTCTATTAATCCCTTCAAAAGTCATTCCTGCCTTCTCCATCACTCTTTGCGATGCTATATTATCCACAAAGCATCTTGCTTGAATGCGCATGAGCTCCATCTGTTCAAAGCCAAATCTAATGATTGCTCTCGCTGCTTCTGTCGTAATTCCTTTCCCCCAATACTCTGGTGCAATCACATAGCCAATTTCTGCATTGTGATGATTCGTACTCCAAGAAACAAAATCAACGGTGCCGATAAAAGAACCCGTTTCTTTATCTTCTATTCCCCACGGAGCAATCTCCTCATTATTATATCGATTAAGGACAAAAATAATAAATCTCTCAGTATCAGACATACTTCTATGTACATCCCAGGTTACATACTTTGCAACGTCTTCATTACTCGCATATGAAAACATCGCTGCCGTATCTGCTAATGTAACTTTACGAAGAAGTAGTCGTTCTGTTTCAAGCGTCGGCAAATTTTTATAAATATCCCCAATAACCATTCCATTCACTTCTCTCTGTAAAAATTTAAAATTATAATCTTACAATTTAACAGAGAAATATGAATTTTTCAATAGCCATTTTCTAGATCAAAAAAAGATTTAATCAAAAGATTAAATCTTTAAATATCGTATGTATTGGATTAAATGGTGCCGAGGACCGGAATCGAACCGGTACGGTAGTCACCTACCGCAGGATTTTAAGTCCTGTGCGTCTGCCAGTTCCGCCACCCCGGCTAGTTCAAAACTAGCATCTTTATTTTATAAAAATGGAGGCGGCAACCGGATTCGAACCGGTGAATAAAGGTTTTGCAGACCTTGGCCTTACCACTTGGCTATGCCGCCATATTAAATTGGAGCGGAAGACGGGATTCGAACCCGCGACCCCCACCTTGGCAAGGTGGTGTTCTACCACTGAACTACTTCCGCAAATGGCTGGGCTAGCAGGATTCGAACCTACGAATGACGGAGTCAAAGTCCGTTGCCTTACCACTTGGCTATAGCCCATTGATTAAGCAGTGTTTAATAAATCAAATTTAAATGGGGCGATCGATGGGAATCGAACCCACGAGTGTCGGAGCCACAATCCGATGCGTTAAC
>NZ_VTQX01000085.1 GCF_008764295.1 Bacillus methanolicus | reverse complement strand
AACGGCATTTAAAGCAATGCGAATCCCCTTAATTGTCATTGCGGCTCTGTCCCTTGTCGGTTTAATCGCTTCATTTGCCCACTTAGGAACACCGTCACACGCTCTAAACTCGATTCGCAACTTAGGTTCATCCTGGATGAGTCGTGAAATATTGGTGACAGGCTTGTTCATTGGAGCTGCTTGTGTTACGGCAGGACTAGCGTTTGTCCAGAAAAAGGTTCATCATTGGCTCTTAATCTTATCAGCCCTTATAGGATTAGTGGATATTTATTGTATGGCGATGAT
>NZ_VTQX01000084.1 GCF_008764295.1 Bacillus methanolicus | reverse complement strand
GGTGGTGACCCCACAAAGTTAGAGTTTTTATTAAGCAGCTGATTGGCTGGTTTGAGTTCGGTATTGTATTGGACTTAAACCAGCTAATTTTACTTTTATACGCTTATTATTGTAGTAATCTATGTACTCAACAATTTGTTTTTTTAGCTCTTCATAAGAAACTAATTCTTCTCCATAATACATCTCTTGCTTGAGGACCCCAAAGAAATTTTCCATTGCCGCATTATCCGCACATGTTGCTTTTCGAGACATGCTTTGAAAAATATTATTTTTCTTTAATGTTTTTACCCAAGTCT
>NZ_VTQX01000016.1 GCF_008764295.1 Bacillus methanolicus | reverse complement strand
AAGAAAATCATTAAAAGGGGTTCGGAATGTGACCATTCCGAACCCCTTTTGTCGACAAACTGAAGCGTAGCAGTTCAGCTACGCTTCATTTTACCACTTTATCCCTTGTCCAGGCTCAAGCACCTTGCCTTGCTCACTTGGTAACATGCTTACAAATTGATATGGATCCTGTCGTATAACCGGAAAAGTATTGTAATGAATAGGGACAACTGTTTTAGCACCAAGCAGCTGGGCTGCATATGCCGCATCCTCCGGTCCCATCGTATAATTATCACCAATAGGTAAGAAAGCCAACTCAATTGGGTGTCTTTCACCTATAAGCTTCATATCTGAAAAGAGTGCGGTATCGCCAGCATGATAAATCGTTTTGCCATCAATCGTTAAAAGAACTCCCATCGGCATTCCCAAATAGAGAATTTGTTGATCGGCTGTTTCATACCCAGTTGAGTGATAGGCTTGTGTAAATTTAACTTTGCCAAAATCAAATTCATAACTGCCGCCAATATTCATACCATGCGTTTTAAGTCCTTTCCAGTGGAAATATGTTGCTAATTCTGGACTGCCTATTATAAGAGCACCGCTCTTTCGTGCGAGTTCTTCCGTATCTCCTACATGATCATTATGGCCATGTGTGAGTATAATATAGTCCGGGTTTAACTCATCCACCTTTAAGTCGGTCAGACCATTTCCGTTAATAAACGGATCAATTAAAATCGTTTTGCCACTCGTTTCAACTTTAACTACTGCATGTCCGTGGTAGGAAATCTTCATTCATACTCTCTCCTTCCTTATTATCCATCTACTCTAATTTCAACAAATATCGGTTCATTCCTGCTGCTCTTTAAAAATTTATAGGCTATTCTTGATTTTTAAAATGAACTTTGCTGATAAGAACAATATTCATGCTAAAAAAGACTAGCAAAATAACAGCAAGTATTCCACACACCTTCCCCTTTTAAGCATAATGCCGTAAAAATCGTTAGAACTTCCACTATATGAAAGACTCTTGCAGAATAATTATCAAGCAAGTGACATGTGTAAAATGAGAAAAAGCACAACTAGCTCATAGCCATACATAACAAACACATTTAAAGTGTTTCAGTTGAGCTCAATTATTTACTCGAAAAAGTTTACAATCCCCTTCGAAGTTGCTAACTTTAAATTAGACCAAAATAAGGGAGATGTTTTCATGGAGCGTATACTTAAACTTTCTGAGTGGATGAAAGAAGAAGATATTCAATTTTCCTTTCTTACTTCAACAGAAAGCGTTTTTTATTTAAGTCAATTTTATAGTGAGCCGCATGAGAGATTGCTTGGAGTCGCTGTTTTTCAGGATGCGGAGCCATTCTTAATTTGTCCAGCGATGGAAAAAGAGGATGCCAAAAAGACAGGATGGAGTCATGAAATCATCGGATACAGTGATATTGAAAATCCGTGGGAGCTTGTCAAACATGCTGTCTATAAACGAATTGAGAAGATCACCCGAATTGCCATTGAAAAAGAACATCTCAATGTGGAAAGATTTGAGATCCTATCTGAGCTCTTTTCCAACGGTCAATTTATCTCTGCTGAAAATAAGCTAAGAACGCTGCGACTAATAAAAGATGAAAAAGAGCTTGCTACTATTCGTGAAGCCTGTTCATTAGCCGATTACGCAATTGAAGTGGGCTGTTCGGAAATCAAGGAAGGAAAAACAGAATTGGACGTTCTAGCAGCAATTGAATTTGCCTTAAAGAAAAAAGGCGTTACAGCTATGTCCTTTTCAACAATGGTTTTGACAGGTGCAAACGGAGCCTCACCACACGGTAATCCAGGACTCACGAAAATTCAAAAAGGGGATCTCGTTCTCTTTGATTTAGGGGTTGTCGTCGATGGTTATTGTTCCGACATCACTAGAACGGTTGCTTTGGGAGACATAAATGACAAACAAAAAGAGATATATGATACTGTCTTAAAAGCACAGTTAGCAGCAATCTCAGCTAGCAAACCTGGGATTAAATGTTCAGAGGTTGATTTAGCTGCGCGCAGTACTATTGATAAGGCTGGGTATGGAGATTACTTCCCGCATCGACTTGGACATGGATTAGGAATTAGCGTACATGAATATCCTTCTTTAACAGAAACCAATGATCTCCTGCTAGAAAAGGGAATGGTCTTTACGATTGAACCAGGTATCTATGTCCCAGGAGTTGCTGGCGTACGCATCGAAGATGATGTCGTCATCACAGAAAACGGAGTGGAAATTCTCACTAAGTTTCCAAAAGAGCTGCAAATTATTTCATAAACTGTTTGCAGTCGAAATAGATTTTAAAATCAGTTATGCCAAATGAAAGGATAGATAACAGGTTCTTTTCATCCTCTTTATCTATCCTTTTGCCTTGACTATTGAATGCAGTTTTTGACTCAGTTCTGCTAGCATTGAAAGAATCAGCGCAGCTATTCTGCACTGATACAAAAGCGGATGCAAACATGATTTTCTAAATCACCACATTCATCCTTCAAATGAGAACAAATATAACAGAAGTCTTTAAAAGCTTCGCAGCAGCCAATTTTCTCTAGTCAGCTTCATATTAATAGAGTCAATTGCTACCCCTTCAAATTGTAACTCGCCTCGATCAACACTCTCCGTGACAAAGCCAACTTTTTCATACACATGTTTAGCCCTCGGATTGAAATCATATACACTTAATGTTAAAAAGTTTAAATCAGTGTTTTGAAAGATATAATCGATCATAAGCTGCGTCGCTTCCGTTCCAAGGCCTCGATTTCTCCCCCTTGGACCTATTAGTATCCTGAAATTCATGCTATGGTTTTTTTGATCATATAAATTAATGACTGCTTCACCAACTAAATTTGCTTGTCGTTTATCTTCCACAGCAAGGTCCAGTCTATCTTTTTGCTCATTTCTTGTTTGATACCAATGATGAAATAACTGTTGATCAAAATTTGCACTGCTTCCTGTCAGTTTGATGACTTCTGGATCTTTTACACACTCTTCTATGAGGGGAAAATCCTTCTCTTTAAAAGGCCTTAAAATCACTTTTTTCCCCTCAATCGTTGGTTTATTACTTAGGTTAATCATCTAAATCATCCTCTTATTCATAAAATAAGTATGGTTACTTATTAAGAAGCTCCCGTACCGGAACATAATTTAATTCTAAGGATGATGCCACTGCTTCATAGGTAACAAATCCATCTAATGTGTTAATTCCTTTTAATAATGCATCATTATTTAAGCATGCTTCGCGATATCCTTTATTGGCAATTTGAAGTGCATAAGGGACGGTCACATTCGTTAAAGCAATCGTTGAAGTCCGTGGCACTGCACCAGGCATATTAGCAACCGCATAGTGAACGATATCATATTTATTATAAGTAGGATTATCATGTGTTGTAATGCGATCCGTCGTTTCGAAAATACCACCTTGGTCAATCGCGATATCTACGACAACTGAACCCGGTGACATTGACTCTATCATTTCCTCTGTTACGAGTTTAGGAGCTTTAGCGCCAGGAATTAATACGGCACCAATAACAAGATCGGATTCTTTTACAGCTTCCGCAATATTATATGGATTCGACATTAACGTAGTCACATCGCTGCCAAAAATATCATCTAATTGGCGAAGCCGTTCTGGATTTAAGTCAATGATCGTCACATTCGCACCGAGACCAACAGCAACCTTTGCAGCATTTTTCCCTGCTACTCCTCCTCCAATAACGGTAACTTTCGCTCTCTTTACTCCAGGCACTCCAGAAAGTAGGATCCCTTTTCCACCATTCACCTTCTCTAAGTATTGCGCCCCAACTTGAGCAGCCATTCGTCCAGCTACTTCACTCATTGGTGTTAAAAGCGGCAATGACTTGTTTGCAAGTTGAACCGTCTCATATGCAATCGCAACAACCTTCTTTTCCAATAAAGCATTTGTTAACTCTGGTTCAGCTGCCAAATGCAAATATGTAAATAATATTAACCCTTCACGGAAGAAAGTGTACTCAGACGGAAGAGGCTCTTTCACTTTCATGACCATTTCCTTTGACCACGCTTCCTCTGCAGTACTTACGATGGTGGCTCCCGCATTCATATAATCTGAGTCTGTAAATCCTGAACCGAGACCAGCATCTGTTTCAATATATACCTCATGACCATAGTTTACTAGATTAACAACGCCAGCCGGCGTCATAGCAACGCGATTTTCATTGTTTTTAATCTCTTTCGGTACCCCAATTCGCATCCTTTTTCCCTCCTGATATTTCACAAATCCGATTCTACTATACACCTTAGAGGATAAAGAATAAAGTTCTTTTCAGAGAACAATACTAATAATAAGGATGCGCCAATTGTAAATGTAAAATAAGTTAAAAAGAAGAAGTGCCATGTTTGCACCTCTCCTTTTCTGAAAGCTTTGTCAAACAAAATGGTTAATAAAACAGGCTTTGACTCCTTTTCGTGCTGGAAGCTTAGGCTATGATAAAAAGGGCGAATTACTAAATTTTAACAAAGCGATTCTAAAAAAACAGGATTACTTCGTTTCATCTTCTTGCTCTGATTCAGCTTTTAATGTCTCGTAATGGCCATCCGCTTGATCGATAACACCGCTGTTATAAGCGTTCATAATCTGTTCACTAACTTGTTCAGTTCCTTGCTCATCGTAATCAAAGTGTAGAGCTTTTTTCGGTTCTTTTTTCACTTCAATTCAACTCCCTCTTATAAGATTCACTGACAATATTATTTTTCGAAATTTTGTTACAGATATTCATAAAAGGGGGCTGTATAATAAAGGTAAAGGAGGAGATAAATATGAGTCTCACTTATAAGAACATATTGGTTGCAGTTGATGGTTCAACTGAAGCAGAATGGGCATTTAAAAAAGCGATTGAAATCGCTAAAAGAAACAATGCTAAAATTGTTCTGGCACATATTATCGATACACGTACATTTGCAACAGTAGAAGCATATGACCGGACTATTGTTGAAAGAGCGGATAAGTTTGCTACAGAGCTTATGGAAAACTACAAAAAAACAGCATTAAATGCTGGAGTGAAAGAGGTAACCTTCACTGTTGAGTACGGATCTCCTAAAGTAAAAATTCCAAAGGACATTGCCAAAAAATATCAAGTTGATTTAATTATTTGTGGGGCGACAGGACTTAATGCTGTCGAAAGATTTTTAATTGGCAGCGTCTCAGAGCATATCGCGAGACATGCAGCATGTGATGTCATGATCATCCGCACTGAAAAAGACGAATAAGGCTTAAAGATTGTGGAGATCTTCAAAAATAATGACCCTCAGGCTGATTAAAAACGTTTGTCGCGTCAGCCAGAGCAGGCGAAATAACGTTTAATGGCAGCCTAAAAGCACGCTAAATCATTTTAGCGTGCTTTTAATTTGGCCTCAGCCTTTTGCAATGCCAGTCGTATTTGCTCAAATCCAGTCCCGCCAGCACTATTTCTTCGCTTTACTGCTGTTACCGGATTTAACACTTCATAAATATCAGACTCGAATAGAGGATGCGCCTCTTTAAATTCCGCCAATGTTAAATCAGCTAAATAGCATTGTTTGTTTACACATGTTAAGACAAGCTGTCCAACGATTTCATGACTTTCCCTAAAGGGAATTCCTTTGCCAGATAAATAATCAGCCAATTCCGTTGCATTTGAAAAATCATTTTTAGTTGCAGACTCCATTTGTGCATGATGTACCTTCATCGTTTCAATCATACCAGCGAAAATCTTCAACGAACCTGTCACCGTTTTTACTGTATCAAACATGCCTTCTTTATCCTCTTGCATGTCCTTATTATAAGCAAGTGGAAGTCCTTTTAAGACGGTAAGGAGTCCCATTAGGTTCCCGTAGACTCGCCCCGTTTTGCCGCGGATTAATTCAGCCATATCCGGATTTTTCTTCTGAGGCATAATACTGCTGCCTGTTGAGAAAGCATCGTCCAATTCAATGAAACGAAATTCCTGGGAAGACCAAAGAATTATTTCTTCCCCCAAGCGGGAGAGATGCATCATTAAGATGGAACTAGCCGATAAAAACTCCAAAATGAAATCGCGATCACTGACAGCGTCTAAACTATTTTCATATATCCCATTAAAACCAAGCAGTTCAGCTGTAAGCTCCCGATCAATCGGAAAAGTCGTACCTGCCAAAGCACCTGCACCGAGTGGAGAGAGATTAATTCTTTTCAAAGATTCTTGGTATCTCTCTTTGTCCCGTTCAAGCATCCAAAAATACGCCATTAAATGGTGTGCAAAGGAGATTGGCTGTGCTCTCTGCATATGAGTATACCCCGGCATGATTGTTTCAACGTGGGCTTTTGCTTGGGTTAGAAGTGCTCCTTGCATTTCTTCAATGAGATCAATGATATTCTCTGTCTGTTTACGTAAATAAAGATGCATATCAGTTGCTACTTGATCATTTCTGCTTCTACCCGTATGTAGCTTTCCACCGACTGGACCGATCATTTCCGTTAACTGACTCTCCAAATTTAAGTGAATGTCTTCCAGCTTCACTGAATATTGCAATTGCTCGTTTTCCGCTTTTTCCTTCAAGGAATGCAACCCTTTTGTAATAAGGGTTGCATCATCAGCGGAAATAATTCCGCATTGCGAAAGCATGGCAACATGAGCGAGACTACCGTCCAAATCCTCTAACACGAGCTCCTGATCAAACGAGATAGATGCTCCAAATTCATCTACCCATTCTTCTGCTGTTTTTGTAAATCTT
This sequence comes from Bacillus methanolicus, assembly GCF_008764295.1. Taxonomy (GTDB): domain Bacteria; phylum Bacillota; class Bacilli; order Bacillales; family Cytobacillaceae; genus Robertmurraya; species Robertmurraya methanolica_A. The sequence goes on along the minus strand of NZ_VTQX01000016.1, from coordinate 89,191 downwards.
CCACCCCAAAGTTTCTTCACACTGTCACCTTCTTGTTTTGCACCATGCTTTGTACTTTTGTTGGTAAGCCATATAATTGAATGAAGCCAACAGCGGCACTGTGGTCAAATTCATCCTCTTTCGTATAGGTTGCTAATTTCTCATCATATAGGGAGTACGGAGACTTTCTGCCTTCAACAATAGCGTGACCTTTAAAAAGCTTCACCCTTACTGTCCCTGTCACAAATTTTTGCGTATCTTTTAGGAATGCCAATAAAGCAGAAGTTAACGGCGAAAACCATAGCGCCTCATAAATTACTTCTGTTATTTTCTTTTCAATGATCGGCTTAAAATGAGCCACTTCCTTCACAAGCGTTAAGTCTTCCAGCTCTTTATGGGCTTTTATTAATGTCATTGCGCCAGGGCACTCATAAACTTCGCGTGATTTAATTCCCACCAAACGGTTCTCCACATGATCAATTCGACCGACCCCATGCTTGCCTGCAAGAATATTTAATTCTAATATTAGCTGTGAAAGTGGATAAGATTTACCATTTAATTTAACTGGCACTCCTTGTTCAAACTCAATTTCAACATAATCAGGAGATTCCGGTGTATATTCTAAACCTGTTGTTAATTCATAAGCATCCTCAGGCGGAGCTGCCCACGGATCTTCCAAAATCCCACATTCATTGCTTCTCCCCCAAAGGTTTTGGTCAATCGAATACGGGCTATCAAGATTGACCGGAATTGGAATCCCGTTTTGCTTCGCGTATTCAATTTCCTCTTCACGTGACCACTTCCATTCACGAACTGGTGCGAGAACCTTAAGCTCCGGATTTAATGCATGAATCGCAACTTCAAAGCGGACTTGATCGTTCCCTTTTCCGGTACAGCCATGAGCAACAGCAACTGCCATTTCCTTTTCAGCTATCTCAACGAGTTTCTTTGCAATAAGTGGACGTGATAAAGCGGAAACCAATGGATACTTGCCTTCGTAAAGCGCGTGTGCTTGAAGAGCCACCAATGCATATTCAGTAGCAAATTCTTCTTTTACATCAATCACATAGGAGCTTACTGCTCCGACTTGCAATGCTTTTTCCTTAATAAAATCTAAATCTTTGCCTTCCCCCACATCCAAACAGCATGCAACAACGGAATATCCTTGATCCTGCAACCATTTAATCGCAACAGAGGTATCCAATCCTCCAGAGTATGCTAATACCACTTTTTGATTTGTCATAAAAGATGTCCTCCCTTAAGAAACGAATTTATAACGTTAAAAAACGAATAAATATTCATTTGTTTATATTTTTATTCTTTTCCTTGTTAACCAATTTACCAAGATTCATGATACATTTCAATACTTATTCTTCATTTTGTATAAAAATTAATATTTTCACTAAATGTTAAGCCGATGGAAGATTTTATTTAAGTGTTGTAGAATATAGATTAATAGTAAATAAAAGCAGCGTTTTGGGGGCATGCGTCGTATGAATGAATTTTTTAGGCAAGACAACCGCTTAGGAATACCAATCCCTCATCTCAGTCAATCTTGGGAAGATTACTCTGTGGAAAATCAACAAGCAATCCTTTTTAATTGGGAAAAAATACGAGGGAAAATTCCGGACAGAATTGCAGAACTTGAAAAAATCATCAATCAAAAGCAAGCAGCTCTCTCTGATGAGGGGAATTTCGAACGTTCCTGCCAACTTAATAGTGAAATTGCGGAGCTTGCATCAATTATTAATGATCTTTGGCTGTGGTACCGCACCCATCAAGATATCGGCAGCAAGGTACATCAATAATATGTAAAAAAGGGGGTAAAAGGCAAAAAATGATACGTAAATATAGATTAGAAGATAAAGACTACATTGTAAATTCTCATTATGATTTATATAAAAGCGAATTTGGATACGACCTTTCTTTTCGAAAGTTTATAGAAGAAAATGTTAATGGCTTTATTGAACGGGCAGCTTCTAACGAAGATATTTTCATTTTAGAAATTGATGGGAAACAAAGTGGTTCCATCAGTATTAAAAAGGTTAATGACACTATTGCACAACTGGGTTTATTTCTAGTTGACCCCATTGTTCGCGGTACAGGGTACGGCCAGAAGTTAGTCGAAACAGCTATTAACTTTAGCAGAGAAAAAGGATTTGAAAATCTTATTCTTTGGACGAATAGTGAACTAAAATCAGCAAGAAGAATTTATGAGAGGTTTGGGTTTAAATTAAAGAAAACTCAAATGCGAATACTTTCCAATAAAGAACTTATCGAAGAGAAATGGGAGTTGATGTTAGTAGATAATTAAAAAACTGCCTATTCTAGTAACAGATGCATTAGGAACAATTAAAGCTCAAATGGTTCGTGTGAGGATAATTCGAAGCAGGTTTCCTTACAAACTAAGAAAGGCCTGTTCTTTCGATAAAGTCAACCTGCAGTGCACCCCCCTTCGGTTGACTTATCTTTCGAAAGGAAACAAGAAGTTGGTAAGACCTCAAAAATAAATCCTATCCCATAATAAAAGACAGCGGCTTTACGCTGTCCCTTTTAAAGATCTTTATGAAGTTCTCGGACAACATGACCAATCTCAGGAAGAATTAAACGGTTCATCGCCAGTTTAACAGCTCCGGTAGATCCTGGTGTAGAAAAGACAGCCTTGTTCTGAACTACACCAGCAATAGCACGGGATAGAATCGCTGCAGAACCAATATCCTCTTGATAGCTCAACATTCTAAAAAGTTCACCAAAGCCACTGATTTCTTTTGTAAACAATTCTTGAACCGTTTCGATTGTCACATCTCTTTTCGCAATTCCCGTCCCACCATTTGTTAAAATCACATCAATATTTGCTGTCTCACAGCCCTGAAGAACAGCATCGCGAATGGGCTCCCTCTCATCTTTCACAATCGTATAATCAACAATTATATGACCTGCCGCCTCCAGTAATTGAATCATCGTTTGCCCGCTCTTATCGGTCTCCTTTGTCCGCGTATCACTAACCGTTATAACTTTACATCTAACTTTGTCCGGTGCTTCTTTTTTATGTTCAATCGTACTCATCTGTTTTTCTCCTTCTCCATTAGAAACCGCATTTGATAATATTTATGTGTAAAATCAGTGACTTTTCTTGTTAACTGATAGTTCGTACCTGCACCAATCGCCATACTAATAATAGGAATTCCCTGAACTTTTTTATTTTTAAACAGAAGAATCGTTACGGCTTTAAGGATTTGCCTTAACGGCTGCTCAAGCCATGCAAAATCAGTTAAATCCTCTTCGCCTTCATAAAAATAATACTCGTTTGTCGATTGAAGTTCATTCATCAATTTATCCCACCCCTGTCCTTGCAATCTTGCTGGGAGAGTAGCTGCATGAAAGACTTTTAACGATGTCATCATTTCAAACGGACGGTTTACCTCATAACCATAAGTCATTGCAATTAACTGGACAGAACGAATATTAATGACCGCTATCGCGGGAATATCTGTACCAAGAAGAATAGGTCCTCCAGTTCCTGATAATCCCCCTTGTGCAAACGAATATAATCGGTGACGCGCAATTTGCTGCTGCGCTATGTATTGCAATTGAGCGATGGTTAACTGCCTCAAATCCTCAAGCTGCTGAATATTTTCATTGAATACGCGCCCTGCAGATAAAATTCTTTCCTTCGCATCGTGCTGGATTTGACTACCTTGGATGAGGGCATGTAAATGAAAAAGCCATGTATCGACAACAGAAAAGAATTCCTGCTGCGTTTGCTCAGGAAGGAGTGCAAACGCCCGCTCAACATATTTTTCATAGGCTAAGACGAAATCATTTGTTTCATATTGATACAAACTCTGTTCCCAGTCTTTAATACTGTTTAAAAGCGTTTGTTCTCTATCTGATAACATTTATTGACCTCCTTGGATCAGCTTCCAGTTTAGTATAGCATAGCCATAACATCACACTAAACGAACCCTCCTACTGTTCATAGATAATTTTCCCTGTACACGACACATCATAACCAATCGATTGCAGTTCCTCCTTCAAATTAGAAGACTGCAGAATTTTTAATATCGACGAAATTAATGGATGATTAGCTTCAGTTTTCAGCATCACGAGATCATATCTCTCTTTAGTGAGCGGTACGAAATCAAGTCCAACAAAATGGGCTACCTTTTCAATTCCTACTCCAACATCTGCATGCTGCTTCGAAACAACACCAGCAACCCCTAGATGGCTCGTTTCTTCGTCTCCATAACCTCGAATCTGCTCCCTACTTATTCCGGCACCTCTTAATTTCTCATCAAGTAAAATCCTCGCACCAGAACCTTTTTCCCTATTAATGATCCTCACATCACTTCGAAGTAAATCATGAAAATCTCTTATGTTTTTTGGATTGCCCTTTGCAACGTAAAACCCAGCATTACGGCAAATCAAATTAACGACAATAAAAGAATTACTTACAAGAATTCTCCTAATATAAGGGATATTGTACTCGCCAGTATCACCGTCAAACAAATGGGTGCTTACAATATCTGCTTCACCTTTATACATAGAAATTAAACTTTCCAAACTCCCCACATAGGATCGGAGCGGACGAAACTGTGCGGATTCCCTCTCAATGTATTTCGTCAACAAATCCAAGCTATTGTCTTGACCGCTAATAATAATAGAGCGAACGGAAGATTGACTAAGACTAGCATTTGTCTCTGCTCCAGAAGTTTGCTCAGGTAAAGGAATTCCCTTCGCTTTATTCTTATACTTCTCTAAATCTGATGCATCCACTCGCATTTGTCTACCCACTCTGTAGGCAGGAAGTTTTCCCTTCTTAATCAAATCATAGACCGTTAGTTTAGAGACTTTTAATATTTGCGCTATTTGTTCCGTTGTATAAGATTCTTCTAATGGCATGACATTTCCTCCGAGAATTCATCTTTTGTTCTTATTTTATCATTTACGGAAGCAACTTTCAGAATTATACTTAATATATCTAATTATAACTATTTATATTTAGATATATTTAACGGCGTTCCAAATAGACTTTCTCACAATTTAAATCTATTTAGATATCGCTAACTTAACTTACCAGGGAGGATTTTTAGATGAAAAACAAATGGAAGATTGGTATGATTTTTATACTAATTCTTATCGTTGGTGTGGGATGTAATAATCAAGAAGCAAGTGATGACACACCAACAGAAAATACGAATCAGCAAGATAATACTGAATTATTAATTTCAACTGCAGCAAGCTTAACAGATGCCATGACAGAAATAGAAAAAGCTTTTGAAGATGAGTATTCAAACATCGATGTCTCTTTCAATTATGGTAGTTCCGGAACTCTTGCACAGCAAATTCAACAAGGAGCTCCTGCTGATGCCTTTCTTTCAGCTGATCAAAAGTGGATGGATACACTGGAAAAAGAAAGCCTCATTCTCCCAGAAACAAGAGTCGATTTTACTGGGAACAAACTTGTGCTAATTAGTCAAAAAGATCATAACTTGACGATTTCTTCCTTTGAAGATTTGATTCCCGCAGAAATTGGGGATCTGGCCATCGGAAACCCTGAAAGCGTGCCTGCAGGTACATACGCCAAAGAAGTGCTGACTAAACTAAATAAATGGGAGGATCTAGAAAAACATCTCATTCTTGCCAAGGATGTTCGCCAAGTGCTAACTTATGTGGAGTCCGGCAATACCGAACTAGGCATTGTTTACTCAAGTGATGCCTCCATTTCTGATCAAGTTAAAATCATTGCTGAAGCTTCTTCAGATTGGCATACGCCTGTCATTTATCCAGCAGCTGTAACAGCAGACAGCAAAAATGCCGACAGTGCAAAACTATTTATTGAATTTTTACAAACAGAAGAAGCACAAAACATCCTCAATCAATTTGGATTTATCAAATAGGTATTTTTACAACGTAAAATGCCAGTATCGTTTCTCAACAACATGGTTTTATGTATAAAAAATAAAAGGAATGCATGAAATGAACTATACACCCTTATTATTATCTTTAAAGATTGCCAGCATCGCGACCATCATCGTCTTCATCATCGGTATTTTTTTGGCAAGAATCATTGCCCGAAATTCGTTTCCAGGAAAGAATGTGGTGGAATCGATTATCCTCCTACCGATGGTATTGCCCCCGACTGTCGTCGGGTTCGGTTTGCTGTATTTATTCGGCAAAAACGGCATAATTGGCAGTCTATTGCTCGAGTGGTTTAACTTTCAAATCGTTTTCACATGGATTGGGGCCGTAATCGCATCCGTTGTTGTTTCCTTTCCGTTAATGTATCAAAGCGCTTCGGCTGCTTTTCAAAACTTTGATCTCAATATTGAAAATGCTGCCTTAACCATGGGAGCCTCAAAATGGAAAGTTTTTTGGACGATTTCATTTCCTCTTGCATTCCCTGGTCTCTTAGCAGGAACCGTGTTAACATTTGCCAGAGCACTAGGTGAGTTTGGGGCAACGTTAATGATAGCTGGATATATTCCAAATAAAACAGAAACGATCCCACTAGCGATTTATTTTGCTGTGGAATCAGGCAATATGGAAGCTGCTACTTTTTGGGTTATCATTATCGTTCTCCTCGGTTTTAGCTCGATTATGTGGCTAAATTGGTGGACAAAACGAAACATATTACGATTTTCAGAAATAAATAACAAGAGGTAATGAATATGCTTTTTTTAGAAATCAGAAAAAAATTATCTTCTTTTGAACTTGATGTGCAATTGAAAGCAGAAAATGAAATCGTCATTTTGTTCGGCCCATCTGGCTCTGGAAAAACAACCATTTTAAATTGTATTTCAGGGCTTGCGACTCCTGACAGCGGAACCATCACTTTAAACAATATACCGCTTTTTAAAAACAAAAAAGAGAATGTCCCGATTCAAAAAAGAAATATCGGATACTTGTTTCAGGATTATGCCTTGTTTCCACATATGACAGTAAAAAAGAATATTTATTATGGTGCGAGAGAGCAAGAATTCGTCCATCAATTAGTAGAAGTATTAGAAATTGGACACCTCATGGAAAAATATCCAAGACAGATTTCCGGTGGAGAGAAACAAAGAGTCGCCCTTGCACGAGCTTTGGCTACGAAACCCCAACTACTTTTATTGGATGAGCCTTTTTCCGCCTTGGATCAACATATTCGTCAAGAATGCCAGGATGAGCTTTTACGACTCCACCAAACTTGGAATATTCCTGTGATCATGGTCACCCATGATTATCAAGAAGCCCAAAAAATGGCTGACCGCATCTATAAAATTAATAAGGGGCAAATTTCAGAAGAAATAAAAAGCAACTTTTCACAATAGGAAAAAGTTGCTTTTCTCATTTGTTTATTTAATGAGTCAATCTTACAACGTCTCTTGCAATCATGACTTCTTCATTTGTTGGGATGATCATGACTTTTACAGGAGAGTGTGGGTAACTGATAAAAGCTTCCTCGCCACGCACTTTGTTTAAAGCTGGATCGAAGTATACACCCATGAATTCTAGACCTTGTAATACTCTTTCACGAATAGCTGCACTATTTTCACCGATTCCTGCAGTAAAGATAATCGCATCTACTCCATACATTTTAGCTGCATAAGAACCAATGTATTTATGAATACGGTCAGCAAAAACCTTTAGTGCTAACTCAGCACGCTCATTTCCTTTCTCAGCTTCTAGTTCAATATCACGTAAATCACTAGAGAAGCCAGAAACAGCTAGCATACCACTTTTCTTATTTAGAACATCCAATACTTCTTCCGCTGTCTTACCTGTTTTTTCCATAATATAAGGGATTAGGGCAGGGTCAATATTACCTGAACGAGTTCCCATTGTCACACCTGCTAGTGGAGTGAATCCCATTGATGTATCGATTGATTTTCCACCTTCAATTGCTGCAATACTCGCACCATTACCTAAATGACAAGAAAGCAAACGTAATTGTTCAAGCGGACGTCCTAACATTTCTGCAGCCCGTTCTGAAACATACTTATGTGAAGTACCATGGAAACCGTATTTACGGATACCATATTTCTCATAGTATTCATATGGAAGGCTGTAAAGAAACGAATTTTCTGGCATCGTTTGATGAAATGCCGTGTCAAAAACCGCTACAGCTGGAACATTCGGAAGCACTTCTTTAAATGCTCGAATGCCTGTAACGTTAGCTGGATTATGAAGAGGAGCTAATTCCGAAAGATTATCAATTTTTTGTAGTACTTCTTCTGTAATCAAAACCGAGTCTGCAAATTCTTCCCCACCATGCACAACACGATGACCAATTCCTTCAATTTCGTCTAATGATTGAATGATGCCTGTTTCAGTCAATTTATTTAATAACATTTTAACAGCTACACTATGGTCAGGAATATCCGTTGTTTCCGTTTGTTTTTCACCATTAACTGTTATATTGAAAATTGAATCCTTTAACCCGATTCGTTCAATTAACCCTTTTGTAATGACTTCTTCTGAAGGCATTTCAAATAATTGAAACTTTAAAGATGAACTGCCTGCATTAATTGCGATTACTTTTGCCATCGTTTCCGCTCCTTTAACTTAACGTCAATATGTATTTCTTACTTATTTTGTTCAAGTAAGCTTATTTCTATCTCTCAATTCCCCATTTAATCATTGTCATTTGAACAATTCAAGGTCAAGAATAAAATGATACCGTTTTCAGGTTAAAGTAAATATATTCTGATTATAAAAACTAATCTGCAAACATTGTGAACATTTCACAATATAGGTTAGGTAGCGCTCACTTTAACGGTCCGAATATTCGTCAATTCGGATTGTCCACTCCCTGCGCTTCTGGTTCAATATGACTCTGATTCGGACAGTCTTCTGGCTTCACCTTTCTCTTCCTGTCTAATACGACTCTGATTTGGGCATGCTTCTTACTTCTCCCTTGCTTCCGGAATGCGACTCCTATTCAGACTTTCTTCTCGCTGCTCTCCTATACTTCAGGTCCAATACAGGAGTAACTAACTTTCCTTCCTCAGGTTCCTCTCATCAACTGGCCAAACCTATAGCCAGCCATCTGGAATCACTTCACTGTTTTCCTCCTTGATTGTTCGAATGATAGAATGTTCAGATCTAAAAAGACCACTGAAAAACATTTTGTCAGCGGTCCTTTTAAGCACTTATTTATTTTCCCTAATCCATTGGTCGATTTTTTGTAAAGTTTTTTCAACTTGGTGTCCATTTGATAGACTTGGAAGATTGACTAAAAGCACCTGTTTAGGAGCTTTTGCTTGCTCTCCTTTTTTCTGTAAAATTAATACACTTTTCGCTGCATTTTCATGGCGAAACATCGTTAAAGGAAGCTGTAAGATCGCTTGGATATAGGCATGTTCCTTTAAAAATTCATGTAGCTTCGGAGCTTCTTCACTTTCAAATAGGCCATTCGGGAACAAGAAAAATAAATAGCCTCCTTCTTTCGTATATTTGATGCTTTGCTCAATAAAAAGGTGGTGAGCATAGGAGTGTCCGTTTTCTGACTTCAATTGAAAATCAGCAGCGCGCACATCATTTGGATAGTATCCAACCGGCAGATCACTTACGACTGCATCAGCAAGTTCAATAAAGAGTGGTTCGAGACTGTCTTGATTATAAAGTTGAATTGGATGTTGCTGCAAATTGGCGTTAATATACGCTAATTTAATTAGCAAGTCATCAATTTCAATCCCTATACTTTCAATCGCTTTTCCCTCTTGCTGATTAATGACAGTAGTAAGTAAATTTCCAGTTCCAATCGCTGGATCGAATAAACGATAAGAAGGTTTTGTTACAAACTTATTAACTAAATATCCGACAAGCATTCCTACCGCATCGGGCGTCATTTGGTGATTTGGCTGAACACTTTCCTTCATCCCTTTTAAAATCGCTAATTGAAAAGATTTCCGTATTTCTTCAACCGAAAATCGAGCTAATGTGAGCGACTCATAACTTTTCTTTAATCTTTTTCTACTTAGTTCACTGATTTCTTCTTGTAAAATGGCCTCCTGAAAAATATTCTCACCCGTCTCTGCTAAAGCTTCTAAAAAAGTGAGCGATAATTCCTCCTGCAAAATCACGGCCGTATCGTTAATGACTGAAAACAAATCCTCTACGGGAGAGATTTTCATGATGCATTCCTCCTCGTCATCTTATTTCTCTATTCTACCCGGGATTATACTACTTGTACAAGAGCTGTGGAAAGTTGTGGGAAGGGGACATTAAAAACCGAAGAAAAAGAAAGCAAGACCTCGTAAAAAAGCTCGAGGTCTTGTCACTAAATTACTTCGCTGCTTTTGCTGCTTCAATCGCTGCTTCATAGTTTGGATGATCTGTTCCTTCACTTACATATTCCACATAAGTAACAATATCATTAGAATCAATAACAAAAACAGAACGTGCTAATAATCTTAGCTCCTGCATGACTACACCGTATGCCTCTCCAAAAGAAAGATCACGATGGTCAGAAACAGTTTGAACGTTATCAATTCCTGCTGCTGCGCACCAGCGCTTTTGCGCGAAAGGTAAATCTACACTTACTGTTAATACTTTAACATTGTCAAGCTTTGCTGCCTCTTCGTTGAAACGGCGAGTTTGAGCGTCGCAAACTCCGGTGTCGATAGAAGGCACTACACTGATTAATCGAACATGACCTTTTGCATCCTCAAGTGTAACTGGAGATAAATCATTTGCTAAAACAGTAAAATTCGGTGCTTTGTCGCCAACCTTTACTTCTGTACCAACAAGTGTAACTGGGTTTCCTTTAAAAGTGACCGCTGCCATATGGGCTCATCCTCCTTAACATCATATGTACAGTGTAAATCATAACGATTCATAATCTATTTTGCAAATATTAACTATTGAAAGAATTTTTAACTTGGTTTTACATTCAATTTAAGCACGGAAAACGAAAAAGTTAACCCCCTGAAAAGGGAGTTAACTTAAAAGTTATCTTTAAAGCTCTAAGTCTTTTTTCGGTCCGCCATACTCTGGATTTTGATATTCTCCATCTTGCCCAGATTTTTGACCAGAATCATTTTTATTTGAGAACATTTGCTGTATTTTATCTACAGCTTGTGGAGCCAAATCAAGAATTTTCTCGTATAGATGTGTGCTTTCATCCAAATGCACCATTTTAACTTCTTTAGCATTGACGATTAAGAAAGCAATTGGCGTAATAGAAACACCACCACCACTACCTCCACCAAACGGATGCTTCGACTGGCTGTCATCTTTTGAACTGCTATCTAGAATAAACTCACTACCTCCAGCCGCAAAGCCGAACCCAACTTTCGACACTGTTAAAATTACACTTCCATCAGGAGTTTCAACAGGGTCTCCAATAATGGTGTTTACATCAATCATTTCTTTGAGGTTTTCCATTGCAGTAGTCATTAAGCCTTGAATTGGATGATCGGACATTTTACTTCCTCCCTTTTATACGGATTTTGCCTTATTACCAGACAAAATGGATAATGGCTTTGTTTTGAAGTGCGGTTTTCCGCCTTTCCAAAATTTAAGTAGTTTAATTCCTGCAAAAATAGCATGCCCGATCCGAAAATGAATCATACATCTAAATGAAGTTTCGTTTAATGTTCGATTAAAATCCGGTGTAATCATTAAATTTGGCAATGTTTTCATTTTAAGAAGTGAAGTGAGAAATCCCACAAGACTGCCTTTAACTGTCCAAAATAAGCCCGTCAGCATACCTGTATAGGCAGCATCGCTCACACCGACAGTCGTTTTCCATTCCAATTTTGACATTGTGATCTTCTTAAAAAAAGAACGGATAATACTATGAAGTCCGACGACATGCTTAACCAAATGTTCCATGTCCTGGAAGATATGTAACATTTCTTCTGCTGAAAATTGCTTTGTATCCTTATTTTGATCATTTTCCTTAGGACCCGTTTCAATTTTTTCTTTGATCACTAGAGCAGGAGAATCATCGGCTATTTTTATTACTGGAACATTGATTTTATACTTTATAAGTCCAAAAAAAGTTTTAAACGTAATTTTTAAACGATCGTCATCCTTATTATGGTAATAATCAATTATGACTATTAATTTTAAAAACAAAATAGCAATGATTAGTACCATAATGACCGCTAAAGCAATGAAAACCCATATCATCACCTTCACAACCTTTCAGCCTATCATTATCGACGAACAAACAAAAAATAAACCTGCATGAGCAGGTTTATTTTAAGATTAATGATTAGGCTATCGTTCATGTACGACCGAAGTATCAGCGAACAAGTCATGCAAGCCTTGTTTTTTTGGTAAGAAAGCAACGACGGCATATGAAATCCACACTGTCGTTGAAATAAAGCGACCGATCCACTCTCTGAACAAGATCGCCCCCCAACTTAATTTCTTTCCGTTTAAGTCGACGACTTTTAATCCAAAGATCATTTTTCCTAATGTTTGCCCTAAAAATTTCGTCATTAGGACAAAATAAGCATAGAACGTAATCGCTGTTAAAATGGAGATGGGCGCAAACATACTCGAATCATGCAGACTAAGATCGAGACTGCGGAATACTGGGTAAATAAGAATACGATTAATGCTGCCAATCACTAATAAATCAATGAGATACGCCCAAAATCGCATCCAAAATCCGGCATAGCGAACATTTCCATTTATTTTCTCATGAGGTACAACACGTTCTTCTTTGTCCTCAGTGATTTGTTTTTCTACCTGAATGTCTTTAGATTCCAATGTTCAGCCCCCCTACTCCGCATATAAATACATTAGGCGTGGGGAATGAGTTTGACCTAAAAGATTGAGCAAGCTAGTTAACTCGTGTTCTCCCCCTATTAATTTTTGTGCCCCGAAACTAAATAATGAACCGAATCCAAAGCTTTCAGTATACTTCACTACTTGAGCATTATTTAATTTTTGTTCTTCTTTGACGGCTTCAACAACATCCGCAAAATAACCAAAATCATCAATTAATCCGACTTCTTTTGCTTGTCTACCATCATAAATTCGTCCATCCGCAATTTTCTTAACTTCAGCTTCTGTCATTCCTCTTCCTTCAGCAATAACCTTAACAAAGCCTTCGTACGAGTTATCGATCATCGATTGGAGAATTTCTCGCTCTTCTTCTGACATTTCTCTTGTTGAACTCATAATATCCTTGTAAGGTCCACTCTTAATGGTGACAAACTCAACCCCATATTTTTCAGCAAGACCGGCAAAATTGTAGCCTTGCATAATCACTCCTAAAGAACCTGTCAATGTTTCAGGACTAGCGAATATTTTGTGAGCCGGAGCCGATATGTAATATCCGCCTGATGCAGCCATCGATCCCATCGAAATATACACAGGCTTGTTGGCTTCAGATTGAATCTCCACTATTTTATCGTGGATTTCTGCACTCTCTACAACGCCGCCCCCTGGAGTATTAACACGAAGAATAACAGCCTTAACTGACTTATTATCTTTCACATAATCAAGCTTATCCATAAAATTTCTGTGATTATATCCTTCTGTTGTAAAAATAGAAGTTGCTCCCCCAGTATCTTGAATCGTACCATTTAAATCGAGAACGGCAATTTGATTCAAAGCATCTCCAGACTCGATAATCTCCTCTGCAAACATTTCCTCTGAAACACCTAATAATTCTTCAAAATTACTTCCGAAATTACTAAATGCAAAAGCTGAAAATGCATTTATCGCAATCGAAAAGAACAGTAGCACACCAGCAATTGCCAATGCAGCCCAACGCTTTCCTGTCATAATTTTTCCTCCTTTTTCATCGTTGTCACAAAAAAAGCCTTGCCACAAAATGGACGTATTTCTCATTTTTATTTACGTTATCACTTCAAAAATGTTTCAAAAATATGTAGACTAAAATTAGTTATACAACCTTGCGCTCAAATTTCACCTGAAAAAATCAATACCTTTCCAATTATGACAAAAAAAGAAACTAAAATCTAGGCTCATTTGAGGAACGATACATATTTTTTGGATGGAGGGTCCCGCATGGAAAAACGCAATAATGTTTATTTTTTTCATAAGAAAGATGCTGAAATGGTAAAAAAAGTCCAACCATTTTATGAGCATGCCAAAGACTACGGTTTTGAAATTGTTACTGATCATAAAAAAGCTAATATTATTGTCAGCTTTGGTGATGACGGTGCCTTTTTACAGGCTGTTCGAAAAACAGGTTTTCGAGAAGACTGCCTTTATGCAGGAATTTCTACAAAGGAGAAGCTCAATATTTACTGTGACTTCTATATTGAAGATACAGCAAAAATTATTGAGGCAATCTCCACTGCCCAAATCGAAATCCGACGTTATCCAACAATTGAAGTGACCATTGACAATCAATTTTCTTTTCAATGTCTGAATGAATTTAGTGTACGTTCCTCCATTATTCAAACAATCGTAATGGAAGTTTTCATTGATCAATTACATTTTGAAACTTTTCGCGGCGACGGGATTATTGTTGCTACCCCAACTGGAAGTACCGCCTATAATAAATCCGTAAACGGTGCTGTTGTAGATCCCCTGCTGCCATCCATGCAAGTAAGTGAGATCGCCTCATTAAATAATAATCTTTACCGAACACTTGGCTCCCCATTTATATTAAGCAGTGATAGGAAGCTAATGATTAAAGTTGTTCAAGATGGCAATGATTACCCAACAATGGGGATGGACAATGAAGCACTCAGCATCCAGCATGTAGAGGAAATCATGGTTCAACTTAGCGATAAAAGAATCAAAACGGTTAAATTAAAGGATAACTCCTTCTGGGAAAAAGTTCAAAGGACATTCCTATAAAATAAAAGGCAAGCATAACGATGAAAACCTCGAGCCACTCACTCGAGGTTTTCTGCTACACGCCTAAGCCGCTACCCTTTTTCCATTTTAATTGCCTGCTCAATATTTTTGTCTTCGATAATGAATAAATGGTTAATGCTCCCCAAATGAAAATAAAGGATAATAAATGGGTTTTCGTAAAATGTTCCCCATAAAAAAAGACTCCCAAAATCAGCGTTAAAGTTGGGGCAATATATTGAATAAAGCCCAACATCGATAGCGGGATTTTTTGTGCCCCTTTGGCAAAATACAATAGAGGCAAGGCAGTGGCGGCTCCTGCTCCAATGAGCAAAAGATCTGTTGTAAAAGAAGCCGCTAAAAACATATTTTGCTCTTGCACAAACAAGTAAATAACATAACCGAGCGCCAGCGGAGTTACCACCATTGTTTCAAGTGTCAAACCAATCGTTGAATCGACCTTAATAAGCTTTTTAGCTAACCCGTATAATCCGAAAGAAAATGCCAACGCTAAGGCGATCCAAGGTATTTGACCATATGATATGCTTAAAATTAAAACCCCTACTGTCGCCATAGTAAAGGATATATATTGCAGTGGCGAAAGCTTTTCATGTAAAAAAATAACGCCTAGTAAAACACTAACCAGCGGATTAATATAATAGCCTAAACTAGCTTGAATCATTTGATCGTGATTGACGGCCCAAATGTAGACAAACCAATTTCCGCTCACGAGAAGAGAGGCCGTTATTAATGCCCAAAGTCTTTTCTGATTTTGCTTTAACCCCTTTAACGTTTCCAGAAAGAGCGGCCATTTTCTTGTCAAAAGGAGTAATAATACCATTAAAACAAAAGACCAGATTACCCTGTTAGCCAGAATCTCATCCGCATTGACGTGTTCAAGGAGCTTCCAATAAATCGGTAAAAGCCCCCATATTAAATAAGAAAAAGCCGCCTGTAAGACCCCAACCTTTACTTCGTTTTCTTTCATTTCTTTTTGCCTCAATTCTTCTAGTTTCGAAATAATTCCATTATAAGGGCAATCTCGAAATTCTTCCAGATTATTTACTTATACGAACTAAATCTTTTTTGTTCCGTAATTGTTATATTTTCCTCCCGCCTATAAACTATATGACCACCTATCACAGTGCTGTCCACATTAATGTTTACAATTTCATCACTGTGGCAACGGAAAATGTCCTGCTCCAAAATAGTAAAGTCGGCAAGATATCCTTCTTTTATGAGCCCACGCTCCGTTTCATGACAAGCTGCCTCAGCACTTCCCTTTGTATATAAGGACACCGCCTCATAGAGCGACAATGCTTCTTCATGCTGATACACCTCATTCGTTTGTTGACTTACACGAGCCACAGCTGCATGAATTCCCAGCAACGGACTAATTTCTTCAATCGGTGCATCTGAACCTCCTGCACAAGGGATTTGCTCTTCAAGAAGTGTTTTCCAAGCATAGCAATAATCGAGTTTATTTTCACCAATTCTATCGATTACCCAAGGGAAATCAGATGCTAAAAAGCCCGGCTGGATATCTAAAACCACAGGTAGCTTCTTAACTCTATCAATCAAATCTCTTCTTAAAATTTGGGCGTGGATAATCCGATCCTTTCCTTTTCCCTTTAACGGATGCTCTTCGATCGACCGAACAACCATTTCAAAAGCTTTATCACCAATCGCATGAATAGCAACGGGCATTTCTATCTCTCTTGCTCTAGCCACCAGTTGATTCAATTGTTCTTGTGAAAATATCGCTACTCCGGATGTTGTTGGGTCGTCAGCATATGGATGACTTAATAAAGCAGTTCTTCCTCCTAGTGAGCCGTCGGCAAAGATTTTAATCGCACCAAATTCAAGCCATGGACTTCCCTGCAAATAATGCCCCGCCGCCCGTTTAAAATCCTCTAATACGGCATAATGAACGAGCAAGTGAGCACGAAAAGATAGCCCTTCCTCTTCAATCACCTCTTTATAGATTTGGTAAGTTTCCTCAAAACCATTATAATAGGATAAATCTTCTGTATGGACTCCGGTCAGCCCTTTTGTGTAGGCATCCTTAATCGCGTGTTTTAGCACTTCTTTTAATTGCTCTTTTGAGCGATTTGGGACAGCATTTAAGACCATATCTTGCGCCTTTTCTTTAAATACTCCATTTAAACGTCCCTCTTTATCCCTCTCAATTACGCCTCCTTGAGGCGGATTAACGTCTTCTTGAATAGACACTTCCTCTAGCGCTAAAGAATTCACAACGAGGACATGTCTACAAATTCTTTTTAGTAATACTGGATGGTCTGGCACCACTTCGTCAAGATCGTTACGCTCAATCGCTTTGGCATCCCTCCATAAATTTTCGTTCCATCCTTCTCCAATGATCCATTCTCCAGTTTGAACCGTTTCCGCATAAGCTTTGAGGGCCTCTAGAACAGCAGCCTTTGAAGTGCACGAAGACAGATCTAGTCGCATTAGCTTTTCACCATGACCAATTAAATGGATGTGACTGTCTACAAATCCGGGAATCATCGTTTTACCGTTTAAATGACAGCTCTTCTCAATCATGCGATGATATTGCTGCTCTAGTTTTTTCCTATCCCCCACCGCAATAATGCGGTCATTTTCGGTTAAAACGGCTTCTACAATATGTCCTTCCTTTTGAAGGGTATATATGGAGCCCCCATGCCAAAGAATTCCCATTATCCATTCTCCTTTTCCGTACCATTTTTTCCATTTTACCATCTGCTCTATTGCTCGTCTCACATTTCTTCGAGCATTTTAACAGCTTGCCTTTGAAATCGTTCTCCTTCAAACCATTTAACTATCACGACGAAGAAAGCAGACGAAACGATTCGCCTGCCAATGATGCCTTTATCAATATTTATTTTTGCGCTGCCTGCTTCAATTCTTTTTGTCTCAATTCAATTCTTCTGATTTTCCCAGAAGTCGTCTTCGGAAGTTCTGCAACAAATTCAATCTTCCGTGGATATTTGTAAGGTGCGGTCAAGCTTTTGACATGGTCTTGAAGTTCTTTAATCAAATTAGCATTTTCGCTCTCAGCCTCATCTTTTAACACGATAAAGGCCTTTACAACATGACCTCTAGTTTCATCAGGACTAGCGACAACAGCACATTCCTTAACCGAAGGATGCTTCACAAGGGCATCCTCCACTTCAAACGGCCCAATTGTATAGCCGGAGCTAATGATAATGTCATCACCTCGACCCTCAAACCAAAAATATCCATCTTCATCTTTTTTTGCTCTGTCCCCAGTGATGTAATAATCTCCACGGAATTGCATCGCTGTTCTTTCCGGATCTTTATAATAGTGCTTAAATAATGCTGGTGTATCGATATGAACGGCAATATCTCCCACTTCACCAGGTTCACATGGTTCCCCTTCCTCATTAATAATGTCCACTCGATTTCCCGGAATTAGTTTCCCCATTGAACCAGCTTTTAATTCCATACCTTTTGTGATCCCCACAAGCAAAGTGTTTTCCGTCTGTCCGTATCCATCCCGGACTTCCACATTAAAATATTCCTTAAATGTATCTATCACATTTCTATTCAATGGTTCTCCAGCTGAAACCGCACTGCGCAAATGGGTAAGAGAATAATCCTGCAGATTTTCTACCTTTGCCATTAGACGATATTCCGTAGGTGTACAACAAAGAACATTCACCTCATATTTATCGAGAAGACTCAAGTATTTTTGCGGCTCGAATTTGCCGTTATAAACAATCCCCGTAGCACCAGTTCCTAAAACGGAAAGGAATGGACTCCAAATCCACTTTTGCCATCCAGGACCTGCAGTGGCCCAGACAGTATCACCGTCTTCAATGCTTAACCAATTTGGAGCAGCAGCGCGCAAATGTGCATAAGCCCAGCCGTGTGTATGTACGACGCCTTTTGGATTTCCAGTCGTTCCCGATGTATAAGAAAGAAAAGCCATGTCTTCTTTATTCGTATTTGCCAACGAAAGTTCCTCTGATGCAAATTCCATTTCCTTGTCAAGATGAATCCAACCTTTAGCCTCTTCACCTACAACAAATTTAGGAAGTTGCTCTATTTCATCAATACCTTCAAATTGGTCAACATATTGGTAATAACTAATGAGTGCCTTAACATCTCCATGATTGATTCGATATTGTAAATCCTTTGTTCTTAACATCTCTGAACTTGGTATGACAACAAGCCCCGTCTTTAATGCTGCAATATAAACTTGATATGCCTCAATCAATCTAGGAACCATGATTAAGACAACATCACCCTTTTCTAAACCACTTCCCAGAAAAACGTTTCCAATCTTATTAGCGTTCCTCAGCAATTGACGATAAGTAATTTCCTTTGTTGCCCCTTCCTCCGATTCCCATTTAAGAGCAAGCCTTTTTGGATCCTCTGCATATTTTTCCATCTCTGAAACTAAATTATAGTTATTTGGTGCCAAAAGATCTTCTCGTTTCATCCTAACTCCCCCTAAAAATTTATCTTCCACAATGGGTTTCATTACAACCATTGCGCTCACCAGACACTGGAAGGATCAAAGATGCATATCACTATATTATTATCTAGTCATAATAGTTAGTGTCAATCATATTTTACCTTGTCTCACTTCAAATTACTAGATGGAATTTTCAAAATTTACTTTCAATATAATTTTTATGAAGCTTTTTCTAAAGCTATAACCGAGAAAGAAATACAAAAAGGAGCAAGCCGAAGCTTGCTCCTCGTAGCCATTTTTTATTTAGTTTTTATTTGAAGCCTCCGCCTAATTGTGATTCTGCCATAGATACAAGGCGTTTTGTGATTTCTCCACCAACTGAACCGTTAGCGCGAGAAGTAGTGTCAGCTCCAAGATTTACGCCAAATTCAGTAGCAATCTCATACTTCATTTGATCTAAAGCTTGCTGAGCACCTGATACTAGTAATTGATTTGAGCTGCTGTTGTTTGCCATAGAATATCACCTCCTTGTGAATATAGAATGTGTTATCCTGATGACCTTCATTCAATTTTGCTGTTGGTAATTGTTCACAAATTAGAAAAGCCTATACACCTTGCAAACATTGAGGACTATTTTGAGAAAGGCGTGCATTCAATTAATGCAAACAAACTATTGTTTGCTGGCTGAAAGGTCGTTCACACTAATCGATTGCCAAGATGAAAGAAATCTGTTCAAAAGAGCTCTTCTATTTCTGCCTCCTGCCTTGGGCTAATCCGAATCGTTTCCGTGTTCTGCACCGCTGCTTGAATCAATGGTTCAAAGTCAAAAAAGCTCTCATAATATTCAACCTTTTCCTTTTTTGGCTTCGTTTTCGGTGAAGCTGGTACAAAAACAGTGCAGCAATCTTCATAAGGCTGGATGGAAATATCATGGGTATCAATCTCTTTCGCAATTTTAATTATATCTGTCTTATCCATCATGACTAGTGGTCGAAGAATCGGAGTTGAGGTTACATCATTAATCGCATACATGCTCTCCAATGTTTGGCTAGCGACCTGTCCTAAACTCTCACCAGTTACAATAGCTAGCCCTTCGTGTTTGGCCCGTAAATGATCGGTTATTTTCAGCATCATTCTGCGCGTTGTTGTCATCGTATAATTTTCTGGAATTTGTTTTTGAATTGCTTGCTGTGTCGCTGTGAACGGCACAATATGTAAAGTAAAATATCCGCCGTTTGCCTTTGCAAGCTTCTCTGCCAATTCGATCACTTTTTGCTTAGAACGTTCACTTGTAAAAGGGGGGCTAAAAAAATGTACTGCCTCAACCTCTAAACCGCGCTTCATCGACAAATACCCCGCTACTGGACTATCAATCCCTCCGGAAAGCATGAGCATCGCTTTTCCGCTTGAACCGATAGGCAAACCTCCTGCACCTTGAATATTTTCACATGACAAATAAGTCGCTTCTGAACGTACTTCCACTCGTAGATCGATATCTGGGTTTTTCACATCTACTCTCAAATTCGGAATATTTTTCAACAAATGAGCTCCGAATTCCTGATTCAATTCATTCGTATCAAGTTCATACGTTTTATCTGCCCTCTTCGCGGTAATCTTAAAGCTTTTTCCCTCTGTATAAACCTCCCGAAAAAGCGTCAGAGCTGCGTTTTTCATTTCCTCTAAATCTTTACTCGTTTTAACTGCTGGACTGAAGGATTGAATGCCAAAAATTCCACGTATCCGTTCAATAATTTCTTCGCCGTTATCCCCATTTAAAACGATATACATCCGTTCTCTCTGACCTTGAACCTTAGCATTAGGAAAGTCGCTTAACGCTAGTTGAATACTTTTTTTGAGTTTTTCTACAAATTTATGGCGATTTCTTCCTTTTGTAGATATTTCACCATAACGTATTAAAATTCGATCATAATTCATCTTAGTTCATAACCTCTTTCAATTGATTTACCGTTTCTTTTATCGCCTTGACCACAACAAGTGCCTCTTCTGTTGTATTTTCATAGGATAAACTGATTCGGACTGCACTCTTTGCCACCTCTTCATTTACACCCATGGCCATTAATGTACTGCTGGCAGACTGTTTTTTTGAGGAGCATGCACTGGTCGTCGATACAAAGATATCTTTTTCCCCTAAAGCGTGAACAAACACTTCAGCTTTAAAGCCTTTTAGAGAAAAATTAATGATATGTGGTGCAGATCCTTGTGCTGGAGTATGAATAATAACCTCTTCCAGCTCTGAAATTCCTTGAATAATCGTTTTCTTAACCTGTTGAAGATGAGTCAACAGCTTCTTTTCATTTTCTAACGTCAGCCTTAGCGCTTTTGCTAAGGCAACGATTCCAGCGACATTTTCTGTCCCACTTCGATGTTTACGCTCCTGATTGCCTCCTGTTAATAACGGTGAAATTTTCACGCCATCCCGCACATAGAGAAGTCCCGTTCCTTTTAAACCATGAAATTTATGAGCTGAAAAGGAGCAAAGGTCAATCGAGCATGCTTGTAAATTCAATGGAACCTTTCCAATTCCTTGAATATTATCAACATGGAATAAAATTTTCGGGTAGTTTTTTAACAGATGGCCAATCTTTTCTATCGGCTGAATCGTACCCACTTCATTATTAACATGCATGACAGATACAAGAATCGTATCCTCTGAAAGAGCTTGTTCAACATCCTTCACTTGAACCCTGCCTTCTTTGTCAACCGGCAGGTAGGTTACACGAAATCCAAGCTCCTCCAACTGGTGAAAGGTCTCTTGAATCGAAGCATGTTCAATCGCTGTCGTTACAATATGATTGCCCCGATTTCGGTGCATTAATGCTGCACCTTTTACTGCTAAATTATTGCTCTCCGTTCCACCGGATGTAAAGATTAATTCAGATGGTTTTACTTCAAGTAACTCGGCAACTTGCTTTCTTGCTATATTTAAAAGCTTTTCTGCTTCACCGCCCAGCCGATGTAACGAAGATGGGTTCCCGAAATATTCGGTCGTAACTTTTATAAACGAATCGACCACTTCTTTATATGGTTTTGTTGTCGCACTATTATCGAAATATATCATCACTTTCCCCCTAAATTAGGTACTCATTTTTAATTAAGCATGGTCTTATCAAATTATTGCTTTATTACATTGATCTCTTTCGCTAACAGTAAATGTTAACATATATGGATTCATTTGAAAATAAACGTGATTATACGCAGAATAGGCACGATAAAAAAGCTGACTTAAAAGGATTTTACACGACCTTTTAAATCAGCTTTTTACAATTAATTAATAAGCATGTTCCTCAATCAAAGCTTCTATTTTTTTCAAGGCACCTGGTTCGATTTCTTCAATCGCTGTAGCAGCCTGTTCCAACGCTGCTTGATAGTTATAACCACGGAATGATCTTTCCGCATCTTTTAATCCTTGATCAACTGAAGGATATCTACTTCTATATCGATTTCCATACTGAATCACTTTCTCCACAAGCATAACTGTTTCCACAATTTCATTTGTCATATCATGTGTTTTTTCAACATTGATTACGGCAGCATCGAGAACCTTAAGGACGGTAGGGATGTCCAACGGCTTTTCTTCAAGCTTCTCTTTCACGTCATTGATGCTTTCTTTAGCATCTTCAAAAAGCGCCAAATAATCATCCGGTAAACCAGGAATATTATTTTGCGAAACCAGCTTGATCGACTCAGCCATTTTCCGCGATAACTCTTGAACCTTTTCCCTCGCTGAAAGTTCATCTTTTCTCAGCATTTGCAGATTTTCTTTAAATGTTACATATTCAGTACTGACAGTTTCTAATTCGCTATTTATTGCCGATAGTTCCTCTTTTAAAAGTGAAAAGGCCGTTTCATCTTTGAGGATTTTATGTTCTAATAATTCATATCGTTTCTGCAATTGGTGCAGCAATTTCTCCATCTGTCCATGTTCTTCAAGTTTGCTTTCTGGAAGATGGTAGCTGTGTTTAATAAGCTCGATTTCATTTCGTAGCTCATCACTTGCATGGATGGTTATTTGCAGCAGCTCCTTCGTTTTCACTTCTGTTTCCTTAATGAATTGCTTTGCAGCGACTTCTGCTTCCAGTAAATCATAAAGGAATTCGATTCGTTCTTTAATATCATCTAGACCCTTCTCAACCTCTTCTGTTTCTGTTTTTTCAAGAAACTGTTTAAAGGCCTCAAGTTCCTTCTCGATTTTTTCAACCTCTTTATCTAATTGAACATGCTCTAAAATATAGCCTTGTTCCATCATTTCGCGAAATCCGTCTTTTAACTCCTCAAGTTGAGCAGGAACCTTTGATTGACACTCTACGAGTAAATTAGGAATTTTCTCTAACTTCATGGTTACAGCTTCAAGCTTTGATTTCATTGACTGGACAATTTCATGGGCTTGCAAATAATTCCCACTATCTGTAAGCTCATCGAACTCTTGAAAATTTAATTGAAGGTCATCAAGCTGAGCTTCTAAATTCTTTTCCGCAATCCCATAGTTTAGATTATGAGCTAAGAGCGTTTTTTTACTTAAGCGATACGTTTCTTTTAGCTCTTCCATTTCCAGTCTGCTTTTTTCTTCGCTTCCAACCAATTCTGTAATTTCAGCAATTAATACTTGAATATTATTTTCTGTTTCTTTTAAGTCATTTTCTATTGCAATCAGAAACTTCTTTGCCTTGTTAAAACGATACTTGTCTATGTAATCCTCAGCATCAAACAGATAATCTTCTACATCAGGCAGGCCAGACGTAACAATCTCATCCCATTCTTTTCTCCATTTTTCAAAGAACTCTTCTGTTTGACCCGTCATGTTCAGCTTCTTTACTTTCGACATTTCCTCCAATACGGGGCGATTCATAATATCAATTTTCCAAGCTTCTAAGCGATCGATTTCTTTATAAAATCTCTTTTTTATAAAATAACCTGTTATATATAAAATAAGAATCAAAACTAGTGCGCCGATAATATATTCCATCTTAAGCCTCCTGTCCAGCTCAATAACTGGGCCCGAAAAAATCTGTTTTCAACAATAGTCCCTAAAACGGGAGTGTTTATGTTAGAATTCTCAAACTTATTTATTATTTCTTTTGCTAAGTCTGGTGTGCATTTCAATGTTTTTATGATACCATGTAAACGACATTTTTTGACTATTAATTTCAAAATTTTTGTATTAAAACCGAGAAAAATTCATTACTTGAGATGAATAACACCTTATTTCGACTATTAAATTGGTAAATACGTTTGAGGAGGCTTGATAAAAATGGTTAAAAACGGGCATATCCACACTCCTTTTTGTCCGCATGGAACAAAGGATGCACTGCAGGATTATATCGAAAAAGCGATTCAATTAGGCTTTACGGAAATTTCTTTTACGGAGCATGCTCCTCTGCCAGATGGATTTACCGATCCTACTCCTAATCAAGATAGTGCGATGAAACTGGAAAAAATCGAAGAGTATCTTCAAAGCATCCATACTTTGAAGCTCGCTTATAAAGGTTCAATCCGTATTAATTGTGGTTTAGAAGTGGATTATATCGAAGGATTTGAAAAGGAAACCGCTGCTTTTCTCAATCTTTACGGTCACAGGCTCGATGATGCCATCCTTTCGGTTCATTTCTTAAAATACGGCGCCAACTATGATTGTTTAGATTACAGTCCTGATGCCTTTGCAGACATGGTTGATAAATACGGTTCTCTCCAAGCTATCTACCAAAATTATTATCGAACTTTGCGGAAATCCATTGATGCTGACCTCGGGCCTTATAAACCAAGGCGCATTGGCCATATGACATTAGTGAAGAAATTTCAACGAAAATTCCCATATATAGATGAGCCAAAACAAGAATTGCTGGAAATTCTTGATGCTGTCAAAGAAAAAGACTATGAGCTCGATTATAATGGAGCAGGAACAGCAAAACCATTATGTCGTGAAACCTATCCACCTGAATGGGTTGCCAAAGAAGCTATTAAACGTGGAATCCCCTTAATATATGGGTCAGATGCCCATCAAGTAAAGGAACTTAAACAAGGCTATGAGAATTTAATTAGCAGCTTTGCTTGACTATATTCACTTTTTTTTCGATTGTGAGTGGGAACCCATACATAAAATGACACTTGATATATGAAGATCAGGACCATTACCATTGTTAGAGCCATGATTTTTTCAAACAAAGAGGAAAGAATCTCGATTTACTAAAGGAAAATTGTTTACAACCAATGAAATGTTGACTGTAAGAGCACTTTTGAATTTTTGAATTCAGATGGAGAAAGACATAGTAATCATATTCGTAATAAAGATGCTAGCGGATTCAACTTGTTCATTCTATTTACAGTTGCAAGTGTTGAAAAAGGTCAAGAACCTGGAGCTTTTTGGGAGAGATTAAACTTAAATGCAGGTGATCATTTGAGAAAAATATGGAAAAGAATTCTATTGGGTATATTAGGTATTTTTATATTACTCATGATAATTGGGGCTATTAGTTTTTATTCACTTTAACTCTTAATTATCAACTTCAATTTCAAGTAGAGGAGCGATTAATCATTTAGATTAGTCATCAGTTTATCGATAAAGACATCGAGAGTACCACCTTTCGATGTCTTTTGCATTTTTGGATGAATTTGTAGTTAAAATCCGTTGCTTTCCGGGGAACAGGCGGTGAGCTTCCTCGGAGCAGTCGCTCTTACGCAATACTCACCTATCCTGCAAATCCTTCCAATTTCACAATTCATTAAGTGTTGTTGGGAGTTTTTCTTGACCGCATAAGCTATATGATCGTAAAAGGCTTTCTCATTAGAGCAATCCCTAAAGCTCGGCTGACAACGTCAGGAAAATAAACATTAGTTATTGGCTGCCGATAAATTAGGGCTTGGGCGCCGGCAAATGACACCTTGAAACCATCCGTTGATATCCTTTAAGTATCTTTTGACAAAATATTTTTCATTCGGAAGAACTTGCAGAACTTCCGTCAAGTAGTAACTATTTAAAAACGGCATAGTAATAAGGCTCTTATATTGAATCAGCATATAATTGATCGAAAAGGATTGAAACTCTTTTGAACGAATTCCCTCTTCAAATACAAGTTTCAAGAAATATCTCTCCTTCAAAATATATGTTGCCATCACCTCTCTCACCATCTGTGAATCAATCGATATTTCTCTAAGTACAAGTCTTGTTAGATGAATATGTTGACAGTGAAAATAAAGAATTTTCTCTGTTATATGCTGGAGCTGGCTTAATGCCCCTTCTTTCATTCCCTCATAATATCCCTCTTCAATCAGCTGCAAATACTGTTCAAAATAAGTGGTCAAGCAATGCTCTAGAAGCCCCTCCTTGCTTTGAAAATAGTATGAAATATTGGAAACATTCACTCTTGCCTTGCCTGCAATATCTCTAATTGAAGTCCCGTTAAATCCTTTTGTGTTAAAGAGAAAGATCGCTGCTTCAAGAATGTCATTTTTCGTATTTTGGACCATTTATACCACCGCCTTATCCACCAATTTACACACATCTATTTCCCTCTTGTAAGACTTCTTTTCTTTCTACCATTTTCCTCTATAAAAAAATAGACAAAGTCTCCTATTTTTCTACCCGTTTTGATACAATAAAGGCAATTTCTCAGTCATTATTATTCGTTTTTTATCATAATATGTGGCATAATGAATAAATCATTTTTCAGTAATTAGGGGGAGAATCATGTTTAAAGTCCAATCATATGATGGCAATCGCCAAGATCAATACAATCTCCTTAAGAAGCAGCTTATTGCTTTACTAGATGGAGAATCAAATCAAATTGCCAATTTAAGTAATGCTTCAGCTCTTTTGAATCAATTTCTAGATAGAATTAATTGGGTTGGATTTTATTTAACGGAGGAACAGGAACTTGTTTTAGGACCTTTTCAAGGCTTGCCAGCATGTGTAAGAATCCCATTTGGAAAAGGGGTTTGCGGCACAAGCGCAAGTCAAAAGAAAACACTTCGTGTTGAGGATGTCCATCAGTTCCCAGGGCATATTGCTTGTGATGCAGCTTCGCAATCTGAAATTGTTATCCCACTGATTAAAGATGGGCAAGTAATCGGGGTCTTAGATATCGATTCTCCAGAAAAGAATCGCTTTGATGAAGTCGACCAAGAAAATTTGGAAGCTTTCGTTGAAGAGCTTGTACGTTATGTCTAAATTCTATGAAGGCTGCTGAAGGATAGACTCGAGATAAAAGACTCTGTCTATCCTTCCTCATCGGCAGTTTTCACGAAATTGCAATGATAAGAGATAAGACAAAAGCAATGCTCGATAATGGCGTCATCGTATATTTCTCTTTCCGGCTGGTTGAGAGCAAATTAGCGATTGTATTGAGTCCTAAAAAGATTGTGAAGACCCAGACAATTGTGTTTGTAAAGGATAAATGGAAAACAGTGAGGACTTCTACATGCTCAAGAATCACGATGATCATGAATAAAAGGATTAGAGCATTAAACACACTTACAATCCGCAATGTATAAGGTAAAACCTTATGTTACCCTCCCATCGCATATTCTCCCAATGGATAACCAAGTGAAAGCAGGACCTGAAATACAGCGATCACGAAAAATAGAAAGGCTAAAACAAATCCTGAAATAAAAATATAATCCAATTTCATTTCACCTTCTTTCCGCTAGTTACTAAAATACTTTTAAACGTTGCTCCCTCTTCAACCTAACCAAATTTTCAAAAAGCCGCTAGGGACTGGAGGCTGATATGGAGTATCGCTTCAGACTGAGTACTGAGAACAAATAGCTGGCGGAAATAAACAGAAGCTTCTTATGCGTTATTTATTTATAGCCTAAAAAAAGAAAGTGTTTTTCAAGCTCGCTTTCTGAAATACTTAATCTCTCCGAAAGATCCTCTGTTCGCAATACATACTCTTTCACTCCAATGAATTCCGATTCCACAATTACGTAAAACCGGGTTCCTTTTTTATACCCTTTAAATTTATTTTTTAATTTGTATTTCTTCATTTTCTAACCTCTAATATCGAAATATGCAGACAAGAACATAGATAAAAAGACTATTCATTAAAGAATAGCCTTATGTGAATGATGCGATTATATTAGCTGATTAATTCCTCATCTTCCTGCACTACTACTTTATTTTTTCCTGTTTCCTTAGCCAAATATAAAGCTTGGTCAGCCCTTTTAAATAATTTTGTGAAATTATCATCGTTTTCCTTTGTCCAGTAAGAAACTCCACAAGATATTGTAATGCGAGGAGCAGTTAACTCGTTTACTTTAGCCACCAATCTTTCCGCAATCGTTACGGCTACATGAAGTGGGATTCTTGGCAAATAGATGGCTAACTCTTCTCCACCCCATCTTGCACCAATATCAGTGTCTCTTATGTTATCATGGATGATTGACGCCACTTGAATGAGCACTTCATCGCCAACTTGATGACCATAAGTGTCATTGATCTGTTTAAAATTATCAATATCGATCAAAATAAAAGTTCCAAAAGCATCCTCAGACATAGAACGATGAATGTTCTCATTTAAAAAGTTGCGCGAGTGAAGCTTTGTAAGATGATCGGTAATGACCATTTTTTCTAATTCCTCTCGCAGCATGGAATTGGAAAATGCTAGTGTAGAATGATGAATCAATGATTGCATTAGTTTAAATGTTTCAAAAGAAAAATGGTACGGCAACCGGTGCAAAACTAAAGCAAAGCCCATGATTACATCTGTTTGTACCATTGGAACAGCCATTACGGAACGATAGGAAGTCGAAACGTTTTCTAAAATTAAGTCACCTAAAAAGATCGAATCTTTTTCATTCTTTATTTTTTTGGCAATATATTGAAGATATTGTTCAGCATCTTTAGAAAAGAAGAAATCAGTACTTCCTTTAAGAACTTTTATTTGCTCAAAATTCTCAGAAACAAGAACAAAACCTACTTCTTCCGCTTCAAAGGATGTCAAAATCTGCCCGGTCATAAAATTAATGGTCTCAGTAAGGCGCAGATCAGAATTTAATCTGCGGGTTGTTTCGTTAATCAATTGCAAGTCAGCAATTAGCTTTCTTGATTGCTGATATAACTGAGCATTTTCAAGAGCAGATCCTGCAGTATTAGCAAGTAGTGTTATAAATTCCACCTCATTATTGGGAAAGGCCCTTGTATTTGGGGCAATAACTTGCAGTACACCATACACTCCTTGCTTCCCCTTTAAAGGTGCATAAAGAATTGATTTTTGTTCTTGAACGGAATCCTCCAATTGAATTGCACCTGTAACATATGCCTGCATGGCAGAGATGTTTTCGCTATCATATTCTAAATCCTTAATAGGCAAGTTGGCGTGATTATTATTATCATGGGACAACATTAAATAATACGTAAAGCTAGGATAAACCTCCTGCAGAGTAAAAATAATTTCCCCTAACACCGCATCCATATCCATCGACGAATGAAATTTTTCCGTTACCCTAAACAATTGTTTATATCGTTTTTCTTCAAAGATCACTTCACAAATCCCTTTTGCCTTAAGAAGGAATTTAGAGCACTCCTCACCGATCTTCTCCAAAATCGGATCAGAAAAATGAAGCTCTTTCGATACATCTTTTATAGCAACATAGCCAAGCTGTTCATTTCCTCTTCTCATCGGTAAAAGCAGATCATATTTCTCAAAATTTGTAAAAGGAATCGGTTGGCGAATGATAGACTTGTCCAAAACATATTCATTAAATTTTTCACTGTTAAAATGCGGAGAAAACTCCATAGCTTCTGCCTCTTCACTTGTTGAAGCGACTACATACATTTCCTTGGCACAGTCATGAAAGTTGAAAAATGTTAATTCCTTAGAGTGAATAAAATTTTGGATGACAAACAGCATCTCCCTTAGTATTTCTTCATAGGAAAGAATACCTTTGTCCTCGTGTATTAAATCGAAGAAGCGACTTTTTAGGTTCATTATTATCTCTTTTTCAAGCACTTTCATTCTATCATCACCTATTATCATCCGTTTTCTTAAACGATCGCTATACTTTTATTATATAATAATGCGCAGTGGATTTTTGTCATTTTTTTGTCAATTTAGCATCAAGAATTGATATTTATCACAGCAAAAACAAGGCAAACTGAGTCTAAACTCCTATTTCATCCACCTAAAAGTATCCTAAAAAAAGGCAAAAATCAAGATCGTGCTTGTACATTTGTCATAGACACTCGTACTTCTATTTAAGACAACCATTCCTATTATACCATATAAGTCTTATGGATTATTAATGTTCTTATTCTTTTTTTATTATTTCCTTGACTTCTCTTCCCAATTATAGATATAATATTCTTTGTGTAAAATATCGCAGCCTATGTGAACACCTTTTATGTTTTCATTTTGTTCCTCAATCTGAAGTCTAGCTTCAGGGGCCATCGGCTCCTAACGCATTTCGATGATGGGGTACTGCGTAACCCTCTGCTGCGAGGGCGAAGGTACTTGAAAACAAAATGAGCATAATTGTTGCTGTCACGTCTGTTTTTATTTTACCCAAATAAAAACATAAGGAGGAGTCTTTCATGGCTCGTTATACAGGTCCAAGCTGGAAATTATCTCGCCGTCTAGGTATTTCATTAAGCGGTACAGGTAAAGAATTAGAAAAGCGTCCATACGCTCCTGGACAACATGGTCCAAACCAACGTAAAAAATTATCAGAATACGGTTTACAATTACAAGAGAAGCAAAAGCTTCGTCATATGTATGGTGTGAACGAGCGTCAGTTCCGTAACCTATTCGACAAAGCTGGTAAAATGGCTGGTGTACACGGTGAAAACTTCATGGCTCTACTTGAGTCTCGTTTAGATAACGTCGTTTACCGTTTAGGTTTAGCTCGTACTCGTCGTCAAGCTCGTCAGCTTGTAAACCATGGTCATATTCTAGTGGATGGTAAACGTGTAGATATCCCATCTTACCGCGTAGTTGCTGGTCAAACAATCGGCGTTCGCGAAAAATCACGTAACCTAGACATCATTAAAGAAGCAATCGAAGTAAATAACTTCGTACCTGACTTCTTAACTTTTGATGCTGATAAACTAGAAGGTACTTTTACTCGCCTTCCAGAGCGTTCTGAACTTCCAGCTGAAGTGAACGAATCTCTAATCGTTGAGTACTATTCTCGTTAATTTAATTGCTATTCAATTAGCGACTACCGAATCCCTAGAAACATTGTTCATTCAATGGTTCTGGGGATTTTTATTTATTTTCTGCTTTGTAGAATAATGTAATTTCCCCCACTTATTTGGGGGTACTTTTGGGAGATTCTCTTAATTAAGTGGACAGGCGCTCAATTTAATTGTAGCTCATAAAACGACCTGATCATGAGGGAGTTTCCCACACAAGCTGAGAAATCCTCTTTTTCGATTTTCACTCATTGTAAAAATACATAACTTAGGCTGCGATCCAAATCACTTTTTTATCTCCGACCACATCTTTTATACTTTTGGATTTTCTTCTTATTGTCTTGTATGCTCCTGATATATGCAATAAAACCCGTTTTAGTAGATGAGTCAATTCCAACCTAAACCACCTATAAAGTATTTTGTAACGCTTAAATTATCCAACTAAATTCCTCCTACCTTGTGTTTATATGAAATGCGGGTAATCCTCAAACATGCCAATATGATCATCCTGGGAAGCAGCATATTCCTTTTTGGTCATACGCAAGCAATGCCTGCACATTAATGATGAATCCTCCATACACAAGGTGATGGTCGAACTTTATCAGTTAATTCGCCGCAATAATCGCACTCAGGAGGCTGTTTCAATAAGCTCTACCAGCCATTTTTAATCCATTATCTAAAAAGTTTCCCCTATAGAATCCTCACATCTTGGAAAAGATAGGAATGAGGTGATTACATGGAAAAAGAAGATTTAAAACTCACATCTTCCGAAATAGGTACACTATGGGGAGAATATGTTAACGGGACCGCCGTTGATATTGTAAATCAATATATGTTGTCCACCATCGAAGATGAAAAAATAAAGATGCTTTTCGAAGACGCAGTAAAGATATTTGGTAAACAAAAAAATCAGATTAAAATTTTTATTGAAAAAGAAGGATTTCCAATTCCAGTTGGTTTTACTGATTCGGATCTAAACAAAGGTACCGAAAGATTGTTTTCTGACATTTTTTGTTTACACTATTTACATATTATGACCCTGCATGGCTTAATTGGGCATTCTACTTCACTAAGTTCTTCTGTAAGAAAGGACCTAAGATACTTCTATGATTCATGTAATAATGATGGAATTAAAATGTACCATCAAACTATTGAATTACTACTTGAAAAGGGACACTTCCAAAGAGATCCCTACTTCTACCCTGATAAAAGTCCTGAATTTGTTTCAGGTCAACAATTTTTAGATGGCTATTTTGGAGAAAAACGTCCGTTAGCGGCAACAGAAATTATTGCACTATCTCTTAACTTAAAAAAGAAAATAATGGAAAAATCTCTTTCAATTGCATTTAGTCAGGTAACACAATCACAAGACGTTAGGAAATTTTTAAAGAATACTCAAAACACCTCAGATCAGCAAATTCAGTTGCTAAGTAAAATTCTAAAAGGAGATAATTTACCTGTACCTATGTCTTGGGAATCAGAGGTTACCACTTCTCAAGATTCACCCTTTTCGGACAAGTTAATGTTGTATCACATTGGGTTCTTATTACAATCTGCACAATCTTATCATGGAGCTGGGCTTGCATCTGCAATGCGGCTAGACCTTGTGACAACTTATGAGAAAATCATATTGAAGAACCTTATGGTCACAGAAGATTGGTTTAATATAATGACCAAGTATAAATGGCTAGAACAACCACCACTTGCTCCAAATAGAAAGAATATTAGTAAAGAAAAGTAAAATCTATCATGTCCTCTTTATGAGGGCATTTTGTTTTGAATTGAAGTAAGAACACAGTCATTAGTTTTAATTTTCTCAGAGTTATCACTGTCTACAGCAAAAGCAGCAAATGTAAATGTAGAATCAACTGAATTTAAAGAGAAACAACAAATTGTTGCTGAGTCTCTGACTTTTGAAAATGGGATTTATTCAATTGATTATCAGAAAGCAAAAGAAAAGCTCTCTGATAAAGAAATTGAGGAAATTAGCTTATTCTTTAAGAATGTCGATAACGAACAATTAGAAACTGTAGCAGGATTTTTAAATCCAAGTGAAGAGGAATTTTCTATACAAGCACTTCCTGTTATAGTTGTAGCTTTCCTAGCCACATTATCTGCATTCGTAAGATGGGAACTAGCATCAAATATCACAGCTGATTTCTATCAATGGGGAGTTACATCTGCATGTAAAAAATGGAAAGATGTTAAAATCGTAAAAAGTTTCTGTACAGCTAACGACTATCTTTAATACAAAAGAGCTTCTCCGAAATTAGAGAAGCTCTTTTGTTAGTTAATTTTAGCTTTCTTACTTATCTTGAATAAAGTAGATGCTCCCCAGTACAGAAGTCCAACTCCTGAAAGAAACACCAAAAACATCCCTCCGAAGAAAAAAATTGCTTCCAAGGATAACACTCCTTCCCTTCAGTAAGATTTTATCACATTTTATAATTCTCAAAAATAATCCAAAAACACCAAAAATATATTAAATTTCCGTTAATTAGCAAATAATATATAATTTATTAGTTTTTATAATATTTGTTTAGATGATCACTCCATTTATCATGATTAACCACTCAAAAAAATCGCAATATTCTTGGTCTTTATGTTGAACTTTTCAGTTACATCATCTTCATTTGCTTTAGAACGATCGCCTATTGTAAAAAGGAATATCTTAATCCTAATCATCCTAATGCTCTGGGCACTATATTAATAGAGATTGAATCAGGAAATGGGGAATTTCATATTGCAGCTATCCCAGCAGTAGCAGGAGTTTATTTTATTGTATAGGTCAAATTGCTTTAACTGCAACTGGAGCTCTAGTTATTGGTGAAGCGATAATTGCTGCTGGATCATGGTTGTCTAATCAAGTAAGTGCATATTTTAGAAAAAAGGCAGCTGAAAAAGCTGCAGCAGACATTCCTAAAAGCAAAAAAAGTCTGATATTGCAAGTAATATCGAAAAGCAGCGGAACTTTTACCATCGGAAAATGGAAAATAGATAAAGACGAGTCTGGTCATACGGGCTATAATGGTAACAAAAGAGCTTGGAAAGTTGGTAATACTAGTACTAAACGAATAGCATCTCTAGATAAATATGAAAATATTATTGGGGATTAAAGGAGGATTTTATGAAGCAAATTAAATTTTTTGATTGGAATGTAGATTTACAAGAAGGATTGTTTCCTGTTACTGATCCCAATGAAAAAAAATTAGTTATCTTAGAGGACGCATTCGAATTGAATGGTGTTCTTTGGATTGATGAGAATGCAAATCTTCAGATTAAACCAACCTGGGACTGTGTAATTACAGTCAATGCAGAAAAGAAAATTATTACTATTCAACATGCTGATAAAGTCTTCAGAAATGAAGAGGAGTAATTTTACATACTGATAATATGTAGCCCTTCTAAACGGAAGGTTTTTTTATATGGAATCAATTCTTATGTACCTATTCTATTCAGCATTTAATTCAACGTACGGCTATCGTTAAAATACTAATCCACATTGGGAACGACAAAGTAAGCTGACTTAGAAATAATTTGTTATTATTATTCGTAGGATGGGAATATCATTAAACACGCACTTGGACTACGAAGCGGAACTAATGTTATTGAAGGGGGAAAAAAATGGATTTGCTTATATTTATTTTAGGAACTGTTTTATTCATCGGATCATTAATCTATCTTGTTGTATCACTGCTTAAAAAAACCTTTGTAACAAAAAGATTTTTCACTCTTATTGCCTCTGGTTTTATTTTAATGCTAGTAGGACTGTTTATGGCCGATCCGGAAATTGACCCAACCACAGAATCAGAAAATCAAGAGAGTGAACCTGTTGGAGCCAACTCACTCGCCACTAGATCATACTTAGCTTAAACAGTAACAATGTCGCCCACCCGCATTTTGATTTGAGTGGAACGATAAATAAAAGAATAATGAGTTTATGCTGTAGCATTTAGTCGTAAGGCTAGCTGGTTTAAACGTAAGCAAGATGTGGTCTTCTAAAAATACTTTCAACTTGTTTCAATTAAAGGTGTTTAACAAATCATATAGCTTCATTATTGAAGGTCCAAAATTCTATTTAAATCCTGCATAAAGGAGTTAAAAATGCAACAAAAAAGCGAGGATGAACTTAATTCATACCTCGCTTTTCCCTTTATTAATGTTCTGAAGGAATCCCCATTAGTGGTTTAATTACTGAATGTTCTGAAGGAATTCCTGCAAGTTCATACGTTGCACTATGTTTGTGTTCAGAAGGTATTCCTGCGGAAGCACTTGAATTAGAAAATGAGAAAACTAGACCTAATAACGAAACAGCCAACACACTTTTCAACATTATTTTTTTCAAAATATCCTACCTCCTAAATTCCTTATTCTACTATATATTACCACTGATGTAGTAATTTGTCTTTTTCATTTTCAATAATTTTTATAAATTTTTTATTTTCCTGCACTTTAAGGATATATATTGCTCTATCTAAATACTCTAATCCTTCCTCTTTACGAAACAATTTAATTAGATTTTCACCAGTCTGATAATATAAACTTGATAATAAATATATAAGCTCATGAGTAATACAATACTCAATGCCTGTTTTGCAATAAATTAAAGATTCCTCATATTGACATACTTCTGTTAAAGCCTGGGCTAATCCAAAATAAACTCTTATCTTTCCTCTAGGATCAAGAATATCTGGAAGACTTTCAAAATAATCTAAAGCCTTTTTGAATATTGATATCGCTTCCTCAAATTTATTAGATTCCTTATGCAAAATGGCAATGCTTGTTAATATTTCAATTTCTCTTTCATTAAAATCTTCTCTTTTTTTATTCGTAATATCAATGGCTTCATACAATAGCTCCAATGCCTCGTCCAGATTTTTCTCTAAGTAAAACTTACAAATCCCTTGATGCCAAATGAGAAATTGTCTTAAGTGATCGGTTTGAAAAATCGGGTTGCATAATTCTTTATCTAAAATCTCTTGGATTCTTTCATAATCCCAATCCCTTTTATATCGATTAATCAATCGAATAACCGCATTTGAATAATTGATAGAGGACTTCGAGGCAACGTTAAAAAAATAAGCTAAGTCGACATTCAATTTTCTCAATAGTGAATTCAAAGTTTCGAGATCTGGGTATGAGACTTGTTTTTCAAATGAACTTAGTTCTTCTTCTGTACACACACCTTCTGAAAGTTCTTCAATCGATAATTTTTTGTATTCACGAAATGACCTTAATGTGTCTCCTATTAGATATGTGTTCAAACTATTCATTTTTATCCCTCATTACAGATAATTTAAATTACTCGTTTGCCATTTTCACTTTAATCCTTTAATATCATTCTACTAAAAAGTTCTGAAAAGTACATATTTTCAGGGGCCTTTTCACAAAGAAACCTGTCGCAATTTTCGACAGGTTTCTTATTTCTTATTCAGTTTCGTTATTCTTATCAGCTTTTCCTAACTCATCTGTTAGCTGCTCAATGCTTTCACGGATATTGCCTTTGCCAGAAAAATTCTCAAGTAAATTCTTGACATCAATACCTGAAGAGGCCTTGAGCGTTTCTTGAAGGGATGACATTAAGCTTGTCGCATAGCCTGTTACTTTGTTGGCGCCACCGTTTTCTCCATTTCCACCAGTGTCCACCACCGTTATCTTATCAATATTGCCCAATGGACCGGCCACTTGTTTCGCATATTCAGGAAGCATACGGACAATCATATCGATAACCGCAGCCTGCCCATACTGTTCGAATGCCTCGGCAATTTTGCGTTTCGCCTCGGCTTCGGCAAGACCTTTTAGACGGATGACATCTGCTTCCGATTCCCCTTGTGCTCTTTCGGCTTCGGCCTTTGCCAAACCATCCAAACGAATCTTTTCCGCTTCCGCCTTTGCCAATGATTCAATCCGGTACTGATTCGCATCTGCTTCTGCTAATTGCTTCGCCTTATCTGCAGCAGCTGCCTGCTCAACTGCATAACGATCCGCGTCCGCTTTCTTTTTCACTTCTGAGTCATATTGGCGTTCACGACGCAATATTTCTTTCTCTTCAAGCTCAATTTGCTTTTGACGCTCAATAATGCGGATTTGCATTTCTTGCTCTGTAACTTCTTGCTTCGACCGCGCTGTTTCTAAATCATACGCTTGGTCGGCACGAGCTTTGGCAATATCCTGTTCACGGCGATAATCAGCCATTTTCATTTGATTTTCTTTTTCTGCCTCGGCAATTTCTGTTGCTCTTTCAAATTCAGCCTTTTTCGCGTCTTTATCAGCTTCTGCCCGTTTAATTCTCGTTTCCTTTTCCGCTTCCGCTGTCGCAATGTCTGCATCTCTTTTGACTTGAGCAATTCTCGGCTTCCCTAATGATTCTAAATAACCATTTTTATCTCTAACATCCTTGATTGTGAAGGAAACGATCACAAGACCCATTTTCGCTAAATCCTGCGAAGCAACCCTTTGCACTTCTTGTGAGAACTTATCTCGATTTTTATAAATTTCTTCGACCGTCATCGAACCTAAAATCGAGCGAAGATGACCTTCGAGAACTTCTCTAGCTTCATTTTCGCGGTCTTCCTTCGGCTTTCCTAAAAATTGTTCCGCTGCTGTGGCAATTTCTTCTATTGAACCGCCAATTTTAATAATTGCTGTACCATCAGCCATAACAGGAACACCTTGCTCCGTATACACTTCAGGTGTTGTCACTTCCAGTTTACTAGACAATAGACTTAACGGTTCTGCTTGTTGAAAAACTGGGAGAATGAAAGCTCCACCACCGCGAATAATCTTGATTTTATTGCCGGATTCATCCACATGGACATTTTTATTGCCTAAATAGCTTCCGGTTACGATTAATGCTTCATCTGGTCCTGCAGTACGGTACTTTGTTACAAATACTGCAATTAATGCAATTAATAAAAAAGCGACAATTCCAATAACGACTAAGATCGGTAACATTTAACTTCCTCCTATGCTTTTAAAATGAGAAATCCTCTTGTGTTTCATGGGGCACCACATGAAGCACTCCGTTTTTTACTTCGATAACGAGAACATGCTGTCCTTCTTCAATACTTTCACCTTTAAAGCTAACGGCAGATTTCGCAACCGTTCCACTTGCACTTTTCAACATTACTTCACCAAACCCATCTTCAGGAATTGGTATGATCACTTTCCCAATTCTCCCTCTCAAGGAATTTGTAGAATACACCAGCGATTCTTCAGCGGAGGACAAAGGAATAAGTACAAAAATATTAAGCAATGTATCTAATAATAAAGCTATAAGGATCGAAATGATGATGACTATAATGCTGTTTAATGAAGTCAGCAATTCAAATAAATAGCCACTTGCGGAGAAAAACGTAATAAAAGCGAGAATAAGAGCTGGATTAATGAACGGGATTAGCTCAGTAAGTCCTTCAAGTAAGTCACTAAATAAAATGTATAGCAATGTTAAGGCGCCGGCTATGATTAATGTTATTAAGTAAACAGACTGAATAGACGTTCCGAACAGTTCCATATGTATCACCCTCTTTCTATAAACTAATTACCATTATCAACAAATAGCCTCCTTTCGGTGAAATACTTAATCAAATTGCTATACCTTTAGTACGGCTAATTTGGAAAAAAGTTTCAATTTTTACGAAATTATTTTGAAAATTCATTTTCATGATTCTCAATCTATCTTCGCACTAAAAATAGAAATCTTAAATAGGTATTTTTACTTTGGAGTGGATAAGCGCTAAATTTAGCCCTCCCGGGTTTTTAGCTTTTCTCATAGCTTGAATCCTCTTTGTTATAGCGAATACAGTAGCATGAGCCATAACAAAGCTTAGCACCAAGAAACTGAAGGCTTGTGCCCGAAAAAAAGGTAACGAGATAATAGCTCTCGATACCTTTTGACTGCACTCTAAAGCGCTGGTTACCACGATGTTATCCTTCAATTAAGAAATACTTCTTCTTTCCACGGCGAATGACGGTGAATTGCCCTTCGATCCGATCCTTATCTGAAAGAACATAATCTAATTCAACCATTCTTTCTCCGTTTACATAAATAGCTCCGTTTGCGACATCCTCACGAGCTTGACGTTTCGATGGAGAAATTTTTGCATTCACCAATAAGTCAACGATTCCAACATCTTCTTTTGTATCTAATTTATATGAAGGCACATCTTTAAAACCTTGCTTTATTTCAGTAGCAGTTAAACTCTTAATGTCCCCACTAAACAGCGATTCCGTAATTTTAATTGCTTGTTTCAGCGCTTCTTCTCCATGAATTAGACGGGTCATTTCCTCCGCAAGCGCCTTTTGTGCTCTGCGTAAATGTGCTTCCTCCTGAACCGATTGTTCCAATGATTCAATCTCTTCTTTAGACAGGAATGTGAAGTATTTTAAGTATTTGACGACATCGGCGTCTGCTGTATTAATCCAAAATTGGTAGAATTCATAAGGAGAGGTTTTCTTCGGATCTAACCAAACAGCACCACCCTCCGTTTTTCCGAATTTTGTACCATCTGCTTTTGTCACTAGTGGAATCGTTAATCCGAATGCTTTTGAATTCTCATCAGTCATTTTACGAATCAACTCAAGGCCTGTTGTAATATTCCCCCATTGATCACTACCACCAATTTGCAGCTTACAATTATGATTTTCATACAAATGTTTAAAATCCATGCCTTGAAGAATCGTATACGTAAATTCTGTGAAAGATATTCCTGTTTCCAAGCGGGACGCAATGGTATCCTTGGCTAGCATGTAATTGATGCCAATATGCTTTCCGTAATCTCTTAAAAATGTAATGATATTCATCGGTGCTGTCCAATCGTAATTGTTGACCATGACAGCTCCATTTTCACCTTCAAAATCAAAGATCATTTTTAACTGTTCCGTTAATGCTACAACATTTTTTTGTACCGTTTCAAGGGTTTGCAGCACTCTTTCCTCAGTGGCCTTTGGATCACCTATCAATCCAGTTGCCCCACCGACAAGAACAATTGGCCGATGACCAGCATTTTGAAATCGCCTTAATGTTAAAAACGGCAGCAAATGGCCAATATGCATGCTGTCTCCAGTTGGATCCATACCACAGTATAAAGAAATTTTTTCATTATTTAACAGTTCCTTTAACCCTTCTTCATCTGTTTGCTGATAAATGATGCCACGCCACTGTAAATCCTGTAATAATTCCATCTTCTTTTCCTCCAAACTTGTTTTGTAAATACGTATGCAGCTAAACATGCTAGCGTCTTTTCATCCAGAGCCTTCGTATCATAAAATTATAATAGATAAGACAAAAGTCCAATAAAAAAATCCCTTCGATTTGATCGAAGGGACGTTAATACGCGGTACCACCCAACTTGAGAACACCAAAAAAAGGCTTCTCCACTTAATTAAGATAACGGAATTTCCGTTTACTGCTAGTACTTGACGGTTCACAGCAAAAGCTCAGGGAGGTAATTCGTGCTCTCTACATGTACTGACTCGCAGCAACCGTCAGCTTTCTGATCCAGAGATAGGAGCACTACTCTTGAAAAGGCTTTGTTAAATACGATTGTTGATAAAACGATTGTTTGAGCCAAAATCAACACCAACATATAGCAAGGCCTTTGGAAATTCGATCCCATCATAGCTTATTTCATATATAAGATAAAGAATTTTTATCATAAAAAGGATGCGTTTGTCAAATAGAATTTAAGTAATATTTGAAAATTATCTTTATCAGCAATACTTGTTTTGCTCTTTATGCTATAATGTATGTGATTTTAGGGGGAATGATAAGATTGAAAGAAAAATTTAATTTCAAACAAATTCTGAAGTCTTGCCAAGATTTTTTTACAAATAAAAAAACAAAAAAAGGTGCAAGCATTACCTATCAGGTAGTATGGAACTTGGTCCTTGTATTTCTCGTTTTAATTATCCTTGGCGGTGCGTTTGCCGGAGGAGTTGGTGCTGGATATTTTGCCTCATTGGTTAAAAATGAACCGCTCCGCTCCTACGATAGTATGAAAAAGGATATATACAACTATGAGGAGACCTCCAATTTGTACTTTGCTAACAACGTTTATTTAGGAAAGCTTCGGACTGACCTTGAACGGGAAGAAGTACAATTAGAAGATGTGTCGGAATTTCTAATCAAAGCGATTGTCGCGACAGAGGACGAGTATTTTTATGAGCACCACGGTGTCGTCCCGAAAGCGCTCATGCGCGCTGTATTTCAGGAAGTGACAAACTCTTCTGTGCAGACTGGTGGTAGTACGTTAACACAGCAGTTAATTAAAAATCAAATTCTTACCAATGAAATTTCGTTTGAACGTAAAGCGAAGGAAATTCTTCTTGCCCTTCGACTTGAAAAGTTCTTTGACAAAGATGAAATTTTGGAAGCTTACTTAAATGTTTCTACTTTCGGGAGAAATTCCTCAGGCAGAAACATCGGGGGAGTTCAAGCAGCCGCAAAGGGAATATTTGGCGTAACTGCGAAGGAGCTTACCTTGCCGCAGGCCGCCTTTATCGCCGGGCTTCCTCAAAGTCCGTTTGGTTATACACCTTTTACAAATAAAGGGGAAATCAAAAGCAATCTAGAACCTGGATTGACACGAATGAAAACTGTTTTACAAAGAATGTATGACAACGGTTCAATTACACAAGCGGAATATGAAGAAGCCTTAAACTATGATATTACACAAGATTTCATCTCTCATTCTACAAGTCCTCAGGAGCAATATCCATATTTAACATTCGAGCTTGAAAAAAGAGCTGTTGATGTATTATCAGTGATTCTCGCTGAAAAAGATGGATATACAGAAGAGGATTTGCAAAAGGATGACGAATTAAAAAAGGAATATTTGACACTGGCCGACCGTGACCTGCGTCAAAACGGCTATGAAATTCATTCAACAATAAATAAAGACATTTATGACGCAATGCAAAAGGTAAAAGATGAATTTGAATATTACGGCAGTGATATTCAAGTTGTTGAAACAGACCCAGAAACGGGCGAAAAGGTAACCGTTAATAAACCTGTTGAAGTTGGAGCTATGCTGATCGAAAACAAAACAGGTAAAATTATTAGCTTTGTCGGCGGCCGGGATTTCTCTCAACAACAATTAAACCATGCAACCAGTGCGAAACGTTCCAATGGTTCAACGATGAAGCCACTGCTTGTGTATGCACCAGCAATGGAACTGGGGAGCTTAGCACCGGGAACGATTTTACCTGACCTACCATTAAAATTAAACCCTGCTTCCAACAATCCATGGCCTAGCAACTATGGAGGAGGGTATAGTGGACTTGTAACTGCCCGTTACGCATTAGCAAGATCATATAATGTCCCTGCTGTAAAAGCATACATCGATATTTTAGGTAAGCGTCCTGCGGAATACTTAACGAAAATGGGCTTCACTTCCCTTACAGAAGAAGATTACTCAAACCGTTCCACTGCAATCGGAGGTTTAACAAACGGAGTCACTGTGGAAGAAAATGTAAATGCCTATGGTACTTTTGCCAACAACGGTCAATTTGTCGATGCTTATATGATTGAAAAAATCGTTGATAAAGATGGGAATGCCATTTATCAACATGAGGCAAAACCAGTAGAAGTATTTAGTCCACAAACGGCTTATTTAACGTATGATATGATGCGCGATGTTGTTCGTTCAGGAACTGCTGGTTCTTTGAACAGTCGCTTAAAATTCAGTGCTGATTGGGCTGGAAAAACCGGAACGAGTCAAGATTATAAAGATGCTTGGTTTGTTGGAATTAATCCGAATGTTTCCTTTGGAACATGGATGGGCTACGATACACCTAAGCCATTACAGGTAACATATAAAGGGATGTCTTATTCAAATCGGAATATTTATTTATGGGCTAAGCTAATGAATGCTGCATACGATGTTGCCCCTGAATTAGTCGATCCAGCAGAAACAATTAAAATGCCAGGTGGAATTGTACGACGTTCCTTCTGTGCTATTTCTGGCTTGCTCCCTTCTGATGCTTGTGCAAGGGCTGGTTTAGTGGAAACAGATTTGTTCAATGCAAAATTTGTTCCAAGTAAAGTTGATGATAGTTTAATTGATGGCAAATATGTTCAAATTGGTGATAAAAAATACTTAGCTTTAGACTCTACACCAGATGAATTTGCGGAACTAGGCGTTATTCTAAACCCTGACTATATCGAAAAAATCTTTGGCATAAGGGTAAACCCACAACAGCTTATTCCTAAGAATAAAGAACGCTGGGCGAAAATATTGCTTCCAGATGATAAAATACAGGAAAATGGGAAAGTTCCAGCGAAGATGGCGGCAAAGGTTACTAGCAACACAATCACTTGGAGCAAACACCCTGAGAATGATGTGATAGGGTACCGTGTATATAAAGACGGAAAGAAAGTTGCTTCAATAAAAGCAGGTGAAACCCTTGCTTATAAAGGTGATAATGGTATCTATTATG
Organism: Bacillus methanolicus; assembly: GCF_008764295.1. Taxonomy (GTDB): domain Bacteria; phylum Bacillota; class Bacilli; order Bacillales; family Cytobacillaceae; genus Robertmurraya; species Robertmurraya methanolica_A. The sequence goes on along the minus strand of NZ_VTQX01000016.1, from coordinate 45,410 downwards.
TGACCGCCGTAGATATTGCGGGACAAGAGTCAGCGCCTTCAGATGAGATTCGAATCGGTCCTGAAGATAAAGAGGATCCTATCGATCCTAATAAAGGAGAAGAACCGCAAAAACCAGAGAAACCAGAAAAACCGCCTGCTACTCCACCTGTAACCCCTCCAGGCAATGGGGATCAAGATGGAAATGGCGGCGATAAAGAGCCTCCTAATCCACCTGATGATGGAAACGAAAGCTAAAGTTATTACTTTTAGATACAGAGAAAACTTTATTAAGATGCTTGAATGTTAAGTAAGAAGCTGTGTCAAAAAGTCGTTAAAAACGACTTTTTGATATCAGCTTTTTCTTTTGCAGATGAATAAACGGAGAATTTCCTTTTTTTACAAAAAAAATTTCATTCATACATGACGTCTTTCATACGTTCAGTGCGAAAGCGATTGCTGGTTCGAAAATTAGGTTTTTAATTCCCTTTAAAGCCACATAAACTTGATGTTTTCGATTTGGCAAGAATAGTAAATCCAATTCGTTTTTCCATTGCTAAATCAACCATTGAAACCATCTAAGGAAGTTAATAAAGAGGTCCCCCTAAAAACCCTCTTGCTTCCAAATAACCTAGCATTTTTTCATTAATTTTTGTTAAACCATTTTAACTTATTTCGTAGGCAGCCTTGCTTCAATCCCTATTCCCCCAATTAAGCCAGATCGCAATGGTACTACTTCTCACTCTCGTATTAGATTGGCAAAGTAAAATAGTAAAAAACCTCCATTAAAATTACGCAACTATTGTAAATTTACCCTATTTTTTTGAACCATCTCTAAAAAACACAACTATTTTCCTATATATTCACATTGTATAAGTGATAAAAGCCACGGAAATCTCTTTATTATTTGGTTATATTTAGAAAAACATTTAAAATAAGGAGAAAATAATATGCAGCTATTGTTTAAACCAGCAAAAATTTTATTAAACAAGTTTTCATTCTTTAAAAAGTTCCTTGTACTATTTGTCGTAGTATTCTTTACGATCAGCTTCCTGATCTCGACAATCGTCTCCGACATTTACAGTGAAATCGCATTTACAAATAAAGAAAGAACTGGAATTGAACTATTCCAAAAAATTTATCCGCTTATTCAATCTACACAACAGCATCGAGGATTATCGGTGAACGTATTAAGTGGTGAGCAATCAGCAAATAGTTCTCTTAAGGAAGTAGAAGAAAAGATCCATAATGATTTACATTCACTATCTGAAACCTTGAAAGAATTGAAGCATCTTTCAACAGTGCAGGAGGATGTTACATCACTACTTTCAAATTGGGAAACAGTGAAACGTGATGCCCTTTTACTAACCATCCCTGAATCAATTGAATTACATAATCAGTTCATTGACATGATGTTTAGAACTCTATTAAATATTTCCGATGAAACAAATCTATCATTAGATTCCACCCTAATAAATAATCACTTAACCAATTTATTAAAACAAACTCTTCCACAAATCACAGAGTTCATGGGGAAATCAAGGGCTATCGGCGTAGGCGTAGCTACCAAAAGGGAAATAACTGATGAAGAGCACAACGATTTAACATACTTGTTAAAAATGATGGAAGAATATATCACCCAAGGGGAGCGCACATATGAGATTGTCTTTCATCTTGAACCATCCTTGGAAAAAACAATCGGTACTTTTGCAACAAACTCTATTGCCGAAGCGAAACAAATTACCCAAATAATTGAGAATGACTTGTTGGCGGCAACGATCTCCATTGCGCCCGAAGTCTATTTCGATAAAACAACTGACACCATTAATAGTATTTTCGAATTATTGACCTACCAAACAGACGAGTTGGATAAATTACTAACAGCACAAGTGAAGCAATTAACAAATCAATTATATTTAACAGTTACACTCGTCCTTGCAGTTGTTATCGTATTATCATACTTACTTATCGGCTTCTATCTCGCCATTAAAGAGCAAGTAGCAAGTATCCAAAGCATTACTGCCAAAATATCGGAAGGTGATTTGCTCAAGACAGTGCCGATCACATCAAAAGATGAATTCGCCATTATTGGAGAGGCAATTAATAAAATGCTTTCTTCCTTTAAAAAAGTCCTTCGCAACAGCCAAGAGGTCTCTCAAGAGGTGGCAGCGGCAAGTGAACAATTACTCGCCATCACTGAAGAAACAACAAAAGCAACTTACCAGATAACCAATTCCGTTGAAACCGTAACCTCTATTGTAGGTACACAAGTGGATGAGGCGAAAACAAACATGGTGCAAATGGAAGAGTTCGCCCAGAAGCTTTCCCATATTTCAAGCGTTACTCATGAAGTTGGGACAACCTCTTCAATGTCTAGTGAAGAAGCTGAAAACGGAAACGTTATTGTAGAAGATACCATTAAACAAATGGAAGTCATTCATCAATCGGTGCGATTAACTGCAAATGTTATTGAACAGCTGGGAACACGTTCGAAGCAAATTGAAGAAATTTTAAACGCGATAACAGCGATAGCTGAGCAAACGAATCTCTTAAGTTTGAACGCGGCTATTGAAGCGGCAAGAGCTGGGGAACAAGGAAAGGGATTTGCGGTAGTAGCCAATGAAGTGAGGAAGCTAGCGGATAATTCTTCAAAGTCTGTTGAACAAATTCGCACATTAGTGAATGCGATTCAAGCAGACACTCTTCATTCAATTGAATCTATGGAAAAAGTAACGACAGAGGCAACAGCAGGGATGAATCTCGTAAGTAAAACAGGTGAAACTTTTTCCACTATTGCAAATAGCACGAAAAATGTTGCCCATGAGGTTCAAAAGATCGTCAGTTCAATCAATAGCATGCTAACACAATCCAATCAATTAAGAAGTTCGATTGAAAATGTAGCCAAGCAAACAGAAATTACAGAAGATAACATCCAATCTGTAGCTGCTGCTACTGAAGAACAACTTGCCTCTATGGAAGAGGTCACCTCCTCTGTCGATTCATTAAGCATGAGAGCACAACAATTGCAGGAAATGATAGACGATTTTAAACTATAGATGCTCGTCATGACCACTTCACTAAACTTTCGTAGCCACAAATAAAAAGAAAAGCAGTTGTAGTTGAATTGCTAATTCCTACAACTGCTTGATTTTAAAAGAAAAATAAACGATTTGTTTTTCTCTTAAGTCGATTCTTTTCTTTTCCGGCTCCGTATTGAATAGAGTGCATTCGTTACTGTTTGGGCATTTTTTTCAGTAATTTCATTTTTTCTTGGAATCGGCCGATACATTCCTTGTGGATCGTCCCATTCAGAGGGGAGAGTGACAGGAGCTTCTGCTTGCCAACGCTCAATCCACTCCTTCGGGATATCGCCGTAGCATTTCTGATTCCCTGTCATTTCCATCCAAATCAAGCTCCATGCCCTTGGTACAACGCGCCAAATATCATAGCCTCCCCCACCTACAGCAATCCATTTACCATCACAATATTGATGGGCAATTTCATGAGCAAGCTTCGGAATTTCTCGGTAAATTCGCATTGTTGTAGATAAATGTGTCAGTGGATCTAAATAATGGGCATCTGCTCCATTTTGCGTCACAATAACGTCAGGTTTAAAAAATTCAGCAACCTCTCGTACAGAATTCGTGTAAGCATACAACCAAGAGTCATCTTCAGTAAAGGCATCGACCGGTACATTAAAGGAATAACCATATCCTTTTCCTTGCCCCCGTTCATTGACATTTCCCGTTCCTGGAAAAAGGTATCTTCCTGTCTCATGGATCGATAATGTGCAAACATTTGGATCTTCATAAAATGCCCATTGAACACCATCTCCATGATGAGCATCTGTATCGATATATAGCACGCGGGCACCATATTTCTCTTGAATATACTTAATCGCCACAGAGCTGTCATTATAAATACAAAATCCTGATGCCTTTCCCCGAAAACCGTGATGAAGACCTCCTCCTAAATTCACTGCATGCTTGCTCTTTCCTTCCATAACGTAGTCAACAGCAGTCAAGGTTCCGCCAACGAGCAGCGCACTAGCCTCATGCATACCTGGAAAAATGGGTGTGTCCTCTGTTCCCAATCCATAACTTTCTGCCGCATCCTCGGACAGCTCACCATTTCCCGCCTTCTTGACAGCGATTACATAATTGGGATCATGAATAAGCTGCAGTTCTTCGTCAGTAGCCCGTCGAGGAGCAACAATATCTTTACTTGAGATCGCCTTCATTTCCTTTAATAAATCTAAAGTGAGCTTTAATCTTAATTGATTAAAAGGGTGCTCCTTATTAAATTTATAGTTTAATTGTTCTTCAGAAAAAATAAAAATAGAGTCCCGCATCATACTTCCATCCCCGGAAGATTTGGCCATAGCACCTCATGCCCTGATTTCTCAAGTTCTTCAATTAAGCGAAGCGGATTCATCGTTTGGATCCTTAAGGCAATTATTTTAAAGTCCTCATCTCTTTTATCAGGGTATACGAGCACACTTAATATGTTCACCTTGCAGTTTTGAATATCTGAAAATAAGCGAAAGAGCATCCCCATCTTATTACGCACGCGAATCTCAATTTGTGAGCCGGGCTGATGAGCTCCGGTCAATTCTACTAAAGTATGAAGTAAATCCGTTTGCGTAATAATTCCTACTAGCCTTTTATCCTTCAAAATTGGAAGGCAGCCAATTTTACTTTCATAAAAAATGGCAGCGACCTCTTCAACGAAATCCAATGGATGACCAGTAATCACTTCCGTTGTCATAATCGATTCCAAAGGTTTTTGTAAAATTTCCCGATTATCATCAAAGAAAAAAATTGAAGGGATTGCTTCCTTTATATCGCGATCCGTCACAATGCCGATTAAACGCATGTCACGATCGACGATGGGGATATGCTTTATTCGATTTTCTTTCATTAAATGAATTGCTTCTTCTATCGTATTTTCTTTTTCTAATGTATACAGTTTCGAAATCATTATTTCTTCGACAATCATCATGAAACCTCCTAAACACTCTTTACTTCCTTACGTAAAGACAACGGTTCTAGTACATAAACCGATTCATAAAACGAAGCTGATCAAATCTTTGGATCGATTCATTATCAACTCGTTTCCCAATTTTCACCATTAAGCAATTAGCCGGATGGGAACTGATTTCCGGGTCATCTGTTGCAAACCATTCAAGTCCGCCAGCATTCATCATCTTTTCCATTACTTTACGATATTCCCATACATTTAATCCCGTCCCTTTTAAATCCCAATGCCAGTAATATTCCGTTGTAATCGTTATATAGTCTTCCATTGCATCATCCATCATTGAAACGATGAGGAGATTTTTCCCCACCTGACAGCCCCGAAATTTCGGAATGACCTCAATAGCTCCTAATTCGATAAGATTGTCCATTTTTCCTTCTGACCATCTTTCCAAAGGATCAGGGTATAAATACGTGACATAGCCAACTATCATTTGCTTATGCCTCGCGATAATAATTCTTCCTTCTGGCAAATCCGCAATCCCAAGCAATGCTTTATGCTGCTGAGCTGCAGGGCGAAACGCCACCAGATCCTCATGAAACTCCAATTGCGATAACGTCTCTGAGGAAATCGGCCCTTCGATTATTAAATCTCCATGAGGAGTCTTTAGTTCTTTCGCATTATATGTTTTTTTATGTTCCACGGCTCCACCACCTAAATATTTTAATTGATTCACAAAAAACTTCTTTAGCGTGATCCAGTCTATCTAAACCGATAATGAGATTAACTCAATATGAATAATTACTATTATTATACATGAATTAATTTATAATAAAGCGCTTTCACAAAATTTTCAGTATTTTTATTATTTTAGTGACTTTTATCATTATTTTACAAATGAATATTTTTAAAATTGTGAAAAGTAATTATTTGTAATATAATAAATACAACGATATCAAAAAGGGGGATACTTTTTACAATGAAATTGGAAACGCTACCAGTTATACAAGGGGAATATAACTTACAAAATTATCGTGAAACATATGAAAACTTCGATTGGAAGGAAGTCGAAAAGCAATTTTCTTGGGCCGAGACAGGGCTTGTAAATATGGCTCATGAAGCGATCGATAAACATGCAAATTCCTATCGAAAAAATAAAGTCGCCCTATATTACCGTGATGCTAATCGAAATGAAAAGTATACCTTTAAAGAAATGAAGGAGCTTACAAATAAGGCTGGAAATGTACTGAAAACGTATGGGGATGTTGAAAAAGGGGATCGAGTATTTATTTTTATGCCCCGCTCTCCTGAACTATATTTCACTGTACTAGGCGCTATTAAGTTGGGTGCGATCGTTGGTCCTTTATTTGAAGCATTTATGGAAGGGGCGGTTCGGGATCGACTCGAAGATAGTGAAGCAAAGGTGCTCGTCACAACACCTGAATTGCTTGAACGCGTTCCAGTGGGCGAATTACCCGCTTTAAAGCATATTTTCCTCGTTGGTCATGAAATTCAAGAGAGCGAACAATATATTGATTTTAATAAGCGTCTGCAAGAGGCAAGCAATAAGCTGGAAATCGAATGGGTGGAAAGAACGGACGGATTAATTCTTCACTACACTTCAGGCTCAACTGGCAAACCAAAGGGTGTTTTACATGTTCATAACGCCATGCTCCAGCATTATCAAACAGCTAAATGGGTGCTTGATCTGCGGGATGATGATGTTTATTGGTGTACGGCTGATCCAGGCTGGGTAACTGGCACATCATATGGGATATTCGGCCCTTGGTTAACAGGAACGTCCAATCTCATTGTTGGAGGAAGATTTGATCCAAATACATGGTACAAAATGCTTGAAGAGTATGGCGTAACCGTTTGGTACAGCGCTCCTACTGCATTTCGCATGCTGATGGGGGCTGGAGATGAAATTATTAAAGACTATGATCTAAGCCAGCTTCGCCATATACTTAGTGTGGGAGAACCGCTTAATCCTGAAGTTGTTAGATGGGGAATGAAAGTATTTAATCGTCGCATCCATGACAATTGGTGGATGACGGAAACAGGTGCACAGTTAATTTCCAATTATCCTTGTATGGAAATACGCCCAGGTTCTATGGGAAAACCTATTCCAGGTGTGAAAGCGGCTATCGTCGATAACCAAGGAAATGAGCTGCCAGCAAATCGCATGGGAAATTTAGCGATCAAAAAAGGCTGGCCATCGATGATGAAAACCATTTGGAACAATGAGGAAAAATATCAATCCTACTTTATGCCAGGTGATTGGTATGTCTCTGGAGATTCAGCCTATATGGATGAGGACGGATATTTCTGGTTCCAAGGCCGTGTTGACGATGTCATTATGACTTCTGGTGAACGAGTAGGACCATTTGAAGTGGAAAGCAAACTGGTTGAACACCCAGCAGTAGCTGAAGCAGGCGTAATCGGCAAGCCTGATCCAGTTCGCGGGGAAATTATCAAAGCCTTCATTGCTCTCCGTGATGGTTACGAAGTAAGTGATGATTTAAAGGAAGATATTCGTCAATTTGTGAAGAAAGGACTTGCAGCACATGCAGCACCACGTGAAATTGAATTCCGTGATAAGCTTCCAAAAACTCGAAGCGGAAAAATTATGCGACGTGTCCTTAAAGCATGGGAGCTCGACTTACCAACTGGCGATTTATCAACAATGGAGGATTAAAGGTGTGAGAGGCCGTTTCTCCTATACTCCTTTAATTCCGTAGGAAATCCAGCATATTCCAAGTTACATTAGACAAAAACGAGGACGTCCATTATCAGGACGCCCTCGTTTTATTATGCGCTCCTTACTTCGTAGAGCTGCGCAGTTCAATGCGGTGTGGCAGAATTACCGTTTGCTCTGACACTTTCTCTTTATTCATTAATTTTGTTAATAAGCGCATGGCTACCGCTCCGATATCATACAACGGCTGAACAACGGTTGTAAGCTGTGGACGAACCATTAACGCTAGCCTTGTATTATCTGATGAAATCACTTCAAAGTCAGCAGGAATGCTATAGCCTTGATCCTCTGCCCCATGAACAACCCCTAAAGCCATTTCATCTGAGCCAACAAATATGGCAGTAGGCTTGTCTTCAAGCTCCATTAATTTTTCAAATGCTTCAATTCCAGAATCGTAAGTATAGTCCCCTTCAACAACCAATTCTTCGTTGTAATCAATACCGGCTTCATGAAGTGCACGCTTGTACCCGATTAATTTTTTCTTTTCATTAATTGGCTCATGGAATGGTCCAATCACGAAAGCAATCTTCTTATGACCTTTTTCAACAAAAGAAGAAACTGCATCGTATGTCGCTTGTTCATGATCAATGTTTACAGATGGAACCTGTTCTGTTTCTTCAATAGAACCAGCCAATACAATTGGTACAGGAGATTTTTCAAATTCCTCCACATGTTCCTCAGTGATATTCCCACCCATAAACACGATTCCATCTACTTGTTTTCCAAGCATGGTATTTAATAAGTGAAGTTCTTTTTCTTTATTCTGGTCCGAGTTACTCAAAATAATATTGTACTTGTACATGGTTGCGATATCCTCAATCCCTCGCGCTAACTCTGCGAAAAAGGTACTTGAAATATCTGGAATAACTACTCCAACTGTTGTTGTTTTCTTACTTGCCAGCCCTCGTGCCACCGCATTGGGTCTGTAGCCTAATCGGCTTATTACTTCTAATACCTTTTTTCTCGTAGCAGGCTTTACATTGGGATTCCCGTTCACAACACGCGAAACTGTTGCCATCGATACGTTAGCTTCTCTTGCCACATCGTATATCGTTATATTCATCACAATCGACTCCTTATTCTAAAACAATGATTTATTTTTATTTTAACCTATATTAACACGCTTTAGTGTGTAATTATGTACTTAATAATACTTCACTCCGCTATCTCTCGCAATGTCAAGACTAATTTTTTTACAAAAAAGTCGAAAATCAATGACAAAATCCCTTATTTTTCTTAAAGATTTCTTAATGAGCATTGAAAATCGTCAACAAATTGAGAGCAAGTGAGGCTTTAACCTAATAAAAAACTTCGAGCTCAGTATAAGCTTTATAAAAGCATTTTTTCCTCGATGTTTTCTGAACATCTTTCTTCTATTGTTATTTCCATCCTTATAGCTTAAAGATTTCAAGTCATAATAGTCTCCCGTAACAGTGTTGTGTCTAGCACTTATTCAGCAAAAATGAAACAGCCTTCTGCCCACAGCAGAAGACTGTTTATTGTGTATGAAGAAGAGATTATACTCGTACTAGCGAAGAAGCGACAAGCTGCTCCATAAATTGATCAAATTGATCAAGATCCATTTGCTGTGCTGAGTCTGACAGAGCAACCGCTGGGTCCGGATGTACTTCTGCCATTACACCATCAGCGCCAATCGCTAACGCAGCCTTTGCAGTTGGGAGAAGGAGATCTCTTCTACCAGTTGAATGGGTCACATCTACAAGGACTGGCAAATGGGTTTCCTGCTTCAAGATTGGGACAGCAGAAATATCTAACGTATTTCTCGTTGCTCTTTCATATGTGCGAATCCCGCGTTCACAAAGAATGATCTGACCGTTTCCTTGCGCCATAATATATTCGGCAGCGTTGATGAACTCCTCAATGGTCGCCGCTAATCCTCTTTTTAACAGAACTGGCTTATTGACAGCTCCAGCTGCTTTCAAGAGTTCAAAGTTTTGCATATTACGGGCACCAATTTGAATAACATCTATATATTGAGCTGCCATTTCAATATCTGCCGGATTCACAATTTCGCTAATAACAGCCAAGTCATACTCATCAGCTACTCTTTTTAAAATTTTCAACCCTTCAACACCTAAACCTTGGAAGTCGTATGGTGATGTTCTTGGCTTATAGGCGCCCCCTCGCAATAGCTTCAATCCTTTTGCTTTCACCGCTTCCGCAACAGTTGCCACTTGCTCATAAGATTCCACCGCACATGGTCCGAAAATCAATTGTTGAGCACCAGCGCCAATCTGTGCTCCTTTTACCTCAACAATTGTGTTTTCTGGATGTTTTTTACGCGAAACAAGCAAAGCTTTACGATGGTCATCCTCCTGCAATTCTAAGCCAGCTTTAAAAATCTCTTTAAACAGATGCTGTAGTGTCGATTTTTCAAAAGGACCGTCATTCTTCTCAAGTATGGAGTCTAGCATTTTGCGTTCACGAACCGGATCGTAGCGATTAACACCTTGAGTTTCTTTAACACGTCCAATTTCTTGCACAAGTCGTGCTCTTTCATTAATTAGATTGAGTAGTTGAACGTTCAGTTCGTCAACACGATCTCGCAATTCTTCAAGTTTCATATTGCTCATTTTTTCCCGTCCTTTCGAATCTTTTTTACCTTTACTTTTTACACATTCAGAAATATTGTTTCATGCCCTGTTTAAATGAGAGACATTTCTGTATAATTAGAGTTATTATATATGAATTTATTATCAATGTCACGTACTTTTCTTTAATAATTAAACGCTTTTAAGCATTAAAGTATTTTAAGAGTATATGATTAATCGTATGATTAATAGTTAAAGAAGGTGTATCGTTTTGCAAGAAAAGAAAAAATTGTTTGCCTTAGATATTGGTACACGTTCCGTTGTCGGAATCATTTTGGAAGAGAATGAGCAAAATTATCATGTTGTTGATATGCTCGCGATCGAACATTCAGAACGTGCCATGCTGGACGGTCAAATTCATGATGTACTATCCGTATCCAAAATTATTACAGAAATTAAGGAACAGCTAGAGGTAAAACACGGGCCGTTAAAAAGGGTTAGCGTTGCCGCAGCGGGAAGAGCTCTAAAAACCGAGAGAGCTATGGTATCTATTGATATTAAAGGAAAGCCAATGATTCAAAAAGAAGATATTCTTCACCTTGAGTTAAGCACGGTTCAAAAAGCACAAAGCCTTGTAGCTGAAAAACATGAAGAAGATTCAAGTCATTATTATTATTGTGTCGGCTACTCCGTTCTCTACTATCGCTTAGATGGAGAAGAAATTGGAAGCTTGATTGACCAGCAAGGAGACGAGGCGTCCGTAGAGATTATTGCTACTTTTTTGCCAAAAGTAGTGGTCGAATCTTTAATTTCAGCCCTTCATCGAGCGGATTTAGAAATGGAAGCTTTGACGCTTGAGCCAATCGCTGCCATTAACGTCCTGATTCCTCCAAGTATGAGAAGATTAAACGTTGCCCTTGTCGATATTGGAGCCGGTACTTCAGATATTGCCTTAACTGATTCTGGTACGGTTATTGCTTACGGAATGGTACCAATTGCTGGCGACGAAATTACTGAGGCCATCAGTGATCAATTTTTATTAGATTTTCCTTTAGCTGAAAAGGCAAAACGGGAGATTAACGCAAAAGACAGCGTGATGATCACGGACATTTTAGGGTTTGAATCGGAAGTTCCAAAACAAGAAATGATCGCACAAATTGGCCCTGCTATCGATCGACTGGCCACAGCCATTTGTGATGAAATTTACCGATTAAATGGACAAAAATCACCGAAAGCGGTTATGCTCGTAGGTGGAGGTAGCCAGACTCCTGATTTACCGCGACGAATTGCTGAAAGACTAAATTTACCTGTTAATCGCGTTGCAATCCGCGGCATTGATGCCATTACATCGTTAACGCTTGATGAAAGCATTACAAAAGGACCTGAGCTCGTAACCCCTATTGGGATTGCCATTGCCGCACAAAAAACACCTGTACATTACGTAACGGTATATGTGAATGAACAGCCTGTACGCCTGTTCGAAGTAAAAAAATTAACGGTTGGAGATTGTCTCCTTGCAGCGGGAATCAAGATGAATAAGCTATATGGAAAACCTGGATTAGCCATGATCGTCTCATTAAATGGACAGCAAATTACAATCCCAGGACAGCATGGAAGCCCTCCAAAGTTATTCATTAATGGCGAGGCCTGCTCTTTTGATGATGTCGTAAAAAATGGAGATATTTTAACGCTTGAAAGAGGGAAAGATGGAGAAAAAACAAGCTTAAAAATTCACGAATTGCTTGATGAAATCCCTACTAAGAAGATAACAATTAATGGGAAATATTATGAGCTTAATCCCATTATTACGCGCAATGGTACAGAGGTATCTCCTGACGTGATTATTGAGGATCGGGATAAGATCGAATACAAAATGCCAGACACGATAGAGGAAGCGTTCATCGCCCTTAATCTAGATCATTTTTTTCTGCAGCTAAAGCCTTTCCGAGTCACTTTGAATCAAAAGGATACCATTATTCCTTCCTTTTCCGGGAAGCTTTACAAAAATGGGTTGGAAGCAAAATTAAATCATATCATCGAAGATCAAGATCAGATTGTTGTTGAAGCAAAAAAAACCGTTACCATTCAAGAGTTTGCAGACAAAAAACAGTTCATGCTCTCCCAATCAATTCCAGTCTACTTTAACGGGAAAGAAATTCAACTTACGAAAACAGTTACTGAATTTCAAAGAAATGGGCAAACTCTCCATGATCATGATTTAATTAAAGATGGCGATCACCTTATCGTACATCAAAAACAATTGCAGCCTTTTATTTTTCAAGATTTATTTAACTTTGTAGAGATTGAAATGCCTTCCCAAGCAAATGGTAGTTTTCAATTACTAAAAAATGGTGACGAAACGACTTTCTTTGAAAATATTGAGCCTGGTGACAAGCTAGAAATTGTTTGGCCAAAAATGCTAAAGCAAAATTAGCCTCCAACGTTCTTTAAATTTTTGGCTCATTTTAACCTGACTCGATAACTCAAGAAGAAAACAAGCATTTTTCTTCGTCAATGCGGACTTTCAGCAGAGCTTAAAGACGTGAAAAACCATGATATCTCACAAGCTGTGCCGAAAATCAACAAAATCATCCAACATAGCTCAAAAGTAAAAAGAGGGCAAGAACCATAAGTCATGGTTTTTGCCCTCTTTTTTAAACTGAACTTAGATCTCCTAATGACTAAGTTTCGCTTTCCACCGCTTTCGCTAAAGTTTCCGTTGTAATTTTCCAATGCGATGCATGCCAGGCAACATCCTCTTGATTAAATAAAATCGCTTGTGGCGACTCGTGTTTTACATGAAATGTGTCAGCAATATGATCTGATAATGGGCGTGCCTCTTGCACAGTCAAATAATAATAGTTCATCTTTCCATGAACATTTGCAAAGCTTTCGAATTCCTCGAAGGCCGCTTGACTGATTGGACATGTTAATGAATGCTTTAGCAGGAAAAAACGACGATTTTCAGCCAGTACTCGAGCAAATTGCGCAACAGATTCTAATTTTTCCATTTGGCTTCCTCCTACATAAGCAACGCTATTAATGATTTAATTGATGTTCCGTTTCATCAAATGCTTTTTTTGTTTCTTCTAATTTCTTTTGAATATCAGATTGCCCACCTACAGAAATATTTTCACTTTTATTTGTTCCATTTATGTTCGCAAGTTTTAATCCCTTCACTTTACTGATAACTTGGTTTGATTGTTTCGACACTGTTTGTCCAATCGTACTCGTCTTCTCCTTGGCAGCTTCGGCCAATTCTGAACCTTTCACAGCTGCTGTTGCTCGAAGCTGATCTGTTTTTACTTTAATTGTGTGGGCTTGTTCTGACAAATTACTTCTTATCTCTTTCCCAGACTTTGGAGTGAGGAATAGTGCTGTTGCAGCCCCAACAATTCCCCCGATGAAAGCCCCGATTAGAAAATCTTTTGTATTTATTCCATTATCCATTTTCTCATTTTGTTGATTTTCGTTGCTTGACATCACTAAAAACCTCCTAGAATTTAATTGTCCCTTTCCCTAACTCTCTCAAACTTCTCCTCGGAAATCGGTTCAGACCTTGCTTTCTTTGCCGCCCATTTCTCCCTTAATTCGAGAAGTACTTGTCCCCATTGAATGACTTGTGAAACCTTATCTTTATTTTGCTCTACTTGCCTGTCAAAAGATGAAGTGACATTTTGTAATGATCCTCCAAATTTTTTTATGGAGCTCCCCACATCTTTGACCGCATCAACAACCCCATTAAGACTGTCTGACTTTTTCTGGAGATCCTCGGCAAGTCCATTTGTCTTCGCTAATAATTCCGTTGTTTCTCTTGTTACCCCTTCTAACTGTTGCTCTAAACCTGTCAACGTTTTAGATACACTATCCAACGTTACTTGCAACGATTTCAATGTCCTCCCAATAAAAAGGACTAAAATTAAAAAAGCAATTGCAGCGACTGCTGCACTTAAGTAAAGAATAATTTCCAAAAAGGAGCACCTCCACTAGCATCCATCTGTCTTCTGTTCTATCTTTTCCCTTTATAAGAAAATCTTAACATAAAAGTGAGCTTGTTTCAGGTATGACGAATGGGATTTATGAAGGAATTTGCTAATTCTTAAAACAAAACAGATAAAAAAGGGTAAAATAGATGTGATTTCCCAGCGTTTGTATTTCAACGCTGGATAATATCAAAACAAAACGGGGGGATTAACTTTGAAAGATCCACGAATTGAAACACTAGCAAAAAATTTGATTAACTACTCTGTAAAATTACAAAAAGGCGAAAAGGTATTGATCGAAAATTTTGGACTACAACGCGAGCTCGTTACAGCTCTCGTAGATGAGGCAAATAAAGCTGGCGGCTATCCTTTTGTCTTATTAAAAGACTATATTGTTGATCGCTCTCTTCTTCTAGGTGCGAGCGAAGAACAATTTAATCTGATCGCAGATTTTGAAGCAAATGTCATGAGCAATATGGATGCATACATAGGACTTCGTTCAGGTGATAACATCAACGAATTAGTCGATGTTCCAGATGACAAAAAGAAAATCTTTGGTTCTACGATTGGTAAAAAGGTTCATCGTGATATTCGTGTTCCTAAAACAAAATGGGTTGTTCTTCGTTATCCAACATCTTCAATGGCGCAGCTAGCAAAAATGAGTACGGAAGGGTTTGAAGATTTCTACTTTAAAGTGTGCAACTTGGATTATGGAAAAATGGATCAAGCAATGGACAGTCTTGTAGAGCTAATGAATAAAACCGATAAGGTTTACTGGACCAGGAACTGACTTGACCTTCTCGATTAAAGATATTCCGGCCATTAAATGCTCTGGGCAAATGAATATTCCAGATGGAGAAGTGTATACAGCACCTGTACGTAACTCTGTGAATGGCGTTATCACGTATAATACTCCTTCCCCTTACCAAGGGTTCACATTTGAAAACGTGGAGCTTACATTTAAAGACGGAAAAATTATGGACGCAAAATCCAATGATACAAATCGAATAAACCAAATTTTTGATACAGACGAAGGTGCCCGTTATATTGGGGAATTTGCCATTGGTGTAAATCCATATATTTCACATCCAATGCAAGATATTTTGTTTGATGAAAAAATCGACGGAAGCTTCCATTTTACCCCGGGGCAATGCTATGATGATGCCTTTAATGGCAATCATTCTAATATCCACTGGGATATGGTCAATATCCAAAGACAGGAGTATGGCGGTGGAGAAATATACTTTGACGACGTCTTAGTTCGGAAAGATGGTCGCTTTGTCCTTCCTGAACTTGAATCATTAAATCCAGAAAACTTGAAATAGCTTAATACCACAGAGCGACTATTAGGAGCAAACCGAAGCGATTAAAAAGCTCCCAGCTTTTAACTAAATTTCGAAAGTGAAACTTCTACCTTTCTTAATAGAATAACCTTATTAAAAAAATTGATAAAACGATTATTACGTGTGAAAACAATGCTTCATAATAACAAAGCCAATAGTATAAAAAGCTGATTTAGAATTTTCTTAATCAGCTTTCATTTGCTTTCCTAAACTAAGCTTTTTTCATAAGCATTTTGGAATTTTTGAATATCACCAGCCCCCATAAAGATAATGACACTATCATCATATTCACTCAAAACAGCTGTTTCATCCTCATTAATAATTTCAGCATTTGGAATAATTCCTCTTAAGTCTTCAATGGATAGCTGGCCATGATTTTCCCTCGCCGAACCGAAGATTTCACATAAGAAGGTTTTGTCCGCCAAATTTAAGCTTTCCGCGAATTCATTCAAAAACGTTTGTGTTCTCGTAAATGTATGTGGCTGAAAGACAGCCACTATTTTTTTATCTGGATATTTTTGCCTTGCTGAATTAATAGTTGCTCTAATTTCCGTTGGGTGATGGGCATAATCGTCAATTAATATTTGCGTACCAATTGTTTTTTCTGTAAAACGCCGCTTCACACCTTTGAATGTAAGCAATTGTTCTTTCACAACGTCTGCATCAATTTCTTCATAGTGACATAAGGTAATGACAGCAAGTGCATTCAAAATATTGTGATCACCAAAGGTTGGGATCGAGAAAGTATCATAAAAGGTATTGCGAATAAAGACATCGAACGTAGTACCCTCTTTTGTTGTTTCCACATTTCTAGCTTGAAAATCGTTTTCTTCTCCAAATCCATAGAAAAGGACTGGTACCTTTGCTTGAATTTTTTGCAGCTGTTCATCGTCACCGCAAGCAATGATTCCTTTTTTAACTTGAACTGCCATTTCTTGAAACGCAGAAAAAACATCCTCGATATTGGCAAAATAGTCAGGATGATCAAAATCAATATTCGTCATAATGCAGTAGTCAGGAAAATAAGATAAGAAATGACGGCGATATTCACAAGCCTCAAATACGAAAAACTCCGCTTCCTTATTGCCCTTCCCTGTTCCATCTCCAATCAAAAACGATGTTGGTTTTGCGCCACTCATTACATGGGCAAGCAGTCCAGTTGTCGATGTTTTTCCATGGGCTCCAGTAACACCAACGCTCGTAAAGCCTTGCATAAATTGTCCTAAGAAACGGTGATAACGAATCACCGGCAAACCTAATTCCATTGCTCTGACAATTTCCTCATGCGTATCTGGAAAAGCATTTCCCGCAATAATCGTCATACCAGGCTTAATATTATCCTCTTGAAAAGGAAGAATTTTAATCCCGGCATCCTCAAGTGCTTTTTGCGTAAAAAATCGCTTTTCATAATCTGAACCTTGAACTTCGAAATTCATATCATGGAGAATTTGTGCGAGAGCACTCATTCCTGATCCCTTTATCCCTACAAAGTGGTAAATTGTCATATAAGAACCTCCAACCATCTTCTACCTGTAAGGCTGTTCAATTGCTTAAACAGCAGTTACAAAGTTGCCATTAATATATACTCAGGAATTTACTTCAAAATGATAAACGAACCTATCATTTTCTAACTTGGTTCGCTTTAATCGCTATGAGATTGTTCCTCTTTTTTCACCGTTATGCTATATCGTTCATACCCCAACCAACTTTCTGCTGGAATTGCACGAGCGAAGAAGGTTACACCCATTCCTTTTTTAGTCAGAGTAAAACAGCTTTACATAACAAAACAAATGTAAAAGAGCCATTCTGTAAATCAGTATATGAATATGACTAAATTTTGCTTCATTTATTAGGATGTACCTGAAAATATCCCAATTTGTACATATAGAATCATGCCAGTATTTATGTATACTCAACAAACTCATGTTGAATATTATAGCACCAATTGTTCATAAAAACTATGGAACAAAAGGGAATTCTTTCGTCGTTTATCCGACAGAAGCTTTTTTCTTTATTATAAAACAAAGGCTCTATTCTCAAACATAGACAAAATAGAAAGTACATATTTTTCCTTTTTATGATCGCTTGCAGAAAAGAGCCATTGCTTTACAACTATTCCTCTTGCAGTAATTCAAGCTCAGATTCGGTAATTAATACATCTCTCGGTTTACTTCCACGTGCTTCTGATATGAATCCCTGTTCCTCCATCATATCAATCAGCCTTGCTGCCCGGTTATAACCGATCTTAAATTTACGCTGGAGGCTTGAAGTTGATGCTCCACCTTGTTCTACAATGAATTCACACGCTTCGTAAAACAGTTCATCCTCTTCCTCGGTGACAACCGCTTTGCGCAATAATTCCTCTTGTTCAAACAAATATTGTGGCTTTTGCTCTCTTCGTACATGGGCAACGATCGAGTCGATTTCTGCATCGGAAACATAAGTTCCTTGCAAACGAACTGGTTTAGATGAACCATTTTCTAAAAATAGCATATCTCCGCGCCCAAGTAGCCTTTCGGCCCCGCTAATATCAATGATCGTCCTAGAATCAATTTGTGAAGAAACAGAAAAGGCGATTCTAGTTGGAACATTTGCCTTTATTAACCCTGTAATAACATCCACCGATGGCCTCTGTGTCGCTATGATTAAATGAATCCCGCACGCTCGAGCCTTTTGTGCAATGCGACAAATGGCTTCCTCAACATCTGCTGGTGACATCATCATTAAATCAGCTAATTCATCAATAATAATAACAATATAGGGTAGCTTTACAGCATAATTTTGTTCTTCCTCTGCTAGCTCATTAAAGCGAGTAATATCACGAACCCCAGCATGAGCGAATAGTTCATAACGTCTCTCCATTTCTTCAACAGCCCATTTAAGCGCGGCTGTAGCTGCCTTTACATCCGTGATAACCGGACTTACAAGATGGGGAATTTGGTTATAGGGTGCAAGCTCAACCATTTTTGGATCAATCAACAATAATTTCACTTCATTAGGATTCGCCTTATACAATAAACTAACGAGAATCGAGTTGATACAAACACTCTTCCCAGAGCCCGTTGCTCCAGCAATTAATCCATGTGGCATTTTCCTTAAATCTGTAACAATTGGTTTTCCTGAAATATCAAGACCTAAAACTGCTGTTAATGGAGATGTGGAAGCTGCAAATTCATCACTTCCAATAATCTCACTAATGAACACAGGGCGACTCGTTTCATTTGGAACTTCCACTCCGATCATGTGCGTACCAGGGATCGGTGCTTCCATCCGAATATCTTTCGCTGCCAAACTAAGCTTAATATCATCAGCAAGATTGGTGATTTTATTTACTTTCACTCCCGGCTCAGGGTGAACCTCAAACCTCGTCACAGATGGGCCTTGAGTGACGTTGGCAACACTTGCTCTTACATTAAAATGAAAAAGCGTTTCATTTAGCTGTTGTTCCTGAAGTTCCAACCATTCCCGATCAATGTTTTTAAAAACAGGAGGCTTTAACAGCTCAAATGAAGGAAAGACATAATACTCTTCATCTATATCCTCTTTCTCAAGTATTTCTTGCTCAACACTTGCGCTAACCTCGCGGATTGGGCTTACTACTTCCTCTGCTATCGCAGCCCGTTCCGCAAGCTTTCGCTTATCCTCTTTTAGCATAATGACATTAAAAGGCAGATGAGACCTCCTCGTAGGTTCAGATGCTTCTGCTACCTTACGAGAATCTTCCTCTTCGTTTTCTTCTTCGATTGCTTCTTCAATTTCTTTTTCCGTTTTTCCTTCAATTGCTACTTCGATTGCTTCTTCCGTTTCTCCTTCAATTGCTTCCTCGGCAAATTTCTCATCCAATTCAACTTCCTCTGGATAAGAAAGTTCCTCATTCTCTTCATCAATGCTGCTTGAAGAAAGCTCCGATTGTTGAGCTAATTCATGGTCTGCAAACTGCTGGACTTTTTCTTGTATACTTATTTCTTTTTTTAATATTGCTGTATTTATGTCGACAGTCTCTTCCAGCTTCGCACTGACTTCCTGTTTTTGTTGATGGGCGACTTCTTCATTCTCAACAATTGGAGCACTGTTCGATATTTCTATTGACTCTCTTGCTTCTTTTTTCACTTCTTCTGGTTTTGCTGTAATCGCTCCCGCTTCTGTCCGTTCCGGTGCTGAAAAGCCTTCTAATTCGAATTCAACTGGAGCCGTCCTTTTCGGATGCTTTTCAAATCCATAAATCGGAGAAGGAATTTCAGTTGGACGAAACGGTCGATTTGATGGTGTGCTTTTCTTTTGCACTTGGACACGATTGACACGAGTACGCTCAGTATTTTCAGTCGCTAAGTTTCGTCGCACATCCCTTCGTGAAGTCGTTCCTTCAGCAGGTGACTTTCGATTAACATTCCTCTTTCCATCGCCTTTTCTTACATCCTTTCGATCCTCATCTGGAATTAAGGGAAAGCGAAACTGTCCTTTTGGATATTGATAAATTACTTTAGCATCCACTTCTCGATTGCCCTCATTTTTAGTGGGGACGTGTTCATCTATGTATTCATCTTCCTCACTTTTAAAAAAATGAAACAGTTTTTTAAACCAACTCAAAATAAATCACTCTTTCTAATCCTAATATCCAAAAAATAGTTTGGAAGATTTGTTGATTTTCTAACAAATCACAATCGAAATATCAACATCTTAGTATAACTCCTATTTTTATTTTAGCAATAAAAATAAAAAATTCGAGACAAATATGAAGGAAAGGTTCTAATTACCTGTTTAATGTTTAAAATTTCCTTTAACTTTTTCAGAGCCATCACACGCACACTAAATAAAGAAAAAAGGGCCGCCTATCTTCTCAGTCGGACCCTTCTGAACCATTATTCTTTTTTCTTATTTTTCCCTAAAATAAAAATCGGTTCTAATTCCCCATTTTCATATAAAAAGGAAAGAGCTGTAATCGGAACCCTACCACTTGCAAAAAAGCTCATCGTCATCTGCGCTAAAATATCATAGCCTGTATCATTTTGAATATCGGCAATAATAAGCACGTCTTGATGGGGCACTGCTACCGCCATCGTACCTGATACTTGCTGCTCCATTTCTTTCAAAAATGACTCATTTAAAATGCGGCTAGCATCATACCCATCATTTTTATTTAAAAAATAAAAAATATTTCCAGCTACTTCATCTCGTTTCAAATCAGTTGATAATGACCGCACATTAAATAACGCAATCTCTTTTAGGCGACTTTTCTCCCAGCCTTCTTTGTCAATTAGCTTCTGATCGATTAAACGGTACGTCTTATCTAAATCGAGGGCATAATAAATTCTCGTTTCTGCAGTATGCTCATCATACAACAGCTCCACGTCGTCTGCGGAAACGGTAGGAAACGATGTAGAGCGAATCACAGGGAAAATTCGTTTTTCATGACCTTCAAGTGAAAGCGGTTCAACCATCGCAGAAAGTCCTTCCTCCACATAATAAACGACCGCATCAATTGCTTTCTCTTTCTGTTCTTCCCACTTTCCGACGATTCCAGGAAGAGAAATTGTAATTCCTTTTCCTGTTTTTTTATTTTCAATTCTTAATTGATCATTCTTTTTATCATAAGTAAACGTCCGCTCAGGACTTTGCAGTCTTTTTTCGAGTTCTCTTTTCATTTTAATACTATCCATTTTCAACTTCTATTCCTCCTCAGATTTAGGAGTCTTTAAATCCCAATCTCATTTATTTTACAATAAAAAGGTCTCCATCTCAAAAGATGGAGGTCAAACACAGACAAAATAGATAAAATCAAGCTTGCCTATGCTTACTTTTAATACCATCAACTTTAAGAAATTAACTGAACTTGCTTGAGTAGGCCTCAAACTAGTGGATCGAAACAAAAAATGCTTGTTTTGGAGGGATTTTGCGGGACAGGTGAGACCCCGCTGGAGCAATGCGAGACCATGTTTTCAGCGATTTTTCTAGAGCTACTGTCCTCTGTTCGATTGGGATTGATAGCAAATAACGTTAATCCGTCAATTTGTTTTATATTGCCACAATTAATCGGATTGAACCTTGCAGCGTTCATTTGTTTCGGTCAGCCAAACTGGGAACTTATTCGGACTGGAGTCTTTTTCACTTTCCCAGTACTGTCCGAATACACCTCTTATTAAAGCCACTGATCCGAGGGATTCACCCGTCCGCGCCTGAAGAGGAAGTCAATGTATTTTCCCTGTAATCTATCCAAAAATGCCAAAAGGCACCAAGAGGTAGTACTCTCGATGCCTTTGTTGACAAACTGGCTTCCATCTCAAAGATGGAGGTTTCAGGTTATCTAGTGCTCACGGTCTATTATGCAAGTCCTTCAATAAACTGTTCAATTTCTTCTTTTGTTTTTCGATCTTTGCTGACAAAACGGCCAAGTTCTTTTCCGTCCCCATAGGCAATAAAACTTGGAATGCCGAAAACATCCACTTGTGCACATAAATCAATAAACTGATCGCGATCCACATAAATAAATGTGTAATCTTTGTACTTTTCCTCAAGCTCTGGCAAAAATGGGTCAATAAACCGACAATCTGGACACCAATCTGCTGAGAACATGAAAATATGTTTTCCTTCATTACGAAATTGTTCAAACTGCTCTAAACTTTCTAGCTTTTTCATCTTTTTGCTCCTTCTGTTCGGATAAGCAGATCACCTGCTTTTATCCAACCTTTTTTTCTCATATACTCTGATATTAACAAGCTAATGATAGCAGGTCCAATTATATGCAACAAGAGGACTTTCAAAATCACATCAGCACCGAAGCCCATCGTTGTAAAAGTCATAATTTGACCAACAAAGCCACTCGTCCCCATTCCCGCTCCCGCTGCATTATTATGTAATATCAGAACAGTCGTCCCAATGGGTGCTAAAATCGCTCCTGCTATCGTCGGAGGAATTAAAATTCTTGGATTTCTGATAATGTTGGGAACCAACAGCATTGAGGTGCCAACTCCAACTGCGACCAAACCACTCCATCTGTTCTCACGATAGCCACTTACTGCAAAACCAAGCATTTGCGCTGCACAACCAATCGTCGCTGCACCTGCAGCCAGTCCATTTAAATCAAGCATTAAAGCAATTGCAGCACTAGAGATCGGTGCTGTCAGAGCGAGCCCCATCAATACGGCGACAATAACTCCCATCATAATCGGCCTTTGTTCCGTTCCCCACATAATTAGATTTCCTAAACCCTTCATAAACGAATCGACTACCGGTCCAACAAAGTAAGCAGTAATATAGCCCACTACTATTGTCATTAGCGGCGTAACAATAATATCAATTTTTGTTTCCTTGCTCACTAATTTACCAACTTCTGTTGAAATAACTGCTGCTACAAAACTTCCTGCTGGTCCTCCTCCTAAAGATGCTCCCGCTGCACCGCTGACAATCGCTGCAAAAATAACAAGTGGTGGAGCACCTAGACCGTATGCAACGGCTACTCCAATAGCTGGCCCCATAAGCCCCATAGCTAATGCTCCCATATCGGTTAAAAAAACTATATGGAGCTGCTCTCCAACAGTCTGGATAATTAAACCAATGATCAGCGATGAAAAGAGACCAAGAGCCATATAACTCAAAGCATCAATAAAATAAACTTTCGGTGATAGACTGATTCCTTTTTTATATAGAAATTCTCTCATTCTTCCTGTCCCCTCTCCTATCATGTACACATGTCAAGACAGTTGTACATTATACCTATTTTAGCCTTTATTGAAATAAAAGGGAACTACTTTTTTAGTATTCCATACGAATAAGCTATTATGAATCATACAAATTGCCGGAGCCTGTTCTCCAGTAGTTTTGCTCTCGCTGTAAACACTAACTACAAAATTCTATATTGCCTACACGAAAAAAGCCATGCCAATTTCAGCTTGAGTGCTGACGATGGCATAGCTTTCTCTAACTTTTAAAGTGAACAGAGTTTACGATGTGCATCATCGCCTCTGCTTCAGCAGCTAGATTCTTTGTTTTAACTTCACTTGTAATCTTTACTCCGCCTATTCCGACGGTCACCTCATTTTCTTTTTCACTCAATCTTTTTACAAGCAAATAACCCAATTTTCCTTCTTCTGTAAAACGCTCGTCCAAATCAAATTCCTTTTGTTGCAATGTAGCATTTAACACAACCACACTGCTCGCATCTTCTTGAAGATTATAAAATAAAATATAGGTCTTTGCTCCGTTTTTTAAAATGATATTATTTGCCGTTTCTTCTTTCACCTCGAAACCAAAGGGCAAATTATACTCGATTTCTTTATTTTCGTGATTCCTTTTGTTCGCTGCCCCTTTAAATGCTTCCTCAACTGCTCCACTCGCTTTTGCCTGCTCTTCTTCAAAAGAAGCAGAGCATCCTGCAAGAAAAATGAGCGCCATCACAAAAAGCAACAATGCTTTATCGTGATTTTTCATACCTTTTTCCTCCTTGTTTAAAGCACAGCACAAGAATTGCCCTATTAAATGCTTAGCGACACGAACTCAACCATTTTTCTTTTTGCTAAACTCGTATTGACCTAGCAAAAGCATCATAACATGGGAAAACATTTCTGAGCGATTGACTCTTCCACTCGAAAAAATCCCTATTGCTCCCTCTTGCTTGCGAATATTCTCTTTTTTTGTGTACTCGTCCATAACAGGCCCCAATTCCTCACCGTTTCTTAGGCGAGCGGCAATCTCTTTAGGAAGAGGAATTCTTGCTCCACCAGCAACAAAAGGGGACTGTCCGTGAACAGCTAACGCCCCCCAATTGCACAGAAAAAGTTCATCTCCATGCTCTTGTACGCCTCCTTCGAGACCAATGCCAATATCCCCTTCCCCCTCTTTCAAAGCTGCTGAAGCACGATTTATTGCCCCTCTAATCGTTTCTTCATCCGAAAAAGGCTGATCCTTAACGCCTGAATCTGTATCCAGCATTTCAAACTGTACATCGTACCCTGCAAAAGCAGATTGCACCGCCTTTATTTTTGCTGGATTTTTTGTACCGATTACTACTTTCATAGCTTTTCGTCCTTCTTTCAAAAAATCGTCTTCACCTGTAATGGTTAACTATTTTCTTTTATGGTAGCTACTGTCGTTTGATCGCATGATTTCACTAATTTAATTAATAATTCCTTTGCCGCTGCATAGTCATCCACATGAATAATGGAGGCGTGGGTATGAATATAACGTGAACAGATTCCCACTACTGCACTTGGAACCCCTTCATTTGTCAAATGAACACGCCCTGCATCCGTTCCTCCTGGAGATACGAAATATTGATAAGGAATCTTGTTTTGCTCAGCAGTATCAAGTATAAATTCTCTCATCCCGCGGTGGGTAACCATGGAACGATCCAAAATTCTTAATAACGTCCCCTTCCCTAATTGACCAAATTCTTTTTTATCACCTGTCATATCATTTGCTGGACTTGCATCTAAAGCAAAGAAGATATCCGGTTTAATCATCGTTGCTGCTGTTTGTGCCCCTCTAAGACCGACCTCTTCTTGAACAGTTGCCCCAGAATAGAGCGTATTAGGCAGCACTTCATCCTTAAGCGCTTCAAGTAATTCAATAGACAATCCACAGCCATAGCGATTATCCCAAGATTTTGCCATAATCTTTTTCTCATTTGCCATTGGAGTAAAAGGGCAAATTGGAACAATTTGTTGTCCCGGTTTAATGCCGATTTTGACTGCATCTTCTTTATCATCTGCCCCAATATCAATCAGCATATTATTTATTTCCATCGGCTTATTGCGCTTCGCTTCATCTAATAGATGGGGAGGAATAGAACCGATAACACCGATTACAGGTCCGTCATCCGTGATAATCTGCACACGCTGTGCTAATAAAACTTGGCTCCACCAGCCTCCTAATGTTTGAAAACGAATCATACCATTGTCAGTAATAGCCGTTACCATAAAACCAACTTCATCCATATGTCCTGCTACCATAACAGTAGGACCGTTCCCTTTTCTTACCCCGAATACTCCACCTAGCTTGTCTTGAACAATTTCATCACTGTATTTAGACAACTGTTCTTTCATAAATTTGCGTACCATATGCTCATTACCAGGAGCACCTGGCAACTCGGTTAATGTTTTAAATAAAGCCTTCGTGTTTTCGTTCATCGTTTCAACCTCTTCTCATGTTATGTAAATTCCGGCAATATCCATTAATTTGATATCATTTATTCGCCGTCTTGAAATTAAGTGTATACTTTTTATTTTACAGAAGTTTCTTTCGACTTACCACCTCCCGTACTTCGTTTATTAAAAAAGAGTCATGAAAATCTCAAAAGGGAATACTTTCTAATTTATCTGTGTTGATGATATGATGGTTAAAGAGCATTTTGTTGAGGGGAGGCCTATCATTGAATTGGAAATCTTTCTTCTTAGGACTTAGCGTGGGGGTTGTAAGTGGATTCGCTACAAAGCAAATCTTAGATGCAAATGCCTTTGTATCTCCTGAAAAGGCATTAGCCAATGCCAAGGAACTATTTAAACAATCTGGGCCGATTAGCGGTTCATGGATTCAAATGAAAACCGAGCCTTATGAAAAACAGAATTTAAGTTATACCGTCTACAAAGGTGGAATCTCCCGATTTACAGAGGAGAGCATGGAACAATATGAATTCATTGCTGACGCTGCAACTGGGAGTATTATTGAAACGGTAAAACTCGTTTAAGCTTAAACTTCCAATAGAAAAAGACAAGTGAAATAATGTGCCATTTTTTCACTTGTCTTTTTCCTTTATTACGGCATTATTTTATTCCCGCAAATAGCTGTAAGTCCCTTGCCAGTGAGAATATAACATCCTTTTTAAATGTACTTACTCTGCTCGTTTGACTGTTGCAACTAATTCATTTTCTTCATTCCATTTTACGGCCCGATAAATAGCATCATGATAAAAAGTAAACCAAGCCTTTTGCGATAAACCAAATTCAAGCCATTTTTCTTTTGCGTATATGGAGGTCATTGGATAGTCATCATAAGCCATGACCCATAGGACATTTTGATGAGCATGAGTTGGCATGATATCAGCCATATGCAATGCGGTCTCTCCCCCATCCTCAAGGATGATAATCGAATGGCCGTCACTATGCCCACCCGTATGAACCATTCTAATCGGTCCGTACTTCCACTCGTTCTCAAATGTTTGTACTTGTTCTTGAACTGGTTCCCAGTTCTCTTTCCAATATGTATTCCTTGAACGGATATTCGGTGCCCTCATTTCATCCCATTCAACTTTAGACGTAATAATCTTACTGTTTGGAAAAACAGAAACAAACTCTTCCTCATTCCGTTTCGTTAATCCATTGGCATGATCATAATGCATATGGGTCATGAGCACATAATCAATATCTGCTGTTGTTAACCCCAGATCCTTTAATGATTGTTCTATAGTTGATTCTTCCAAAACACCAAAGTTCCTTTTTTGTTTATCTGTTAACTTTCCTACACCAATTCCTGATTCAATTAGAAAGATTTCGCCATTTCCTTGAATTAAGATCGGATCAGTTCTTAGTGGAATTTGGTTATTTTCATTATGGGGATATTTCTTAGCCCATAACGGTTTCGGAACTACGCCAAACATTGCACCACCGTCAAGATGCGTAATTCCTCCACGAAGCCATGTCAATGTATATTCTCCAATTTGTAACGTTTCCATTTAATTCCCTCCCTTACAAATATCTTACCATTTGTTTAAAATTTAGAAAACTTCAACCGGAACTCGAAATTCTGGCGCCTTCAAATTGTTCCTAAGAGAGTTATCTGCTAGCACTCATACTCACACGTAAAGAAGTTTTCGGGACGGTGGCAACAATGTACCCGCAACCGTGAATAAACGCATTATCAAATAAATGAATGGCCTTGTTAACGTAAAACCATTTTTGCTTGATTTTGTTTGAAACCTTGGCTTCAGAAAGAAACTGAACCTATAATCAACACCGACATATCACAAAGCCAAATAGAAAAGCTGTTCCTTCCAATAGGAACAGCTTTAAAGAGAAAGCCTCATATATGATAGATTTTACCTGATTGCAAATCGTCTAAAACCAAATTATTAACAGCTAGAAACAACTTGATTTAGCGATATTGAACCTCACATCTATATATCCGACTGCCTTTTTGTGAGAACTTCTCCTCGTACTCGGTCATGATATTGCCCTCAAAATCACTATTATGAAGATCAAGACTTACATATTTTAATATTAATCCATACTCCGAAAAGCTCATCAGCGAAAATTCAAACAATCCTTGATTATCTGTTTTAAAATGAATTTCACCATTGTCGATCAAGATTTCTTCATAAAGCTTTAAAAAGCTTTTGTACGTTAAACGTCTTTTCGCATGGCGAGTTTTAGGCCAAGGATCAGAAAAATTTAAATAAACGCGACTAACATCCCCCTTCGCGAAGTACTCAGTTAATTTTTCACCGTTAACATTTAAAAGCTTAAGGTTCGGGATATCAGCTGCAATTAAGCGATCAAGTGCAGAAACAATGACACTCTCATATAGCTCAATCCCAATATAATTAATATTTGGATTAGCTTTTGCCATTTCCGTAATAAAACGACCTTTTCCAGTTCCAACTTCAATATGAAGTGGTTGCTCCTTTTCAAATACCGCCTTCCAATTTCCTTTATATTGTTCTGGTGAAGAGATAACATACTGTGGATGTGAATCCAACATTTCTCTCGCCCATGGTTTATTTCGTAAACGCATTTGGACACCCCTAAAATCTAAAATAAATATTCGTACAAACAATATCATTAAGAAGAGCTTCACGCAAGTAGAAATAGTATGTCACAAGCTACTACGGTGAATAAACAAGAAAAGGAATTCACATGCTAGATGTGAATTCCTTTTTAAATTTGGATTTGTCGAAAGGGTGGACAAGGTGCCATTAAATCAACAAGATCAACTTCAATTACTGAAAGATATATTAAGCAATCATCAAGTTGATTGCTGTGGGTCTATCGCAGAGCTCGAACAATTAGAACGACTAGTAAAATCATTAATGACCGATTCAAATGTGGACAACGAAGTGCTTGAACAAATTTATCACTATAGCCAAAATGGAATTAACTCAAGCAATTTAGATAACCATATTGAATCACATCAACAGCAATTATCCCAATGGGTAAATGAAGTCGAGTCTTTTTCGTAAGCAAATTCTTTTAAAAAAGGCTTTGTGAACCAAGATAGTTAAGCAAAAAAAGGGGGGCTCATTTGGAAAAAAATCAAGGCTTCACCTTTTTTAGTTCAGCTATGCTAAAAGGTTCTCTGATTGCATGAAGAAATGAGTAAAATCAACATGGACATATAAACAAAGCTTAATGCCAAAAAATTATTGATTGATTCTGTCTCTTTCACCGACCGTGCATTTCTTAAAAGCGCAAAGTAAGTTGGACTAACTCCTGTAGTGAAAAATCCGCATCATGTTCAGCCCGAAAAACAGTTAAACCCAAGAATGCTGTAAAAATCAACATTCTTGGGTTTTTTACGTCGTGATATTTACTGAAAAATAAACTTATGAGACAGCATTGCCTAATTTGCAATGATATCATGAATAACCGTAAGCCATTTCTCAACTTCTTCCGTTCTTTCCTTGTTTTTTGACCACTGAACAGTCGACAAGGTTTGAGCAATAAAATACCATTTCAATCTTAAGCGTAAGTGATCATTGAGTGTAATTCCATAAAGACGAACCCAATCCTGCCACTGCTTCTCCGGAATATACCAATAAAGAAGCATACTTAAATCAAGAGCAGGATCACCGATCATCGCTCCGTCCCAATCGATTAAATACAGTTGATTGTCTTTTGTCAACAACCAGTTGTTATGATTGACATCGCCATGACAAACAACCTGAAGATTTGATGGAATATTAAGCAGTTCCTTCTTTAAAAATTGCAATGATGCATGAACGACAGGATGCCAAAGAAGCTCTTGATCCAAAGCTTTTTCTATTGATTCCAGCAAATAACTTGGCTGCAACGGGGTTTTCCCCATTCGGCGCAGCATACCAAGAAGAGGATCAGAACCATGTATTTTTTGCAGTAACTTCGCAACTCTCTCCCCGAGCATTTCGGGCGGCTTCAGTTCCCTACCCTCTAACCATTGCTGGGCAGTTATAACATCCCCACTCTCCAATCTCTTTGTCCAAATAAGCTTTGGAACAATTCCTTCTGCTGATAAGACGGCCAGAAACGGTGAGGAGTTTCGCTTTAAGAAAAGCCGCTGTTCTTCATGTTGTGCAAAAAACGCTTCACCCGTTGCCCCTCCAGCAGGGACAATTTCCCATTCTTGTCCAAATAAGTGTTCCAAAATTGTTCACCTTCAGTAAATAAATTTCACAATGCTAATCATTATGAAATGAATTAAGTAATAGTACGTATTACAAGTTCAGTACGAATAAAAAAGACAGCTACTGATACGAATCTACAATAGCTATCTTGTGCAAACTTCATCATAAATGAAAGCTAATTGAAAGACAATTGTTTTTTACTTTACACCATTCATTTTCAATTTAGCGTAATTCATTAATCCTTTAAATTTTATCCCCAAATACCAATTTCCGTCAAGTCCTCTGCGAAAATTCAACAATTCCTATTTTTGTTACTCTTCACCAACAAAGCAATCTATCACTTTCTTAGTCTACTTTTTTGGTTAGCAACGGAAGTGCTTGATGATGAACGGTAATATGCACAGGGCTTTCCCCAATATATTCTCCATCTGCATGGGCATAAAATGGGAAGCTCGATTGCACAGTAAGTTGTTTTCCTACCAATTCTTTTACTTCCTTAAACTTTGTATGTCCTCCCCAAAACACGGTAATAAAAACAAGGAGAAACTTCAACCTAGAGAGATTTTGTACAATCGTTACATTCAACAAGCCATCGTTAACATCAGCCTGGGGAGAGATTTTCATTCCTCCTCCGTAAAAAGGCTGATTTGAAACAGTCACAAACCAAGCTTTCTTAAAATGAAAGCTTTTTCCGTCAATGACAATATTCACATCACTGCATTGAAAAGAAAATAATTTTTTAATCACGAAATATGCATAGACTAAACTACCTAAATGAAGTTGATTTAAAAATCGTTTTAGACGCGAAGTATTGGCCACCTTCGTTATTAATGCGTCAAACCCGACACCCATATTATTGATAAAGTACGTGACATCGCCCTGTTCATTTTTGATTTCACCGATGTCAGCAAAGAAAGGTCGGGTTTTGACCTGCTCGGAAATAAACTTTAACGCCGCAAGCGGATTTTTAGGAACACCATATCCTCTTCTAAAATCATTGCCCGAACCTGCTGGTATCATGCCAATCATGACATTACGAGCATTAGCAGCGCCATTTATAACCTCATGTAAGGTGCCGTCGCCACCGATGGCAACAATCATGACCAAATCTTCAACACGAGCGCTGTTTAGCAACGCTCTGACAATCTCAACAGCATGCCCTCGATATTTTGTAAACGTTGCATGAAAAGGAATTTGCTCTAAAGCAAGCCGTTTTTCAACCTTTTTCCACACCTTCATGGAATAACCATTCTTTGCTTGAGGATTTATGATGAAATGAATGCTGTTCATGTAATCAACCTACAATTTCTTGATTATTCTTGTTCTGATTCTATTTCCCACTCTGGTCTGCGAACACTAGTGGTTTGACAATAATTTAGCAATGCCTGAGCTGCTTTTAATTGAATATGCTTTAAAGGTGAACGCTGCGTTCTCATCGTCTGAAACCATTTTTCATAATTTCGTCTCTCAATAAACTTCGTATCATACGGGGCAGATGGATAATCGATATAGCCATTGCGGGTTAAGACCACTTTGTGAATTGGCAATTCAATTCCATATCGACCTAAAATGTTTTTCGTTACTTTCTCAGTTCGGTTTAGTGCTAGTAAAGGGTTCAACACTTTATGTTCTTGCTCCTGATTACGCTTAATCCAAAAGTGATCGTTGGAACCGACAAATACCGCCCGCTCTTCTTCTTCTAAAAAAGTGATACACCAAACATCCGTCGGAGTTATGAGAATGATTTCTACTTCGACCGGTGCTGTTTTTAAAAGAAAAATAGGGTGAAACAAGACAAGGACTGTATCGGGAAACCTTTGTAAAAAATACTTCAAGCGCTCAT
The DNA here is from genome assembly GCF_008764295.1 of Bacillus methanolicus. GTDB lineage: Bacteria > Bacillota > Bacilli > Bacillales > Cytobacillaceae > Robertmurraya > Robertmurraya methanolica_A. Next base: position 13,671 of record NZ_VTQX01000016.1, on the reverse strand, counting down.
TATGATAATAACTCTTGCTTACAAACGATTGTTCCGCTAGCGTTGTGCTGGCCCATTTTAATTGAAACGTAAAAAGCTGTTCCAAAAAGCTTCTTTTTAAATCGTCCAACGTATCTGGTTGAATCGCTAATGTTGGTGTAAATGAAAATGAACTTGCTGGAGTCTCTTGCTCTTCCAACACTTCTTTTTCCACTTCTTTTTCTCTCTTTAAAAAGCCTTTTATCCGATTAAAAAAAGGTTCTTTCTCCTCTTCATACCATTCCGGAACAAGAGGCTCTTCCTCACGTTCCAGCGGAATCTCACCATTCTCCCATGCGTTCTTCAACTTATCCCATTGCTGCGTTTTCAAGCGCACAAACCGGGAGGGGTATAAGAAAATATCCTGCTCATATCTTGAAACATAGTCTTGTAACTTTATTAACTGACCCATTTTTACCATCCTTACTTTTAAGGCAATATTATCCTGATTAACATAGCTATTTTAAAAAGAAAGATTCTTTCATTTCATATTTTGGAGTCTTTTCAACATGTGTTTCGTATAAAACGATTTCATTTGCTTGAAATGAAAATGGAACGTTTCCTGTTAAATATACTTTCGAAAATGGTTGTTCACCTTGCCATCTTCGCGCAAGAGTTATATGGGGTCGAAACTCTCTTGTTTCAAGTTTGAATCCCGCATTTACACATGATTGATATACTGAATTTCGTAGTTGCAGTAGCTTTTCTTCTTTATCTAACCGCGCCCAAAAAATTCTCGGAGAATCGCTGTTCCCAAATACTCCAAAATCTTGAATCGTTAAAGAAAAAGGGGAATGTACGGTAAGTTCCCTTGCAACATAAGTTAACGATGCATTAAGCTGTTCCTTAGTGGCACTTCCTAAAAAAGCTAAAGTAATGTGATAGTCCTCTTCATGCACCCAGCGGTTAAAAGACAGTTCTTCCCGTAAGCGGTCAGAAGTTTGCGCCAAAAATGCCTTCGCATCTTGCGGAAGCTTTAAAGCGTAAAAAAAATGTGGGGTTCTTTCCATTATATCGTCCTTTCTTTGAAACATTAAATGTATTTTCTATTCTTTTCATCATAACCACCTAAAAAATGATAATCAACCCAGTTGCCCGGAATAGTATGTTTTCGATATGATAAGGAAGAAGTTCGTTCATAATAGACAGTAATGGAATCTTGATCGATTTGAGAGAGGAAGATTTGATGAAGTTCGTAGAAAATATTGCTGATTTAATTGGTGATACTCCAATGGTAAAATTAAATCGCCTTGCTCCAGAAAATGGAGTAGATGTGTACTTAAAGTTGGAGTTTTATAATCCCAGCCGTAGCGTAAAAGATAGAGCTGCTTATAATATGATAGTGGAAGCAGAAAAAAAGGGACTGCTGAAAAAAGGAGCAACTATTATTGAGCCAACGAGCGGGAATACAGGTATTGGCTTAGCAATGAATGCTGCTGCAAAAGGTTATAAAGCGATACTCGTTATGCCTGATACAATGACAAAAGAACGGATCAATATATTAAAAGCATACGGAGCAGAAGTCGTACTTACTCCTGGTGATGAAAAAATGCCCGGTTCGATAAAAAAAGCGGAGGAATTGGCAGCAGAAATTCCAAACAGCTTCATTCCCATGCAATTTGACAATGAAGCAAACCCTGATGCCCATCGACATTCAACTGGTTTAGAAATCATTGAAGCGATGGAAGAAATCGGAAAACCGCTTAAAGCCTTTGTTGCCACCGCAGGAACAGGGGGGACCATTACAGGAACAGGCGAAGTTCTTAAAGATCATTATAAAGATATGCAAGTACATGTTGTCGAACCAGCAGGTTCACCTGTACTATCGGGTGGAAAACCAGGAAGACATAAACTTGTCGGAACAAGCCCTGGCTTCATTCCAAACACATTAAATCAAAAGGTATATGATAAGATTCACCAAATTACCGACGATGATGCTTATGAAATTACGCGTCTTCTTGCAAGCAAGGAAGGAATTCTTGTTGGACCATCATCTGGCGCCGCCTGCTTTGCAGCCCTAGAAGTCGCAAAAACTTTAGAGGCTGGTACAGCAGTTGTCTGTATTGCCTGCGACACAGGAGAAAGATATTTATCAAGTGATTTATTCCGCTTTGAAGAATAGACAAAAAATATTGCGACTTCTCAAAAATCGATTTCCGCACATTTTTGAGAGAGCGGACAAGTAACAATGAGCTTCGGAACTCCCCCAAAAACATTCTTCATTAAATATGCTTTAGAGAGGTTCCGAGCTAAAGATTACGGGAAGCCACTAGCATTCCTATTTACAGGTATGCTTGAGTTAGGTTTTATCATGCCCCTACAGCATCCTAAAGGTAGCAGCTGTCGCCAGCTTCTTTCAAAGGATTGATCATAAAATATAAAGGAAGTGGAGAAAACGAAACGTTTTACTCCACTTCCTTTATTTTAAGAGCTTATTGGGTAGCCTCTCTGTGCATCTTAAAGTTTGTCTCAGGTTCTTTTTATTTGGCAAGTTCATAAATAGCCTGCGCATAAATGGCAGTTGCCTTCAGCAAATCCTCGATAATCATATACTCGTCCTTTTGGTGCGCAATATCCGGTCTCCCTGGAAAAAGCGGACCAAATGCAACTCCTGATTTTAACGACCGGGCATATGTACCACCACCGATCGACAGAAGCTCTGCTTTCTCTCCTGTCTGTTCCTCATAAACCTTTTTTAATGTTTGTACTAAGAAGTCCTGCTCGTCCACATGATGCGGCTTGGAATCGGAAAAATTATCGATCTTGAATCCTTCTACAGTCAACTTCTCTTCCAAATTAGCAATGGTATCTTCCAAGTTTGTCGTAACTGGATAGCGCATATTAAGACCCAATCTACCGCCCTTTTCTAAATCATAACTCAATTTGCCTACATTGATCGTTAAATCTCCCGTAATGTCATCAGAATAGGCAATTCCCAATGCATGTCCACGAGAATCTTGATAAAAATAAGCAGAAACAAACTGAATGAAAGCAGCAGCTTGCTTATCAAGCTCTAGTCCTGAAAGAAACTTTGCTAATATTAGACCAGCGTTTTTCCCTTTATTCGGTTCCATCCCGTGAGCAGAAATTCCTTCCAGTTCTAACAGCAAACCTTCTTTTGTATTCGTATGCTTACCTGTCACATCGTTATCCTTTAAAAAATCTTCAAAGGCGCCGATTACTGGTGCAGACTTTCCAGACATAGCAATGATCGCTTTGGCATAATCAGGAACCATATTGTAACGTCTCCCCGATTCAAAAGAAAGCAATTCATTCCCTACTTTCTCATTTGTTGAGAGTGGCTTTTGTACGAGATCATAGTCAGCAATTCCTTTTTCAGCATAAATAATTGGAAAATCAGCATCTGGGGCAAATCCACATGTCGGCATTTCCTCATGCTTAAAATAATGATCAACACAGCGCCAATTGCTTTCTTCGTCCGTTCCAATAATCATGCGTACCCTTTTGGTTAGCGGCAATTTTAATTCTTTCACAATTTTCATGGCATAATAAGCAGCCATTGTTGGGCCTTTATCATCAATTGCTCCACGAGCGAAAATCTTTCCATCTCGAATATCAGCACCAAATGGATCACTCGACCATCCGTCACCTTCTGGAACAACATCGACATGGCAAAGGATTCCGATTAGCTCATCCCCCTGTCCAAACTCAAGATGTCCTGCTAAATTATCCACATTTTTAGCAATGAACCCATCTTTTTCACCAAGCTCAAGCATGAACTGCAATGCTTCCTTAACCCCTTGACCAAGCGGGGCATCTGCTGTTGCATTGTCTTCATCTAATAAACTTTTGATCTTCAATAAATTTTGTGTATCCTCAATAAGTGACTGTTTTCGTGCTTGAACTTCTTTCATCCAATTCAATTTTAAACCCTCCCTCAAGTTCCTAAAAAGTTAAATGCGAGTAAGCCTATAGTAATGGGAATTCCAACAATTATGATCGCTACTACATACAATACCGTAATGGTTCGCTTTCTAGCAGCAAAATACGCATCATGCTCTTGATATTTTTTTGTAAAAGGATGAGATAAAATAATTCTCTCCCAGAGACCTGCCAACCAACTCCACATCATCAATAAAAATCCACCTAAGATGAAACACTTAATCCATAATGGTGGAATAATTAAAACAGCCGCTATCGTAACAGAACAAATTTGAAAATAAGTCATTATATGGGAGCTATTGCGGATAAACACTTTTACAAACAATTCAACAAACCCATTAACTGCCGTTCTTTTCTTAAAAATGCGTCGTGAATTTCGAAACAACCATGGTCGTTTTCTTGTGATCACCTTCGTTTTTTCAATATCATAGGACATTTGAAAGATCATATTAACAAGCTTCTGCTTCTCTTCATTCTCAATTAATAATTCTGCTTCCATCGCGGAGTTCTTCCTTAATAACGGAAAGTACAGAAGAAGGGCCGCACTCCCAATCACAACAGCGAACAACATCATCATTAATGAATGATTTTCCCAAAGGTGAGCAATTGCCTGAGCTCCCCAACTTACAACGATAAAAAATCCAATTGTTAAAAAGATTCTAATCCATTTTCCTTCAATCTTTTTAATATGAAACTTTATATACATGATCATGTACTTGATCGATAATAAAAACAAAAAATATGAACCGACATGAATCGATGTTAACTGATAATGTTGAATGATAAAAGGAAGCAAGAGAGCGGTTATAACTAAAGTAGAAAGTGCCTGAAACAGCACTGAATAACGAAATCCCCATTTTTTTAATCCGTAAAACAACTCCCTTTTCTTCACTAAAAAAACCTTATCTGCACCATCAACATAAGTTCGGTATGTACCTAGCCAAGTAAATAAGTAACCTGCTACAAAAAATAACTCTATTGGCATCCATTGAATCCACGGAGGGGCTCCTTCTATCCACCAAGAGCGATATATAACGATGAACGCGACAATGGCAGGAATAATGAGATAGAGCCAAATCGTCCAATCAGCTATTTGACGGAAAGATTTTAATCTGATAACGCCAATTTTGAAATAAGCGGTGGCGGAAAATTTTGAAGCTGTTCATCATTCTGTTTCCTCTGCAATTTTATGAAAGCAGTCAAATAATGAGCCACCTACAAGTCCGCACTGCTCCTGTATTTCCACTAATGTCCCTGATGCTTCGAGTCTCCCATTATTTATGAGAAGAAAGCGATCACAAACCTTTTCCGCCGTGTCCAACACATGTGTAGACATTATAATCCCAGCCCCACGTTGTCTTTCTTCCTCAAGAGAGGAAAGGAGGAGCTTCACTGCGCTTGGATCTAAACCAATAAATGGTTCATCGATTATGTAAACAGCCGGCTTCGTAATTTGAGCGAGAATAAGCATCGCTTTTTGTTGCATTCCTTTTGAAAAAGTTGCCGGCAATTGATGGGCGGCCTCATGTAATTTATACAAACGAAGGAGTTCGTTCACTTTCATTTGATATTCTTGCTCAGCTAGTTCTTCAACTGCTGCAACAAAATCCAAATGCTCCCACAACGTCATTTCATCATAAAAAATCGGTCGCTCGGGAATATAGGAATACTTCTCTGGTAGTTGAAAAGTCGCTTCCCCTTGCAAGTATTCCATAAGGCCCAGAATCGACTTTATCGTAGTGCTTTTTCCAGCTCCATTCGGACCGATGAGCCCGATCAGCTCACCTTTTTCTAGGGAAAATTGAATATCTTTAATAATTGCTTGCTCTTTTTCGTATCCAGCTTGAAGAATATCAACAGTCAAAAGACTCAAAATGCTGCACCTCCTATTAATACATACGAATGAGACTTGAAAAAGTTTGCAAAAATTAAGAAATTGAGAAAGTAAAGCTTACAGCAGAGCATATTTGCTTTCCAATGGTTCGATTAAGAACCTTTTAATAGTCGCACTAGATTACTGCAACGGAAAAAAACAATAGAGCAAGGAAGAAAACAGAGGCCGTTCTCTTCACTTACTCTCTGATGCTAAAAAGTTTCAATCCATCCACTAATTTTTTAATTTTCACTTAGCAATGTGGCAAGTTCATTATACTCATAGTCAACAGCATAATCATATGCAGTTGAGCCTGTCGAATCCTTATAGTCAATATCTACTCCATATTTCAGCAGAAGTTTGACCATCTCAAGGTCTTCCGCAAATACTGCTGAAAATAATGGAGTTGTCTCGTATTCATCAACTGTATTTGGATCTGCTCCAGCCTTTAGAAGAGCCTCTGCTGCTTCGTAAGAAGAATAGTACACGGCCCAATGAAGAGCGGTAGATCCTTCGAAATCCATTTCATTGATGTCCATTCCTTCATCAAGAAGAGATTCTATTTTTGCGACATCATTTTCTATCGCAGCATTTATTAACGGAGTTGTATCATCGATTTCTGAATGAATCTCCGGAAAGAAATCTGTTTTACCTAGAGCAAAAACAGCATAGGTAAACCCTGAAATCACAATGATAATAGAAAATATCGCAATGATCAGCCCTATCCAAACGCGTCCCTTTGGTTCATTTAATGGTTCTGTCGCTTCAGGGGCATAGCAGGTTGATAATTCATAAATTCTCTTTGGTAAGTGAGGATGTGTCGAAAGTTTTTCATTCAACCAAACAAAAAATCCTGATTCTGTTTGAAGCTGCCTCATATAAACTTCATGATTTACTTTTGCGTAAAGTTCTTTTCCAATCGCAAGCATGAGCAACGCATTTGTAGATGCTCCTAATGACTGAATATAGTAGGTTGCATAACGATCACAAGTATACTCACATGCCCGCAAGTATGCATTCCCAAGGAAAGGTATCCACATTGCCGGCAAAATTAACAAGCTTATTAACACATGCTTTCTTTTTAAATGGGCAAACTCATGGGCTAAAACAAAGAGGACTTCCTTTTCTCCTTCTTTTTCAATCAGATCAAATATGCCTGAATAAAGAACGACCATATCTTTTTGAAAAAAACGCGTTGCAAAAGCGTTTAACACTCCTTCAGATTCGACAACATACAGATCGGGTATTTTCGATAAACCCATATCTTTAGCTACGATTACCGCTTTTTCATAAATCTCAGGGAATTGTTCTTCACTTAGCTTTACCCCATTGCGACGAATCCCACCAATATAAAGACCATTGAGAACAAGAGAAAGAAATAAAATAAATGCGATGACAAACACTCCAATAATAGAAAAAGTTAAAAGAATGTAAGTCAAAATACTAAAAATGAGAACAAGCCCAAAATAAATATTTTCCTTGCGATGTACAAGATGATTTTCAATTGTTGTATCCAAAAACAAAATCTTCCTTTCTTGATAGTCTGTTATGAATTATAACCGATCAAGAAAAGATCGAATAGAGGGAAATATTAGTTTCCTCAACAAAAGAAGTAGCATTCCGTTCCCTTCATCAGGAGGTTCTATTATTAATGTTCCGCCTTATTCCAAGAACCATTGTCAAATTCAAATCAAACAGTTCTTTAAGTCAACAATAGGATTGCTGTTAGCGATTCTGTAACAACTCCACTCGGAGGGGTACACACCGTCAATCAAACTAGAATCAGCTCCCGCCCTTTTATTTAAATACTGAAAAGAAGTGAATGATAAGTTATAAGAATTTTCAATTTTCGTACATAAACAGCTTGTCTTTTCCCATATGTATTACTGAGAAAGACAAGAAAGGGGAGAAGAATCTCAATAAATTAATTCATTAAAGTAGAAATTATTAGAAAATAAGTTTAGAATTATGTTATAACGTTTAATATGAAAGTATATTTGAAAGAAATCGATAAAGGGGTTGTCTTGGGAAAAGAAGCGTACATATGTATGAGAGGATTCTCATAGAAGCTGTCAGTTGTAGGATTATGCCACAGGTTTGAAAAAAGGATAGGGAGTGGTTTTTTGAAACCTTCGACTAACCGGATGATAAACCGAATCAAATCCGTCTACATGTTTATTAATCAACAAGGAACTGTAACAACTCAAGAGCTTGTAGAAGAATTTGGTACAACTCCTCGGACGATCCAACGAGATTTAAATGTTCTAGCTTATAACGACTTAGTTGAAAGCCCAAGTCGTGGTAAATGGACAACAACACACAAAAAAGTAAAAATAACCTCGTAAACGAAAAATTTACTTTAAGAAATTAGAAGTCGCCTCAAATGGGGCGACTTCTTTATGTAGATGATTCACTTTACTTCATATTCAAGCAAACGCTTTAATTCAACTTCCGTTAACTCTCTATACTCTCCGAGTTCAAGCGTTTCATCAAGTTCCAACGGTCCCATCGATATCCGTTTCAAATAGAGCACTTTTTTTCCAATTGCCTCAAACATTCTTTTTACTTGATGAAATTTACCTTCAGTAATCGTTAATTCAATGTCTGAACGTAGTCCTGATTTTAAAATCGCCAGCTCTCCTGATTTCGTAACATAACCATCATCTAGTGTAACACCCTTTTTAAAAGCCAACACATCCTCCTCTGTTACTTCCTGATCAATAACAGCAAAGTACGTCTTTGGCACGTGCTTTTTAGGGGATAATAAACGGTGTGAAAGCTGTCCGTCATTCGTTAAAAGTAAAAGACCCTCTGTATCCTTATCCAATCTTCCAACTGGAAATGGAGAGAAAATGGCATCTTCCATTTCTAACAGGTCAACAACAGTTCTTTCATAACGGTCCTCCGTTGCAGAAATGACACCTGGTGGCTTATTCATCATTAAATAGATAAATTCTTTATATTCCACTACCTCACCGAAAAGAGTCACAGTATCCTCTTCAGGATTAACATGCTCCTTTGCGTCTTTAACCAATTTATCGTTTATCTTAACTGCTCCGTCTTTCAGCAATTTTTTTACATCTTTGCGACTTCCATAGCCAAGATTTGCAAGCATTTTATCAATTCTCATTTTTCAATCCCCATTTCCACATACTCACTGGGCAACTGCCCTTCCCTTATTCATAGTTGCTCATAGACTAATATCACGGCTATACCAAATTTACGATTTCAAGTATCTATATTTATATCATTTCCCGCGTAGGAGGTGTATACTAATGTATTATCGGCAACAAGGTCAACCTCAAGTGACTGGCCAAGGATTTTTTATTCCAGGTGTTCCTGGCTATCCAAGCGTTCCTTTGCCTGGAGGCGGCAACGTTGATCGCCGTTTTGAACGCATCGAGCGGCAAATTCAAAGCCTTGAACGGCAGTTGGATCGTCTTGAACGCCGTATAAATCGCATCGAAAACAGACTTGGCATCTACTACGACAACTACTAAATGAATGGATGATAAAACAGGTCGCCGCAAATGGTGACCTGTTTTTTACTTGCTGCTACTCTGTTCTAATACGAACACTCCTTGCATCGATAAGGAAACTGCTAAATTTGCTCAGTTGTACCTCTACCACACATATACTGGAACGCCAAAATTCCTTATCATCGTTAAACTTTTAACCTTAGCTTTTCTTTAATCCGATCGACCCTAGCACCAAATAGGAAATTAACTAGTTTCGATTTTAACCCTAAATAGAAATACACTCCCGCACCTGCTATTGCACAAAGCGCAACCATGATAAGCGCTTCAAGCTTGACGTCTGGCGAAAGGAACATCGTCAATAAATAATACACAAGCTTTGTAACGAAATACATAATCGCCGTAAAGATCACGATTAAGATCCCTCTTCTAAAAACAAGACGAAAGCGATATTTAGAGAATGCTTTAATTACAAATAAATTGATTAAAATAGCCACACTATAACCAAGTGCCGTTGCTAGAATCGCGCCCTTTGTTTCCATCAATTTTATCAACGGGATATTCAAGCTGAGCTTAATTAAAATGCCCACTAATAAACTAAGAATATTAAATTTCTGCGCATCAATTCCTTGTAAAATAGCTGCTGTCACGGCATAAAGGGCAAAGAGCATCCCTATTGGCGCATACGCTTCTAATACTTCTGCTCCCAGAGCATCTGGCTCATAAAACACCGTATAAAAAGGCTCTGCTAACAAAGATAAACCAAGAGCGGCTGGTAATGTTAAATAGGTAAGTACTTGAAACGTTTGATTCAATTGGCGATTTAATCCGAGCTGATCTTGCTCTGTATAAGATTTAGTGACTGCTGGAATTAATGTTAACGAAAAAGCTGTTGCCAGTGAAACTGGAATAATAACAAGCTTTTGCGCTTGGAAATTAAGGATTGAAAAAGCATGCTCAGCCTCATTGAAAGCATAGCCCATCGAGACCATCGTTGGATTAAAAGTTAACTGATCAATAAATTGAAACAAGGGATTGGCAATTCCGACTAATACAAAAGGAATGGAATAAAGAAGGATTTCCTTGTAAATATCTTTAACAGAAATATCCATCGTTTTTCGATCACGAAGCAGCAGTTCATCAAACATCGGTTTTTTCTTAACCCAGTACCAAAATAGAACCGCAAGTCCTCCTAGACCACCAATAAAAGCCGCAAAAACAGAAAAGCTAACTGCCGTTACTAAACTCCCTTGAGCTACCTTCAAAACGATATAGGCACCCGCTAATACGAAAGCAATCCGGACAATTTGTTCAACCACTTGAGAAACGGCTGTCGGTTCCATTGACTGATGACCTTGGAAAAAACCTCGTATAATAGACATAAATGGAATAATGATTAAAGCAAAACTGACTGCTCGAATAACGGTTGTGACATCCGCCATATGATCGATAAAGTCTGGATCGGTAATCACCATCGCTGCTAAAGTAGGGGCAGCTATATATAAAATCAGAAAGGAAATAATACCTGTAATCGCCATTAACACGAGACCTGTTTTAAATAATTTCCTTCCAACGGCATATTCTTCAATGGCATTATATTTTGAAATAAATTTAGAAACGGATGCAGGAATCCCTGCCGTCGCAATACTGATGAAAATCGTGTAGGGAACATAGGCATAATTGTAAAGAGCCGTTCCTTCATTCCCGACTAAGGCAAAAAAAGGAATGACATAAAACAAGCCAAGAAATTTCGAAATAAACGTACCAGAGGTTAACACAAATGTCCCTCTTAACAGCTTTGAAGACATAACATCCCATCCTAATCAAAAATCAGCGAGCAAAAAAAAATCTTCCAATTTAACAGTTTACACTTCTTTAAAAATAACTTCTACCTTTATATGTATCCTTTTCATGACAATCGTTCATGTTCTATAATATACTGATTAGATGCTTTTCAAAAGTAAAAGCCCATTTTTAGAATAAATATCCTCCAATTAAATGGAGTCGTTAAGGAGAATGAATGGATGCAATATGATGTAATTGTCATCGGTGGTGGGCCTTCTGGTCTGATGGCAGCCATTGCTGCTGGTGAACAAGGAGCGATCGTTTTATTAATCGATAAAGGGGACAAGCTTGGGAGGAAATTAGCGATTTCAGGAGGCGGAAGATGCAATGTGACGAATCGCCTTCCGATTGATGAAATCATCAAGCATATCCCTGGAAATGGGCGCTTTTTATATAGCGCATTTTCGATTTTTAATAATGAAGATATTATCAAGTTTTTCGAAAAGCTTGGCATTGAATTAAAGGAGGAAGATCACGGAAGGATGTTCCCTGCTTCAAATAAGGCACAGTCCGTTGTGAATGCTCTTTTAAGCAGGTTGGAACATTTGGATGTACAAATAAAAACCAATTCGCCTGTCTCAGATATTGACTTTAATGAGGGAGGCCCCATCACTGTTCATGTGAAAAACGGACAGAGCTATACCACTGCAACAGCCATTATTGCGGTTGGTGGTAAATCAGTTCCTCACACCGGTTCGACTGGTGATGGCTATGCATGGGCTGAAAAGGTCGGCCATACAATCACCGAGCTTTACCCGACCGAAGTCCCATTAACTTCAGCTGAGCCGTTCATTAAACAAAAGGAGCTACAAGGGTTATCGTTACGAGACGTCTCATTAAGCGTACTTAATCCTAAAGGTAAGGCACTCATTACCCATCAGATGGATATGATCTTTACCCATTTTGGTATCAGCGGTCCTGCTGTTCTTAGATGCAGCCAGTTTGTAGTAAAAGCAATGAAAAAGTGGAATCTATCTGAAGTGGTGATGAGCTTAGATGCACTTCCAGATAAAAAAGAAGAGCTTCTTTTTCAAGAATGGCAGAAATTAATCAAAACGGAACCAAAAAAAAGTGTGAAAAATATTTTAAAAGGTTTGCTCCCTGAACGTTATTTACTTTTCCTTCTCGCCTATAATGAAATTGATCCAGCCATCCAAGGGGCCAATCTTTCTTCTGATAAACTCCGTGCATTCACACGTAGCTGTAAACAATTTCAATTTAAAGTAAACGGGACGCTTCCTTTGGAAAAAGCCTTCGTTACTGGCGGAGGAGTGTCCATAAAAGAGATCGAGCCGCAGACGATGGCATCAAAGAAAAGGAATGGACTCTACTTCTGTGGGGAAATTCTCGATATCCATGGCTACACTGGTGGCTACAACATTACCTCTGCTCTCGTAACAGGGAGACTGGCTGGGATGAATGCAGCACATTTCGTTCAAGAAAATAAAAAGTGAAGCCTCCTATTAATATGGTACCTATAGTTAGGACACTTGAAAAAGAGTGTTTTATCTATAGGTATTTTTTTATATACTTAAACTTACTAAATAGGAACTAGGGGACAACATGAGTAAAATAACATTTTCAACTACAGAGGTAAAAATGCTTCAAAAGAATCCAAACGTACAAAGTGTTAGCGAGAGATCTATTACATATACAGATTCATTTAAGAATAAATTTATGGACGAGTATTTGGGGGGCAAACTCCCTCGGCAGATCTTCATTGAAAACGGCTTTGATGTGGACGTTATAGGAATGAAACGAATTGAACAGTCTGCCTACAGGTGGAAGAAAGCCTATGAAAAGGAAGGGTTAATGGGACTTACAGATTCAAGAAAATCAAGTTCTGGTAGACCATTAAAACGGGAACTTACCTCTTCTGAAGTGATTGAAAGGCAAGAAGCTAGAATTAAGCTACTGGAGGGGCAAGTAGAGTTATTAAAAAAGCTCGAAGTGACAGAAAGGAGGCTGCTAAACGCAAGCGAAAACTTAGAACCGAGTAGAGTATTTCAATTGATTTCTGAGACCATTGAACAAAGTGGTTTTAAGCGTATGACCAAGTATTTTTGTGATCTTTTAGAGGTTTCTCGTTCTGGATACTACAGCTTCCTTAAAGCATCTACTGTCCGTGAAGCCAGAGAACAATTGGACTTTGAAGCGAAAGGAATCATACTAAAGGCCTTTAATCGACGGGGATATAAGAAAGGGTCCCGATCCATCAAAATGATTTTGGAGAATGACTATAACATCATATTTAGTCGTAAAAAGATACAAAGAATCATGAGGAAATACGGAATAGTCTGTCCTCATAGAAAGGCAAATCCTTATAAAAAAATCGCTAAAGCAACAAAGGAGCATCAAGTCGTAGCCAATAAGTTAAACAGAGAGTTTAAGCAGGGTATACCAGGTAAAGTTTTATTAACGGATATTACATATTTGCCATATAACGGAAATAGTATGGCTTATTTGTCAACCGTAAAAGATGCTTCCACTAACGAAATCCTAGCTTATCATGTTTCTGACCGTATTACTTTAGATATCGCTACGAAGACGATCCAG
>NZ_VTQX01000083.1 GCF_008764295.1 Bacillus methanolicus | reverse complement strand
ACGACTACAACGGTCAGCCTAACGCCTGTTATCGATATGGACGACGAGTTAACGCCGGAACAACGCGCTAACTTCGATAAAGCGCCGGACGTGTTCGACATGTCGCTGTTTGACGGACTGCTTTACGAAGCAGACGAGAAGGAGCAAATCGAGTTATTGGTAAAGGCGGGCTTTGACGTGTCGTTAATCGGACTAAGCGCAGGCGAGCCGGCGCAAGCGGACGAAGACCCTACGAGACAATTCTAACGGAGGTGGGCGAATGAAATACGTTAACTATTTTTTCGCAATTTATTGGGCGGTGTTATTTGCGCTATTTGTTGCGGGC
>NZ_VTQX01000082.1 GCF_008764295.1 Bacillus methanolicus | reverse complement strand
TGCTCTATCCTGCTGAGCTACTGGGACATATTGAAATAATATTTATGATAATTTACTCACACAAAAGGAAACTGTCGTCCTGATTTCAGAAAGCACACTCAAGGAGCGACTCAATCAGTACGCTGTAGAAAAATCAAAGAAGCGGACTCGAACGTGCTCTATCCTGCTGAGCTACTGGGACATATTGAAATAATATTTATGATAATTTACTCACACAAAAGGAAGCTGTCGTCCTGATTTCAGAAAGCACACTCAAGGAGAGGCTCAATCAGTACGCTGTAGAAAAATCAGAGAAGCGGACTCGAACGTGCTCTATCCTGCTGAGCTACT
>NZ_VTQX01000081.1 GCF_008764295.1 Bacillus methanolicus | reverse complement strand
CTAAGGAATATGAGGAAGCATTAGATGCTTCAACAGATAGAGGTTATTTTGAGCAATCAAAAACCTCGTTGACGATATGATTTGTTTAGTTTTGAGAGTGCAATCTCTCAAAATGAAATGAAGGTGAATTAGAAGCAAGCAGATTGAGGAAACAACTGAGTGAGCACCGGAGTGTATTTGATACATGAGGAGCGGAACGAGGGAAGTTGACGAAAAGATGCGAAGCTTATCATTCGCCGTTTGTACCTTGAAAACTAGATAATGAAAGTGAAGAAGAACCAAGAAATTACCGAGTAATCGCCATTTTAGTTTTTCTCTCTATCGATTTATT
>NZ_VTQX01000080.1 GCF_008764295.1 Bacillus methanolicus | reverse complement strand
GTTCGCCCAGCATGGGCGAACTCTAACGGGTGAAAGTCCCGAGTACGACCTGGTAGCGGTAAGTACATAGCTGACAGCAAGGGTGTCCATGGTGACGTGGAATCTGAAGGAAGCTCGAGGCAAACCTCCGGTCTGACGAACAGAAATCATATAAGAGGCAACACATGAGGATAAGACTGCCAAAGAAGTTGAAGTCCAATAGCTACTTATTCATGAGTTGTATATATGGCAGATAGATGGGGGGAAAGAGTTCGCGCCTTAACTGGGGAGGTCTCATGAGTCTGTACCAAAATCCTGTAGTGATGCAGGACTGGACGGTGAGAAGTCAGCAGAAGCC
>NZ_VTQX01000079.1 GCF_008764295.1 Bacillus methanolicus | reverse complement strand
CCGAATGGTTAAGTTATAAAGGGCGCACGGTGGATGCCTTGGCACTAGGAGCCGATGAAGGACGGGACTAACACCGATATGCTTCGGGGAGCTGTAAGTAAGCTTTGATCCGGAGATTTCCGAATGGGGAAACCCATCATCCGTAATGGGATGGTATCCTTACCTGAATACATAGGGTATGGAAGGCAGACCCGGGGAACTGAAACATCTAAGTACCCGGAGGAAGAGAAAGCAAACGCGATTCCCTGAGTAGCGGCGAGCGAAACGGGATTAGCCCAAACCAAGAGGCTTGCCTCTTGGGGTTGTAGGACACTCTATACGGAGTTACAAAGGAACG
>NZ_VTQX01000078.1 GCF_008764295.1 Bacillus methanolicus | reverse complement strand
GTTTGTTGCGATAAACTCATACGCAATGGTTAGCGCAAGATAAAATACCGCATCGGCGTTTTCTGCTTCGGTTAAATCCGCTTCGTGTTCCGCCTCGGACACCCACGCTTCAATGTCGGCATCCGTAACGCCCGAAACATTTTGCAACCGATTCTTTAAGCGCTCCGCTACCGACATCGAGCGTCACCTCCGTTATTTTTCGAGTTTGGCTTCCGCCTTGATTGCGGCGTCCTTACCCTTGATTTTTTCGCCGTTCGAAAGCAGATAATAACCGCCGCCGACGTGTTCCGGTTCAAATTCGGAAGGAGCGTCCGCAACTTCGTCAACTGCCTTCGCCAC
>NZ_VTQX01000015.1 GCF_008764295.1 Bacillus methanolicus | reverse complement strand
TGGTCAGTAACAAAGGCTTTCAGCCGCAGAGAAAACCACCCGTTCTCACGGGTGGTACTTATTAGAGGCTATTTATGTCCCAGCCTCGTTTCATTTTGTTTCATTTGTTTTCAGGATGTTATATGCGGCGCTAAACATCGCAAACAAAAGACCTGTGATCGGAAAGATAATCCAATTGATATGCCATTGCTGATAAACTAGGCCGGTGATGAGGAAGATACAAACAGCTAGTGGCCAAATGATGGCTGCAACTGCCCCAACTACTTTGTTTTCTTCCTTTTGACGTTCGGAGTATTCTTCAAGCTTCAGCAATTTATTGTAGCTGTCTTTTATGCCTCCATAGTAAATAAAAATATTTATCGCGATGGCTATGATACAAAGCAAGGCAACAACACCGTAATTGACAGCTTCTTCACTTATGGCCATGGCGATAAAGAGAGATACGGGAGAAAGAATGCATAATATGACGCCGAAAATAACGGATAGTGCATATGTCGGTTGATAGGCTTTCGCCTTGTCCTCAAGCATTTTTTTCATGTTGAATGAAAGGGAGAATTCTCCTTTTTTTTCAATCGTTTTGTATTTGTCCTTAAGCATGCCTCCGTAAATAAAGAGTCCAACGGCAATGGCTACGAGAACAAGTAACGTGGTCACACCGATGGTTGTTGCGGCAAGTTCAGAAAAGTTTGGAAGCTGAAAAAATAAAATGAGTAACGCTGCTCCAAGCATACAAAGGGTCACGCCGAGTCCTATAAGCATGCTTGCCTTTTTACTTGTTTTAAGAAAGTCTTCAGCCTCTTCCTCTAATAATAAAGGGAAGTGGGTTTCTTTTTGCTCTAATTGAATGTCAAGTTCATTCAAGAGTTCATCAATATTACCGAATTCTGAAATGACGATACCAATCGCTTCATTTTCAGATTTCCCTAATTTTTTTAACTCATTATATTTGTCCTCCATATTTGCCAGCATATCTGCTCGTATGTCTTCTAATTGCTTTGTCTTCGGCAAAGTAGCAAATAGGTTATCTAAATAATCAACAAGGGTATTCATATAAAATCCTCCCTAATAAATCGGTTAATAACTTCCTTCGTTAATTCCCATTCTTGACATTTTTCTTTGTAGTAGTGAATTCCCGCTTTGGTGATTTTGTAATAAGTGCGCCTTTTGCCAAATGTTTCGTCTTTATAAAAGGCTTCGATATAACCGTTATTCAATAAGCGATTAAAAGCTGAATATAAAGTGGTTTCTTTAATCGTGTATTTCTCATGAGACAATTCTTTAATTTGCTTGGATATTTCATAGCCATAAGACTCATTTTCTAACAATAAATAAAGAATGATCGTATCGTTGTATCCCCGAATAACATCACTGCTAATCAAAAGAAGTCTCCTTTCTGCAGGTTTTTATGGATATTACTCCATTTGTCGTACTTCATCTGTCGTAGTAATTTCAATGTATCATAATTACTACGACAGGTAAAGTAATATTTGTGAAAAATATTTAAATGGGCGTTGCAACATGATGTTGTTCCAAATTTATCAAGGGAATACTAAGGAATGTATGGAACAGAGCAAAATTGTAACTACTTTGTAAATTATCCTCGATTCAAGAGCATTATAATTAAGTTACTTAAGTGGAGTAAAATTTTGGAGGTAGCGAATTTTGAAGGGGAAATGGAAATTTTTTATACTCATAGCGGTCTTTATCGTATTATCGGCTTGTGACATTATTGAAAAGCCGAGTCTGCTAGTAAAGGGACCGAGCGATTTAATTGAATCACCTCCAAGTGGAGATAGGCAGAAAACAGCATTAAGAGAAAAAGTTCAGCAATTGCTCCCAGCAAATATGGAATTCGTTACCGCGAAGCATGGATTAACAAAAGAGTCCATTTTCGTGGAGGAAACAACTGGGAATGGAGAACTGGAAGCAGTCGTTTTGTATAGGGAAAATAAGACCGATCGAAATGTTCAACTCCTCTTTCTTCGTGAAAAAGATGGGGAGTGGGAGCAATTAACAAAATTGGAGACAGATTATTATTTGCTGGATTACTTTAAGTTATCCGACTTAAATGAGGATGGTGTATTGGAAGTTGTGATCGGACTTTACTTCTCCGATTTTGAAACAGAAAAGCAGTTATTGATTTATGAGTGGAACAAAGGCAGTTTTCAACAAATATTAGAAAGACCTTATGATGTAGTGGATGTAGCCGATTATAATCGTGATGGAGTGGAGGAGCTTCTCGTTATTGATGGGAAGAAAAGGGAATTTTATAATGCTGATCTCTTTCAATACGAGAATAAGGAATTACAATTACTTGATACTGTTAGTCTAGACCCTTACGCCTTTCACGAAAATGTAGAAAGTGGAAAATTAAGTGATGGTCATCAAGCTTTGTTCATTGATAGTGCAATTGGAGCTCATTCCATGACGACAGAAATGGTTGTTTTCGGTGATGAAGGTTTAATTAAATTGGAAGAAGATATGATTAAGGCTAAACCACTCTATAGTCGAGATATGAATAATGATGGTGTTTTAGAGGTAGGGAGTATGTATATTCCACAAGGCTGGGAAGAGACGGCATTTGCAGATATTCCATTTATTGAATATTACTCGACTTATTCTATTGATGGAGATTCGCACAAAGTGATGGAGCGCTATACCGATCGTGAGAGAAGGTTTTATATTGAAATCCCGCCAGCTTGGTTTGAAAAAGTGACGCTGAATAAACTGGATGATGGTGTCCAGCTAGTAGATATTGCAAGCCGAAACGTCCTTTTTGAGGTGCGCTGGCAAGAGAATGATATGCTTGCTCCTGCGTCTGCCACGATTCTCGAAGAAACGAAGGACATGGTTTTTTATACAGAAATGGCAGAAATGAAGGATTTTCCATTTACACAATTTCACTTATTGCAAGATGAGTTTTGAGGAGGACCATACATGACAAATATTCTCGTTGTTGAAGATGAATTATCGATCAGAAGTTTCCTAAGCTTAAATCTTAGAAAGAAAGGATATATCGTCAAAGAGGCGGTCACAGGTGAAGATGCTTTAATGTATTTTCAGCGTGAGTCATTTGCGATCATCCTTCTTGATCTCATGCTTCCGGGAATAGATGGGTTTGAGGTTTGTCAGCAAATTAGAAAGGTAAATCAAACAGTTGGTATTATCATGCTTACTGCAAAGACTCAGGAAAAAGATCGTGTGGAAGGTTTAATCATGGGAGCGGATGATTATTTAAGCAAACCGTTCAGCCTAGCCGAACTGGAGGCAAGGATTTATTCACTGTTGAGAAGGTTAAACAGCCCTGAGGAATATGGGAAAAAAAATATTGTTTCCGGATCTTTTCGATTAGATCAAGCTCATAAAAAAATCATACATGAAGATGAAGAGATTAAGCTAACGCCAACGGAATACTCGATTTTGCAGTTCATGATGAGTCGCCCAAACCGCGTCTTTTCTAGGGATGAGCTTCTTGACGAAGTATGGGGAGAATACTATGTCGGTGATATTAAAGTAGTTGATGTCAATATAAGGCGTATTCGCCAAAAAATCGAAAAGGATCCATCCAACCCCGTCCATTTATGTACAGAATGGGGACGTGGATATCACTGGAAGGAATAGGGTATGAAACGAAAAGTTATTTTATATTTTATGATCATCATTACCCTAACCCTTGGGTTAATGCTGGCGATTATGAGCTTTGCTTTAACGAAGTATTATTATCAAGGGATTGCAAATACCTTTGAGAACCATGTTGAAGCTATAACGCCATTATGGGACAAAGGAAATGAAAGACTTTACGGAGAGCTTCAAGATTATAGCGAACAAATTATAAAGGATTATCAGTATAAGGGTGCAGATCTTGAACTGCTAAATTTGCAAGGGGAGCTATTGCAATCGTCTACAGGTTTTTATGAACAAATTAAGTATGAGTTAAATCCAGATATATTTAACTTTTCGACTGTTTATGAAGAGGAGAAGGTCGAGCTTTCTGGTCAAGAATTCATTGCCGTTTATATCCCACTCGTATTAGAGGGACAAGCAATTGGTGTTCTTCGATATGGCTCTTCTCTAGCAAACGTACATGAAACGATTGAACGCCTCATGGCCTATGGGTTTCTTGTTTGTGCACTCGTTGCTGCTACTGTATTTCTAGTAAGTCTCAGGCTCGCTGATTCAATTGTAAAGCCAGTAAATAAGATTATTGACTTTACGAAAGAAATGTCAAAAGGGAAGTTTGAGAAAAGAATAGCAGAGGAGTTTCCCCATGAATTAGGTGAGATGGCTAGAACGTTGAATTACATGGCTGATGAGATTGTCAAAACGGACCAGTTAAAAAATGAATTTATTTCTTCTATTTCCCACGAACTTCGGACGCCTTTAACGGGTATTAAAGGATGGATAGAGACAATCCAATCCTCAGATGATTTGACGAAAGAAGAGGCAAAATTTGGACTAAAGATGATTGAGGGTGAATCAGAGCGACTTATCGAGCTTGTCGAAGATCTGTTGGATTTTTCAAGATATGAATCTGATCGAATGGTGTTAATGCCTGCGCCAATAAAATTTGACCACCTTGTCCAAGAGGCTGCGGCTCAGCTTGAGAAAAGGGCAGAGGAAAAAAATGTCCAACTAAAGCTCGAGTGCACACCAGTTAATATTTGTGTCGATCGCAATAAGATGAAACAAGTGTTATTAAATCTGCTTGATAATGCCATAAAGTTTTCCGAAGTAGGAACAGAGATACGTATACTCGTGATCATTAAAGACGAGAGCCTCTTTTGTTCTATCTCTGATCAAGGAATTGGAATTAAGGAAGAGGATTTACCTTTTATTGCAGAATCGTTTTACAAGATTAACAACAATATAGTCGGAGCTGGACTCGGCCTAGCTATTTCACGAAAAATTGTGGAAAAGCATGGCGGCACAATCATCTTTAAAAGTAAATACGGGCAAGGTACAACGGTTGAGGTGACGTTGCCCTTAGAATAATTAGAAATTGGTTGGGAATAGGAGAGAAGTATATGTGCGGTTTTATCGGGTATATGGGAGAAAATAATTGTGGGATTCATGAGCTTGCCCATAAAATGTCATCTGTTATCGTTCATAGGGGACCTGATGACGCTGGCTATTTTTTTGATGATGATGTTCATCTTGGCTTTAGACGCTTGAGTATTATTGATATTGAGAGCGGCCATCAGCCTCTTGTATTTGCGAATCGTTTTTGGATTACGTTTAATGGGGAAATATACAATTACATTGAGCTGAGAAATGAATTAATAGCCATTGGCTATACTTTCCAAACCGAATCGGATACTGAAGTGATTGTAGCCTTATACAGTCATCTTGGCAAAAATGCTGTCTATAAACTGCGGGGAATGTTTAGTTTTGTCATTTGGGATCAGGAGAAAAGGGAGTTATTTGGGGCAAGAGATCATTTTGGCATTAAGCCTTTCTATTATTATGAAGACGAAGAAGATTTTTATTTTGCCTCGGAAAAGAAGAGTATTCTTATAGCATTGCAACATGATAGTGATTTAGATTTGCAATCATTGCATCATTATTTAACTTATCAATATGTACCAGAGCCACACACATTCGCTAAAGAGATTAAACGGTTAGAGCCAGGGCGATTTTTCATGAAAAAAGCTGGACAGCCTATGGAAATAGAGGTGTTTTTTAAACCTAGTTTTTGTCCTAAAGTCGATTCGTTTCAAAAAACGACAAATAAAATTCAGGATGTTTTAAAGGATTCTGTTTCTATGCATATGCGAAGTGACGTTCCTGTTGGAGCATTTCTTTCAGGTGGGATTGATTCGACGAGCATCGTTGCTTTGGCCAAGGAGATAAATCCTAATATTAAAACATTTACAGTTGGGTTTGAAAGGGAGGGCTTTAGTGAAATTGATTTGGCTCAAGAAACAGCGTACGAATTAGGTGTTGAAAATATTAGCTATGTGATCAGTGCTGATGAGTTTATAAAAGAACTGCCACGAATTATTTGGCATTTAGACGATCCGGTTGCCGATCCGGCCCTCGTACCTTTATATTTTCTTGCTCGTGAGGCCAGCAAGCATGTGAAAGTCGTGCTCTCCGGTGAGGGAGCAGATGAACTGTTCGGCGGCTATAACATTTACCGCGAACCTTATGCCTTGAAGTACTTCCGATACATGCCATCTTTATTGAAAAAAGAATGTAAAACGTTTGCGGGCTTACTGCCAAATTGGGTAAAAGGAAAAAGTTTTCTTGAACGGGGGGCAACGAGCATTGAGAAACGTTATATCGGGAACGCAAAAATTTTTCAGGAGGCAGAAAAAAAGGTACTACTAAAAAACTATCATCCTGATTGGCAGTATGACAATGTTACAAAAGCATTGTATCAACAGGTACCCCATTTGCACGATATACAAAAGATGCAGTTTATCGACCTTCATACATGGCTTCCGGGAGATATTCTCGTAAAGGCGGATCGAATGACGATGGCTCATTCCTTAGAACTGCGAGTGCCTTTTTTAGATAAGGAAGTTTTTACAGTAGCTTCTCAGCTTGATCATACGGTTACGGTTACTAATAGACAGACGAAATATAGTTTAAGAAAGGCGATGGAAGGGCTGATTCCGACATCGGTTTTGAATAGAAAAAAACTTGGATTTCCAGTTCCTATTCGTCATTGGCTACGAGAGGAAATGTTTGATTGGGCTTATCAATTAATTATCGAAAGTAGAACTGATTACTTATTTGAAAAGAATTTAATTCTTTTTCTTCTATCCGAGCATCAAAAGGGAAAAAAGGATAATAGCAGAAAATTGTGGACAGTAATTGTTTTTATGATTTGGCATGAAATTTATATGGAAGGAAAGCTTCCGTTTGAAACGAAAGAGAAGGTTTTGCAATATTCATAAGAAGAGGGAAGGGGAGTTTGTCATGAAAAAATTAGTAGTCATAGCATGTCTGTTTTTATTAGCCTCCTGTGGAAATAGTGATTATGAAGCAGCCATGAAACAAGGCAAAACAACCTTGGAAAGTGAAGATACGGAAAAAGCGACCGCATCCTTTGAAAGAGCATTAGCTGAAAAGCCGGATGATACTGAAGCGAAAAGGTATTATGAACAGCTGGTGGCTTTAAATGAAGTGAAAGAAGCGATCACAGAGCGTCAGTGGGAAGATGCGTTATCGACAGCTCTTGTTCTTTTACAGGAGGAAGGATTGGAGAATCATGTGAAAAACCAACTAGACCAATTGATTGAAACAGCAGAAGCGGAATTACAAAAAGAGCAGCAGGAAAATATAGTGGAAGAAGAAGCTTTAAGTGCTGCGAGCGAGAAGGCCATTTTTTTAAAGAAGCTGGAGGACGTGGAGAAAAGTTTAGCATCACAACGTAAAATCCTTGAAACGGGTACGCAGGTCGATATGACAAAAGCCCAAGGGGAAATATTTGAAAGCTGGGATGATGCATTAAATGAAATATATCGTAAACTTGAAAAAACATTGGCGCAAAAAGAAATGAACAGTCTTAGAGAGGAACAAAGAAAATGGATTATCTATAGGGACGAAACAGCAACTAAAGAGTCGCTCCCATATGAAGGTGGATCAATGCAGTCCTTGCAATATCTCAGTACTCAAGCAAACTTGACAGAAAAAAGGTGCTATGAGTTAGTGGAAGGATATATGGAATAAAAGAGAAGGTACGTTCTGCTGGGAAATGAATGAGCAGCGTACCTTCTCTTCGTTTTTCTTAGACCGTTTTAACTAACAAGTAAATGAAGTATGGAGCGCCAAGAATGGAAACGACGAGTCCAACGGGCAGTTCCATTGGCGCCATGATCACTCTTCCTAATGTATCTGCACTTAGAAGGAGGAGTCCTCCTATTAATGCGGTGGCAGGGAGGATTTTTGCATGTCTTGCTCCGATTAAACGCCTCGCAATATGCGGTGCAATTAATCCTAAAAAGGTAATTCCTCCTCCAACGGAAACACATGCCCCTGCAAGAGCAACTGAAATAAGAAGGAGAATTCTTCGCTCCCTTTCAATATCGACGCCAACACTAATTGCGATAGGATCGCTAAGGCGTAATACATCTAAATATCTTGATTTATATATGGCCAGTGGAATAAGAATAAATATCCACGGCAGCAATGCAAGCACAAATGTCCAATTCGTTCCCCAAATCGTTCCGGAAAGCCAAATGATCGCTTTCATAAAATCAATTGGTTCCATCTTCATCTGAAATACAATCAACCCGGCACTAAAGGCGGAATTAATTCCAATCCCAACTAGGAGTAGACGAACCGGGGTGACGCGGCCTTTTTTCCAAGAAATCGCATAGATTAAAATTGCCGCTACAAATGCACCAATCAGGGCAGCCGCAGGCATAATAAAGATCGATAATGCTCCCGTCAGAAAGGTCGTGCCTTGAAAGAAAAACATATAAAGGACGACAGCAAAGCCGGCTCCTGAATTAATTCCTAAAATCCCCGGATCAGCTAAAGGATTTTGCGAGATCCCTTGAAGGATAGCTCCTGAAATTGATATTCCCATCCCGACTAAAAGGGCGAGAATGATTCGTGGTAAACGAAAGCTGAAAATGGTAAGTTCATTGTGTTCTGTTCCTTTTCCGAGTAACGTATCGATCACTTCTTTAAATGGAATTGAGATAAATCCTGCGTTAATACTAAGGAAGAACATGAACACGATAAGGATGCTTGTCGTCACCATGAAAATTTTAAATTTCCGCTTGTCCTTTGATAAAGAATGATTCATTACAGCTCCCTCCCTTCTTTCCGAGCGAGGTAAAGGAAGAAAGGCACACCGATAATTGCTGTGACTGCTCCCACTGGTGTTTCAAATGGAGCGTTAAGCAAGCGGCTTGCAATATCGGCAACGAGCAACAATAGTCCACCTAATACGGCGGAGCAAGGGATAATCCAGCGATAATCCACTCCAACTAGAAAACGGGCGATATGTGGGATAACAAGTCCGACAAAGCCAATCATCCCTGCAATGGAGACAGCCGCCCCCGTTAAAAAAAGGACGGTGATTGTTCCGAGAAATTTAATAGCCCCAGTATTCTGACCTAATCCTTTGGCGATGTCCTCACCGAGACTAAGAATGGAAATGGAACGGGATAATATAATAGCGAGAATAAGGCCGGCAAGTACAAAAGGGGCCACATACATAAGTTGCTCCATTTGAACAGCTGAGACGCCTCCAGCATACCAATAGCTAATGTCCTTTGATACGTTAAAGCGAATTCCAATCGCAGTAGAAAGCGAACTGAGCAGCGAGGTAATCGCTGAGCCGGCAAGAGCAAGCTTAACAGGTGTGATGCCGCCCTTAGATAAGGATGAGATACCAAATACTAAAATCGTTCCAAGAGCAGCTCCTAAAAATGAAAAAGCAATTAACCCCGTATATGAAATAGCGGGAAATATGGCAAAAGCAATGGCAATTAAAAAGGACGATCCGGCTGTCACTCCCATAATTGAAGGGGAAGCTAATGGATTTCTCGTCATTCCTTGCATAATCGCCCCCGCAACGGCAAGAGCGGCTCCAACTGTAACAGCAGCAAGGGCACGAGGCAGTCTTAACTCTCGGACAATGACATGGGAAGATTTGTCCCCATCATAGGAAAAAATGGCTTCCCATACCGATTTAAAACTGAGATCGGCAGCTCCAAAATGGATGGAAGAAATCATGGTGAAAAAAAGAAGAACACCACCGCCGATTAAAATAATTGTTCCAATAAGATAATTGCTATGCAGTTCATTCTGAGTATTTTTTGGCATGGTTCGTAACTACTTTCTTCAAAGAATAGACAAAATTATTTGTGATAGGATATTGACATTATCGTAATTTTGTATTTTAATTGAAACCGATAATCATTATCATTTAACCTGTATTTTTGAGTCTATTTTACCATATTCCTAGGAGGATTCCAATGATAAAACAGAAATTGATGCAACTACTTGGAGCTGGATTGTTGCTTGCGACGTTAGCTGCTTGTGGAGAAACAGAAAATAGTCAATCCGAACCAAAAGAAAATGAGCAAACGAGGCAAGAGACGGATGCAGAGTCTTCAACGGAACGTGTGTTGACGGATGCAATGGGCAATGAAGTAATGGTTCCAGCAAATCCTGAACGGGTGATCGCTACATATCTTGAAGACCATTTAGTTGCGTTAGGAATTATTCCGGTTGCCCAATGGAGCGTCAATGATGGTGCCAGCATTCAAGGGTATTTGCAAGGAGAACTAAAAGATGTTCCAACGATTCCACACGATTTACCGTTTGAGGCGGTTCAGCAATTTTCTCCAGATTTACTTATTATGGACTCAGCAAGTATGGTTGAGGGTGGAAAATACGAGCAATATAATAAAATTGCTCCGACATATGTAATTGGAACTGAGGAAAATAACGACTGGCGCGATGAATTACTTCGTGTAGGTGAAGTGTTTGGCAAAGAGGACGAAGCGAAAAAGGTATTAGAAGAGTATGATGCAAAAGCAAAAGAGGCGAAGGAACAAATTGAAAATAAGCTCGGAAATCCTTCAGCAGCAGCGATTTGGCTCGTTGGCGGCAGCTTCTTTGTCGTGAGTGATTCCCTATCAAGCGGTGCTGTTATGTATCAAGATTTAGGTCTTCAGGTACCAAAGGTTGTTCAAGAAATATCAGCTAGTGCAGAAAGCAACTGGAATGCCATTTCATTAGAGAAATTAGTCGAACTTGATGCGGAATATTTATTCTTGATCAACAGCGATTCAGCGAGCGGTTCTTCAGCGTTAAATGAGGCGTTGTGGAAAAACATCCCTGCTGTTAAGGCTGGCAACGTGTTCGAATTCACTCCAGATGAAAGCTGGCTCTATACAGGAGCAATAGCAAACGGACAAATAATTGATAATATTTTAAAGAGTATTGTGAAGTAAGGGAGTTTTTTGAAGCAGCTGTTTTGATGGAGAAATTCAAAATCAAAATGAATTCACTAAATTAATCACAAAGCAATGAACAGACAAAAAAGCTTGAGGTAGTTTTCAAAACCACAAGCTTTTTTGAATTTCAGATTGAAGGATGCTTCTTTATTCAACATCTATTCTTCTTAACGAATGAAAGCTAGTTCCCTATCGGATAAAGCATCCTCCAACCATCTGGGATGCATGTTTAATAAATTTTGCGGTAGATTATACTGTTCAAAAAACTTAATTTCTAGCGACTCGTTTGAATTGCATTTAAGCTCTCCACCTGTAATTTCAGCCAGAAAGCAAGTTGTAATAAAGTGTATGACTTTTCCATTTGGGTATTCAAACACCTGTGAATGAGGATCAGAATATACACCAATTAACTTTTTTATACGTATATCCAAATTGGTCTCTTCTTTTACTTCTCGAATAGCAGCCTCGGACACGGTCTCACCTATTTCAATATGTCCTGAAGGAATACCCCAAAGTTCTACATCGGCCCGTTTTTGTAACAGAATTTGCTTCTCCTTATTTAAAACAATAGTGGCAACACCGGCTTTTAACTCATCGATTCTTCTCATAATACAGACCTCCTTAAAATAAAAAAAGGTCTGAAGAGAAGGAATTCAACGCATAACAAATACGTTGAACCTTTCCCCTCGGACCTTTTATGTCAATAGGTGCCTTTTACATATTGTAAAAGATGTAGCCCTCGGACGCTGTCCTAATAATATTAGCGGAACCCTAGCTACAATTTTCCAGTTCATTTTGAATTTTACTATTAGTGTAAAAATAATGCAAGAGTCTATCATGATTATGGCAGAAATTGCAGCTTTACCATTAGCTGTTATTATGGTGCATCAATAAAATAATTTACGATGTCAAAGGATATGTTTATGTGTACACGATATCCGCTCTTAATCGAAAAAAGGCTTTACTTTATGATGATTTGGATTCCTAATTTTTTTCATAGCCAAAATAATTTCTTAATAAGTAAGCGACCCATTTGCAATGGGGATGACTCCGGATGTTTTCTAGTAAACCTGCAATAATGGCAGAGTGATACGATGGATTGATCATTTCCTCTTTCAGTAATAGCAGGGACTCTTTTTCGACGGATTCTTCTAGTTCTTTTATTTTCTGCTCCATGATTTCAAGGACTTCCTCTTTGGAGACTTCTTTTTCAATCCGATACTCTCTCATAAACATGGCCACTTCTTCGGTGATAAACGGAATGGTGGCATGCTCAGCTAGCACTGTTGTTTTTTCTGAAAGCGCTTGCGATAAACGCTCAATATCAAAAGGGATATTGTGAAATAGTAACAAACCTGTATAGACATTCATAAAGCTTCTAATCGTGTAGATTAAATCATATTTTGTCGCTTTGTCACCAAACAAACGCTCTATCAAAGCGAGGATCAACTGTTCTAACAGTTGGTCGTAATATTGCATTTTGATGAAGAGCTCACCGTTAAATGTTTGTGCCTGTTCCTTAATGATAAGCTTGGCAAAATTAGAGTGCTCTTGGACAGTTTGAAAAGCGGAATGATAAAAGGAAAATAAAAGGCTTTCATTATCCGAATTTTTGACCGTGTAGTCAATATTCGAGATGTACTGTTCCATAAAATGGTCGAGCAAGGCGAGTATTAACTCGTCCTTTGATTTGTAGGCAAGATAGAAAGCTCCCTTGGAAATTCCGCAGTATTCTGTTATTTGTTGAACGGATGTGGCTTCGAATCCTTGCTTGGCGAAGAGTTCAAGTGCCTTTTCCATAATCAATTGTTTTTTAGCCATTTTAGTTCGCTCCTAGATTAATTCGTTGACAAATGACCGTCTAGTCATTATTATAAATAATTGAGTTTTATAAGTCAATTTAGGGCAGGTGTAACAGTGAAAAATTTAGTCAACTTTGTATTGAAAAATAAACTAGCAGTTTGGTTGTTGACCATTATTATAACTGCTTCTGGTATTTATTCCGGAACTCGAATGAACATGGAAACGATTCCGGATATTTCTATTCCGTATTTAATGGTTATGGATGTATATCCTGGTGCTACTCCTGAGCAGGTTATGGAAGATGTGTCCATACCGTTGGAGCGGGCGATTGAGAATCTAGAAGATGTAAAATCGGTTTACTCCAATTCATATTCTAACATGTCAAATATTCAAGTAGAGTATGATTATGGCATTGATATGGATGAAGCAAAACGTGCCCTTCAATCTGCTCTTGACTCAGTAGAATTACCAGAGGGTGCGCAAGAGCCGGAGATTACAGCGATTAGCATGAATATGATGCCTGTAGTCGCCCTGAGTGTAAGCAGTAAGACTGAAGATATTGTCGAATTAACTTCCACTGTGGAAGATGTTTTACTTCCAAAAATAGAAAAGATCGATGGAGTAGCTTCTGCTACGATTACTGGTCAGCATATTGAGGAAGTAGAGCTTACCTATAATGAAGAGAAAATGGCTCAGTTTGACTTGACAGAAGATGATGTTAAACAGATGATTCAAGCAAGTGACATGGCTGTTTCATTAGGCTTATTTGAGTTTGAAGATGGTGAGCAGGCAGTTTCCGTAGACGGTAAATTTATGACGGAAAAAGAATTAAAGGAAATGTTAATTCCTGTTACACCTTCAGAATCGCAGCCGCTTCCATTTGTGAAATTGAGCGATATTGCTACTATTGAATTAGTGGGTAAAGTGCAATCTGTATCCCGTACAAATGGAGAAGATGCAATTGCCATTCAGATTATAAAAGGTCAACAGGCGAACACTGTTGATGTTGTTGATGCCGTTAAGGATTTGGCAGACGAAGAAATGAAAAATATTGATGGACTTGTAATCGATGTTTCTCTTGACCAAGGGGAGCCAATTAAGGACTCCGTCATTACGATGGTAGAGAAGGCGTTATTTGGTGGTTTAATTGCTGTTTTAATTATTCTCTTGTTCTTAAGAGATTTTAAATCAACGATTATTTCCATTGTGTCCATTCCTGTTTCGATTTTCATGGCGTTAATGATTTTAAACTGGATGGATATTACGCTTAACATTATGACCCTTGGAGCGATTACGGTAGCAATCGGCCGTGTCATCGATGACTCGATTGTCGTTGTTGAAAATATTTACCGGCGACTTCATTTAAAAGGGGAGAAATTGACAGGTCGTGCTTTAGTACGTGAAGCGACGATAGAGATGTTTAAACCGATTTTATCGTCCACGTTAGTAACAGTAGCGGTCTTTGCACCACTTGTGTTTGTTGGTGGCATGGTCGGTGAATTGTTTGTTCCATTTGCCTTAACGATGTCATTTGCCCTTGGTGCTTCATTACTTGTGGCGATTACGATTGTTCCAGCACTTTCTCACTTTTTGTTTAAGAAGAAGCTATACGGAGAAAAAACGGAGAGCAGCCATAAAGATTCCGGGAAATTATCCAATTGGTATAAAAAGGTTCTCGAAAAATCGCTGAATCACAAGATTATTACTTCAATCATTGCGGTTGTTTTATTAGCAGGAAGCTTAGCATTAACTCCATTAATCGGCTTTAGCTTTATGGGAAGCGAAGAAGAGAAAGTGATGTATTTAACATACACACCGGAAACTGGTGAGCTTCTTGATGAAACATTAGCCAATGTTGAAGAAGTAGAGCAAGAACTATTAAAGCATGAAGACATAGATATTTTACAAGTGTCCGTAACAGACAGCGATAGTGCAGATATGATGACAGCGATGATGGGTGGTGGAGCTGGCGGTGCTTTAATGTATCTCATCTTTGATTCAGATATGGATAACTTCCCAGAAGTTAGAGAAGAAGTTGAAGAGTATGTGTTCAACATCGACCAAAGTGGAGAATGGAAGAGCCAAGATTTCGCATCCATGAATATGTCTACCAATGAAGTTAGCTACACTTTCTATAGTGAAGATTTAGACCGTTTAAACGAAGCGGTGAAAATGGTTGAAGATGTCATGAACGAAAATGGCGGTCTTGAGGATGTATCATCAACTGCAGAAGATGCATATGTTGAACATACATTTAAAGTGGAGCAAGATGAATTGCTTCAATATGGTTTAACGGCAGGACAAATTGTCATGATGTTAAGTCCTAATCATACGAAAGAAGTGTTAACAACGATTGAAAAGGATGGAAACACGCTAGAGGTGATCGTTCAACATGAGCAAGAAGACCAGCCTAAAACAATCGAAGAAATGCTAGAGCAACAAATTCCAACAGCACTTGGAACAACGATGCCACTTTCTGAACTTGTAACAGTTGAGGAAGGAACCACTCTCAACACCCTTGCGCGAAGCAAAGGAGAATATTATGCGTCAGTATCTGGTACGATTCTAGATAAGGATATTTCCAAAACAACAGCTGAAATTGATAAAGCAATTGATGAATTAGACTTACCAAAAGGAGTCCGTGTTGATGTTGCTGGTGTAGCCGCTGACATGACGGAAACTTTCACGCAGCTTGGTGTAGCAATGCTTGCAGCGATTGCGATTGTATACTTTATTCTTGTTGTTACCTTTGGTGAAGGATTGGCGCCATTTGCGATCCTATTCTCATTACCGTTTGCTGTTATTGGCTCATTTGTCGGATTGCTGATTGCAGGAGAAACGATTTCAGTATCCGTTATGATGGGACTGTTAATGTTAATTGGGATAGTCGTCACCAATGCAATTGTATTGGTTGATCGGATCATCCATATGGAACGTGATGGTATGCCAATGCGTGAGGCGATTCTTGAAGCGGGGGCTACTCGTCTGCGTCCAATCTTAATGACAGCTATTGCCACGATCGGTGCCTTAATCCCGTTAGCAATTGGAACAGGCGGCGGGGGCCTTATCTCAAAAGGTCTTGCAATTACAGTTATTGGAGGCTTAACAAGCTCGACGTTACTGACATTGATCGTCGTTCCAATCGTCTATGAAATTTTATCAAAAATGTTCAAGAAAAATCGTAAAGAAATAGAAGAAAACTAATGATTTGATAAACCGAAGGGGATTGTCCCCTTCGGTTTTTTGTGATTTTGCATCCAAGGATATCGTGTTTTAGTTGGTCAGAGTGGAAGTCATTGGTCGAGGGCAAGTCCGAATGAAAGTCCGAACCGTAGCGTCATTCGCCTAAATTGAACGTAACTTAAGGTGACGTGGTCCCGTTCAAGCTTTTTCAATAGGATTATTTCGATAAAATCGTCGTTCACCCTCGTTATCCGTCTTAAGTCTTAGAGTAATCTATTGCTTAAGCCGCTTATTGAGTTTGGTAAGTTCCCTTTAATATGGAAGTACAGAGTCCGAAAATTAAAAGGGGAATTTACAATGAAGGATAGAAAAATATATATTCTTTTAACTGATACTGGAACTGTTCTAACAAGGGTGATTCGACTTTATACAAAGAAAACCTATAATCATGCCTCTCTTTCACTCGACCCAAACTTAACGGAAGTATATAGCTTTGGGAGGAAACGTCCAAATAACCCTTTCATTGGTGGGTTTGTAAAAGAGAATATTACTACCGGACCCCTTCGCGAAGCAGATTGTGTTATTTATAGTTGTACAGTTTCAGAAAGGCAGTACCAGCAAATTCAAACCTTTCTTAAAGAAATTGAAATTCAGGAACATCTTTATCGTTACAATTTTATCGGACTTTTTGCTTTTATGTTAAAAAAGGAACTTCATCGTAAAAATGCTTATTTTTGTTCCGAATTTGTCGCGACTGCTTTAAGTAATAGCGGAATTGTCCAGTTGAGAAAACCCCCCTCTTTTGTGGCACCGCATGATTTTGAAGATATAAGAGATTTTCAATTAGAATTTCGAGGAAAGCTGGCATCTTTCTACCGAAAAAAGCAGTATTACGATCATCTGTCATTATCGTCTTAAAATAGAAAAACTTACACTTCAAACCGAAGTATTAGCTCCTCTTTTCAGTGAATGATAAAGAGAGGGGGTGAGTAGCTTGGCAAAAGATGTTCTATGTGAAGTAAACAACTGTACGTATTGGGGCCACGGGAACAAATGTCATGCGGATGCTATCTATGTAGTGAGCCATAAAGGAAATAAAGCTTCTACAAGTGAGGAAACGGATTGTAAAACATTTGAGCCCGAGGTTTAAAGAAAAGAGGGTAACCAACTTGGTTGCCCTCATTAATGTTGGCTCAGAAATAGTTGTGGTTCACTGTTTTTATGAGTGTACATACTCCAACGGTACACAGATTTTTATTACAAAAGTGTTTGCTGCCTATCATGAAATAGGCTCTTTATTCGAGGAGCACAAGAAAACCTCCATCCAAGCATTGCAATTTGTGTGTGCATCTACGTATTTCGACTCCTATTCTTCTCTATAGTATACAAATGCTGGTGTAAATATGTACAAAAAAACGAGGGGAATGAAGTACAACAAATTTAATGTTAAAATTTAACTAGTGATTATATTAGGGGGAGCTTTTATGAGTATGCCGAGCATAGATGTGACACTAGCTGTCGGTCCTGATAGTGCTCTTGAAGCACAGGCAATACGTTCCGGATTAGAAGTTTTCAATGTGCGTGTAATAACATACTGGATTGGACGTCCAAACGACCTCATTAAATTAATAACGGAGAATGAAAGTGACTATTTGATTCTTTCTTTTCATGGAGTTGAAGGTGAATTAGTGATGCCGGAGCTTGGAGAAATGGTTTATGAGGATAATGAACCAAAAAAGAATTTTGGTGCGACAGAAATTCTCGAATACGGCAGATTAAATAAGCAATTGGTCATCGGGAATGGTTGTACATTAGGAGATCCTGAATTAGCAAATGCATTTTTAAAAATTGGCTGTAGAGCATACATAGGTCCAAAGGATTGTATAGATGGAGATGCTTCATTTTATTTTATTATTCGCTTTTTTTACGAACTATTGTCTAATCAAAGAAGCGAAAAAGAAGCGTACGAGCTAGCGAAATCAACAGATCAGGAAACATGTTTGTATGAATGGTACTCAAGTGAAATTAAGGGTAAATAAGTCGAGAAATCAAAGGAACAGAGACTTGATTTGCATCTCTGTTCTTTTTGTCGTTTCCTATTAAAACCAAAAGGAAAATTTTATTCATGCGAAATTTTTTTCGAGCATCACTCGTTATAACATATGACTATAAACCATGGTTTTTAGTAAGGAGGTCAAAATGGAAGAGGATTTGAATTGGATTAAGGAAGTTCTTGCAGGAAATAAACAAGCATATGCTCATCTTATTCGCAAATATAAAAACCCATTATATGCCACTGTTTTGAGAATGACAAAAAATCCAGCGGACGCGCAGGATTTAGTTCAAGAAGTGTTTATAAAGGTATATCACCGCTTAGATAAATATGAAGAAAAAGGCTCGTTTTCAAGCTGGTTGTATCGCATTGCGATCAACCATTGCATGGATGAATTTCGGAAAAAGAGCCATCAAATGAAGTCTTCCGAGGTGAAGGAAGATGATGTAGTAAACGGGAATCATCCGGAGATCGTCTATCTTCAAAAAGAAAAGAATAGACAATTGGAGCGTTTAGTGGGGACTTTACCAGAAGATGAAAGGATGATTATTCTGCTTAGGTATGTGAATGAGCTAAGCTATCAAGAGATAAGTGAATTGCTTGACATCCCCCTTTCTACGGTGAGAAATAAGCTGTTTCGTGCTAAGAAAAAAATGAGAGAAACGGTGAAACAAGAAGGAGGTTATTTCGATGAACTGTCCAGTAATAGATAGGTTATCCCAGTATGTTGATAACCTGCTTGAAGAAGAGGAAATGAAAGAGATAGAGGTTCATGTAGAAAAGTGTAGGGACTGTGCCACAATTGTGGCGGCACTTGAACAAGAATCGTTATTTTTAGAAGAGACATTAAAGAATCCAACGTTACCAGATAATTTTGAAGCGCTTGTTCTCGGTCATCTTGAGCCGTATGAACAAGGGCAAAAGCAAAAGCGAGGAAGATTGTGGAAGCGTTGTTTAATCGCTGCTGCTACCATTTTTCTAGCTTTTGGAGTTACAACTAAATTGCACCCTAGCTTTGCAGAATGGGTAGGGGGATTATTTTCAACTGAACAGGTTGATGAAGGTTTAAGAATGGCTTCTAATGCTGGCTTTGCGAAAAGAGTTAACGCTGAGGTAACGGATCAAGGATTGACTTTTAAAGTGGAAGACGTTGTGGCGGATGCTTCTCGGATTGCATTATCTTACCAAGTATTGGACGAAGATGGTGAGATTCATGCTCCTGATTTTACAGAGTATGAAATATATGGATTAGATAAAGACGGCAATCGACTTGAAGTTCAAAATGTCAGCTGGGGCTATTCTGAAGAGGAATATGGAATTATGGACTTTACCTTACGGGATACGGACCTGGAACAGTTCACATTAAAGCTTCAAGTCACCGATTTGAGTGGAATAAAAGGAAATTGGGAATTAGAAATCCCGATTGATTTAAGGGAAAGTCTCAAGTTTACGGAAAAGTTAGCGCTCCATGACTTCGCAACAAGCAGTGACGGAGTTGAGTTGAAATTGAAGGAGGTTCGTTTGGCCCCATCTACTAATGAAATTGTGTATGAAACATCCTTTACAGATGATGAAAGGAATCGTGTAGAAACGGAAGTTCAAAAGCTTGAGAGCCGATTTGGGAAAGAGATCGCTCATATGTTTACGAATTTTGGAACGGCTATTCAATATCACCTTGAGGATCAAAATTCAAATCCGGTCTACTATCAGAACTCATTCTTAGATGGCCAAGGGCATCCTAATAGTGTCGGTTTAATACAAGGAATAGGGGAAAATTTATCTCCATTTGGAGCGGTTGCCTGGAATGAATACTTTGTCCCGAAAAAAAGCGATCAAGAGTTGACTTTTGTGCTGGATGGTGTGATAAAAACAGTTCCTGCTGACTTTTCGATTACTGTCAAGCCAAAGGAGCAAAAACAAAACCCGCTTTCATTTGAATATGAAGGCAATCATATAGTACTTAAAAAAGTAAAAATGGAGAATGAGTATTCATTACAGAAATCAATTATCCCGCTAAAAAAAGAAAAGATGTTAAAAATCGAAATGGAGGGTGGAAGAGAAGCGACTGCCACCGAACTTGGACAATGGGTGCTGGTCGATCAAGACGGGAAAGCTTATCAAACCTATGGTGGTAGTGGGGTTAGTGATGAAAAGGATGATAACGGCAGGTACAAAACAACGATTGAACTCACTATCTATAATTTAAAGGAAGTTCCAGAGGAGTTTACTCTCCATTTGATCTCCGTGACACGTTTCCATAAACTGGATGAAAAATGGAAGGTGCCGTTATACTAGTTGAGCGAAAAAGGAGCCTGATTTATTCAAGCTCCTTTTTTCATATGCCCAACGATTCCTTTAAAAAAGTTTCAAGATAATCGACGTTGGTAATTTTTTCGTTACATTTTTGACTATCAGTGCAAATGAGATTTCCAATTGCCTTATAATAATCAGGATTTTTGGTTTTCTTTGACTTGGTGATCGTGGAAAAATAGGCAACCTCACCATGGCTATTACAAATGGAACAAATATTGTTTTTTTCGGTTGCCGACATTTTACATTCAATCCCAACGAGCTTTCCATCAAGCTCATAAACAAGATATTTTTTGTTGGTACGAAGATCGTTCCAGCCTAAATAAGTGAGCCTATTTCTGGCTATATCGGTTAAATCGGGAAGCTTTAGCTTTTTGCTTTTCGGAAACATTTTTTTAAGCTGTTGTTCTGTAATAAGAGGAAAGTCTATTACATATGCTGAAAGTTGCTGGAGATATTGTTCATATTGCTCTTCTGTTTTTAGTTTAGAAAGGTCGAGCAGAGCGATTTGTTCCGCAGATGCATGTGGAAACAACTCCAAGGCTTTAGCACTGGCCAAATCAATAGTTGCATTTAGAACAGTTGGAGGTACATGCTTTTTAATACTGTCTTTAATTAGGGCAACTTGTTTTTTAATAAAATTAAATTGTTCATTTTTTATAAATTTCTCAATCATCATGTCTCTCTCCTATATTGAAAATAATCTTTTTCAAAGGTTAAACCGTATGAATCCTTAATTTCACACGTATGCTGAAAATAGGTCAAAATCAACACTAGCATCTAACAAAACCTATTTTAAAGAAGAAGACTGTCTTTTAAAATGGAGAGAATGAATGAGAATTATTTTTTACCTAAAAGAACACGGATGAATCCATATTTCATCCGTGTCGTTTAGTTGTTCTATATGAATAGATAATTTTTTTAATCGTTTCTGTTGAAAGAAAATATTCCTCAGCTAATTGTTCGATGCTGCAGCCATTACGATAGGACTCTTTAATTGCAGCATTGCGACGGTCGAGCATTTTTCTGCTGCCACTTGCCGTCCCCCATTTTTGGTACTCTTGTTCTTGCTTAGGGATATAGAGTGTTTCTCCCTGGATATATTTTTGAATTTCTGAAATTAGCTTTTCAGGTAACACGTTCTTGGCGTTTGTATATTTCAATTTTCGCTCGCTCCTTATTTTGAGTTTGAAATAAGGTGCAAAGCCAAAATATTAGAAAAGCTAGCGCAGCGATAAACTTAAAGGTTTCGCCCCATGCAAAGTATCGCCTTTCCAATAATAGGCTTTGCATGAGTGAAAGAAGAACTAGACAATCTTAAACGATTCTCCATCAGTAGCACCCCCTCTAGATAATAAGTATAACGGAGTTTAGCAAAAATTTGTATTTTTTTTATTGAACTTATGATTTAGAGCGGGACACGCTTATTACTTGCGATAGGATAAAAAAAGTCTCAAAATAAAGATATCTGAACTAAGGAGGATATACATAGTGGAAATAGGAATTAGCACATTTGTTGAAACAACCCCTGATGTCCATACTGGCAAGGTTATTAGTCATGCTGAGCGCTTGCGTGAGGTCGTCGAAGAAATTATTCTCGCTGATCAAGTCGGCCTTGATGTTTTTGGGGTAGGAGAACATCACCGTAAAGACTATGCAGCGTCTTCACCGGCAGTATTGCTGGCTGCGGCGGCACCTCAAACGAAACGGATCCGCCTGACAAGCGCAGTATCAGTACTCTCTTCAGACGATCCGGTTCGCGTTTTTCAAGATTTCGCGATGCTTGACGGGATATCGAATGGGAGAGCGGAAATTATGGCAGGACGAGGCTCTTTTATTGAATCTTTCCCTCTTTTTGGTTATGACCTTAACGATTATCATGAGCTGTTTGAAGAGAAGCTCGAGTTACTTTTAAAAATTAGAGAATCAGAAAAGGTCACATGGAACGGAAAGCATCGCCCGGCTTTAAACAATCTAGGAGTGTATCCTCGTCCGGTTCAAGAACCTTTGCCTGTATGGATCGGGAGCGGTGGCACGCCACAATCGGTTGCCCGTGCTGGTCAACTGGGATTACCCCTTGTTTTAGCTATTATTGGCGGACGTCCACTGCAGTTTGCTCCGTTAGTTCAACTTTATAAACGTTCAGCAGCTCAGTCTGGCCACGATATTTCCAAGCTTGCAGTTGCTTCTCATTCACACGGATTTATAGCAGAAAGCAATGAAGTAGCTTGTGAGAAATTTTTTCCTCCAACGCAGCAAGCAATGAATGTCCTTGGTAGAGAACGCGGTTGGGGTTATTATGATCGCGCTGCTTTTGATGCGGCAAGAAGTTTTGAAGGGGCACTATATGTAGGTGATCCAGATACAGTGGCGCAAAAAATCATTCATCTTCGCAAAAATGTTGGAATTACACGCTTTATGCTTCATGTGCCAGTCGGAACGATGCCGCATGAGGATGTCATGAAGGCAATTGAACTTTTAGGAACAAAAGTAGCACCGCTTGTTCGGGAAGAAATAGCAAAATGGGAAGCAGATGAAGAAATAAAATAGAAAAAGAAATCCTACACTTTACAAATCGATAGAAAGGGTGTAGGATTTCTATATACCTAATAATTCTAGGTAGGTGATAAAATGTTTAATCGTGAATTGGTTAAAGGCAGTACTTCTCTTTTATTACTGCAACTATTAGCTGATAAAGATATGTATGGGTATGAGATTGTGAAGGAATTGGAGAAACGCAGTGGAAATGAGTTTTCCTTTAAAGAAGGAACGCTCTACCCAGCGCTTCATAAACTTGAGAAGCAAGAATATATTGAATGTTATTGGCGGGAACAGGAAAAGGGCCCAGCACGCAAGTACTATCGAATTACGGAAGCTGGGAGAAAAATGTTGCTTGAGAGGACCCAAGAATGGGATGATTTTGTTTCTGTGATGAACAGGGTGATGGGGAGAAAAAGGCATGGCACAGCTAAAGAGTGAATTTTTAGCAGAATTGGCAAAATATCTTGAACATCATGAAGAAAAAGAAGTGATCTTACAGGAGTACGAAGCCCACCTTGACGAGCTTCTTGCTAATCTCACCCATTTAAAAACGGAAGAAGAAATCCGTGCCGAAGTGTTTTTGCGGTTTGGCAAGCCTAAAGAAATAGCTGAACTATGGAGAGAAGAGCTGTCTGTTACGCCAAGTAATATGAAATGGCTTTTTCTTACGCTCAATATTTTATTGTTTGGAGGAGGAGCACTCCTCACATTGGCGCATAATTTGTTTGATTGGGACTGGTTAACTATCGTGTGGACACAATTGACTGCCTTTCCAGTTCTTATTGCCTTTATCTATATGTTCTTCTGGGCTTTGCTTGGCTACGAAATTGGCAAAGGATTCGGTCATAAAGGGAGAAAGCTGATGGAGAGAACATTTCTTCTCGCGTTGCTCCCTAATTTAACACTTATGGTGCTTACCGTCTTTCATGTCATTCCACATGAATGGTTTAGCCCGCTGTTAACGAGAACTTTTATCATGCTTTGTGTTGCGTTAACGATCTTGCTCTACCCAGTATGTTTATTGAGCTATAAATGGGGAAAAAAAGCTTCTGTTTAAGAAGAGCTTTTTTTTACCTATATACATAGAAATTCTATATATATAGATTAACGATATGGAGTGAAGAAGAATGGAATCAATGATGAAAAAGGTGGATTGGCTTTTTTTAATCATCTGTTTAGCAGTGGGAGTGGTGGCAGAAGAAGCTTTTTTTAGAGAGCAAATCGGAATATCATATTTACTGTTTATAGTGATTTTTTATGCAGTATTTTACTGGAGATTTCGTACTGTTGCTTTGACCCATCAACGTTTCGGATATTTTGTTTTAATTGCGATTTGGTTGTTGGCAGCAAGCTTTTATTTGTATGATGTGATCTTCTTTCATTTGCTAAATATTGTTCTCATACCTGCGTTGGTAATTTTTCACCTTGTCTTGATTACATCTCCGAAAAAGTTAGACTGGACGAACTTGATGTTTATGGTTTATATAGGCAAACGTCTTATCAATGGGCTTCGCTATCATCTTCAATTTGCCAACTATTTGGCTACATATTTTAAAAGGGGAAGTAAGAGCGCAAGTCATGAAATAGGAAAGAAAATATTCATCGGGGTCATCATCGCTGTTCCAGTATTATTTATTGTTCTCAATTTGCTTATTTCAGCAGATGCTTATTTTGCACAGATGATGAATTTACTGCCTCAATTGCTTAATTTTAGAGCGGATTATCTTGTTCGCTTTCTAATTATTTGTATTTTTGGTTTTGGAATCTTTGGTTTTTTGCAGGCTCTGATCGTAAAGAATCTACAGGCAGAGCAAAAAGAAAGGCTGGTTCAGACAGTTTCATTTGATGGGATCATCACCATAACCGTGCTCGCTCTTTTAAACGTCGTTTATGTCATTTTTATTATCATCCAATTCAAATATTTTTTTAGTGGAACACTTGCTGACGGTTATACTTATGCTGAATATGCCCGTCGTGGCTTTTTTGAATTGCTGTTTGTGACGCTTATCAATTTGAGCGTGACAACTGTTGTCATTACGAATACGAAACAATTGCGAGGCGTCATCGAAAAGCTTGTGAATATTTCTTTATCATTGTTAGTGTTGTGCAGCGGCATTATGCTTGTTTCCGCTTATATGAGATTGATGATGTACGAGGAGGCATATGGATTTACCATCACAAGAGTTCTGGCTCATTCCTTTATGATCTTTTTAATGGTGATCTTTGCTTATACATTTGTGAAAATTTGGCTTAAAAAGCTGTCATTATTTCACTTTTATTTCATTGCAGCACTCGTCTATTATGTTGGCATCAATCTGATTCATATCGATCAAATCATCGTTGCCCAAAACATCGAGCGCTATGAAGCAACTGGAAAAATTGATATCGATTATTTAGGGTATATGTCTGCCACAGGAATTATTGGGTTAATCGAATTATATGAACAGGACCCCGAAATTCCGGGATTAAAAGAATTGCTTGCCCAGAAAAAGGATGAACTTCCATTTATGAAATCTGACTCTTGGCAGTCGAAAAACTATATAAGAGACAAAGCTTATCAAAAACTAGAAAAATTGAATTTATAAAAAACATAGCTCTCAGTTTTTAATGAGGCCACTGAAAAAGTGTTCAGCGGTCTTTTTTGGCAGAATTTCTAGAGCTGCTGTCCTCCGTTCTGTCGGGGTGGAAAGCAAATGGCGTTCATTCCGACAGTTTGTTTCTTATTGGCGCTATGAATCGGATTGAACTCTTGCCGACCTCATTTGTTCCCGTCCGTTAAATTGGGAGCTTATTTGAACTGTTCAAGTTTCGCCCGTTCGGTCCGAATACACCTTTTATTCGGACAAGAACCGTTCAAGTTTCGCCCGTTCGGTCCGAATACACCTTTTATTCGGACAAGAACCGTTCAAGTTTCGCTCGTTCGGTCCGAATACACCTTTTATTCGGACAAGAACCATTCAAGTTTCGCTCGTTCGGTCCGAATACACCTCTTATTCGGACAAGAACCATTCAAGTTTCGCTCGTTCGGTCCGAATACACCTCTTATTCGGACAAGAACCGTTCAAGTTTCGCCCGTTCCGTCCGAATACACCTCTTATTCGGACAAGAACCATTCAAGTTTCGCTCGTTCGGTCCGAATGCACCTCTTATTCGGACAAGAACCGTTCAAGTTTCGCTCGTTCTGTCCGAATACACCTCTTATTCGGACAAGAACCATTCAAGTTTCGCCCGTTCCGTCCGAATACACCTTTTATTCGGACAAGAACCGTTCAAGTTTCGCTCGTTCGGTCCGAATGCACCTTTTATTCGGACAAGAACCGTTCAAGTTTCGCTCGTTCCGTCCGAATACACCTCTTATTCGGACAAGAACCGTTCAAGTTTCGCCCGTTCGGTCCGAATGCACCTCTTATTCGGACAAGAACCGTTCAAGTTTCGCTCGTTCTGTCCGAATACACCTCTTATTCGGACAAGAACCGTTCAAGTTTCGCCCGTTCAGTCCGAATACACATCCCATTGAGACTACTAAAAAAGTCAGTAGAATGGAATAATTCCCGACGGGTATTACTTGAATGAAGCGTTTCCCTAAATATTTTGGAGGTTTGGCAAGAATTTTACATACGTGGAGTTCTTCGCCATTAACGCTTTTAAAAATTGTGCAATCATTTGTGCAAACGATTGCGCAATTGTGAAAGAAGGAGTACAATGGGGTTGAAATGAGGT
The DNA here is from genome assembly GCF_008764295.1 of Bacillus methanolicus. GTDB lineage: Bacteria > Bacillota > Bacilli > Bacillales > Cytobacillaceae > Robertmurraya > Robertmurraya methanolica_A. The sequence goes on along the minus strand of NZ_VTQX01000015.1, from coordinate 75,535 downwards.
GAATGGAAGTGGAGAAGACGTTAAATGGAAAAGAACCCTGGTGGAAGCGCAGTGTTGTCTACCAAATATATCCCCGGAGTTTTATGGATTCTAATGGGGATGGAATTGGTGATCTGCAAGGAATTATTTCGAAGTTGGATTATTTACGTAAACTGGGTATTGATGTTATTTGGTTAAGCCCAATCTATGATTCTCCCAATGACGATAATGGCTATGACATTCGTGATTATCGAGCGATTATGAGAGAGTTTGGAACAATGGCTGATTTTGAGCGGTTAATTGAGGAAGCAAAAGACAGAGGAATTCGAATTGTTATGGATCTTGTCGTGAATCATACCTCTGATGAACATTCCTGGTTTGTCGAATCGAGAAAATCAACAAGTTCAAAGTATCGAGATTTTTATATTTGGAAAGAGGGAAAAGACGGTGCTCCACCGAATAATTGGGGTTCTATTTTTTCTGGATCAGCATGGGAAAAGGATGAAAAAACAGGCTCGTATTATTTGCATCTGTTTTCTAAAAAACAGCCTGACTTAAATTGGGAGCATCAGCCTTTAAGAAAAGAGATCTATGAAATGATGACCTTTTGGCTAGATAAGGGCATCGGTGGCTTTCGTATGGATGTGATCAATTTTATTTCAAAGGATGTCCGCTTCCCTGATGGCACTGTGCATCCAGAGCAGGTATTTGCAGATGGAAGTGCCTATTTTATGAACGGCCCCAAAATTCATACTTACTTACGTGAAATGAATGAAACGGTTTTACAAAATTATGATGTTTTAACTGTTGGAGAAATGCCTGGAGCGACACCAGAGGATGCTCAAATTTATACGAATCCTGAGAATCAAGAATTAAATATGGTATTTACGTTTGAACATATGGATTTAGATAGGGGACCCTATGAAAAATGGGATATTCAGTCTCTTCAACTGGTTGATTTGAAAAAAAATCTAGAAAAGTGGCAGCAAGCTCTTCATCATAAAGGTTGGAACAGCCTTTATTGGAATAATCATGACCAACCGCGAGTGGTTTCACGATTTGGTGATGAGCGGGAATATCGTGAACAATCTGCAAAAATGCTTGCCATTTGTCTGCATATGCTGCAAGGAACTCCTTATATATATCAAGGTGAGGAGTTAGGGATGACGAATGTTAAGTTTGCTAGCATTGAAGATTATCAAGATATAGAAACCATTAATATGTATAAGGAAAAACAGGAGCAGGGGATTCCCCATGAAAAGATAATGGAGAGTATTTATGCAAAAGGACGTGATAATGCACGTACCCCAATGCAATGGACCCCGGATGGTGGATTTACGACAGGTACACCATGGCTGCAAATGAATGATAATGTAAACGAGATTAATGCAGAAAGTGCCCTTGCTAATCCTAATTCGATTTTTTATACGTATCAAAAACTAATTAAACTAAGAAAGACTCATGATATTATTACGTATGGAAGCTTTCAACTCCTGTTATCGGAGCATCCTTATCTTTTTGTTTATAAAAGAGTTCTGGAAAACGAAGAATGGTTAGTTGTAGCCAATTTTTCAAAAAGATCGGAGACATTGACATGGTCCGATTGTGATGTGGAGGGAAAGAATGGACAAGTGGTAATAGCAAATTATGATCATCTTGAATTAAATAAAAAAGCGCTTGAAGTAAGACCGTATGAGGCGTTTGTTCTTTCTTTTCAAAGGGAATAAAATAGTCCTTGTCATTTTTAAAAACCTATGTTAGGATGAGTTTACATTAAAGTTGTGCAAACGCTTTCCTAAGCTTTGCATTCTTTTTTGAAGGTTGTGCAAGCGTTTTCGCAAACTTAATATTTTAAAAGTGGAGGGGAAACAAATGAAAGGTAAATGGCGTGCAGGTTTACTTGCAGCAACAATAGGCTTCGCAGGTTTTTTAGCAGGTTGTAATGGAGGTGAAAAACCAGCAACTTCTCCAGAAGGGAAATCTAATGGCGAAGTCGTCACGATTGATGTTTTTCAGTTTAAAGTAGAATTCAAGGATCAGTTTGAACAAGTGGCAAAAGCATATGAGGATGAGCATGAAAATGTCAAAATCAATATCACTACCGTAGGTGGAGGAGAAGACTACGGAGCAGCATTACGCTCCAAGTTTGCTTCAGGCAATGAACCTGCTATCTACAATATTGGTGGGCCCCAAGACGTTGCTGATTGGAAAGATAAATTAGCAGATCTATCTGATACAGAGGCTGCAGGCTTGGCTTTAGATGGTACCCTTGAGGGAGTAACAGTAGAGGGGGAAGTTCTAGGGCTTCCGTTTAACCAAGAAGGTTATGGCTTTATTTACAATAAAAATGTATTTGAAAAAGCGGGCATTGATCCTGCTTCAATTGTTGATTTTTCTTCTTTAGAAGCTGCTGTAAAGGAGTTAGATAGCAAGAAGGAAGAATTAGGCCTTGAGGCAGTATTTGCTCTCCCAGGAAAAGAAAAATGGGTGACTGGTTTACATTTATCCAATACGTTCTTAGCGCCAGAGTTCGAACATAATGTTCTAACCGCGTTTGATGCACCGACAGTTGAGTTTAAATATGGTGATGCATTTAAAAGAATTCTCGATTTGCAAAATGATTATTCTGTACAACCAACTGTAAGTCTTGACTATTCTCAACAAGTTGAGGAACTTTTCTCACTTGAAAGAGTCGCTATTATTCAACAAGGAAACTGGGTGTATGGTTCGATTGCAGGTATTGATGAGGAATTTGCTCAAAATGGAATCGGCATTTTGCCAATACCGGTAGAAGGGTATGAAGGGGATCGCATTCCAGTAGGAATTCCAATGTATTGGGGCGTAAATAGTAATGCAGATGAAGCTGTGATCGAAACGGCAAAAGATTTCTTGAATTGGTTATATACCTCTGAAACCGGTAAGGAGGCAGTTGTAAGCGAATTCAATTTTATTCCTGCATACGAAGGCTATGACTCTGAAAAGATAGCAGATCCGCTTTCAAAGGATGTATATGAATATTCCCAAAAAGGAAAAACGATTGGCTGGACATTCATGGGTTATCCTACTGGATGGGGTGAAAATGAGCTTGGCGTTCAAATTCAAAAGTATTTAAGTGGTGAATCAAGCTGGGAAGATGTTATCGCTACCTCAAAAGCAGCTTGGGAAAAGGGACGTCAATAAATAGTTTTTTTCTTGGAATTAGCCGACATTCCTGACAAAACAAAGTAGCCGATGTGCTACTTTGTTTTGTCAGAGTAAATAGAGTGTTTTATTTTTATAGAGTTTAAATAAGTTGCTATCGGCGTATTGATTATATGAATTTACTAGAATAGGAATATAGATCTTCCTTCAGATACAATGAAGAAAGGCGATTTAAAGTTATGGAAGGTGAGAAAATGCGCATTCGGGAATGGTCCTATTGGTTATTTCTAATGCCCGTGCTAGCTGCACTGGTGTTAGTTGTAATTGCTCCTTTGTTATTAGGCATTTACTACTCTTTTACGGATTGGAATGGAATCCAAGCAACCGGCTTTGTTGGTCTTGCTAACTATAAAGCGATATTTCAAGATGAGCGCTTTCTGAACTCACTCTGGTTCACAGCCAAATTTTCGATTGTATCGATTGTGTTAATTAACGTTATCGGGTTATCTTTAGCCCTTTTAGTAACAGCAAAATTAAAGACGAATAAATTAATGCGTACCATTTTCTTCATGCCCAATTTAATAGGGGGATTGATTCTCGGTTTTATATGGCAGTTTATTTTCACAAAGGCATTTGCTGGCTTTGGAAGCCTTGTTGGGTTAGAAAGTTTAAAGGGATGGTTATCGACACCTAGTACGGGCTTTTGGGGTCTTGTGATTCTAATGAGCTGGCAAATGGCAGGATATATTATGGTCATTTATATTGCTTATTTAGAAGGTATTTCGAAAGAATTAATTGAAGCGGCGGAAATCGACGGGGCTAATGCTTTCCAACGATTCTGGCATGTTATATTCCCGCTTGTCGCACCGGCTTTTACCGTTAGTATGTTCTTAACCCTCTCCAATACATTTAAATTATATGACCAGAACTTATCGTTAACAGGTGGGGGACCATACGATTCAACGCAAATGGTTGCGATGGAAATCTTCAATACAGCTTTCAAACAATATGACATGGCGTATGCCCAGTCAAAAGCAGTCATCTTTTTCATTATCGTAGCGGTCATCGCATTAGTGCAAGTTTATATCAATAAGAAACGCGAGGTGGAAATGTAATGCGTAAAAAGTATTTAATTCCACTTGAAGTGATAGGGATCTTTTTAGCTCTTTTATGGTTAGCGCCTTTTTATTTAATGATTGTCAATTCTCTTAAAACAAAGCGGGAGATTTTTGAGGATACATTAAAACCTCCAAGTCATTTAACCTTTGATAATTACATTGCAGCCTTTAAAGAATTGGACTTTTTAAAAACATTCGGGAACTCCTTATTGATCACGGGAGCGAGCGTGCTCATTATCATCATTTTTTCAGCAATGGCTGCTTACGCACTATCGCGAACAAAGAGTAAAGTAAGTACGATAATTTTCTTCATCTTTGTTGCAGCAATGCTTATTCCATTTCAGTCGGTTATGATTCCGCTTGTAACGATTTTCGGGAAATTTGAAATGCTAAATCGCGGTGGATTAATTTTCATGTATTTGGGCTTTGGAGCTAGTTTATCGATATTTTTGTACCACGGCGCCCTAAATTCCATCCCCAAATCGCTGGATGAAGCTGCTACAATAGATGGTGCGAATAAGTTTCAAATTTTTTGGCATATTATTTTTCCAATTCTTAAGCCGATCACAGTAACAGTGGCAATTCTAAATACAATTTGGATTTGGAATGATTATTTATTGCCTTCGCTTGTTATTAATCAACAGGGGATGGAGACGATTCCATTGAAAATGTTCTTTTTCTTTGGTGAGTATACAAAACAGTGGCATTTAGCGTTAGCTGGTCTCACAATAGCAATCATTCCAGTGATTATTCTTTATTTCTTTGCCCAACGAGAAATTATAAAAGGCGTCTCTGAGGGAGCGGTAAAATAAACATATTAGGGAGGGAATTTCAATGGCTGTAACCATCATCGATGTAGCAAGAGAAGCAAATGTTTCTCCTTCAACAGTTTCTCGAGTTATTGCAGACAATCCAAGAATAAGTGAGCAAACAAAGCGAAAGGTTAGGGAGGTCATGAACAGGCTTGGTTATTATCCTAACTTTCAAGCTCGAAATTTAGCGGCAAAATCTACAAAAACAATTGGTGTGGTTATGTCCAACTCCACTTCCTTAGCATTCCAAAATCCGTTCTTTCCAGAAGTTATTCGTGGTATTTGTGTCAGTGCACATGCCGGTAAATATGGAATTTATTTTTCAACTGGTGGAACTGAGAATGAAATTTATGAAGAAGTTGTATCGATGGTTCAAGGGAAAAAAGTGGATGGAATTATTTTACTATATTCAAGAGTCAATGACCGGACAATGAAATACTTAAAAGAAGTCAAATTTCCTTTTACAATGGTAGGTCGCCCGTATGAATTCGAGCACGAGATAACATATATTGATAATGATAATGAAAAAATCGCTCATGAAGTGGTGAAATATCTCCAAGTTTTAGGACATGAGAGAATCGCATTCATTGGGGGGGATTTGGATTTTGTTGTTTCAATTGATCGTTTAAATGGGTATAAAAAGGCACTGAGCACAATTGGTCTTCCCTATGAGGAAAAATATTTTCTTCGGGATAACGATATGAAATTGAATGGGAAAGAAGCGATTCAAAAATTAATGGACTTAGTTGAACCGCCAACGGCAATTGTTGCCCACGATGATTTAGCTGCTTATGAGGTTATTCGTTATTTAGAGGAGCTTTCCTATGAAGTTCCAGAAGATGTCTCCATTATAAGTTTTAATAATCATGCTTTATCTGCCTATGTTAAGCCGCCATTAACTTCGGTGGATATTTCCATATTTGAATTAGGGCTTGAAGCTACTAACTTTTTATTGGAGAAAATACAGAATCCCAATGAGGCGGTTAAACATCATTTAGTTTCAACTACGTTAATAGAACGTGAATCGTGTAAAAAGATTACAACATCTGGAGAATGACACCAGATAGAAATAGAGGGAAAACATGGAGAAAAAATGGTGGAAAGAAGCTGTAGCCTACCAAATTTATCCCCGTAGCTTCCAAGATTCAAATGGTGATGGAATAGGGGATTTAAAAGGGTTAATATCGAGGCTGGATTATATTGAAGAGCTTGGAATTGATGTCATTTGGCTTTGTCCTATGTACAAGTCTCCTAATGATGATAATGGCTATGATATAAGTGATTATCAAGAGATTATGGAAGACTTTGGGACAATGGAGGACTTTGACCAATTACTTGAAAATGTGCATCAACGGGGTATGAAGTTGATTATAGACTTGGTTATTAATCATACGAGCGATGAGCACCCCTGGTTTATAGAATCCCGTTCATCTACAGGGAATAAGAAACGTGATTGGTATATTTGGAGAGATGGAGTCGATGGGAAGGAACCGAATAATTGGGGAAGTATATTTGGAGGATCCGCCTGGGAATTCGATCAAAAGAGAAACCAGTATTATTTGCATCTTTTCTCAAAAAAACAGCCTGATTTGAACTGGGAAAATCAAGAGGTTCGTTCCGCTTTATATTCTATGGTGAATTGGTGGTTGGCTAAAGGAGTCGATGGTTTTCGAGTGGATGCCATCAGTCATATTAAGAAGGATTTGACCTTTTCAAATGTCGAAAACCGAGATGAACTTTCATATGTTCCTGCTTGGAGCAAGTATATGAATGTTGATGGAATTTTACCCTTCTTAACTGAATTGAAGAATGAGACCTTTGCTAAATATGATATTATGACCGTTGCTGAAGCAAATGGGGTAGGGATCGAAGATATTCACGAATGGGTAGACGAAGAGAACGGAAAGTTTAATATGATTTTTCAATTCGAACATTTGGGTCTGTGGGATTCCGAGACGAAAACACTTGATATATTAGAATTGAAGCGAGTGTTAACCAGATGGCAAAAAGCGTTAGAAAAGAGCGGCTGGAATGCCTTGTTTATTGAGAATCATGATAAAGCGCGAAGTGTTTCAACATGGGGAAATGATGAGAAATATTGGAGAGAAAGCGCTACTTCATTAGCAACGATGTACTTTTTTATGCAGGGCACCCCTTTTATTTATCAAGGCCAAGAGATTGGCATGACAAATGTTAAATTTTCTTCCATTAGCGAGTATAACGATGTTTCAACAAGAGGCTTGTTTGCGGAACTGACAGCGCAGGGCAAGGCGATGAACGAAATTATGGAAATTATTTGGGCGACAAGTCGCGATAATTCAAGAACGCCAATGCAATGGTCTCCTGCTAACAATGCTGGTTTTACGGAAGGGATCCCATGGATCGGGGTGAATCCTAATTATAAAGAACTTAATGTGGAGGTTCAAAAGAAAGATCCAAACTCTATATTAAATTATTATAAAACGATGATTCGGTTGCGTAAGTCAAATCCAATTTTTGTCTACGGGCGCTATGATTTAGTACTAGAAGAGCACCCGTCGCTTTATGCGTATACACGCACTTATCGCAATGAAAAAGTAATAGTTTTATGTAATTTATCACCGAGCTCAATTGAAGTTGAACCAATTAAAGGAGTGCAATACAAAAAGGAAAGCTTAATGTTAGCAAATCTTGATGTTTGTGCTCATGGGGAAGAAGAATCTTTACAACTGGCCCCCTATGAAGCAAGAATCTATCGCTTAAACTAAAAAAGAAACTCTGTAGATAAGATAGCCAAAATAATCTATGGAGTTTTTTTTGTTCTTAATACAAGAAAGTTCATAGAAATGTGCAAACTAAAAGAAAAAAGGCAAAGGGTCTTGTCTATGCACATTTTTCTTACGATTATTAGTTTTATTGCAGTATGGGTTAGAAGAGATTATCGAAATTGGGAGCGAATGTATCCGACGATGCAGTATATTGCTCTTGGAAACTTGACGTATAATTTCTTATGCGCGGCTCATTGGTTATGGCGAATGTCACCAGATATCGATTGGTATAACTTTACTTTATTAGAAATGGGCTATACCTTCGTTGTCTTTCCGGCCACTGCATTAATGTTTTTATCCCGTTATCCAGAAGGTGCGGGCTTCTGGAGAATCATTCGGCATTATTTATGCTGGATTGGTATTTATGTCGGGTTTGAATACATTATGCAAGCGCAAGGGACAATTGTCTATAAGTACGGATGGTCATTAGGCTGGAGCGCCATTTTTGATTGTATCATGTTTCCGTTTTTGCGTATGCACTATAAAAAACCTTTGCTCACGTTCCTTTTAAGCATCCCGATGGCTTTGTTCTGGTTATGGCTCTTTGATATTCCTACTCATATTCCAATTGAAAAGAGATGATGATTTTAAAGAGACTGACAATTGGCCAATTGTCAGCCTTGATCAGGTGAAGTGAGTTTATTTGAGCAGGATTTTTATGATTTTTAAGTAATTTCCTTGTTTTGATCAAACGTTTGATTGGTTTTTTAGCAGATTTAGTGCCTTTTATTGTACGAAGGTTTATATTTTACCGTATAATGAGCCATTATAAAAATCTTCTAAAGGAGTAGTGAATGATGAGCAACCATGAAGATAAAAAGAAAGAAATTTTAGAAGCCTTTCAGTTTAGGCATGCTACAAAGGAATTTGACCCAACGAAAAAAATATCCGATAGTGATTTTCAATTTATTTTGGAGGCAGGAAGATTGTCGCCCAGTTCGGTTGGATATGAGCCATGGAAATTTATTGTTGTGCAAAATCGCCAATTAAGGGAAAAACTGCGTGAGGTTTCTTGGGGAGCACAGGGACAGCTTCCAACCGCAAGTCATTTCGTTGTCATTCTCGCAAGAACGATTAAGGATACGAAATATGATAGTAAGTATGTCGAAGATCAGATGCTAAATGTGAAGAAATTTCCCCCTGAAGTATTTGAACAGATTAAAGTTCGGTATAAAAGCTTTCAAGAAGAGGATTTACATTTACTTGAGAGTGATCGAGCGATTTTTGATTGGGCGTGCAAGCAAACCTACATCGCGCTTGGCAATATGATGACAGCAGCAGCCCAGATTGGGATAGATTCTTGTCCGATAGAAGGGTTTGATTTCGATAAGGTACAAGCTGTTCTCGAGGAAGAAGGTCTATTAGAGAATGGTCATCTCGGTGTTTCTGTGATGGTCGCCTTTGGTTATCGTGCGAAGGAACCCCGTCCAAAAACAAGGAAGAAACTAGAAGACATTGTACAGTGGATAGAGTAGTGAAGAAGGCCATAGTCAGACTATGGCCTTCTAATGAGATAAGGGGTTCCTTATTGGAATCCAACCTCAAATTCATCTGGATTTGAACCAACACGTTCATTTTTGTTGAGTCCATCTAACTTTGCCATATCTTCAGGCGCTAGCTCAAAATCAAAAATGTCCGCATTTTCAATGATGCGATGTTCTTTAATGGACTTAGGAATCGTGACCACTTCGTTTTGCAGATCCCAGCGTAAAATAATTTGGGCAGGCGATTTTTGATACTTTTCTGCAATTTCTACAATGGTTGGTTCATTTAAAAGCTGTCCTTGCTTAAGTGGTGACCATGCTTCTAATTGAATTCTTTGCTTTTTGCAATAATCACGAAGCTCTAATTGAGCTAAATGCGGATGATATTCCACTTGGTTGACCATCGGTTTAATTTCTGCATCAGCAATTAGATCCTCTAGATGGTGAACATGGAAGTTACTAACACCGATTGCACGGACTCTTCCATCCTTGTAAAGCTTCTCTAACGCTCTCCATGTTTCTTTATATTTAGCACTGTCTTTTCCAGGCCAGTGAATCAGATAAAGGTCTAAATAGTCCATACCAAGCTTTTGTAAGCTTGTTTCAAATGCTTGCAATGTTGATTCATAGCCTTGATCTGAATTCCAAACTTTTGAAGTAACAAATAAGGAATCTCTGGCAACTCCAGATTCTCTAATTCCTTGTCCTACGCCTTCTTCATTTTGATAAATGGCAGCCGTATCAATGCTTATGTAACCATTTTTGATTGCAGCTTTTACAGCTTCAACCACTTCGGAACCTTCTTTTACTTTAAAGACGCCAAGGCCAAACCAAGGCATTTTTACTCCGTTATGCAATGTGGTAGTATCTTGCAGATTTTTTGGCATTTTGTGTACCCTCCTAATCATATTTAACTAAACCACTACGAATACTATTATGCACATTTCTTTCAGGAAGTTCTAAAAATTTGATTGCTTGAAAAAGCAAAATAGAAAAAGTGAAGCCTACAGAAGCTCCACTTTTGATAATAGCATTGGAAACAAAAGGTTGAACAAACGATTTATGGCTCATTTCATGTAAACCTTGGTTTCACACATCCTTCAGTTGGAGAAAATGCATCCTTGAAGTTGGTTAATAAAAAATTATTGAACAAGCTGTTTAACGAGCTCTCGATTACGCTTTTTAAAGAGTTCATTATGCGAGGAAACCATACCGCCTTTTGCCGCATCAGGCTGAATAAATTGCTTCGCTTTGTTGACAGCATTAACAGCGTCTTGGAAAGCACCGGCAATTAAATGAACTTTTCCTTCGTAAGAGACTATATCTCCTGCCGCAAACAAGCCGGGGATTGAGGATTCACATGTTGAATTTCCTGCGATATAAAAATCATCCACTAGCTCTACCTTAAGTTGACTTTCTTTTAATAGGGCTGCATCTCGCTCATAGCCGTGGTTAATGATGACGTCATCGACTTCGACATAAGATACTTCACCTGTTTCATGGTTGGTTAATTCCACGCAATGGATGTACTCATGACTGTTATCGGCAATAAGCTTGGTAATTTCTGAGTTAAAGAAGCATTCAACTGTCCCATTTAGGAGCTGAGATACCTGTGCCTCATGAGCGGATAAATTGTCTTTCCGATAAGTGAGATAGACTTTTTTGGCAATCGGTTCTAATTCGTTTGCCCAATCGATGGCAGAGTTCCCCCCACCTGAAATAAGAATCGTTTTATCTTTAAACCTTTTAAGTGATTTAACTGTATAATTTAAATTTGTAATTTCAAATCGTTCTGCACCCTCGATTTGCAGCTTTTGCGGTTTTAAAATTCCTCCGCCGACCGCCATGATGACTGTTTTTGAATAATGTGTTTGACCTGAGGAACCCTGCAAGATAAAAACACCGTTTTCGTCTTGTGAAAGAGCTTCCACTTTTTCATTTAATACAACCGTTGGATTAAATGTTAATCCTTGCTGAACAAGCTGTTTAATGAGATTTTCTCCAGAAGTAGGAGTTAATCCACCTACATCCCAGATCATCTTTTCAGGATAAACGTGAAGCTTTCCACCAAGCTGTGGCTGAAATTCTATAATTTTTGTCTTCATTTCTCTAAGACCGCTGTAAAAAGCAGAGTAGAGTCCTGCGGGTCCGCCTCCAACAATGGTAACATCATAAAGCTCTTGTTTATCCATTTCGTTCACCTCAAATGTTATTGATTATCATTCTCATTTAACTATAAACGTCTTTTTTCATTTTAGCAATAGATAAAAAAGAAACTTTCTATGAAAGTGAATTTTTTTTGAAATAGTCACAAAAATATTGACAGTGAGGTGCAAATCCCATTATATTTACCTCATAACAGTAATGAAAATCATTATCAATTGGAAATAAATGCTTAAATAAGGAGGTATGGAAATGGTTCGCCTAAGAACGGAGGACTTAAGCATTGGCTATGGTGAACGTTTAATCGTTAACGGGCTCAATGTGGAAATCCCAGATCACCAAATTACGACGATTATTGGCTCCAATGGGTGTGGGAAATCTACACTTTTGAAGGCGATTACACGGATCATTCCTCACCAATCTGGAACAGTGATCTTAGATGGAGAAAATATTATTAAAGGAAGTACAAAAGAATTGGCCAAGAAAATGGCTATCCTTCCACAGACTCCAGAAAGCGCTAGTGGCTTAACAGTAGGTGAACTAGTATCCTATGGACGTTTCCCTTATCAAAAAGGATTCGGTCGTCTTACAAAAAAAGATTATGAAGCGATCGATTGGGCGTTAGAAGTGACTGGAACAAAGGATTTCAAATATCGACCAGTTGATTCTTTATCAGGTGGGCAAAGGCAGCGCGTCTGGATTGCGATGGCGTTAGCCCAGGAAACAGAAATTATTTTCCTTGATGAACCGACAACGTACCTTGATATGGCGCATCAACTAGAAGTATTGGAGTTACTCCAGAAGCTAAATGTTGAGCAAGGTCGTACAATCGTTATGGTACTACATGATTTAAACCAGGCGGCGCGTTTTGCGGATTATATGATCGCATTAAAGGGCGGGGAAATTGTCAAAGCAGGAAATTGTGAAGAAGTGATCAACCGGGAGGTATTGAAGAAAGTATTTTCTATTGATGCTGAAATAGGACGCGATCCGCGAACAAATAAACCAATGTGTATCACATATAACCTACTTAGGGGAGAAGAAAATGATGAAGAAATTACTCATTCCATTTATGCTGTTGGCGGTGCTCGTTATTAGCGCCTGCGGCAATAAAGAATCTAATGCAGACAGTGAAAAGGAAACAAGGGAAGAGCAAAAAGTATCTGAGATGATAACGTACGAATCAGAAAACGGTCCAATCGAAGTGCCGGCAAACCCACAGCGTGTAGTTGCTCTAGCTAATGCAGGTAGCGTAATGGCGCTCGATGTGAATATTGTTGGTGTCGATTCATGGTCAAAAGCGAATAAACGCTATGAATCTTATATAACTGATGCAGAGGAAGTATCGGATGAAAATTTAGAAAAAATTATTGAATTGGAGCCGGATTTAATTATCGCTGCGTCAACAAACAATAATCTTGATAAATTAGCGGAGATTGCTCCGACGGTAACATATACTTATGGAAATGTGGATTACTTAACCCAGCATATTGAAATTGGAAAGTTGTTAAATAAAGAAGAAGAGGCAAAAGCATGGGTCGAGGATTTCAAAAAGCGTGCCGCCCAGGCTGGAGAAGATATTAAAGCAAAAATTGGTGAGGATGCAACTGTATCTGTATTTGAAAGATATGATAAACAGCTCTATGTGTTTGGTGATAACTGGGGCCGTGGCACAGAGATTTTATATCAAGAAATGAAGTTAGCGATGCCTGAAAAAGTGAAGGAAATGGCTTTAAAAGAAGGATACTATGCATTATCAACAGAAGTCATTCCAGAGTATTCCGGTGATTACATTATTTTAAGCTCAGATGGTGTGGATAATTCTTTTAAAGAGACGGAAACTTATAAAAATATTCCAGCAGTAAAAAATGAGCGAGTTTTCGAAGTAGACGCCTCAGAATTCTATTTCAATGATCCAATTACATTAGACTTTCAATTGGAATTCTTTACGGAAAGCTTTTTAAATAGCAAATGATGAACGAACAAAACGAGGAATTCTTTTATCGAGAATTCCTTGTTTTATGCATACGTTCAAATCTACGAAAGAAGAGAGACGGATGACGAGACAATATAAACCTTTCATTCCATTTACATACAAGCTAATAATAGGAATTGTGCTTTTTATTGCTGTATTTGCTGCTGCTCTTGTTTTCGGAGCAGCAGATACAACATTGAAAGATATTTGGTTTGCCATAGCAACGAATGAAAGTGGGGACAAGCTGGCAATGATCCGTGAGATCCGCCTGCCACGTGAAGTTGCTGCAGCATTTGTTGGGGCTGCGCTTGCTGTTTCAGGGGCAATTATGCAGGGGGTGACCCGCAATCCGTTAGCAGATCCAGGTCTGCTTGGTCTAACAGCGGGGGCAAACGTCGCTTTAGCGGTAACATTGGCCTTTATTCCAACAGCTAATTATTTTAGCATTATGATTGCTTGCTTTATCGGAGCTGGGGTAGGAACTGCCATGGTTATAGGTCTTGGAGCAGTGAAAAAAGGCGGGTTTTCTCCTTTTCGCATCGTGTTAGCTGGAGCAGCTGTTTCTGCTTTTTTAACAGCGATAGCTGAAGGGATCGGGCTCTATTTTAAGATTTCAAAAAATGTCTCAATGTGGACGGCGGGCGGTTTGGTGGGCACAACTTGGAGTCAGCTTCAAGTTATTGTTCCATTTATTGTAATCGGCCTATTGTTTGCTCTATTCCTTTCTAAACAACTGACGATTTTAAGCTTAAATGAAGAGGTGGCGGTTGGGTTAGGACAGAAAACAACCCAAGTGAAAGCAATTTTGTTTTTTATTATTATCATTCTTGCTGGAGCTGCAGTCGCGTTAATTGGGAATATGGCCTTTATTGGACTCATGGTGCCTCATATCGTACGGGCAGTCGTGGGAACGGACTATCGCTTTATTATTCCGATGTCGATTATGGTCGGCGGAGGCTTTATGCTGTTGGCAGATACGCTTGGGCGGACGATTAGCGCTCCATATGAAACGCCGGTTGCTGCAATCGTGTCCATTTTAGGATTACCATTCTTCCTTTTCATTGTTCGTAAAGGAGGGAAAGCATTCACATGATTCATCCAAGTGTTGTTAAAAAACAAAGGCTGACATTATTGCTCTTAACCATTGTGATTATAGCAACTGCGGTCATTGGCATGGGAATTGGCAGTTCATCTGTTTCTTTTGATCGCCTTATCCCCACTTTATTAGGTCAAGGAACATTTAAAGAAGAGTTCGTTATTTTCTCCGTTCGGATGCCAAGATTGATTGTCACCTTGCTGGCAGGGATGGCCCTCGCTTTATCAGGATCCATTTTACAGGGAATTACACGCAATGATTTAGCGGATCCAGGGATTATTGGGATAAACGCTGGTGCTGGGTTAGGGGTTGCTATTTTTTATCTGTTCATTCCAGTAAGCAGTGGCTCATTTGTCTATCTATTGCCAGTTGTCGCTTTTGCTGGTGCGATGTTGACGGCAGCGCTCCTTTATCTTTTTTCTTATGATCGTAAAACAGGTCTACAGCCTGTAAGGTTAGTATTAATTGGCGTCGGTTTTTCCATGGCGTTTTCCGGTGTGATGATTATTATTTTCTCAGCGGTTGATCCATTTAAGGTCGATTTTATTGCTAAGTGGCTGAACGGGAATATTTGGGGTGCGGATTGGCCGTTTATTTTGGCCATTTTGCCGTGGTTGATTGTGTTGGTTCCTTTTACCCTTTATCGTGCTAACCGTTTAAATTTATTAGGGGTGAGTGAGCCGGTAGCGGTGGGTGTAGGTGTAGCAGTAGAAAAAGAAAGAGTCACCTTGTTGTTGGCTGCAGTTGCATTGGCCGCAGCTGCTGTTTCGGTAACGGGTGGGATCGCCTTTATTGGTTTAATGGCCCCCCATATCGCTAAAGCATTAGTAGGTCCTAGAAATCAGCTTTATATCCCAGTAGCCATCTTGCTCGGAGGCTGGCTCCTTACTTTGGCAGATACGATTGGCAGAAATCTTGTTGACCCGGATGGAGTTCCTGCAGGTATTATGGTTGCGTTAATTGGTGCACCGTATTTTATGTATTTGTTGTTAAAAAAATAAAATTGGTCTTTCTGGTGGCCTTTTGGTTGTGATTTTGGTGTTTCGCTGATATATTCCGATTTTCGCCGATATATTTCATTTTTCGCCGATATATGAAAAAAATCGCTGATATATCTAATTTTGCAAGTTTAATTCAAAGCCATTTTTGCCTTTGAAAGGCAGAAATGACTAATAAGCCCGTATGATTATGCTTGCTTGCGTTCAAAAATAGGGTCAAATATTCGTAAGAATGAGGGTTTCCAATAGAAAAACCCTCATTTTCGTTTTTTCACTTCATTTTTTAAATAGTTTACAAAATGATCGTCATCTGTTAACCAGCAAGCTTCAGTACGTTTAAGAAATTTCTCAGCTTCTGTAAAGCTGGAGAATGTTTGAGCTAATTGCCTGCGATTTTTTTCGATTATCCATTCAGAATTTGTGTTTGAATGTATGAAAAAATGATCTTCGCGGCGATTTAAATACAGTGTTCCAAAGGAGACCCCCTTGACGTTATAACGGTTATTTTTTGCATCCTCATGCAGGGGCTCAAGTTGAAAGGTGTTGCTAACATACAACTTATAGGCATTTTCAGTCAGCGTGCATCCGGCTGCTTTTGCATGTCCGCCCCCACCTAATTTTTCTGCAATCTTCGAAACGTCTATATGATCATGAATCGTACGAAAGCCCAATCGTTTGCCACCCATATTGATAATAGCGATATAATCTAAGTGTGGATATTCTTTGCCTAGTTCGTTTCCAAGCTCAGAATGGTAGGATTCAGCATAGACGACACCAGCAAAATGATCGTTGATTTGTGCTTGAACGATCTCCCTTCTTTTTCGGCGAATGTAGCGCTCAATTTTCCCCTCTTCCATATCTAGAATTTTTTTCTCAAAATCATCAAATTGAAAATGATCAAATGATTTAAGGCGCTCAAGCATCTTTTTCTCAAACTCATCAATTGAAACAAGGAAGAAGAGTGCGTTAAGGCGTTGAGCTTGCTGATTATCGTTCTTTTCCCATTCCCATGTATCATACTGGCGAACAAGTTCAACAAATTCGTCCAACGCTTCTGTTTTCGATAAATGGCCTTTTTCGATCAAATAGTGATAAAAAAGGGAGGTTGCTGAAGTAAGCTTCCCATCGTCATCTTCAACGATAACGTTCCCCCAATCATACTGATTATAATTTAAGGATGTTTTGTGGTGGTCAATAAGCTGCACTTTTCCCCCTGATTGAAAAAAGGCTTCTATGTTTTTTTCATTTTTTTCATTAATAGATAAGTCTGTTATAAAAAGAACCGTTTCTGGATCATCATTCTCAAAAAATAATTCCACTTCCCGATTTAATGCAGCAATTGAGTTGTAACGAACCTGTACGTCCTTGCCAAAGGCCAGTTTCGCAAGGATTCCGCATCCAACCCCATCTAAATCATTATGTGATAATAACTTGTACATGATTTCACCTCAATCTCTATTATGCGATAAAATGGTCATAATATTGCTTCATTTTGCTCACTTCATTAAAATGAAAGTCATAGGAGGAGATAAAAATGGCAACGATTGAAGATTTTATGAAGTTGGATTTGCGCGTTGGTACGATAGTAAAAGCGGAGCCGTTTCCAGAGGCACGAAAGCCAGCGCTTAAATTGGAAATCGATTTTGGTGAACTAGGAATCAAACGTTCATCTGCACAAATTACGAAACGGTATACCCCTGAACAGATCATCGGACGACAAATAGTAGCGGTAGTCAATTTTCCTCCGCGGAGAATTGCCGGTTTTAAATCAGAAGTATTAGTACTTGGGGGAGTTCCAGAGGCAGATGATGTCGTGCTGTTGAGTATCGATGAGGAGGTTCCAAATGGGACACCGGTTGCCTAAAAAGGAGTCCCATTTGGAATTGATAGAATTAGACGGAGAATTTCTCGAAGGAATGGGGAGCTATTGTTTAAGAAGCAAGAAGAAATCAATGGGATACATAAATAAAAATAAGTGGTTGAATGCCCAATTTGAAGAAGGATTAAAATATATTCAGTTACTTGAACATAAGAAACAAGTCGGTTTTATTGAATATACGGAAGCACAACATTCTTCCAGAGTTGTTCATGCTGATAACTATTTAGTGATCCATTGCTTATGGGTAAGCAAAACAGGTAAAGGCTACGGCAGTAAATTGCTTCATAGATGCCTTGAAGATGCCAAAAAAGAGTCTAAATATGGTGTAGTTGTAGTGACCAACTCCCACACTTCCTGGACACCAAGCAAGGACATTTTTTTGAAAAATGGTTTCACATTAGTGGACACAGCTCCTTATAACTTTGAGTTACTCGTATATCAGTTTGCTGATCACGCACCACTGCCAGTCTTCCCAACCAATTGGGATGAGAGGTTAAAGAAATTCACTGATCTTACGATATTACGCTCTTTTCAATGTCCTTATGTTGAGGTTGCGACCGAAAATATAAAAATAGGAGCGCAAAAATTAGGACTAGATGTGGAAATGATCGATTTTAAAGATAGGGCTGAGTTAATGGAGCTGTCGCCAACTCCTTATGGGATTTTCGCAGTTGTATTTAAAGGCGAGCTCATTTCATTTCATCGGTTAACGATTCATTCAGTCATGAAACGTATAAAGGAATTGTTATAAGAAAACCTTGATTACCCCGGATATTCTTGAGTTTAGAGTTGTCAAAGCTCTGAACTTTTTTTTGATTGAATGTAAAGGGAACTTGACGTAAAGTTTCTTTTACATTTATACTAAAAGTAGGGTAGGTGGTTGTTATTGAAAAATCATGTAGTTGAATATCGAAAAAAATTTGGCTTGTCCCAAGATCGTTTAGCTGAAAAATTAGGGGTTTCAAGACAGACGATTATTTCGATTGAAAAGGGGAAATACTCGCCTTCGCTTCCACTTGCATTTCTGCTTGCTAAAACGTTTAATACTACAATTGAGGAATTATTTGTTTTTGAAGAAGAGAAAAGGGGGAAAAAAGATGCGAAACAATAGAATCTTATTTTTAATTCTCGGTCTGTTCTTTATTGCCATTGGAGGTTTGCTAATAGTTACCAATCTTGTGGCAGATGAACCGTTTAATACAAGCTTTTTATTAATGTTTGCGCTCGCAGTAATGTGCTTTTGCTTAAGCTATCTCTCACCACATTTTTTGCAGAAAGATGAGCGGATGAAGCTGATAAGAGAAAAAGGGATGTTCTTTTCTGTAATTGCTTTAATAGTGTACTTAATTATTTTTAATTTAGGTTTGCAAATAGAATTTTTTATATTGGCTGCTAATGAATTACTGCATATTTTAACGGCATTAATTATCTGTACAATATTTATCTCATTCGTTGTTTATTCAAGAATCTACTAGATTGGAGGGATTTATGTCATGGGAGGTTACTTTCTGCTAGCGATTGTCATCATTGGAATCATCATTGGACTAATGATCACGCGAAAAGAATCGACTGAAAATAATGGCCTGAGTAAAAAAGGGCTAATGAAACTATTAATCTTGCTTGCGTTTATATTTATTTGTGTTGTTGTCGTAGTATTTTTAACTCCAGAAAGCTGGTTATAATTTTTCTAGGAAAAAAGCATCAAATTATCACTACTTAAATCCCTTTATTTTACTTTGCGCTATGATAGAAGAAATATGGGAGGAGGAGTAAAATGGCGACAATTGACTTGCAAAAGAAAACGGTAAAAATCATTTTGGAAAAAAAGAAACTGACGACAGTGAGAGCTCGAGTCGGATTGGTTCTGGATATTACAGGTTCAATGCGAACTTTATACAATAATGGTACGGTTCAAAAAGTGGTGGAGCGCATACTTGCGGTTGCGTCACAATTTGATGATGATGGTGCTTTGGATGTATGGGTGTATGATAACGAGTTTTCGAGATTGAACCCGGTAACGGAAAGAGATTTCGAAGGATATGTCAATCGGTACATTCTAGAGAATGAGCTGATACATAAATTTGGTAGAAACGATGAACCACCTGTGATGAAGGATGTTGTCAAGAAATATACGAAGGAAGAGATAAGTGATGACCCTGCCTTTATCGTTTTTATTAATGATGGTGGATGTAAAAGATCGATTAAACCAATCATTGAAGGGACATCTATTAAACCACTATTTTGGCAATTTGTTGGGATTGGTAATGGGAATTTTGATTTTTTACGAAAAATAGATACACTCGAAGGTCGATTTGTGGATAATGCGAACTTTATTCATATTGAAGATGTCGATGCCATCTCTGATGAACAGCTCTACGATATGCTTCTGAATGAATTTCCGAGTTGGATTAAGGAAGCAAAGGAAAAAGGAGTATTAATAGAAAAAGAGGAAGAGCAAGAGCCGTTATTAAGTGAAAAAGCTGACACGCAAGTGAAAAGGGGATTTTGGAGTAGATTGTTTGGCCGTTAAGCAATAATGGTTGATAACGATTGCTTCACTGCGTTAAAGCGTGTTATTATATGGTAAAAAGCTGGGAGGGAACTCGATGTCATTAGAAAGTGTATTAGAACATTTTAAGAAATGGAATAGGGACAAAGATGTGCAAATTTTTGAACAATCGAGTGCAACTGTTGATATGGCTGCGGAAGCCATTGGAGTCATTCCAGCTAGGATTGCCAAAACCATTTCCTTTCGAGGTGAAGGGAAGCAAGCGATTCTTGTGGTCGCTGCTGGAGATGCGAAAATAGACAACAAAAAGTTTCGCCAGACTTTTGGTTTTAAGGCTCGGATGCTCTCTCCTGACGAAGTATTTGCACAAACTGGACATAAGATCGGTGGAGTTTGTCCTTTCGGTTTAGCGAATAATTTGGATGTTTATCTCGATGTTTCGATGAAACGCTTTGACACCTTATTTCCAGCATGCGGGAGCATAAATTCAGCGATTGAACTTTCGTGTGAAGAAATTCAAGAATACGCAGGAGCAGAGGATTGGGTTGATGTCTGTAAAGGCTGGACGGATGAATCAGCGGTAGCAATATCATGAATAATAGACTTTTGGTCAAATAAAGGTGATCGGACGGATTTCCCGATCACCTTTGTTTTTGTTATAAGTTAAGGTGATTCATCGATTAATTACCTGAAGCATCCATAAGTGGATTGCACCGTAAGTTGCCGAAAGACAGTCAATAATTGTTCAGACAACGAAGAGCATGAAGGAGAGCGATTTTCCTTATCATCGCAGGGGCGTTTTTTGCCCTGTGCTGTTGTTTTTACTTCTCTAACGCTTTTCTTTTAATAGCTAGCAATCTTTGAAATTCTTGTTCGAGTTCAGCGCTCGGTTCAATGCTTAACCTGCTCAATACCTCAGTGATTTTCGTTTCCAGAAGGAGAAGATTATCTTCTTCTTCTGAGCGTGGCTCATAATTTTTGTATTGCTGATAAGTGCCTTCGAATACATGGAGCTCTTCATTTTCTATCGTCAATATTCTTGTTGCAATTTTTTCAATAAAGCGGCGGTCGTGGGAGACGAAAATAATCGTTCCTCTATATTCCATCAGCAAAGACTCCAAAGCTTCAACGGCCTCGATGTCAAGAAAGTTAGTTGGTTCGTCCAGAATTAGTGTATTAATATTACTGACGAATAATTTGGCGAGGGCGACTTTGACACGTTCCCCGCCACTAAGAACTTTAACTTGCTTGTAAACATCCTCCCGGAAAAAATGGAGCCGTGCTAAAACGATACGGATGAAGGTCTCTGTTTGCTCAGATGAAATTTGCACATTTTCCAAAATCGACTTTTCAGAATCTAAGAGATCGATTGTTTGACTGAAATAACCATATTTTACAGCGGGTGAAAGCGTGATTCCGACGTCTTGTTCAATGATTTTCTTCAGCAACGTCGTTTTCCCGCTTCCATTTGCTCCAACGATGGCTAGTTTGTCACCGCCGCGCACCTCAAAGCTCGCCTTTTTCCAGAGAACACGGTTGGCAAACCCTCCTGCTACATTGAGGACACGGAGGATCGTTCTGCCAGTGAACGCTTCTTCGTTAGGCAATGCCATCTGTATGGGGGGAGTTTCCTTGATTTTTTCCACCTTTTCAAGTTTTTCCAATCTCGTTTCAATTGATTTCGCAACTGCTTGCAACTTTTTTTGTTTTTTGGCAAAATACGGCTTTGCCTTTTTCGATTCAATTCCTTTTTTCGGTGCTTTTGTTGCGCGAGCTGCCTTCTTTTCTTTTAAAATCAATGCTTCTTCCAATTGTTTTTTCTTTTGTTCAAATTTTTCATAAGCTGCCGCATGGCTCCGCAATTCAAGCTCCTTCTGCTCCAAATAGTCAGAGTAATTGCCGTTATACACTTTAATGCGACCATTTTCAAGCTCCCAAATCGAGGTGCAAAGGGTATCTAAAAAGGCTCTGTCATGGGATACCAAGAGGATGGCGCCTTGCCAGTCTCTCAACTTTTTTTCTAACCATTCAATATGCTCTGTATCTAAATGGGTAGTCGGTTCATCTGCTAATAATATTTCCGGATTACTCGCCAGTGCCTCAATAATATATTCTTGCGTCACTTCACCACCACTTTTAGTGGTGTTAGAACGTTTGAGCTGAGGTAAAAGCTCACATGTGCTATTCAGTTGGATCATTCCTTCATCAGCCTGTTTTTTTCCTGCGATCACCTCTAATAAAGTGGTCTTCCCAGTTCCGTTTTTGCCAATTAGGCCGATGCGCTCGCCTTGATTAACTTGAATGCGCTCAATATCTAATAGTAGTTGATCCTTGATATAAAACTTTATGCCAATCGCTTCTAAAAGCATACGATCATCTCCATTGCAAAAGTATGAGGAGACAAAAAACGCCTCCTATATTCAGAATAGGAGGCGCATGGCTGCGCAAAGAAGTTGTCGTTGTGAGGACAACAACAGGAAAACCAATCCTATTCTGAAAATCTAAATTGAAGACAACACAAAAAGCAGCCGAGTCAGCTGTGTTTTTTGAAACCTTCAATTCGTCTTTTCGAAAAATAGGATTAGAACTTCATGTTTATTGGGTCACCCTCTCGTTATTAGTACTTTAAAAATAATTGATTTTTGAATTGATGTCAAACGGAATTTGTCTTTTATGTGATAACGGTTTACTCTGAGTTTTCCTTTCGAATCTTCGTTCCTTTACTTTTATAAGGCTTCGCACTTTTTGTTTTGTTTGCACTAGCCTGCCAGCGAGTCCAGCCCTTTTTCCCTGTTCCGCGACCTGTTCCACCTTTTCCTTTGCTCATAGAATCAACTCCATTCTTTTGTTAGCGTGAAGGTTTTGGCGGTTGGCATATTTCACATTTCCGCTGATGATTGTTTTTAAACTTTGTAAATGTTTTTTCGAAATGGCTGCCACAGGCACATTTAAATTGCAACTTTTGTGAAAAACCATGGTACTCGGTCGAAAGTAGTGTACTTTCCGAATGATTTTGTACAAATTTATCAATTTCAGTAATTGTCCATCGTTTAGTCATACTTACTCCTTTAGATTTTAGCCTTGATCAAACCATAATCGTTCTTTGTCATCGACATCACCGTTGTAATTAATTAATATTTCATCTCCAGCTTTGATGTCTTTAAAAGCAAAGAACTCAAAAGTGTGATTTTCAAAATTAATCTCATAAATGGCATTCGGTTCATAAGAATGATTGAAAAGCATTCCATAACCTAACAGAATGGCTGAATGGTTTTTTCCATACTCAAAAGCGTAATCGGCAAGAAGCGTTTTTTCGATATGCTCATGCTGATCATTTGGGTATGAAATAACGGGTGCTTCATGAAGAAGCGTACCTTTTTTTATATCTCTTGTCGCAAAAACTCCTCTATTGAATTCTCCATTGCTGAGCGGCGATGTTTTAACTTCGATCATATGTCCACCTACTTGTTTTTAAGTATTCCTCTAACTGTACCATTAAATGATTCATTGAGCCATTAGGAAAAAATTTACCAATCTGATGCTCGTTTATTTTTGCAGTCTTACTAGGAGATATCATTAGTTTTCGTTAAACACTTGAAATAATGAGCTAATTATAATATAGTACATTACATCAGTAATGTACTAATTTAGAAAGGAGGAGGCCATGATTTTAAACCCAGATGATACAAAGCCAATATACGTCCAAATTGCCGAATGGATTGAAACTGAAATCTTAAACGGTCACTTTCAAAGTGATGAGAAGGTGTATTCTCAATATCAGCTAGCAGAGATGTTCACGATTAATCCAGCTACGGCAGCAAAAGGGCTCAACCTTTTAGCAGATGAGCAAATTCTTTATAAAAAGAGGGGGTTAGGCATGTTTGTAGCAACGAATGCGAAGGAAGCGATTGTGCATAAACGGAGAAGTGGTACGCTAAAGCAGCTTATTCAGGAGCTAGTTCTCGAAGCTGAACGCTTGAGTATAAAGGAATCTGAATTACTAGAGATGATTAAGGCCGCACGAAAGAAGGAGGGAAGTCAATGAATGTGATTGAATGCAACGGTTTAACAAAAGCATATTTTCGCAAAAATGTCCTTAACGGACTTACATTTACCATTGAGGAAAATAAGATTACAGGGCTGATTGGTCGAAATGGGGTCGGAAAAACAACCCTTGTGAAAATACTTGCTGGTTTAATTAAAGAAACATCCGGTGAAGTGAGAGTATTCGAACAGCATCCATTTAATAATCTTTACACGTCAGCAAACACCATCTTAGTTGACGACCAAATGTTTTTCCCGCCTGCTCTACAGCTTCATGAATTACTAGAGGTGGCCCAAAGCTTCTACCCAAATTGGGATATGGAACTTGCGCAACGTCTTTTACAATATTTCAGTTTTGATCCGAGTCATTATCACCAGACACTCTCAAAAGGGAGAACAAGCACGTTTAATATGATCATTGGCCTGGCTTCCAGATGTTCAGTGACGATATTAGATGAGCCTACAACAGGAATGGATGAGGCAGTAAGAAAGGATTTCTACCGTGCTCTTATGAAGGATTATCTTGCTCACCCGCGAACCAT
This sequence comes from Bacillus methanolicus, assembly GCF_008764295.1. Taxonomy (GTDB): domain Bacteria; phylum Bacillota; class Bacilli; order Bacillales; family Cytobacillaceae; genus Robertmurraya; species Robertmurraya methanolica_A. The sequence continues at coordinate 50,988 of NZ_VTQX01000015.1, read as the reverse complement.
TTTAATTTCCAGTCACCATTTAAATGAAATTGAGGATATTCTTGAGGACGTGCTGCTTATTAAAAATGGGAAAACACTGCTACATGAGTCTATTTCCGACTTAAAAGAATGGGCAATTGCTCTTCAAGGAGCTTCTACTGTCGTGCAAAAGTGGCTTGTAGAGCGCAACTGTATCTTTCAGCGCCAAGTAGGAAAAGACACATTGTACGCTGTTGTCAGAGATGATTTTACAAAAGAGAATAAAGAGGAGGCGCTAAGAGGCGGAGTAGAATTTATACCTGTAAAGGCTAGCGATCTATGCGTCTATCTCACGAATGATACGAAAGGGGGAATCGATGATGTCTTCGAACGTTAGTTTAGTGGAAACGGTGAAAAAACAGTACGCTTTTAAAATGAAAGCTTATATAGATGCATTTAGTTCCCTCGTTGGCATCCAATTTATTGCGTTTTTATTTTCTCTTGGCGGTGGTTCATCTTCAATGGGGACCTCAGATGGGTATCACTTTGAATTGAAGTTTTACTCTGCTGACCTTGTGATTATTTTTACGTTTATTTGGATTTTTGTAACGGCGATTACGATTACAACAAAGCCTTATCGAAATCAAGATTTCACATTTGTGACGAATCGTATGAGCAGCAGTCTCTCCAACATCCTTTTTTTACTCTCTGCGAGCTTGTTAGGGGCGTTTACTGCCGTTCTATCGCGCTTTTTAATCCAAACCGTCGCCTATTTTCTTTTAAAAGAAGATTTATATATTGCTTCCGTTATGACGAGTGAAATGATGATCGGGATAACAGTGAGCTTACTCTATGTTTTTTGGATTAGCTCGATCGGCTATTTCGTCGGTACGTTAGTTCAAATTCATAAAGGCTTCGCTTTATTAATCCCTGTTATTGTAATTGGTTCCTTGTTTTATGATGGATTTATGCAAAGAGATGCCATGCTGCTGGATACTGTTTCAATTTTATTTTTTAGAGTCATCGATGGTCCTGTTTGCGATTAAGACGTTGATTACGACTGCGGTACTCTTCTTTGCATCAATTGCTATTCTCAATCGAATGGAGGTAAGACGATGACTTTCGCTGCACTTATCCCAATGGCTGTCATAGTTGCACTACCGCTGCTCTTTTTTATCGTTCGGGTTAAAAAGAAAGTAACCCATTGGCTTTTAGTTGTATATATCGGGGTACTACTTCTATCTGTTGTTGCTGCCTTCTTTATTAAATCAGATGAACCGGAGATAACGGACAGACCGAGAGATGATCTATATGAGATGCTATACAGTGGAGAAATTTACGCTAAAGGCTCGAACCTCCTTCTTAAGGAAGATAGTTTTCCGATAGAAGGAGAGAAGGTAAGAGTAACTTCTTCCTACGGTGATGAAAGTTCCTCTGTTTATATTGAAAGAAAAACGGAAGATGATCAGAAAATGGATGTTCTTGCGTATGGTAGCTTTTCGATCGCAAAGCTAGATGTTGCAGAAGAAATTGTTTTACCAGCTGTTCAACTGAAAGATGGGACGCTTACGATTGTCTATCCGGAATATCAAAAATTGAAAACGTCTATTGTCATGAATGAATTTACGATCGAGCAATTTACTGGAAATAAAAAGTACAATTCTGAATTCCAAATAGACGGTCCGATTTTGTTAGTACGTATTCCGCCAGATCTTGAGATAGAAGCCGATTCAACAACGGAGTTGATCTCCATTGACGAGTGGAAGTGATCTATTTTTCGACAACAATGATGGTTTACGTTAAAATAATGGGATGAACAGAAGTATGACAAGGAAGTTGATGTATGATACGTTGGAAACAATTGTTGGAATATGATTTTCTATTGGATGTAGGCATTTCCATAGGGATCTTTCTGCTCTTTTTAATCTTTAGAAAACTATTCGCGAAATATGTGTTTTCTCTTCTAATGAAAATGAGTAAAAAGGCACCAACAGAATTTCTCTCCCGTGTATTCCTTTCGTTTGAGAAACCGATACAGTGGTTATTTCTCGTTTTGGGAGCATATATAGCTATTGATGTTTTTCCATATTTAAAAGCGGATCAAGGTCTTTTTCTAAAAATTTTTAAAGCATCGATCATTTTTTTCTTTAGCTGGGGATTGTATAATCTCTCCTCAAGTTCATCCCTGTTACTTACAAAAATGAATAAACAATTCAATATGGAAATAGATGAAATTTTAATCCCATTTTTATCGAAAGCAATACGAGTAGTAGTTGTCGTTATAAGCTTCAGCATGATTGCTCAAGTGTTTGAATACGAGGTGAGTGGCTTAGTGGCTGGTTTAGGATTAGGGGGATTAGCCTTCTCACTAGCGGCCAAAGATGCTCTTGCCAACCTATTTGGGGGAATCGTGATTATTACAGAGAAGCCCTTTTCGATTGGTGATTGGATTATGACGCCAAGTGTCGAAGGAACGGTTGAGGAAATTACTTTTCGAAGCACTCGTGTGCGAACCTTTGCTCAAGCGGTAGTAACTGTTCCGAATGCTACGTTGGCAAATGAAAATATTACGAACTGGAGTGAAATGGGGAAACGGCAAATTACGTTCCAGTTACGGGTTATGCATGATACCCCAAAAGAAAGGCTTCAAGCAGTGGTTGACAAAATTGAAGCGTATTTGGAAAACCATAAGGGTGTTCATAAAGAAACGATTTTTGTGAAATTCGATCAGTTTACTGAAAATGGGTTGGGGATATTTTTATATTTCTTTACAAACACGACTATTTGGGGAGAGTTTCTTGCTGTTAAAGAAGAAATTAACTTTTCTATATTGGAAATTCTTGAAGAAGAATCAGTACTGCTTTCAATCCCAAGTAGAAAATTGTATGTTGATTCTGAGAGTAGCAGCAGTCAACCTTTTTCCACGTCACAAAAAGAAAGCTCAAATTAATTTTTACCTAAAATCTTCTAATAACTCCTTTGAAGTTTGGTTACATTAGTAGCACGAACGATAAAAGGAGTTTTTTTATGTCGAAAATTAGCTGTTTTAATGAGTATGATCCGTTAAAAAAAGTTCTTGTGTGCGAGCCAAAGTTTCTCATGCAGCCGGAGTCAATGAACGTAAGTATCGATCTGGCGATAAAGGAGCATCATCACTTTGTGTCAACATTGAAGACTTGCGGCATAGAAGTCATTTCATTGCCGGCAGTCAAGCAGTTTCCAGAGCAAGTTTTTACACGTGATACAGGCTTTGTTTTAGGAGAAGACTTTTTTGTAGCAAACATCGAAAATTATATTCGCCAAGGGGAAGAAAACTATTTAAAGGAGCAGCTTACAGAAGCAGCTATTCCTTATCAAACCATTGCGAAAGGTAAAATTGAAGGCGGAGATGTAATGATAGATGGAGAAACCGTGTATGTAGGGATAAGCAATCGAACGAACACGGAAGCAGCTAGACAATTGCAGAGCTTTCTTCCTAATTTTAACATCATTGAAGTGCCGTTTTCCGATGCTTATCTCCACTTAGACTGTGTTTTTAATATTCTCTCTTCTAACGAGGCAATCATTTATCCAGAGGAAATACATGGGGAGAAGATAAAAGATTTGAAAAAACGCTATGATTTAATTGCTGTTTCAGAGGAGGAGCAGGCGACGCTTGCAACAAATATTCTTTCATTAGGAAATAAGAAGATCATTAGCCTTCCGATAAATAAAAATATAAACAAAGAACTGAATCTGCGAGGTTATGAAGTTATTGAAGTGGATTTCATGGAAATGATTAAGTTTGGAGGCTCTTTTCGTTGCTGTACTTTGCCAATATTAAGACAGTAAGGATAAGAACTGTAAATAAAGAGTAAAGGTTTTGTTGACCGTGATCGGATTATTGATAGCAATTGTCATTTTTAATTATTTGGGATTTAAGTACAACCGTTTAACTCAAAATCAAACGCTGCATATTTGGAGTTTCACGATTGCCTTTCAAGGATTGTTTGATATGCTGATTGAGTATAAATATCATGGTTACTGGTATTTTTCAAAAGAGGTTGAATGGAGAGGGGTATTGGCGCATACAATCCTGATTCCCCCAGTAAATATGCTCTTTCTTAGCTTTTTTCCTTTTAGGAAGAAACGAGTGGAGCAAGTGCGTTATATCTTTTTATGGACAGTGGCCATTTTATGTTATGAAGCATTGACGCTATTACCTGAGCCATGGGGTTATTTTTACAATGGCTGGTGGACATTGTGGCATTCGGCAGCAGTGGACCCTATCCTTTTTTTCATTTTGTTGGCCTATTTTAAATGGGTATTAAGATTGGAATTACTGTCGGGGCCAGGGAGATTTCCGAACTTGAAATGAAAAATAGGGGGAGAACAACTCCCCCTATTAAGGTTTAAAAATGCTTGTCTCCGAGGAGGGCAAAAAAATAGATCGCCATCGTAATAAGCCCGAAAGGCAAGCCAAATTTTGCCCATTCTGAACTCGTAATCTTAAGCTTCCCAGATGAGATGATATTTGGGATATTACCCGGGATTAGCATCCCACCGCTAATAATGAGACCAAGAAGAATGGCTTTAATCGTTTGATGACTCATTGATGGACTGATTTCTGCTGCGGCTAATGTAGCGTTATCTAAAACAGATGAGATGATGTTGATCCAATACAGAACGTTTTCGTGAAGTCCTAGAATATAGGCATCAATTAAAGGTTGAAACCCTGCACCTAGCAAGGTCAAACCCATGACGAATACGTATATCTTTCCAGTTCGAATGAAAATTTCTCGATACGTTTCCGGATTGTCAGAGACGAGTCGAGTTTTTTTAAATTGTGGATGGACAAAAAGAGCGGCAATTATCCCCATCATGATAATACCGAGAATCACTTCTCTGCCGATTAATTTCGATAGAAAGAACATATCCTCATTTAATTTACTAACAATAATCGTGGATAATGGTTCTCCAATTGGCGTTAGGGCAGCTCCAAGGCCGATTGAAAAGCAGGTAATAATTACTAGTTTCACTTCAGATGTTCTCTGTAAACGGAGCACAGACACGATGATAACAAGTACGAGAGAAGCGATTATGGCTGTAATGATGCTAGAGAGAAGGCCGAGTACAATGACAACAAGAGCAAAAAATAACGGATAGGGCATCGATTCGCTTACTTTTTTAATCATTTTTTCTAATGGATTCTTTAGCCATTTGAACAGGAGTCCAGCAATAAAAACAGCGGTGGTAATTTTTACTGGATCCTTGATTGCTTTCATGATTAACGAAGGCTCCCATATTCCGCTTACCCACACGGCACTGATTCCCATAAAAAATAAAAAAAACTCAAGATTTTTCTCAATCATTTTTACCGAAAAAGGAAGAAAAAGCACTAATAGTAAAATGAAAATTAACCCTGTCATGGTGACTCCCTTTCCAATTTTTTTGTCCTAAAATGATACATATGCTTGTCTAGCCGAAATATGCCATTGTATTTTTTCTTAAATATATCCAATAAAAATAAGTTAAGAAGAACGCTATTATTGCTTAGCATACAGAATAAAGGCTTTTTTGACTAAAAGAAGGATATAGCTGAAAGCATGGTTTAAAATTTTGATGTTTTCTGTGTCAGGTCTCAATCAATTTTGTAGCTAGTGTTATTAGTTGTAGTTGAAAATGATTATCATTTATAATGGAATTATAGTTTCTAATGTTGGATCGTAGAAAGGAGAGCTTAAATATGTTTGTGCAAATGAGGAAAACAATCGTTACTGAAGGCAATGCGGATAAAGTAGTGGAACGTTTCAGTAAGGAAGGAATTATTGAAAAACAACCAGGTTTTATAGATTTAACGGTAATGGTTAAAAAAGTACGTCGGGGTGATGAAGAGGTCCTTGTGCAAGTTCGCTGGGAGTCAGAAGAAGATTGGAAGAATTGGGAGAAGAGTGACGCTCACATTGCTGGTCATAAAGCAAACCTCGGACAACCGAAACCTGACTATATTGTCGGTACAGAAGGCGGGAAATATGAAGTTGTAACAGTTAAGCAAGCAGTTAGTAGCACGTGATCATAAAGTAGCTAGAAGCTAGCTAACAGAATGATAGCAACGGTTAGCAATAATCTAGCATTTTTCTTGAGAATCTCGAATAATGAGGAGATACAATTTTAATAGTTTAGAAAATCGAGTGTGAAATCGCAAAGGTTCCGTACTCGATTTTTTTATTATGGCTCTGTTATATGTCGGTGTTGATTTTTGGCTCATTCTCTCTCTGACCTTTCAGTTATACTTAAAGGCATATGAAACTTTGGTTTCACATGAAATGAGCCCAAAATCATTTTAACAACAATTCTATTTAACAAAGACTATTTTATATAAGGTTAAGTGGGTTTTGGGAGGTTTAAATCGCCCTCCAAATAGCGTAGCACTCAGCAGAGTGATTGTATGTGGGCAAGGTGCAAGTTCATTTTGTGATTTAAGCCTGATAAAAGCAAGCTTAAGAATAAATAGGAAATTTATGCTAAGATATAAAGACATAGAAGGGAGAGCATAAATTAAAGGTCAACAAAAGAGTTTTATTGAAAATAGTTGGTTTAGAATTGCTACTAATCTTGTTTTTCACAGTAAACGGAGCGTTTGTAACCATAACAATGCCCACTAGTCCAGCATTACAGTTTATTGGACTTTTACCTTTGGCGGTAGGTACTTACATTTATTTAGTCATAAAGGGAAAGTGGAATAATTATTTTTCAGTAAAGAAATTAAAACCAATAAAAAAGACGTTTCTTTTCGGTGTTCCATTGCTATTGGTTTTACTGCTTGTTTTTATTGGAAATAAAGGAATAAATACTTCCTCTCTATTGGATGTATTCCTAATATTTATGATACAACTTTTTGTTGTTGCTTTTATCGAAGAAATTTTTTTTAGAGGCTTTATGCTACTCTATTATCGAAAGGGTATAAAAAAGCTGTTATGATTTCAAGTTCCCTGTTCGCTATTACCCATTCTTTACAGCTTCTCGGAGGGCAATCATTAGAAGACACCTTGTTACAAATTATATATGCATTTGTTGTAGGGATGGTCTTATCGTTACTCATTATTAATAATCAATCCATTATCATGGCTATAGCTTTCCACGGTTTAAATAACTCTTTACAATTAATGGGTCAAGACCAAGGTTCTTCAATCTTTAGTTATGTCATCATTGCTATTTTAATTACGTATTCCATTTTCTTATGGATGCGAGCCTCGAACGCTACTATTTTAAAATGAAATTTGATAAGAGGTTTATTTAACAATAGTAGCTTTAATAGAGTAAAATGACATGTTTAAAAAGCTTAGAGCAAACGTTCTAAGCTTTTTAAACATTTGATATGGCCATTACGAAACTGTAATTTATCCTGCTATTTTTAGCTCCATAGTAACGGAACTACTTCTCTTTTCTGATGTTCTTTTTTATAGATTTACTTCATAATATCGTGGTCTACGTAGCGTTCGCCATTTAATTCACTAACAATATTAATCGCTACTTTAGCTCCGTCACCAGCAGTGATAATCGTATGCATGCTTACCCCTGCGCATGTTCCAGCAGCCCAAATCCCTTCAACGTTTGTTTTTCCAGATGGGTCAACATCAAAGATTGCTTTAATTCTCGGTTCTGTACCAGGTTTTGTTGAAACACCTGATTTTTCGCCAAGATCAACTGCCATGCCTGTAGCTAAAATTACATGCTGTGCTTCGTATTCACCACTTTCTGTAACGACAGTTAGTTGTGAACCATTCTTTTTAATTTCAGTTGCTTCAACTTCGACAAGTTCAGCACCGTGTTTTTTTGCCTGTTCTTTACCCGTTTCGACTAAATCAGGACCAGAAATGGCAGGAGCACCATAGTGATTTTCTAACCACGCACGCTTTGTCACGCTTTTTTCATTATCCAAAATAATTGTTTTCTTGCCGGCTTTTGCTGTGAAAATTCCTGCACTTGCTCCAGCAGGGCCTGCTCCGATAATTACTACATCATACATCTGCGAATTCCTCCTCAGTTTTAGTTAAGCCGAATAACATGCTCTAGCGTTTGCTATCCTCATTTTTGTAATCTTCTTCATCGATCATTTTAACAAATTTTTTGAAAAATAACCCAATATTTGCTTGAAGCAAATAGCATCAAAGAATTAGAAAAAAAGAGAGGACTCTTTCCCATGTAATGGGCGTCCTCTCTCAGTCAGTAGCAATCTTGTATGCCTTTTTTCGAATTACCAAGCTTTCTTATATATTTCAGCTAATTCAGAGACTAATGGCAGCTTAGGATTAGCAGTTGTACATTGATCCTCGAAAGCTTTTTCTGCAAGAAATTCGACTTTGCTCTCGAACTCCTTCTTATTGACGCCGTTATCTCTTATTTTTAGTGGAATGTACAATTCTTCAGCGAGCTTAATAATTGCTTGAATTAAGCTTTCCACTCCTTCTTCAGTAGTGCGGGCCGGAAGTCCCAGTGCCATCGCAATTTCTGCATAGCGTTTGTCGGCGATAAACTTTTCATATTTAGGGAACGATGCAAATTTCTTCGGCTTTGTCGCATTATAACGAATGACATGCGGCAATAAAATGGCATTAGCTCGACCGTGAGCAATGTGGAATTCACCGCCTAGCTTATGCGCAAGACTGTGATTGATTCCTAGGAAGGCGTTGGCAAATGCCATTCCTGCTATCGTTGACGCATTATGCATTTTTTCACGGGCAAGGGCATCATTGCCATTGCGATATGCTCTCGGTAAATATTCAAAAACTAGTTGAATGGCTTTAATGGCGAGACCGTCAGTGTAATCATTTGCCATAACGGATACGTATGCCTCAATCGCATGGGTTAACACATCCATTCCAGTATCAGCTGTAACATGCTTTGGAACAGTCATGACAAACTGTGGATCGACAATAGCCACATCCGGTGTTAATTCATAATCGGCAAGCGGGTATTTAATATTTGCTCTTTTATCCGTAATAACGGAGAAAGATGTTACTTCAGACCCGGTCCCAGATGTAGTTGGAATGGCAACAAATTGTGCTTTTTCACCGAGCTTTGGATATTTAACAATCCGCTTGCGAATATCAAGAAACTTTTGTTTTAGTCCAAAAAAGTCTGTTTCAGGGTGCTCGTAAAATAGCCACATTCCTTTTGCAGCGTCCATTGCAGATCCACCGCCAAGGGCAATGATGACATCTGGTTGGAAGGAAGCCATCAATTCTGCTCCTTTCATAACCGTTTCAATGGATGGGTCTGGCTCGACATCGGAGAAAATCTCGCAATGAACATAGTCAGGTCGTTTTCTTAAATAATAGAGAATTTTATCCACATATCCGAGTTTCACCATTCCTGGATCTGTAACGATTAAAGCCTTTGAAATATTGGGCATTTTTGCTAAATATTGAATGGAGTTTTTCTCGAAATAAATTTTTGGTGGAACTTTAAACCATTGCATATTGACATTCCTTCTCGCTACTTTTTTAATGTTGATTAAATGCATCGTTCCGACGTTAGTTGATACTGAATTTCCTCCATAAGTACCGCATCCAAGCGTAAGGGAAGGAATGTATGCATTATAAATATCTCCGATTGCTCCCTGTGAAGATGGGGCATTAACGATAATTCGTCCAGCCTTCATTCTTAAACCAAATTTTCTCATGACTTCTTCATTTGTTGAATGGAGAACGGCGGAGTGTCCCAGCCCTCCAAATTCTAGCATTTGTTCGCATCTAGTTAAGCCCTCTTCAAGATTTTGCACTTTATAGCAGGCGAGAATTGGACTTAATTTCTCTCTTGAAAGTGGGTATTGTGGACCGACACCTTCTAACTCGGCAATTAGAATTTTTGTATCGAGCGGAACATTTACCCCAGCCATTTTGGCAATTTTAGCTGCAGGTCTTCCGACAATATCGGGGTTAATCGTTCCGTGTGGCTCGCGAATAACTAATTTTTCAATTTTATTTTTTTCGGCTTCGTTTAAAAAGTAGCAGCCGTGTGCGCGTAGTTCTTCTTTCGCAGCATCGTATATTTCTTGATCAAGAATAACGGCTTGTTCTGAGGCACAAATCATGCCGTTGTCAAATGTCTTCGACAAAATGAGGTCGTTAACAGCTCGATAGACATCGGCCGATTTTTCAATATAGCAAGGAACGTTTCCTGGGCCGACACCAAGAGCTGGCTTTCCGGAACTGTAAGCTGATTTCACCATCCCTGATCCGCCAGTGGCCAAGATCAGCGACACTTCTGAGTGGTTCATTAATAGCTGTGTTGCATCTAAAGATGGCTTCTCAATCCATTGAATACAATGCTCCGGCGCACCGGCAAGAACAGCGGCGTCACGCAAAGCTCTTGCGGCTTCACTGCTGCACTTTTGAGCTGAAGGGTGGAAGGCGAAAATAATTGGATTTCGCGTTTTAATCGCAATAAGCGCTTTGAACATCGTAGTGGATGTCGGGTTTGTAACAGGCGTCACGCCAGCGATGACTCCTACAGGTTCAGCAATCTCCACGATCCCTTCATGGTCGTTTTCATTTATAATTCCAACGGTTTTATCGTATTTAATATTGTGGTAAATGTATTCTGTGGAAAATATATTTTTGATAATTTTATCCTCATACACGCCACGTCCTGTTTCTTCTACGGCAAGCTTTGCCAGCGGCATATGATGATCTAAACCTGCCAGTGCCATTTGCTTCACAATTTCATCAATCATTTCTTGATCGAAATTTCGAAATTCTTGTAAAGCACGGCGCCCGTTTTGAACTAATTGATCAACCATTTCAGCGACAGTTTGCACTTTTGGTAACTCCTTTTCTTTAACAGCCATTTAAATCTCCTCCTGATATATTGTGAAATATTTCACAAAGATTTATTAAAAAAAAGATTATGATTTTACACAATCTGGATTTCTTGGAATTTTCTCAAAAGAAATATCAGTTAAAATTTTAGAGTTTTTTCTGATATGAAAGACGTAATTTTTTGTCCAAATATAGGCAGGAATGGGATCGTCATCTTTAAACATCATTGCTTCAAAATCATCACCAACCAGCTTTTCAAAATCTGCTTGAGTATAGGTTTCAGTATCTGTAGAAAAAGCTCTCCACTCACAAATGATCATTGTCTTCACTCCTTATTTGTTTATCTACATGTAGAATACCATACTATTTAAATAATAGTTTGTGAAATATTGAACAAACTTTGAATTTTTATTATGAAAGCGGATACAAATAGTGATATGGGTTTTGGCGATATTTAATCGATTCATTTCCCTCAAGTAGGATGAATAATACGAGTAAATAATTATTTTGATATAATATTTATTCGGAAGTTAAACTAAGGAAATAAGGGACATAATCATATTTTGTTTTATTTGTGCGCTGAAATTTATTATGTAGTACAAAAAAGGAATAATAGAGCTTGTTCTATGTTAGTGTTGATTTTTGCTTTCATACGAAATGAGCCAAAGACAATTTCTTTTAAAAAGCGAATAATAAAAAGAACCATCATTTTTATCTATAAATGATTGGTTCTTGTGTTTAGTCTTATACAAATAATCCTTCTTTGTTTTTGTTTTTCGTGTACGCATATCGGCAAAGACAAAAGGACTCCTATTCCATTCTGGGTTTCTTTGTCCCTCGCGAGCAATTTTTTCACGATATTTACGGGCTTTTGATTTTGACAAAACAGATCACTCCTTACTTTTGTTAGTACCTAGTATACTAAATTTATAAGAACTACAGCAATGGAAGTTAAAGAAAAATGTTAAAGGGGTAAATTACAATGAATTTTCATCAATCACCAAATGTGTATGTGGAACAGGTGCATTTAAAAGTAACAAATAAAGAAAGGGCTTCATCGTTTTATCAGGAGATTTTAGGTCTGCAGGTTTTAAAGGAATACCGAACAACGGTTGTTTTTACCGTTGATGGAAAGACACCGATATTGACGATTTTGGAACCGGAGCAGGTTACAGCAAAAGAGGCGCGGAGAACAGGTTTATACCATTTTGCTCTGTTACTTCCATCGCGAGCAGATTTGGCGGCTTGTTTAAAACATTTATTGGAAAGCGGTTATCCGCTGCAAGGGGCTTCAGATCATTTCGTAAGTGAAGCGATCTATTTGGCAGATCCAGATGGAAACGGAATTGAAGTTTATGCAGATCGACCATCGGATAAGTGGCAATGGTCGGAGGGAATGGTCCAGATGGATACTGCCCCTTTAGATGTGGAGGGGTTATTCCAACAGTCGAATGGAGAAGCTTGGCGAGGGCTTCCAAAAGAGACGATTATTGGTCACATTCATTTGCATGTTGCAGATTTGCACGCTGCCCAACAGTTTTATTGTGATGGACTAGGATTTGATATTGTTGCTCGCTATGGTGAACAAGCCCTTTTTATTTCAAGTGGAAACTATCACCATCATATCGGCTTAAATACATGGAATGGCAGAGGAGCGCAACCACCTTCAGAAAAGAGCGCAGGTCTCGAGTATTTTACATTGATTTATCCAAATAAAGAAGAGATGTTGCAAACGATAACACGACTGAGCAATCAACATGATTCAATTCAGGTAGAAGGAGAGGAAATCAAGTTAATCGATCCGTCAGGAACAAGGCTTATCTTAAGAACAAAGGCTTGAACGAAGAAAGTTCGTATAATCTGGCGTGAATGTTGAATAATGTCCCGTCTTCTTCGAAAAATAAGGAGTACTAAAGAGGAGGGATATGAATGAAACGAAACAGCAGAAATAAATATCCGTTTATTTTTTTATTTATCATCCATTCATCTCTCCTGCTCTACTCTTTTATAAAAAAGAAAGATCGTAAGACGTTAAGTGTATTGCTAATGGCGAATATGGGAATGGCCTATATTTTTGAGTATTTTGTACTCCATTTATTTCGCGCTTATCGCTACAAGCCAAAAATCTTAAAAAATCGCTATTTCGATAATTTTTTCGGAGCCATTTTATCACAAGCGATCTATATTCCGTTTACAGGAGTATTCTTAACGGCATTCAAGCTGAATTGGAAAATAAAATCGGCATTTATTTTCTATTTTCATCTCGTTGAGCAGCTGTTTATGAGGCTGAAAATTTATAAGACGAGATGGTGGAATCCGTTTCATACGTCCTCTTTGCTCCCGATCTTTTTTTTTCTAAGTGATAAATGGTATGAACAACTGCAGCGACAAAATCCGCTTATCCTTTTTATTTCTTTATTTTTTGCCATTATGGGGACAGGTACCAATATTATTTACCTTGCCGCATTGACGGGGAATTTCCGTTTTGGAAAGGGGAGGGTACATCGGCTCGAGGAGCATTTTATCTATGCCCCATTATATAGTATCGTGCTTTCTTTATTTTCAGCATGGTCAATTCGTAAAGGTAGGTGGATGGGGAAATTAGGCATTTTGGTGTTTTCGCTAACAGTTGATTCCATTCTTTTTCGTTCGGGGGTGGTCAAAAAGAATTTTTCTATTCCATATTTGAATGTCATTATTCATGTTTTTATGATTCTTATGTCCGCAGTATACGAACGATTGATTTACAATGGGGTGGAAAGGGAAAACCATTAAATATAAATGTCTAGGTGGTCTTTTTGCTTTTAGTTTTATCCATGGAGCGATAGGAAAATAAGCTTTTCTCCCATATCACAGGCCTTTCAGTACTAGGAAAGGCTTGTGAAGCCTTGATTTTGCAAGAAGTGTGTCCAAAATCGTTGTATCTACAATAAGGTGTAACAGAGGAAAAAATAAAAGAGTCGGTGATTTAACTCACTGACTCTTTTTCTGGATTGCGTTATTCTCCTAAGTAAGCGTTAAGCATCCAAATATGTGTGTCGATTTTTTCGATTAGTCCAACAGCTAAGTCGTTTGTATTGACGTCATTTTGCGCTTCAGCTAAAGATGCTAGTTCGACTAATTGTTCTTTAATCGCTTTGTAATCAGAAACTAGGGCAGCAACCATTTCACTTGCCTTTTCTTCATCTCCTGTTTCTGGTAATGTTCCAGTTTCTAAGTATTCTTTCATCGTAGCAACAGGTTGTCCGCCGATAGCAAGTAAGCGCTCAGCAATTTCATCAACAGTTAAGGCAGCTTCGTTGTATAGCTCTTCAAATTTTTCATGTAGTGTAAAGAATAGGGGCCCTTTTACATACCAGTGGTAGCGATGAAGCTTTGTGTATAAGATGCTCCAGTTAGAAATTTGTACATTTAAAGCGGTTTGTAAATTCATTTTAACATTCCTCCTATTTCTTTTATAAACTAATTATAACAAATATTAAATTAAAATCAATACTTATTTATAATAATTTTTTAATTATAATAATTATAAATAAAACCCTTAAGTGTCTACTTAAGGGTTTTTGCATTGTTACGTTTTTTGAGGTAAAGAAAAATGAAATACACGGCTATAATCGCAAGCGCTCCTACGATCGTGATCATGGCAAAATTTTCATCGATGAAGGTTTTTGCTTGCGCCCCGAGGAACAGGATGAGCAAAGCTTCAGCAAAGAAACGGGCACCTCTTCCGATTATCGACCATATGACGAGTGTGCGGAGACGAATACGAGAGACCCCAGCAAAAATGGTAAAGATCTTATAAGGGACAGGTGTTAATGCTGCCATAAGGATCGCCATCGGGCCATACTTTATAAAATAATGTTCTACCTTTTGAACTTTATCCTCTTTGAATAGATAAGTTAACACGGGTCTCCCGAGTTTTTTACCAATATACCATCCTAATAAGGCCCCTATTACAGATGTTAGGGTGGTAATAAAGGCGTAAAATAGAACGCTGTCTGGATTTGCAATCCCCATGGGAATGAGCAAGACGTCGGGTGGAATGGGGAAAAAAGAAGAATCTGCAAATGAAACGAGTGCGAGCCCCCATAACCCATATTCCATAAGCCATTCTTCAATTGTATGAATCAATTCTGACATGATTAAACTCCTTTAGTGTGTTGTATGTTGTGATTAATTGTTAATTAAATAGCGGCTAAAATTTTCGCTTCTATTCCGTCCTAATGAAGTTCATTTTGTTGAGCCAAACATATATGATTTATGGTGATACCTTATACTGTAAATGAGTCCCATCGCAAACATATTCGCCATAAGGGAGCTACCTCCAGAGCTTATGAATGGAAGTGGGATTCCAGTAATTGGTAAGACTTGAATGGTCATTCCAATATTTTGAAAAACATGGAAGGCAATCATACTGATAATCCCGACACAAATATAGGTATTAAAGGGATCGTTCGTATCAAGTGCCGTCTTAGTCAGGTGATAAATGAGAATAAAAAACAGTCCGATCACGATGCTTGCCCCTGCAAAACCGTATTCTTCCCCAATAACGCTAAAGATGAAATCGGTATGGCTTTCGGGAATGTAGACAACTCTTTCTCCGAAGCCCTTCCCGGTAATTAAACCGGAGCCAATTGCTTGCAGTGATTTATACAGATGGTAGCCAGCCCCGCCTTGGTAGCTTTCCGGATCAAGCCAAGAGTAGATCCGATTATATTGATAGGTATCAATATGTTTTTCCAATAGTTCTGGATAATGGATGACGATATAAAAAATTGCTGCCACCAGAGCGGCCCCTGCTGAAAAAACAGGTAAGAGAATTTTCCATGTCATTCCAGAAATAAGAATCATTCCTACGAAAATCGCAATAATTACTAATGCAGTTCCTAAATCTTGTTCTGCAATAAGGACGAGTGGCGGTAATGTCGCCAACCCAAGTTTAACGAGCAAAATAAAATCGGTTCTAGTCGTTTTAAGTGGGTTTTTTTCATGGTGATCAGCAATCAACTTACTTAATGTCAGAATTAAAAAGACTTTCATGAATTCCGAAGGCTGGATTGATCCGAATCCAGGTATAACAAACCAACTCTTTGCCCCGTTTCTAATCGGTGTAAAGTCTGATGGAGGTAACAGGTATAGTACAACTAATAGTAAAATTCCAAATCCGTATAAATACCAGCTTAGCTTTCGATATTGATAGCTATCAAAAAACATCACGATTGCGATGATGATGGCCCCGATAGCATAATATATAATTTGCCGCAAAAAATAATTTTCATTATATTGTTCCGTTGTTTGAGCGCTATAAATGGCTGCGCAGCTAGTAAGAAAGAACAATAGCAAAATAAAGCTTAATGTCCAGTCAAACTTTTCAGCAACCTTATTCTTTTTATCCATTGTTCCAACACCTAGTCTCTCTTAATCTCCCTATACTTCTATATCTATTCTTTAATATTAACAGAGATAACCTCGAAATAGCCACACGTAATAAGACGTATTTACAGGGTGAATGGTTTCTAATTTTTCAATAAAAATCACGAAGAGCGAGATCTTCGTGATTTTTATCGGCATTTTCCATCTAACGTCTATGATGCAGAGTATCTATATACGTACTACAAAAGGGTTAAAGTAGCGTTTCTACGTTTAATATTTTCAGCACGACCGCAATACGGATTTATAATAAATAATTGAGAAACATGGTAGCAATGCCAAAATAAGTGATCAAGGAAAAAATGTCATTTAAGGTTGTAATAAGTGGACCTGATGCGATTGCAGGGTCAACCTTTAAACGATAAAGAATTAACGGAATAATCGTACCTGCTAATGTTCCAATAATAAGGGTAAGCAACAGTGAACTGCCGACGACGAGACCGAGAATAAAGTTTCCTTGCCAAATGAGGGCGATAACTGAAATGAGAATTCCGCATGTAATTCCGATAATGACTCCAACACTTAATTCCCTTAAAATAAGCTTTGTAATGACTCTTTTATCAATATCATTTGATACAAGCCCCCTGACGACAACGGCTAATGACTGCGTTCCTGTATTTCCGGTCATGCCTGAAATCATCGGCATAAAAAAGGCGAGGGCTACAACCTTTTCAAGAGTTTCCTCATAGGAGCTTATAATGCTTCCTGAAATGAGGCCGATAAATAAAAGAAGGATAAGCCATGGCAGACGTCGATAAGCAGCAACAAACGATTTTGTTTCAAAATCAATGGATTTACCGGAAGCAGAAAGCTTTTCGATATCTTCATTGGCTTCGCGGATGACGACATCAATAATATCATCAACTGTAATAATCCCGATTAAGACATGATCCTTGTCAACGACGGGAATGGCAAGAAAATCGTAGCGTTCAATCAGGCGAGCCACCTCTTCCTGGTCGGTGTCCTCTAATGCATATATAACGCGCTCATACATGATATCGCGGATTTTTTCCTGCATTTCAGCAATTAATAAGTCGCGATATGACACAACTCCGACCAGCTTTCGGTTTTGGTCGATGACATATAAATAGTTAATCGTCTCAGCGAGTTCGGCAAAAGACTTCAGTTTATCTACCGCTTCCCTGACAGTATAATAATCGCGAATCCAAACAAAGCGATTGGTCATTAATCGGCCGGCAGTTTCCGGCGGATAATTCATAATATCCTGAACAATTTGCGATTCTTCTTTTTTCATTCCTGATAGCAGTGATGCGATTTTTTCAGGAGAGAGATCTTCAAGAAGGGAGGCAAGGTCGTCATTATCCATCATGTCGAGTACCTTACCAGATTTCTCAATCCCAAGGCGGTTGAGGACGTCGAGTTGTTCTTCACTGTTTAATTCTTGGATTAAATCTGCAAGTACATTAATATTTAGGAAAAATAAAAAGCGTGTTCGATGTTTTTCCGGCAAATCCTCATAAATTTGAGCAATATCATATGGTTGAAGTTCATCGATGATTGCTTCGAATTCTTTGCGTTTATTCTCTTTTAATGCCTTGATTACATATAGGGTGATTTGATCTTCTGTCATATTCTGAATCATGAGATCACGCTCCTTTACCGGAAAATGCTGAGTGAAGATAGTACTTACTTGGATCCATTTTTTGATAGGAATTTTGTTTGTGATATAGGTTATCAATACAAAGTGTGCTATCAACTCTCGTGATTATTATAGAAAAAGATAAGAAGAATTGATACGGTAAAATTATTTTTTTATTGTCAAGGTATTGAACGTGAAAAATTTACATAGTTGGTAATACTTTTGCGTCTTTCGTGGTTCAACAAAATGGGTTTTTCTCCTGAGTTCGTGCATCCTGCCAAGTTGAGTTCAATTAAACGACAAGAACGTTTAAAGCGGCTGTCTTATTAGTTGTACCACTAAATAAACGCTTAAAACCTTCGTTCAAATAATTTTCTAATGATTAAGTTGAAAAGGGAATATTTTCACTAAATGAGAATTACGTGGATAAAATAAGATTTTATCCGAAAAGTTTGTTAAAATCTAGTTATATAATTCTAAACCATATAAACAGGACTTCATTGTCTGTTTCGTGAATCATCATCAGTCTTATCAAAAGGTTCGGAGGTTATTCTTTTGAAAAAACATAATGGCAATCAACGGGAACTTGTATATGTTCATTTGAATGAAACAAAGCATTACGTCCTATCGTATGGGATAGAATTTGGAGAATTTGCCCGCTCGCTTAAAGACCTCATGAACAACGTCCTCCTTTTAAAGCATCATTTTGATGATGGAGAGTTCAATTTGCATACGCTATTTGAATATGTTCCTCATGAGCAAGTGGAAAAGCTAATAAAGGATGATGTCTATGGGTATGGGGACTTCTGCTGGGTTGATTTTGAGGAAGAAGATGCACTGAACGAATTGTCAGGTCAGGAATTGGCGGAGCTTCTGTACCTTGGTCATATGAAAGATGCTTTGCGAACCCCCTTTTATCAGCAATTGCGCAATCGCTTTGTTTATTTAGCCCACGATGATGGTTGGTGGAATAAAGTCTATTATCGCAATATGAAAGATTTCTACCATATGCTTGGAGAAGTATTAGCAGCGAAAATGACTGATAGCAAGCTTGCCAAGAGTATCCTTGGCATTAAAAAGAAACGGCCATTTCCTCCGATTCATATGGAGCTAATCCTAAATATGAAGATCATGATGAAAGAGGGAATTCTTATCTCTATTCATGACAATGTTCAAACAAGAACGGCGATAGAGATTCCTATCTGGGTGCTCGGTGATTTTGATAACATGGATGATATGTACGAAGAGTACGAAAAAATGGCAAAAGGAAAGCCGGATGCAAAGCTTGTTTTTGATAAAAAAACACGTGAATGGAAAATGTATGCAAGCTAGGAGGCGCTGAGGAAATGCAAAAGAAAAAAGAAAGCTTATGGCTGCCATTCCCCAGAGCGCTGACAAAGGCAACATTTATTGAAAGACCGAATCGCTTTATTCTCCACTGCCAATTGCCTGAAACAGACGAACTAGCCGTGGCTCACTTGGCTGACCCTGGAAGATTGAAGGAACTTTTACTACCAGGGAAAACAGTATGGCTTATGGATCATGAAAATCCTGCGAGAAAAACGAAGTGGACAGCGATGCTATGTGAAAATGAAACACATACAAGCCTTGTTTCCCTTCATACGGCTCTCCCGAACAAGCTTGTTGAGAATGGTCTTAAATCGGGGGGGTTAAATGAGTTTGCCGGCTGGTTTTATAAAAGAGCGGAATATAAGCTGAGTGATTCTCGCTGGGATTTCCTGTTAGAAAGTAAAGAAGGAAAAGAACTTCTTTTAGAGGTTAAGAGTGTAACGTTAGCAGAAGGAGAGAAAGGAATGTTTCCGGATGCCGTCACTGCAAGAGGAACGAAGCATGTGCGTGAGCTTACACAGCTCTCGAAACATTATGAAACGGCTATCCTTTTCATCGTTCAGCGCAACGATCTTTCCTATATGACCGCTGCGAAGCATATTGATCCAAAATTTGCTGAAGCTCTGAACGAAGCTAAATCTGCTGGAGTGAAGCTTTACGCACGCTGCTGTCACATCACTGTTAATGGGATTGAATTAGGGAATGCTATTCCGGTTGTATTGGAATAGTTCGCAATTTGTTAACTTTTCTTGAAGCAAAATAGTGTATAATTTAAGCAACGGAAAATTTCATACTTTTTGAGTGTATTTTCATTTAAACAAGATTGAAAATAACTCGTTTACAGTAATAGGTGTCTTTAAGGGAAATAAAGCTTGTTTAGGTGTCAGTTTTGACTCCAGATGTGAAAAATGGCAATTTTCTCTTAGACTTAAAAGGGAAGTTGGTGAAAATCCAACGCGGTCCCGCCACTGTTAATGGGAGCATGCTGCAAATACCACTGTACATCGGTATGGGAAGGAGCAGTTTTGCTATGACCATGAGCCAGGAGACCTGCCTATTTCAACTGCACCATAAACCTACGAGGATAGGGAGGTGTTTGGAAGCCATTTATTGTCAATGCTGCAAATCCAACATCTCCATTTCTTTATAGTGGAGATGTTTTTTTATGCTCACCAACAGACTACTTAATTTTGGAGGAAAAACAGATGAAGAAATGGTACTCAATTTTATTATTACTCATGTTATCAATAGGAATCTTAGCAGGTTGCGGAGAGTCTGAAACACCAGTAGAGGAAAACAATGCAGTCGAGGAAACAGAGGGAAGCGCGGAAAATGTCAATGAAGAAGCGTTTCCTGTAACGATCACAGATGCGATTGGTGAGGAGGTCGTAATTGAGTCTAAGCCAGAGAAAATTGTATCGTTAATTCCAAGCAATACGGAAATTGCCTTTGCTCTTGGTCTTGGAAACGAAATTGTCGGGGTTTCTGAGCACGATAACTTTCCTGAGGAAGTATATGAAAAGGAAATAATCGGCGGTATGGAAATGAATGTTGAGAAGATTATTTCCCTTGAACCGAATTTAGTCTTGGCCCACGCATCAAATGCTCATAATTCGACGGAGGGCTTACAGCAATTGCGTGATGCAGGCATTAAAGTTCTTGTTGTAAATGATGCTGCCACGATTAATGAAATATATGAGTCGATTGAAATGATTGGAACTGCTACAGGTGAACAGGAGAAAGCAGAAGAAATTGTCAATGACATGAAAACAAAGATTGCAGAAATAGAGGAAAAAGCTGCTGAAATCACTGAGACAAAATCAGTTATTGTTGAGGTCAACCCTGCTCCAGACATTTTTGTTGTTGGGAAAAATACTTTTATGGATGAGATGCTCACCCTTATTCATGCAGAAAACGGTGCTGGAGATTTAGAAGGCTGGGTAAATTTGGACGAGGAAGCTGTCATTGAGCGCAATCCGGACGTCATGATTACAACTTATGGATATTATACAGAAAATGCTGTCGATTTATTGCTTTCAAGAGAGGGCTGGCAGGATGTAGCTGCGGTGAAAAATAAGCAGGTGTATGATGTGCATTCAGATCTTGTAACTCGTTCTGGTCCAAGGCTTGCAGAGGGGCTTGAGGAGCTGGCAAAAGCGATCTATCCAGAAGTATTTGAGTAATCCTACTTAGTTTGGAGAGAAAACCATGAAAAGAAGGGGTCAACGAGCTTTTGCATATATAATCGCGATCGCTTTCTTGCTTATTGCGATATTATTAGGTATTTCCATCGGGACGGTTTCTGTTCCGATTGGAAATATCATACAGATCATCGGTGCTGAAATTTTCCGTTTTATTTCTATTGATCATATTGATCCGATGCAAACGAATATCGTATTAAGTATTCGTTTACCAAGAGTTATTTTGGCAGGACTAGTGGGGGCGGCTCTCGCAATTGCAGGAGCGGCCTTTCAAGGTCTTTTGCGGAATCCACTGGCAGATCCCTATACATTAGGAGTCTCTTCGGGGGCTTCAGTAGGTGCTGTTCTCACTTTGTTTTTTCAGTTTTCGCTCCCGTTTGTAGGAGCTTTTACTTTACCTTTACTCAGTATCCTTTTTGCGTTTTTAACGATATTTGTAGTGTTGGGATTTGCTCGGAAAATTGATAGAGCGATGAAAGTTGAAACGATTATTTTAACTGGAATTATATTCAGTTCTTTCCTAGGGGCATTTATTTCCTTATTAATCGCTTTGACAGGAGAAGAGCTGCGGCAGATTATTGGTTGGCTTCTTGGAAGTGTGTCGATGAGAGGCTGGAGTTATATACAAATTATTCTCCCGTTTTTTATTTTAGGCTCCATTATCCTCATTGCCAATAGCAAAGAACTTAATGCGATGTCTTTTGGAGAAGAGCGCGCCCAGCATTTAGGTGTGAATGTACAGAGAAGGAAGATGATTATTTTAATTGCTGGCTCCATTTTGACTGGTGCAGCGGTAGCTGTTTCGGGAACGATTGGTTTTGTTGGTCTTGTGATTCCTCATTTAACAAGAACGTTATGGGGGCCAGACCATACCCATTTACTCCCGTTATCCATTTTAACAGGGAGCGGATTTCTTATACTGGCTGATTTAGTCTCACGAACGATCATTTCTCCAATTGAACTCCCGATCGGAGTGATAACCGCGTTAATTGGCGCTCCAGCTTTCGGAATTATTTTAATGAAAAGACGAAGTGCGGAAAGAAGTGGATCAGATGCTTAAGGTAGAACAGCTTTCAGGTGGATACGCAAGAGAATTGATAGTGAAGAATGTCTCATTTCGAGTTGGAGAAGGGGAGCTATTTGGAGTGCTTGGACCAAATGGCAGCGGTAAGACGACTTTGCTGAAAATGATTTCGGGCATATTGCCTTTCCAGCAAGGAAGGATCACGATAAAGGGTCAGTCCATTAAAAGCTACACGATGAAGGAACTAGCAAAGATGATTGCGGTTTTGTCCCAGCATTCTTCACAAGCTTTTTCCTATACGGTGAAAGAGACGGTCTCCCTCGGTCGCTATGCCCACCAAGATGGGTGGTTTCGCTCTTGGAGTGATGAGGATGAACGAATCGTCCAAGAAGCAATGGGGCAAACGGGAATAGCCTCATTTCAGCATAAAAGCATTCAAGACCTTTCCGGGGGTGAGAGACAACGGGTTTTTTTGGCACAAGCTCTCGTTCAGGAGCCAGAAATTCTTCTGTTAGATGAACCGACGAATCATCTTGATCTTTCCTACCAAAAGGAATTGCTGGATTTATTAAAGAAATGGACAAGAGAAAAGGGATTGACCGTAGTTTCGATTTTCCATGACCTGAATCTAGCAAGCCTTTATTGTGATCGCCTTTTGCTCCTTGAAAATGGCGGTGTGCATTCAAATGATATTCCGAATGAAGTAGTGAAGGTGGAAAAAATAAAAGAGGTCTATCATACCGATGTTGAAAAGCATCCCCATCCCAGCATTCCTGTACCGCAAATGGTATTGTTGCCAAAGTATGGAGCGAATGAAGCAAATGTTGTTATTGAACCAAGTTATATGCAAATCAATAAGGAGTATATTTCTCTTCAATCGCCAATCCCGTTGCGCACCATGTCGTCGGGAGTGGTAGGTTCAGGGTTGGGCTGGCACCATACCTTTGTTAATCGTCATGTGGATAAAAGCTATGATTGCGCCGATCATCGTCAAGAAATGGGGCAATTTTTAAGGGAACGGGGCTTTGAACCGTCGGAGACAATCGGGATGATGACGGCGGTTCATGTTGAGGATGTTGCCTATAAATTGTTAAAGGTAGATGATTTCTCTGTACTTGTGATTGTGACGGCAGGAGTTGGCAATGCAGTCGATGCTTCGAAAAGTGTTGAGCACTCTTTTGAACTCATCCCTGGAACAATTAATACATGGATATTTATTAATGGGAAGCTGACGGAGGAGGCTTTTATCCAAAGCGTCATGACGGCTACAGAAGCAAAGGTAAAGGCAATGGAGAATCAAAAGGTAGTGGATATGGTTACGGGTACGATCGCCACTGGAACGTCAACGGATAGTATTCTTATTGCAGCAACGCAAACAGGGAAAGAGCTAGAGTTTGCTGGAACGATTACTCCACTTGGAAAGCTTATTAGTCAAGGTGTTTTTCAATGTACAACAGAAGCCGTTGAAAACAGTCGCAAAAGGAAGCAACAGCTATGATCAATCATTTGATTGCGTTAACGATTGCCGTTGTCATAGACGCCATTGTTGGAGATCCGCCAAAATGGCCCCACCCTGTGAAGTGGATGGGCGCTTTTATCTCCTTCCTAGAAAAGCGTTTGAATAAAAAGGATTCACCGCGGGTAAAAGGAGCCGTAATGGTGCTGTTGATCGTGCTCACTGTATTATTGGCAACAGCTAGTGTTGTGTGGCTGAGTTATCAAATACATGTGGTTGCAGGGATTTTAGTGGAAAGTCTATTCATTGCGACAACAATTGCTCGAAAAAGCCTGCAGGAAGCTGCTCTTGAAGTATACAAACCACTGCAAAAAGGTGATTTGCAAGAAGCGCGTGTAAAGTTGTCCTATATTGTGGGCAGGGACACGGAGAGGCTTGATGAAAGCGAATTAGTCAGAGGAACGGTAGAGACCGTAGCTGAAAATACAAGTGATGGGGTGACTGCTCCCTTGTTTTGGGCTTTTATTGGCGGTGCCCCATTAGCGATGGTGTATCGTGCGATTAACACATGTGATTCCATGGTCGGCTACAAAAATGAACGCTTTCTCCAATTTGGCTGGGCCTCTGCAAAGCTTGATGATCTCGTTAATTGGCTGCCTAGTCGTCTTTCTGGTTATATGATGTTAATCGCTCACAAACCATTATTGCTAAAAAGAACGGATGCTTGGCGGATATTTCTGCGGGATGCAAGAAAACATCCCAGTCCGAACAGCGGGTGGCTTGAGGCAGCGGTGGCAGTTCTTTTGGGAGTTCAGCTAGGTGGCGTGAATTATTATAAGGGGCTGGTATCCAACCGGGCTCGCATGGGTGAAGCTTACACGCCGTTGAAAAAAGCCCATATTCTATTAACAAATCGCATTTTAACAAGTACGACTATACTATTTATCCTTCTACTTTGGATTGGAGGAATTGCAATTGAATTGGCCAGCACATGGAGCAAATCCGCGTTATATTTATAAAGCTATGAATCTGCCCATTCCGGAAGAAATCATTGATTTGAGCGCGAATATTAATCCGTTAGGACCACCGCAAATTTTAAAAGAAATTTGGTCTGATTTGTTTTCGGACATTGCTGAGTACCCTGATCCAGAAGCAGCCTCTTTGAGGGAGATGATTGCCTCTAAGGAAAAGCTAGAGGAAGAAATGGTTATGGTCGCAAACGGTGGAGCAGAGCTTATTGCATTGCTAGGGAGATTATTTGCGCGTAAAAAGATCCTCATTATCCAGCCAACCTTTTCAGAATATGAACAGGCCTGTCGGGCGAATCATTGTGAAATTATCTATCACTTTTTAGACGAAAACTGGCAGTTTTCTTTGAACGAGTTGCCATTAAATGAAGTTGAGGCTGTCTTTTTATGTAATCCTAATAATCCTACAGGTGTTTGTTTTTCGTTTGAGCAAATGCTGTCATTAGCCAAACGGTGTAAAGAACATGAAGCTTATTTAGTAATAGATGAAGCATTCTATGATTTTTACAAAGGATACCGCTCTCTTGTTCCGTTTTTGCAGCACTATGCCAATGTTATTCTTCTTCGTTCAATGACGAAAATGTTTGCAATTCCTAGTTTGCGACTGGGGTACATACTGGCTGATAAGCATATAATCGCTAGTCTAAAAAACTATAAATCTCATTGGAGTGTTAATGGCATTGCCATTCGTGCGGGGGAGGCATGTCTCAAAGAAGAAGTGTTTATTGAGCAGACACGCGATTACGTTGAGAATGAAAGAAAGAGACTTTTTGCTTTTTTTCAAAAGGAAGGATATGAGTTCTCTCCATCGCAAACGAACTTTTACCTTTTGAGATGGCCCTATATCGAATCACAGCTGCCGCTGTTTGCGTATTTATTGCAGGAGGGGATCGTTCTTCGGCATACGATGAATTTTCCGGGAATAGAGGGTCATTGGCTTCGGGCTGCCATTAAGAGCAAAGCCGAAAATAACCAATTACTTGCGGCGTTAAAGGGATGGAGAAAATGATATTTATTACAGGTGGAGTCAGAAGTGGAAAAAGTTCTTTTGCAGAGCAACTTGCAAAGGAAAAGGCACGGAAGCTAGGTGGTACTCTTCATTATCTTGCGACTGGTGTAGCAAGTGATCAGGAAATGGCAAAGAGAATTGCAAGGCATCAGCAGGAAAGAGAAGAGAGTGAATGGCCGTGGAGAACATGGGAACAGTCAACAGGGATTGAAGTGGTAGCTGAATTTTTCACTAGTAAAGATATTGTTCTTCTTGATTGTGTAACGACGCTGTTAAACAATGAATTGTTTTCTCAACAAGAATGGAATCCGCAAGTATTAACGAGATTACTGCAAGGGATAGAAAAGATCCAAGACCACTGTGCTGAGCTGATTTTAGTGAGCAATGAAGTATTGTGGGAAGGGATTAACCATGGGAATAAGCTTGTTTTGGAATATAGTAGAATGATCGGGAATTTGCATCAAACGCTTGTTGCCCGGTCCGAAAAGGCTTATTTAGTGGAAGCTGGAATTCCTATTGTAATGAAGGAGGAAATGGTATGAAAGGTGTGATGATTCAAGGTACAGCTTCGGATGTAGGAAAGAGTCTTGTTGTGACGGCTCTTTGCCGGCTCTTTGCCCTCGAAGGAGTAAAGGTTGCTCCTTTTAAGTCTCAAAATATGTCCAATAACTCATATGTGACAGTGGATGGTAAAGAAATTGGACGGGCCCAAGGCATTCAAGCCGAGGCGGCGAAAACGGAAGCGACTGTATGGATGAATCCCATTTTGCTGAAGCCAAGATCGGATATGCAGTCAGAGGTTGTCTTGCTAGGAAAAGCGGTACAAACTTTATCGGGCAAAGGGTACCGTGCTCATTTTTACGAAGAAGGAATAAAGGTTATTAAAAAGGCTCTCGGGCACTTAGGGGAAAGCTTTGATGTATTGGTCATTGAAGGAGCGGGAAGTCCGGCTGAAATCAATTTAAAGGATCGGGAAATTGTCAATATGAAAGTGGCGGAGCTTGCCGACGTCCCAGTCATCCTTGTTGCGGATATTGATCGAGGTGGAGTATTTGCGAATGTGGTTGGAACATTGGAATTGCTTGCCCCAGACGAGCGAAAGCGAGTAAGAGGAATTTTTATTAATAAATTCCGTGGAGATATGAGCCTTTTTGAGGATGGAGTGAAGTGGCTAGAGGACAGAACAGGGGTGCCGGTTTTAGGGGTATTGCCCTATGTTCACAATCACATGATTGACGGGGAGGATTCTCTGTCGATTCAAACGAATCGAAATGGGAATGGCGATATTGATATCGCTGTTATTCATCTACCTTACATCTCTAATTACAGTGATATTGAGCCGTTTTATGATGAAGAGGATGTGAGTGTGCGCTTTATTAAGAATCTGTCCCAATTTGGTCGGCCTGATGCGGTTATCATTCCAGGAACGAAAAGCACAATCAATGATTTAACGTATTTGCTGGAGTCAGGACTAGCTGGGCGCTTGACCGAATATGTAGAAAATGGTGGTCGGATCGTTGGCTTATGTGGCGGATATCAGATGCTGGGTCAAGAAATTGTTGATGTGGCAGGTTCTGACACAGGTGTTGTTGGCAATCGTTTAAAGGGACTTCAGATGATTCCGAGTACCACGGTATTTACAGCAGACAAAAAAACAGTGCGCTTTAAAGGGCGATATGCCCCATCAATAAAAGTCAAAGGCAGTCGGCCGATTGAAGGCTATGAAATTCATCTTGGCGTAACGGAACCGATCGAGAAAGGGAGCCCCTTTTTAATTTTAGAGGATGGAAAAGAAGAGGGCTACTATAGTGAAGATGGAAAAACAATTGGAACGTATGTCCATCATCTTTTTCACAATGATGAGTTTAGAAACTTTTGGTTAAATGAAATTCGGCGAAGCAAGCAGCTTCCAACAAAAAATATATTATACCGCCAGGACTTAAAGGAATTGAAATACGATGAATTAGCTCTCAAGCTAAAGGACTATATGGATTGGGACAAAATTAAAAGAATCGTAAGCAGTTGGGGGACAGAAGGGTGAAATTTGTAAAAGGCTTCCTATTGAATTTGCAATTTTTCACTGCGATACCGATTCGCACCGCCCTCCCTCTCGATCATCAACATTTAAAGAGTAGTATTAAAACATTTCCGCTTGTCGGTTTACTGCAAGGGATTTTTTATAGTGCATTACTGTATTTTTTAACCAATTATTCACCACTTTCGCTTTTAGCAACTGCATTTTTACTCTGGCTTGCGATTATCGTGATGACTGGTGGCATCCATCTCGATGGGTGGATGGATGCTAGTGATGCGTTCTTCTCCTATCAAGATCAGGCTAAGCGATTAGAGATTATGAAGGACCCAAGAACAGGTGCTTTTGGCGTTTTATCGGTTCTTGTTTTATTAAGCGGTCGATTTTTATTTATTTATGAGATTCTAGCTTCAATGACGTATGCCAGTTATTTTTTGATCATGCTTATCCCGTTTCTTGGGAAAAGTGTAATGGGCATTGTGTTGGTGACGATTCCTTCAGCTAAAAAGGATGGTTTGGCTGCTCTTTTTCAGGAAGCGGGAAATAAACGTTCGTTAGTTGGATATCCAGTTTATTTTGTCATAATTGCCGCTATCCTTATTAGCGGCTGGAGTGGGATCATACTTCCATTCATTATACTCGTTGGCGTTGCCATTCTCTGTTATGGTTTGATTCGTGTCAAAGTGGTGAAATGGTTCGGAGGCATTACAGGGGATGTACTTGGAGCTTCAGTGGAAGGGACTGAAATCATGTTATGGATGGTACTGTGGTTATTACATTATTTCGCCATGGTTTAACAGAGGGAAATAGAAGGAAGCAATATATGGGCTGGAATGATTCACCTTTAAGCATGGAGGCGATTACACAGCTTTCTTCCTATCAACTAGATGAGCAAGCCTATGATTTGTATGTATGCAGCGACTTAAATCGCTGTTTACACACAATAAAGCTGTTATTTCCTAAAGTGGAGCCGAAAACCGTTATGGAATTTAGAGAAATGCACTTTGGCGATTTTCAAGGAAAGACCTATGAACAATTAAAGGATGACATAAGCTATCAAAAGTGGCTTGAGAACTCAGTTATTCATGCTCCACCAAATGGAGAATCTTTCGAGCAATTTGCCAATCGAGTTGACGCAGGCTGGGAACGAATCTGCCGATATGTGCATGAGGAAGATGGAGCGCGTCCCTTTATCGTTACCCATGGTGGAGTTATTAAATATTTATTAAGTCGATTTGCCCCCATACAGAAACCGTTTTGGGATTGGCGCATTGTTCATGGCACTGGTTATGAGCTGTTATTTGATGTGGAGCAGTTAAGGAGGGGGAACCGATGCATTTCGTTACGGGAGGTGCCTTTAATGGAAAAGCAAAATGGGTAAAAGCTCGATTCCCGCAAGCAAAATGGATATCAGCTTATAAGGGAGAACCGTTTATTCAAAATGTTCATGTTGCTCATGTTGTTTTAGAGGGGTTGGAGCAGTGGGTGAAGGCAAGCTCGAATTCTCGTGAAGAATGGCTGAGTCAATTTGCAATATGGCATAGGTGGGAGCAAGAAGATGCATCCCGTAAGGTAATTTTTATTGGAACAGATATTTCAAAAGGAATTGTTCCAATGGAAAAAGCGGATCGAGATTGGCGTGATCGTACAGGCTGGATCTATCAAGATTTAACTGGTCTTTGTGAGCGGGTCGATGTGATTTGGTATGGCATAAACCAAACGATTAAGGAGGATTCAAAATGAGATTGTACACTAAAACGGGTGACAAAGGACAAACAAGCATTATTGGCGGAAGAGTTGACAAAGATGATATTCGTGTTGAAGCGTATGGAACAGTAGATGAGGTGAATTGCTTTGTCGGTCAGGCTGTAACCGAATTGGATGCAACCTTGTTTAAGGATGTTCTTTTGGATCTTGAAAAGATTCAGCATGAGTTGTTTGATTGTGGCGGCGACTTAGCAAATATTACGAAAAAACGCGAACCAAAACTAACGGAAGAAGCAATTGCTTATTTAGAAGAAAAAATTGATGAACTTATTGCTGAAGCACCTGAATTAGAGCGCTTTATCCTGCCAGGTGGAGCTAAGGCATCTGCGACCATTCATATTGCCAGAACGGTTACAAGAAGAGCTGAGCGATTAGTGGTTAGTTTAATAAAAGCGGATGATACTGCGCCTACAGTCTGTCTCCAATATTTAAATCGGCTCTCCGATTACTTCTTTGCCTTAGCACGTGTCATTAATTTCCGTTTGAATGTCAAGGACGTTGAATATATAAGAAGTGCGAATGTGTTTAGAGGAGGGAAGCGCAAAGATGAACGGAAGGAAAATTAGTCTCCTTGCTGTTTTTATTGGCCTTTCTGTTGTTGGTGCGAGTATAAAAATTCCAGCGATCATTGGAAGTGTAGCGTTAGATGCATTTCCGGCTTTACTTGCAGCTGTCTTTTTTGGCGGTGCTCCAGGAGCAATTGTGGCTGCCTTTGGTCATTTTGTTTCTGCACTTTTAGGCGGAATGCCTATGGGTCCCCTGCACTTCATTGTAGCAGTAGAAATGGGAGTTCTGGCATTTAGTTTTGCGTATTTGTGGAAAAGAAAGTGGCTGGCAAGCGTTTTCTTTGTTTTCGGAAACGCGGTTCTTGCCCCACTTCCGTTTATTTATTTCTATGGCTTGGCCTTCTATAGTGCCCTGTTACCTTCTTTATTGATTGGTTCGTTAGTGAATACTGTTGTTGCTCTTCTTTTAATTCCAAGATTACATTCTTTTTTTAAGGGTGTGTATGATAAAGGGGCGGTAAAGGGATGAGAAATGCCCTTGTCATTCCCATCGGTGAACAAGATTCCCTCGTAATCACAACAGATAATAGTGGTGGAATTGGCATGAAGGGACATGATCTTGTAAAGGTAGCCTACGACATAGTTGGCTATTTTTCTTTTCGAGTAGCAGTAATGGAGTGTTTAGCGGCGGGAGCGAAACCTTTTGCTGTGGCCATTCACAATTTTTGCGGTGAAGACGAGTGGGAGGAATTAGTTGCGGGGGTGGAAAAAGGTTTGTCAGAGTTAGGGATAAGGGACATACAAATTACAGGGAGCACGGAAAGCAATTTTCCACTTATGCAGTCAGCCGTTGGACTGAATGTTATTGGCATGGCAACAGAAATAAATAGATTACCAGAGTCGTCTGAAGTTGCTCTTATTGGTTTGCCGTTAGTAGGAAATGAAGTAATGGAATTTGCCGATCAAGTGGCACCACTATCTCTTTTTTATCAGCTTAGTTTAAGAGAGGACGTGACGGTATGGCCAATTGGTTCGAAAGGGATAGCCTATGAACTGGAGAAGCTAAATTTCGTCAAAACATCTGATGGGATTGACTTTTTTAAATCAGGAGGTCCGGCGACTAGCTTTTTATTAATGTATCCGAAAGAAAAAGAGAGTGAGCTTGTTAGTATTGCAGGGCAGTATTTTCATTTTTTAAAGTAAGGAGGGAGACAGTTGCTGAAGCTATTTGTAACAAGGCATGGGGAGACGGAATGGAATGTGGAAAAAAGACTGCAGGGACGGCTGAATTCCAATTTAACAGCAAACGGTGTCAGAGATGCAAAACTGTTAGGAGAAAGGCTGAAGAACACAGACTTTGACATGGTCTATGCAAGTCCAAGCAAGCGAGCTGTAGAAACAGCAAAGCTCATTATGGGCAATCGGGCTTTACCTTTGAAAACAGATGAAAGATTAATGGAAATTCATTTAGGTGAATGGGAAGGGCGGACGACTGGGGAAATAAAACAAACTGAACCAGACTTGCACTTTCTATATGAAGAGAAGCCTCACCTTTTTAAGGGAACTGGAGAAAGCTTTGTTGATGTAAAGCAGAGAGTGGATTCTATTCTTAAGGATCTTGAAAAAACACATCAGAATGGAAATGTCTTAGTTGTTACCCACGGGGTTGTTATTAAGGTTCTCCAGACGATTTTGAAGGGTCGTTCTTTGGAATTTGTGTGGGAGCCACCTTTTATTGAAGGAACCAGCTTAACCACTATCACAATAAAGGATGGAAAGCGAACGCTGCTCCTTGAAGGGGATCTCGCTCATAAAGAGGAGAAGCATTTGTTTTAGGAAGGTCATGGAAATTTTCACTATTAAAATCCCACAACCAATGCGGATTTGAGTAAAAATCGCATTGGGGTTGTGGGATTTTTCTGCCTTTAGTCAAGAGTCGTCGTTCTTTGTCTGTGCTTAGGTGACATGAAGGAAGCTTGCTGCAGGCCACCTTCGAGCTTTCATTACTTCGAAGGCGCACTGTGCTTTTGTTATTTTACATCACTTCTGCGTCATCAACTACTTTTGCTGTGCTTTTCTTTTCTAATAACTTTTTGATTTTACTTGTGTTTTTTCTTGAAGTTAACACGTAGAGAAAATCTCCAGCTTCAATAACGGTGTTCCCGGTAGGTGTAACAAGCTGTTCATTACGAATTATCGCATTGACCAATGCTCCTTCTGGGAAAGGAATATCAATGAGTGTCTTACCTACCACATCAGCATCGTCTTCAATTTCATATTCTAACATTTCGGCATCTGCTTTTCCGAGTGAAACTAGCTCCAATGTATGCATCGGAGTTGTTTTTTTCGGTCCAGTCAGCCCAAGCTTATTGGCCAATAACGTAATGGTCGATCCATGAACAAGACAGCTTGTTAGCACGACGAAGAATACGACATTAAAGATGAGGTTGCTTCCTTCAACTTCTGCTAAGAGTGGATACGTTGCGAGCACAATTGGGACCGCACCTTTTAACCCCGCCCAAGAAAGGAATATAATTTCGTTTCGAGAGAATCCCATCTTTAACGTAGAAAGATATACAGCGATCGGACGTGCAATCAGCATGAGAATAAGGGACATTGTTAAGCCTTTAGAGAGGATATCCCATGTGAAAAGATGTGATGGAAAAACGAGTAATCCTAAGATTACAAACATTAAGATTTGCATCATCCAAGCAAATCCCTCTGAAAAACGAAAAATAGAGTGTTTGTACGCAATTGTTTCCGCGTTTCCGATGATGATGGCAGCAATGTAAACGGCAAGTAGTCCACTTCCATTTAGAAATGCAGTAATCCCATATGTGAGCAGGGCAAAAGAAATGGCGAATACCGGATAAAGCCCACTTGAATCAAGATTAATTCGGTTCAAGGCATAAACAGCCAATTTTCCAAAAAGTAAACCGAGAAGCAGACCAACGATGATTTGCACTAAAAAGAGGCCGATCATATTAATTATACTTGCGGTTGGATTTAAAATGAGTTCAATGGCAGAAATCGTTAGTAATACGGCCATCGGATCGTTGGAACCGGATTCTGCCTCTAGAGTGGCAGCAATTTTCGGCTTTATATTTTGCCCTTTTAGTACAGCGAACACCGCAGCAGCATCGGTTGAACCGACGATCGCGCCAAAGAGGATCGATTCTAACCAGCCAATGTCTAAAATGAATTTAGCAGCAACAGCCACTACTCCTGATGTAAGCAATACCCCTAATGTTGCGAGGGATAAGGAAGGAACGATAACACTTTTAACAGATTTCCAGCTTGTTTGAATCCCACCCTCAAAGAGGATGATAATGAGGGCTAATATCCCGATCGTTTGGGCGAGCTGTGCATTATCAAAATAAATAATTCCTAAAACATCGCTGCCCATAATAATCCCAACCATAATAAAGAGAACGAGGGAGGGGACGCCAAGGCGGGATGAGAACTTTGTTGTTAATACCCCAATTATCAAAAATGTGGCTGCTAGAAGAATAAAAGAATCTGTTACTGTCATAAAATCAGCTCTCTTTCTAAAAAGATCGATGTGGATAGGGCGTTTGCTTGACTAAAGAAGAACATTAATGGCTTGTATTTAACATCACCGGATAGAATGTTTTTCGTTAATCAAAGCGTTACTCGAATACGGTTGTATGAATGAGGGAGAGTTCTTCTTCGATAATCAAAGCTTGTTTTAACAGTCGTACTGACAGCCTCTTCTATTCCAGAATGCTTCGCAGTCTTATTTATTATTCTGCCTCAAAATAGAATAAGCTGTTTTTTATGTCTTATATAAGTAGTCAAGCCTGCTTCACGGACTGTTTAAATAAAGCAGATGAGAGGGATTTCGAAAGTAGTAGACAAAGGAAGCCGCCAAACAATGCTTCATCTGTCAAACATCGCGAACACGAAGAACAGTCAACTCTGTGCTTTTGATGTCGGCACTAATCATTATGGGAAGAACAGGCTTTCGAGTAATTTTGGTATGTTAAGTGGAGAATTCCTATTTTTACCTCATCTATAGCTTTGATCTAATGTAACATAATCTTATTTTATTATATATTTATGTAACATTATTCTCAAGAATTTTGACCGTATCTATAGATTTGTTATATGTAGATGTTGATTTTGATTCCCTTTTCTCCCCTTTCAACATAACTAAAAGGCGAGTGAAACCTTCGTTTCACTCGAATGAGTCATAAGTCGTTGTTAGCAAATAAAAAACGCAGGCTTTGAAAACGAGTATGATGAAAAGGATCAATCATTCTCGTTTATGCCTGCGTTTTTGAGCAAAACATTTAGAGTATGTTTCTACAGTTATTTAACTAGCTATTTCGGTTTGCTCTGGCGGAGCGTCCTGTCCAGATATTTTATCGGCAATGACTGTGAGAGCTCCATCACCAGTGACGTTACAAGCAGTTCCGAAGCTGTCTTGTGCCAAGTATAAAGCGATCATCAGCGATAGCATCGTGGAATCGAAGCTTAGCATTGTTTCTAATAATCCAAGTGCTGCCATCACCGCACCTCCAGGTACACCTGGGGCAGCAATCATTGTGACGCCCAGCATTAAAATAAATGGAAGGATCGCAGTGAAAGTGATGGTTTGCCCCTGTAGCATCATCACGGCAATCGCACAGCTGACAAGAGTAATTGTACTACCGGATAGGTGAATCGTAGCTAGTAATGGTACTGAAAAATCCGCCGTTTTTGTACGTGCTCCTATCTTTTTGGTGTGCATTAAAGTGACTGGAATCGTAGATGCAGAAGATTGTGTTCCAAGCGCTGTAAAATAGGCTGGTGTCATATCTTTTAATAAGCGAAAAGGGTTTCGCTTTGAGACCGTGCCTGCTATGGAATATTGCAGCACCAAATAGAGAATATGGAGTGCAATTATCATGACGAACACTTTAGCAAATACACTCATGATGTCGCCAACCTGACCGCCAAAGGTCATATTGGAGAATATCCCGAAAATGTGAATGGGAAGCAATGGGATAATCACTTTTTCAATTAATTTTTCAACAATGGCCCGAAAGTCATTCATGACGTGAAGCAAAGCATTATTCTTTAATGCTGCCATGCCAAGTCCTAAAGTAAAGGCTAATAGTAAAGCTGTCATCACTCCCATGATTGGCGGCATATCAACTTGAAAATAACCTGATAATAAAGCTTCTTCCGGATTTGCAAATGAGGCAAAGCTTTGATTTTTCAATAGAGCAGGGTAGAGTATACTGGCAGCAAGAAACGCTACAAGTCCGGCAATAATTGTCGAACCATAAGCAAGTCCTGCTGTTACCCCTAGAAGTTTTCCAGCCCCGCGTCCCATCGTACCGATCCCAGGCGCAATGAAACCAATTATTATTAATGGGATAGCAAAACCGAGGAAATTCCCAAATAATCCGTTAAAGGTTGCAAATATTTTAATAAGCCATTCAGGTGAGATATAACCGATGATGATTCCGAGTCCAATCGCAATAATAATGCGAGGAAGTAATCCGATCTTTTTCATAATGTCCTCCTAAGAAAAACAGGTGTTTTTGTATGATGGATTGATTATACATTCTTTTTTTCTATCTGTTAAGAGGGAAAAATTATTTCAGTAAAATTAAATTATTCTATTTATTCAAATAATTTACTTTTGTTTAAAATCCTCCTTATCGTTGTTATTCGCTTCCTTAACAAAATTGGTTGTATAATAGGTGTAAAGCAAGCATTTACTTTCATACATATGAGAATGAAGATAAAAAATACTTAAAAATATTGCTTCTTACCCTCGTCCTTTTTTGATTAAGTGATAAAATAGAGAAAGGTTTGAAAGAAGGTATAAGTTAAGAATAGCTAGAGTTGTAGTGCTCGGCTGAAAAATGGAGGAACGTCTGATGAAAAGAAAATTAGGGTTATTGTATGGCGGGAAATCAGCGGAGCATAAGGTTTCCTTGCAAACAGCACTTGCAGTTATAAATGCGTTAGACCATGATAAATTTGATATTCATCCTATCTATATTGCTGAGAATGGAGAGTGGGTTAAGGGACCATTATTAAATGGAAAAGTTGAGAGTGTGGCCTCACTTCAATTTTCCCACGGAGAAGCTCTACCCCCAACGGCTTTGGCACCAACGCTTTTTCAAGCTGAGCAAAGCGAAGGCTCATTTGATGTTATTTTCCCACTGCTGCACGGACCAAATGGAGAAGATGGAACGGTTCAAGGTTTGTTGGAGCTCTTAAATCTCCCGTATGTAGGTAACGGTGTTTTAGCTTCTTCAGCAGGAATGGATAAGGTTATTATGAAGAACATCTTTGCACAAGCAGGACTCCCACAAGTGAATTATGTGTGGTTTATCCGCAGTGAATGGGAACAGAATCGGGAAAAAGCATATGGGGTGGTTGAAGAGGAGCTAGGCTATCCTTGTTTTGTGAAGCCAGCCAATCTAGGTTCGAGTGTCGGGATCAGTAAATGTTCAAATCGTGAAGAACTGGCAGGGGCGTTCGAGGAAGCTTTCCAGTTCGATCGAAAGATCATTATTGAACAAGGGATCGAGGCGAGAGAAATAGAGCTTGGTGTTTTAGGGAATGATAAACCACAATGTTCGGTTGCAGGCGAAATTATTCCAAAGGTTGAATTTTATGATTATAAGGCAAAGTATGAGGATGGCAATACTGCTTTAATCATTCCAGCAGAAATTACGGAAAGTGAATATGCGACCCTTCAGGAACTGGCTTTGCGAGCGTTTAAAGCTCTTGATTGTTCTGGCTTGGTAAGAGCGGATTTCTTCCTTACGAAAGATGGGCAGGCGTACATTAACGAAGTAAATACAATGCCTGGATTCACTCCTTTTAGTATGTTTCCACTACTATGGAAGCATACCGGTGTAGACTATCCAGAGCTTATTGAACGTCTTGTTGAGCTTGGGCTTGAAAGGTATGAGGAAAAACAAAAAATTAAATATTCCTTCTAAGTTTTAAGGTAATATTTTTTTATGTTTTATAATTCTTTACAACAAATAAATATGAGAATTTGAGAATGGTCTAGCGCAGGCTGCTATCCGCAAAGCAAACATTAGCCTCTAGTAAAGATCGCATTTGTAGATGGCGGTTTATCGGGAAGATCAAACGGACGGACTCTTTCATGTTTGTGTAGCGATGCGCTTGCGCTTTTCTTATTGGAGGTTGCTTTGGTGATCAAGAAAACGATGAAACAAATAGCCAAAATGATCCAGGTAGATCACGCTCTTGAACAATTTGCTAATATTGAAATTAGCGGAGTTACGATTGATTCAAGAAAAATTGAAAAGGGAAATTTATTCGTCCCTTTTAAAGGTGAACAGGTTGATGGGCACCGCTATGTAGAAGAGGCGATAGAAAAAGGAGCGGCGGCAGCATTATGGCAGAAGGACGTACCGAATCCACCTTTTCATTTGCCGGTAATGGTTGTCGAGAACACTCTCGAGGCTTTGCAAGAGCTGGCGCGCCAGTACCGTTCAGAGCTGGATGTAAAAGTAGTAGGTATTACCGGTAGTAACGGCAAAACAACGACGAAAGATATTGCAGCGTCCCTTTTAGGATTGCAGTATAAGGTGCAAAAAACAGAAGGGAATTTTAACAATCATATTGGATTGCCGTTAACGATCCTTGGTTTGGAAGCCGATACGGAAATTGCTGTTCTCGAAATGGGAATGAGCAGTGTTGGTGAAATCGAGTTTTTAACGAAATTAGCACGACCTTCCGCTGTGATCATTACAAACATTGGGGAAGCGCATCTTCAGGATTTAGGTTCGCGGGAAAGAATTGCTGATGCCAAGCTAGAAATTGTCAAAGGGTTAATGGAAAATGGTCTGATTGTTTATCATGGTGATGAGCCGTTACTGTTTGAAAGGTTGAAGAGTTTTGAAGGGGATGCGAAACAAAGTACATTTGGGCGCTTTGATTACAATACTTTGTA
This sequence comes from Bacillus methanolicus, assembly GCF_008764295.1. Taxonomy (GTDB): domain Bacteria; phylum Bacillota; class Bacilli; order Bacillales; family Cytobacillaceae; genus Robertmurraya; species Robertmurraya methanolica_A. The sequence continues at coordinate 12,871 of NZ_VTQX01000015.1, read as the reverse complement.
TCCATTGGATATTAAACAGACAGATACGGGCAGTTATTTCAAAGTCAATGGTTTGCCATATGAATTTGAACTTCCGGTTTTAGGTACACATAATATTCTTAATGCATTAGCTGCTATGCTCGTAGCCCATTACTTCGGTATTCCTTATGAAAAGATGAATGATGCTTTTTCAACATTAAAGGTCACGAATATGCGAATGGAGCTTGTAGAAGGCGGCAGTGGGGAAAAAATAATTAATGATGCTTACAATGCAAGTCCGACTTCTATGAAAGCGGCGATCGAATTGGTGACAAGCTTATCAGGATATGAACAAAAAATTCTTGTTCTCGGTGACATGCTTGAATTAGGACCGGAAGAAACATCATTTCATTATAGTGTTGGACAAGAAATTGATGCTAGCCAAATTGATTATCTGTTTACCTACGGAAAATTGGGTGAGTATATTGCAAAGGGAGCGAGAGAACACTTTCCTGGGAATCGAGCCCTTTCTTTCTTAGATAAGGAGCTTTTGCTGCAAGAGTTAAAAAAAGTAATAAATGCTCAAACGTTAATTTTAGTAAAAGGCTCCCGTGGCATGAAGCTGGAAGAGATCGTACAGAAACTACAAAAACAATAATTTTTGGCAGAGCTAGTGTGGAGAAGGCTGGCACAGCTGATCCAAAGCAGAACAAGCAAGTGAAGACAAACCGCTCGGTTTTCGACACTTGCTTTTTTGCGCTTTTCTTATTGAACAAAAGCTCTGTAAGCAGTTCTTAAATGGATGCAATGTCCCTTTTTATTTAGATTCTCTAAATAATAGTCATAATATTGTAAGATGTAATCGTGAACTGGCGTGTTTGTTCCTATATACTGGCTTCATGTAGGTCTAAAGTTCTATGAATGGTAAGGAGGAAGAACATGGGTGGATGTCCATTCAAACGTATATTAGGAGGGCAGGAGGGAGCAATTCGACTATTTGGTAAAGGAAAGCCCTATGCAGAGGAAACAACAGAGCCGTTATTTTCGACGTTTTCTCAAGGTTTGAGTAAGTTAAAAGGGCAATCTGTCGGCGGGCAAATTGAATTTGTTGGTCTTAGTGATGATGACATTAAAAATCTTGCTGAGTTAAAGCCAATTTTAGAAAAGTATGCGCCATTAATCGTTGAAGCATTTTACGGAAAGCTTCAGGAAATGCCAAATTTAATGGCGATTATTAATAAACATTCAACGATAGAAAAATTGAAAATAACCTTAGTGCAATACTTGCTGGACATGGTCTCTGGTCAAATTGGGGAGGAGTATGTCCGCCGCCGCAAAATAATAGGAAAGGTTCATAATCATATTGGACTGTTTCCAGAATGGTATATTGGCGCCTATACCCTTATCCAAAATGAAATGCTGCTGTTGTTAACAAAAGAATGCTCTTCATGGGAAGAGGTGATGAAATATTATCTATCCTTTCAAAGACTCTGTTCCTTTGATATGCAAATAGGGATTCAAACATATATTGAAGCATATACGTCATCGATGATGAAATTAAATGAGATAAAGGAACTTCAAAACCGATTGAACGACTCGTCGGCAACTTTGGCGACCACAGCGGAGGAAACGACATCAGCGATAGCTAACAAAGAAGAAGTGGTAAATGAACTGCTGCTGGAGATCGAAAGCATAAATAGATCGTCTAAGATGACTATTTCTACTGTGGACAAAGGGAGAGAAGACATTTCAGAAGCTTTAATGAAGATGGATAATGTTGTGGATTTGATAGAAAAGACAAAAGTACTGACCGAAGAAATGAGTGACAGTCAGAAAAATATTGGCCAGATTGTGAAGACGATTCGAGGAATATCGAATCAAACGAATATTTTATCTTTAAATGCAGCGATTGAGGCAGCGAGAGCAGGAGAGCATGGGAAAGGTTTTTCGATCGTTGCTCAAGAGGTGAGGAAACTGGCGAGTGAGACGGAGCAAGCATTGGATCATATCCAAGGGCAAATCGGTACTGTTCAAGAAACGATCGTTAAGTTTGACACCAGCTTTCTGCAAATGATTGAAGAAGCTAGTCTCTTTCGCGAGACAAATCGAAGTCTTGTTCAAATGCTGGAAGATTCAGTTAAGAATGTAACTGCGAATGACGGTAGGCTTCATCATCTCAGCGGATTTATTCGTGAATTTAAGAAGACGTTTGATGAAATAGCGGCGTCATCTCATCAAATTGCTGTTATGGCGGAACAATTAAGTCACTTGAATATGGAGCTGACAGGCAAGTTTCAAAGTTAAAATCCACTTTAAAAGTGTATCACTAGTATCAACTGTTGAATAAGGTGTAGAATATAGGTAGATCCCCATTGATACTCTAATCATGAGGTGGTGTTTTCCTTGATCGGCTGCTTATGTATACACGGATTCACGGGCGATCCTACTGAGGTAGAGCCTCTCGCTACACATATTAGAAAAAATACGGATTGGCATATCGTCGTCCCGACTTTACCGGGACATGGTGAGCATCTAGCTCTTAAAGGGATAAGTTATAACCAATGGATTGAGCATGCGGAGCGAGAACTGCAAAATCTCTTGAAAATCTGTGATAAGGTATATGTAATAGGCTTTTCAATGGGAGGCTTAATTGCCAGTTATTTAGCGGTTCATTATCCTATTGAGAAATTAATTCTACTTAGTGCAGCTGCCTATTATGTAAATCCAAAGCAATTGCTTGTGGATGTATCTGAAATGGTAAAGGATACATTAAAGGGGCGCTTAAAGGAGAATGAGCTATTCATTAGGTATTCTAGAAAATTAAAGGAAACGCCTATTGCCGCTACCCTCCAATTTAGAAAGCTTGTCGCTACAATCAAACCTTTGATCAATCGGGTGACCATCCCGACTTTGATTGCTCAAGGGGAGAGTGATGGCGTCGTCCCGCCTAGAAGTGCACATTATTTATATGAAAACATTGCAACTCCTGAAAAGAAGCTGATTTTCCTAAAAGAGTCAAAGCATCTTATCTGTCATTGTAGCGAACGGGATAAGCTCTTTTGTGAAATTGTTGATTTTCTTCAAGACGCCAACAAATCATATTAGTTCCTACTATTTACAAGGGAAATATAAAATATTAGTGTTCTATTTCCTCTCCTTTCATTGCATTCAATTCTTTAAAGTGTTAAAATTGATTCAAAGTGTCATCGAGAATTTCATTTCGGACATACTCCACTTGGAGAATGTCTTTTTTTCACTTTCGCTTTGTTAAATCAGATTGTTGATTAAACGATTTATGGCACATCTCTTGTGAAACCTTGGTTTCGCACGCCTTTCATTATGCTATAAAGCTGGGGAAAATGAGCCAAAAATCAACACCGGCATATAACAAAGCCTCCACTGTAAAGATGGTTATGTTGAATAAACCCCGTAATGAAGATCTGCTATTTCAATTTTTATAGGGGGATTATGAACAAATTTGATGGAGAATACTGAAATAAGTTTTTTTCTATTGGTGAAAGATAAGAGCGGGATGTAATTTTTAAAAGGGGTCAATTTTTTAAGGCGGCGAATGAAAAAATTTGGTGGATTATTGATTGGTGCCACTGGATATAATCATATAAAGCTCGCTTTTTCATTTGCTTACAGGATGAAATTGATTCGAAAATTAAATTTTAAAATAAAGAAAACTGTTAGCTCCATTTTGGTTTCTAAATGAATTTAGATAACAGGTTGGAATCTCGGATAGATATTTATGAGAGATAAGGGGAAATTTATGTGAAATGTAGATTCTCCACAGAAGGGAAGGGCTTGTCATCCCATCGTAAGTCCCTAGCTTCTCTCGATTAGTTGGATGACTGGTTGATTTTTTCTAATTATCGTGAAGGATGTTAGAATAGTTTGAAGGCGCTAAGCAGTTTTCTAAAGAAGAAGGAGAATGAAAAACATTGACGAAGTTTGAAGATTTAGGTATTAGCCCGGCAACGATGAGATCATTAAAAAGAATGGGGTTTGAGGAGGCAACTCCAGTACAGGCAGAAACCATTCCATTAAGTTTAGAAAATAAAGATTTGATCGGGCAAGCACAAACTGGTACAGGAAAAACAGCAGCATTTGGAATTCCTTTGATTGATAAGATTGATAAGGATTCTAATGTGATTCAAGGAATTGTTATTGCTCCAACTCGTGAATTGGCTGTTCAAGTATCTGAAGAGCTTTATAAAATTGGCTATGGAAAAAGAGCGCGAGTTCTTGCGATCTATGGGGGTCAGGATATTAATCGCCAAATTAGAGCGTTGAAAAATCACCCACATATTATTGTAGGAACACCAGGACGTATTCTTGACCATATTAATCGAAAAACCATCCGCTTAGAAAACATTCATACAGTTGTTCTAGACGAAGCTGATGAGATGTTAAATATGGGCTTCATTGAAGATATTGAAGCGATCCTTTCAAAAACACCTGAAGAGCGCCAAACGCTGTTGTTCTCTGCAACGATGCCTGCGCCAATTCAAAGAATGGCTGAGAAGTTTATGAAGGACCCTCAAGTAGTTCGCGTAAAGACGAAAGAGGTAACAGTGCCATTAATTGAACAATATTATTTAGAAGTACAAGAAAAGAGCAAATTTGATATTTTAACGAGGCTTTTGGATATTCAAACACCTGAGCTTGCGATTGTATTTGGACGGACAAAAAGACGTGTTGATGAATTATCAGAGGCACTTAACTTACGTGGATATATGGCTGAAGGAATCCATGGAGACTTGAGTCAGGCGAAGCGTCTATCTGTTTTGCGAAAGTTTAAGGAAGGTTCAATTGATGTGCTCGTTGCCACTGATGTAGCAGCACGTGGATTGGATATTTCCGGTGTTACTCACGTTTATAATTTTGATATTCCACAAGATCCTGAAAGCTATGTTCACCGCATTGGACGTACAGGTCGTGCTGGTAAAGAAGGCGTGGCGATGACGTTCATCACTCCGCGCGAAAAGTCTTATCTAGCTGTTGTGGAAAGAACGACGAAGAGAAAAATGGATAAGATGAAGCCGCCAACATTGGATGAGGCTTTAGAAGGACAGCAAAAAGCTGTATTGGAGAAAATTCTGCAATCGATCGATTCTAATAATCTTCAATTTTACAAGCATGCTGCTGAGGAATTGTTAGAGCAGCAGGATGCTACTACTGTAGTAGCAGCTGTGTTAAAAATGTTAACAAAAGAGCCGGATACAACACCTGTTAAGCTAACGGAAGAAAAACCGCTTCCATCAAGAAGAGATAAGCGTCCAAACAACGATAGAAGAGGGAAGTTTGACTCGCGTGACCGTAAGCGTGGCAATTACAAGCCAAGACAAGGCCAAGGTCAGGGTCAAGGTGGAAGACGGCAAAGCAGCAATAATAAATCTAGATCAAACAGTTATAAGTAAGTCGGGCGAAGCTGTGGCAAAAGTCATGAAATAGCGAATTAAATCGATAAGCTCCTCCTTAGGTTGACAGATTAAAATAAAAATCTGTTTTGCCTAAGGGGGAGTTTTTTATGTCCAATCGTTTTTATTCAAAATTAACAACTGGCCTGTTCGAATTGGAGGACGAGGGCAAGAAAGACTGGCTATTTTCCTTTATTTAAATTGAAACAATGCCTATGAATAAAAGCCTATGGTACAATGATCTCTAGACAAGCTGGTAGAACACTACAAAACTGAAACTAAATTCCTGCTTCCTTCGTATAAAGATTATGATCATATTTTTGTGTTACATTAAAAATGCCATCTTGTTAAGTACAACTGGGTATAGGCATTTATGTTTTAGGAGGATAATGTATGTTATTAGAGCCACAAAAACGAATTTCTGAACGGGCGTTACCTGTTTGGCGGATAACAGGAGCGATCTACAGCATCTTTATGCTTTTGCTATGTGGTGGCACGACGGGTTTAACCCTCATTTTTGATTGGCCAATATGGATTATCGCAGTTGCTGCACTTGTACTCATTATTTTTGTATATTTAATGATCTTCTTATTGCCAACGTTAAGATGGCGCCGTTGGCGTTATGAAGTAAGAGAACAGGAAATTGAACTGCAACAGGGAATTCTCATTACTCGAAGAACATTGGTACCAATGATTCGTGTTCAGCACGTAGATACTGTGCAAGGACCACTCTTAAGAAAATATAATTTAGCGACAGTTACGGTTTCAACCGCTGCAACCGTTCATGAAATCCCTGCATTAGAGCTTGATGAGGCAGAGGAATTAAGAGTGTTTATTTCTAAACTGGCAAGGGTGGCTGATGAGGATGTTTGAGCCGAAACGACTGCACCCGATAACGGCAATGCTGAATGTTCTTAAAATGTTTAAAGAATTAATTATTCCTTTTCTACTTATTGGTGTTTTTGGAAGTAGAGGCTCAGGTATGGGATGGCTTCCGCTCATTGGAGTGGGGGTGGTCTTGTTGATCATTATTGCTTCAGGAATCATTAGCTGGCTTCGTTATACATATAGAATTGAGGAAAATGAGCTGCGCATTGAGTATGGTCTATTTGTGCGCAAAAAAAGATACATTCCTTTCGAGCGCATTCAGAGTTTGGATTTTTCAGAAGGGCTCCTGCATCGCCCGTTCGGTCTCGTAAAAGTTAAAGTGGAAACAGCCGGATCAAACGGTTTAGAGGCTGAGGCAGTATTAACGGCGATTACAAAGAGCGAAGCAAATGAAATTCAAGATATTCTTCAAAAAAGTCGAGCAAATGGACGAACAGATTTAAGCCTTGAAGCAGAAGATGCGCCTGAGCTAGAGGAGGAAATCTTATATAGAATTACGATGAAGGAATTGCTGTTGCTCGCTTCTACATCAGGTGGCGTAGGGGTAGTGATTTCTGCTGTTTTTGCATTTATCTTCCAGTTCGAGGAGATTATTCCGTATGAAACGGTTTTTCATGAGATAGAGGAGATTATTTCAAGCGGTGTTGTTTTTGTAAGTATTCTTGTTTTTCTTGGTTTTGTTTTCGCATGGATCGTGGCTGTTGTAGGAATGATCCTTAAATATGGGAATTTCATATTAAAAAAGGTGGACAATGATTTAATTGTAACTAGAGGGCTGTTAGAAAAGCGACAGCTGACCATTCCCCTTAACCGCATCCAAGGGATCAGGATTAGTGAAAATTGGCTTAGACAGCCATTAGGCTATGCAAGTGTTTATATTGAAAGTGCTGGCGGTTCAGTAGGAGATACGGAAGGTTCTTCAGCTAATATTCTTCCATTTATTAAAAAAGCGAGCATCCGTGACATCATTGAAGAGAATATTCCAGGCTATATTGTCTCAAATGAAATAGCACCAGCACCAAGAAGGGCGTTAAAAAGGTATATCATCAGAGGAACGCTCATATTGATTCCAGTAGTCCCTATCTGTCTTTATTTTTTTCAACTATGGGGATTATTAACGCTTGTGCTCCTTCCGTTTTTGGCATTATGGGGATACTTATGTTATCGGGACGCTGGCTGGCACAAGGAAGGAAATCAATTAAAGCTGTCTTATCGTTCAATTGTGAAGAATACAGTTCTTATGCAAAGAAACAAAATACAATCATTATCAATGAAGGAAAGTTATTTTCAGCGAAAAAGTGACTTGGCTACTATCAATGCCACAGTCATGTCCGGACTTTCTGGAGCTGGGGGTAGTGTTGTTGACTTAGAGGAAGAAGATGTGTTAGCGATTTATCATTGGTATTCAAGAGATGGAAAAAGCGCCGGATAAACAGGCGCTTTTTTTCTAGAATCCTCCTAACAAACCGAGCAGTGCAAGTAAAGTGAGAGCGATCCAAATTAGATGCTTTACATTGAATTGTCGTCTGCCTGCAGAGTAACTGGAACGCCGAAATGAAATATTTCGAATTGATTCTGTCAATGCTCTGCCTCTACCAATTTGAATGGCTCCTAAAATAAAGCCTGTTAGTAAACCGAAAATATGGGCAGTAATGTTGATATTCGGTTGGAGAAAGGTCATAATGACTCCAATGATCGCAATGGTTAAAATTACTTGAGAATTCTCGCGTGACATTAATTCCTTTCTTAAGAAGACGATAGCAAGGTAGATGCCAAATAAGCCGAAGATGGAGCCGCTTGAACCGACATGGGTATAGGTAAGGGGCTTCAAGATGAGCGTGGCAACATTGGCTAACACTCCTGTTGCTAAATATAGAAGGATGAAACGAGCTTTTCCGAGGATTCTTTCTAGTCCAGGGCCGAACAAAACAAGTGAAAAGCTGTTAAAAAGCATATGAGCAATGCCGCTGTGGACAAAAATAGGTGTCACGAGTCGCCAATATTCTCCTTGAACAATATAAAGATTAACGCCCATTAAGCTTTCGAAGATCGAAGCTGATGGGAAGATAGCCGGTATTGAGGTGAGCACGTAAATCATAATGTGTAAGAAAATAATAACAGAAACGACAGGATAGTAGCGGATAAACTCCTTGAAGCTTTCCGTTCGGACAAACAAAATAAAACCTCCTTAGTTTTAGGAAATAGTTTGATCATTCCCGTTTACATACATGTTCATTATATACGTTATCTGAGAAGGAAGCTCGCTGTAGACCTCCTTTTCAACAAAAGTTTTATATAAGCATCATATGTTTGTCCAGTTATAAAAATGAGAAGGAAGATGTTGATGATTACTGGAATTGGAATTGACATTGTGGAATTAAGCAGAATAGGAAAAATAATTGAAAGACAACCGCGGTTTTCCGAGCGAATTTTGACGCCATTCGAAAGAGAACGATTTGAGGCTCTTAAAGGGAAACGGAAAATTGAGTTTTTAGCAGGGAGATTTGCTGCAAAAGAAGCTTTTGCAAAAGCTGTTGGTACAGGAATCGGTAAAAATTTATCATTTCTTGATATAGAGGTTACTGCTGATGGTAATGGTAGACCAATGATACGAAAACCTTTTGATGAAGGGGTTCATTTATCTATCACACATAGTGAAGAATACGTGGTTGCACAGGTTGTTATTGAAAAAAATTAATAAGCATCGCATAAGGCTCGTCATATTCCCGAAGGTTGTCTCATATATTCATAGTGCGATAGGGGAGACAAGTAGGCGAGAACATTACAATGTCTAATGCCTGTCTTTTTCTCTCCAAACACTGAAGCTAACTACGCTTAAATGAGACAAAGGGGTTGAAAGGATGAAGAAATGGGTTGTACTGCTTCTCGCTGGGCTGATGGCAATGCTAGTATTGTCTGCCTGTGGAACAAAATCACAGGAGGATGTTGTGAAGGATTTGAATGGAAAGCTTCAACAACTAAAAGGGTACAAAGTTAAGGCGCAAATGACTTTGCAGATGGGGACTGAGCCTCAAAGTTATGATGTGGAAATTTGGCATAAGGAACCTACCTACTATCGCGTGGATTTGAAAAATGCTCAAAAGGATCAAAGTCAAATGATTCTTCGCAATGATGATGGAGTCTTTGTATTGACGCCAGCGTTAAATAAGAGCTTCCGTTTCCAAAGTGATTGGCCTGAAAACAGTAGTCAAGCTTATTTATATGAATCACTGGTTGAGGATATAATTGAGGACAAGGAAGCGAAGTTTACTTCAACTAAGGAGCATTATGTATTTGAAACAAAAACACGCTATCAAAATAATAAGATGCTCCCATTACAGGAAATCACGCTTAATAAAAAGGATTTAACGCCAGTATCCGTAAAAGTGATGGACTCTGATCGAAATGCTCTCGTCACAGTTGAGTTTTCTAATGCTGATTTCAATGCAACCTTTGAGAAAAAAGACTTTGACATGGCGAAAAACATGACAGGTGCTCAATTAGAAGTACCAGTAATGGCAGACCTTGGTGATAAGGAATTCACTGTTAAATATCCAACTGCGGAAATTCCAGATGTATCGCTTATTGAAGAAAAGCCAATGGATACGGAGAATGGAAAAAGAGTTATTTTAACATATGATGGGGAAAAATCTTTTACACTCATTCAAGAAAAAGCAACAGTGGTCCCAACAACAATGGCTGCTACGACGGTAAGTGGGGAACCGGTTGATCTCGGTTTCACAATTGGAGCATTGTCCTCTAATTCATTAACTTGGACTTATCAGGGTGTGGATTATACATTAGCATCTAAAGATTTATCAGAAGAAGAAATGTTAATGCTTGCCCGGTCTGTTGAAGTTCAGGGAGACATGGTGAAATAATAGAATCTTCTCAAGAAAAGGCTCTTCCGTGATGAAGGGCCTTTTTCATTTCCACTTTAATAAGCTAGGATATGGAAAATGTCTCCTTGTCGATTTTGAAAATGAGCAGCATTTTTTCCTTAAACGAACACTACTACGGCAAGAAAAAGGAAGTTTTGCAGGAATGTTCCTTCTTGTTTACGTTTTTAAGGTCCATTGCTTTTCTTATTTGACATTCTGTCCTTTCAGTTTAATAATTTGTCTTATAGCATGTACGGAGAATCGAAGGAAGTGGAACAGGTGGAGGAACACAATCAATTTTATCGGGATACATGGGCAGAAATCGATTTAGATTGCATAAAAGAAAACGTGCGACAAATGAAGTCCTTGCTCCCAAAGGATGTTGCGTTAATGGCGGTTGTTAAAGCAAATGGCTATGGACATGGGGATGTCCAAATTGCAAAGGCGGCGATTGAGGGTGGTGCATCCTATTTAGCGGTAGCCTTTCTTGATGAAGCTTTAGCACTAAGAAAAAAAGGAATCAATGATCCGATTTTAGTATTAGGCGCCACAAGAGCTGAATATATTAATATCGCTGGAAAGAACAATATTACGTTGACTTTTTTTCAAGAAGAATGGGTTAGAGAGGCACAAGCTCAATTGGCTCAAGATGTAACAATTAAGCTTCATCTTAAATTGGATACAGGAATGGGTCGAATTGGCGTTCGAGAATGTCCAACTGTACAAACGATTGAGACACTTATTATGGATGATAAGAGAATGGAGCTAGAAGGTGTATTCACCCACTTTGCGACGGCCGATAGCCCAGATTTACATTATTTCAAGCTGCAACTGCAACGGTTTGAGGAATTAGTCAATGCCTTTCAAACAAGACCGAAGATGCTTCATGTTAGCAATAGTGCAGCAGCGCTGCGAAACATCGCTCCTTATTTGAAGGGTATTCGCTTTGGGATTGCAATGTACGGCTTAACCCCTTCTCCAGAAATTAAGGAAGAGCTACCTTTTCAGCTTAAGCCGGCTTTTTCGTTGTGGACAAAGCTTGTTCATGTGAAGAAGCTTTTACCTGGTGAGAAGGTCAGCTACGGTGCTACGTATGAAGCGAAGGGGGAAGAATGGATTGGCACCCTTCCGATTGGATACGCAGATGGGTGGTTACGAAAACTTCAAGGACAGGAAGTGCTCATTGAAGGTATGAGAGTGCCAATAGTGGGCAGAATATGCATGGATCAATGTATGATAAAGCTTCCCTTTGAGTTACCAGTTGGAACCATTGTTACATTAATTGGGGTAAACCAAGGGGAGATGATATCCATCGATGAGATTGCAGAAAAACTAGAAACGATTAATTATGAAATTCCCTGCATGATCACTAATCGGGTGCCTAGGGTGTATATACAGGATGGCAAACAGGTCGATATGAAGAATGCTATTCTTCATTAACATGCCTTTTGCTGATGAATTATCATGATTTATGCATAAAAATTGCTTTTTTTGGTCGATAATACAGAAGAATTCATGAATTGCCTTTGCATCTAGGTGGATTGATGGTATTATAAAATATGGTATAGATAGAATGAAACAACTTTCTCATTTAGAGCTTTTAGAGAAAACTGGAAACCTCACGGACAAGGTAGTACAGTACAAAAAATGGTGTGTAGTGATGGTGGAGGTGTATGTTTGTGTCTGAGTCCAGCGCAACAACAGAAATCTTGGTAAAGTTACCGCAGCATCTTTTAACTGAATTGGATGGCTATGTGAAACAAGAAAATGTTAACAGAAGTGAGTTTATTTATCAGGCGACAAAAATGTATTTGCGCGAACGGAAAAAGAGACAAATTCGTGAGTCCATGAGACGTGGTTACATGGAAATGGCGAAAATCAATTTATCTATTGCTTCGGAAAGCTTTCAAGCAGAATATGAGGCAGAACACACAGTTGAACGTTTAGTAAGCGGGGGATAATCCTTTGATTGTTAAACGTGGAGACGTTTATTTTGCAGACCTTTCCCCAGTTGTTGGCTCAGAACAAGGTGGTGTCCGTCCAGTCCTTGTCATTCAGAACGACATCGGGAATCGTTTTAGTCCCACAGTCATTATTGCAGCAATTACCGCACAAATTCAAAAAGCAAAGCTGCCTACACATGTTGAAATTGATGCGAAGCGATATGGGTTTGAGAGAGATTCTGTAATCCTGTTGGAACAAATTCGAACGATTGACAAACAACGATTAACCGATAAGATTACCCATCTTGATGACGAGATGATGGAAAAAGTGGACGAAGCATTACAAATAAGCTTAGGTCTCATAGAATTTTAACCTTCTTCAATAAAAAGAAATAAACTAAATGGGAAGTTTTTAACTCGGGTACTGCATTATCTGGAGGATGTTTCAGGTTTTGGATAAAAAATAAAATGTTGCTATAAAGAAATCTGATCTGAATTCACCGGGATGAATTTTGATATAAAACGCTCTTTGCAAAAAAGAGCGTTTTTTTACACCATTTAGCACTTTTTATAGGAAGGGGTCTTATAAGTTTGAGCCATTTCACACAAATTATGAGTCCTTTTAGTTCCTTTTTCTTGAGGAAGCAACTGGTATCTACAATGAAATCTTTCATCATACTGTGTGCTGCAAGGACAAGTGAAAAACTTGTCCTTTTTTAAAAGATAAGAAAGTATAAAAATTTAAGGTCTACCGCAGTCATTAGGGCTGTGGTAT